>CAZPMH010000018.1:32951-51008 GCA_964587815.1 uncultured Micavibrio sp.
AATTATATCATCGTAGGAGTAACTGGATTTAGGTTCGAAGGTCATATCCGCTCACTGTTTTTCGTGTAGTACAAACAGTTTTATACGAACTTCTCAACGTGGGGGCAACCCCGATTTCTCTTTAATATGCTTAATAAGAGACCATATCAAAATCGAGGCAAACATATTTATAGCTTTCTGTCATGGCAGATAAGGCAAGTGGCTTCGCAATTGCTGGCTCAATCTCAGGCAACTCACCGCCCGAGGCAACCGCAATCATGCGCCCCGCTGCCTTTGCGCAGGCAACAGACTGATCGTAAGGCCCCGAAAGCTGTATTGCTCGGAAAAATCGCAAACAAACAGGCTCTAACTCGCGAATTAAATCAACAGGCGCATTAATCGGCGTGTCATTTGCAGCCAGTCCAAAACGCCAATCACTGCCCGCAGGAACACCAAGACGCACAGCCTCCTGAGTCATAGAATAAACCACACGGTCTAAATTATCAGGCAAATCACAACCACGGAACAAATCACAAGAATCAGAAGAGCCGATTGAAATCGCAAGCCTGCGCCCTGCGACACCACTTAAGGCAGAAATACAATCGCCAATCGTCCAGCCATTACGCCCGATTTTCTGATCAATAGAAATATCACACAATTCCTGCGCAGCAATTTCAAACGCCATGCATTTCTTTACACACTCCAACAGAAGCCTGAATGTCTCCTCTCTTGGAACCCCCATATCTTCCCAGCCAACAATAACATGATGGAAAACAGTGAGAATAAGATCGTGAAGCTCAAAATTACAATCCATCCACTCTTCAAAAAACACACGCGCTGCCAAACGACCACGCTCGGTCTCATGATCAATAATTTGAGCCGGTGGCAGAGCATAAGGTGCAAGCATCCCTTCAGCAGGAGAACACATTAAAAGAGAGGATAGCTTTTTAAAACTAGCCTCCATCGCGCAATCAGGATCTTCAAATGTAAAATATGTCTCCACCAACACACCAGCCATGTGCTGAATCACTTTCATACCATCAACACCTTGCTCATGATCAGCAGCAAGTTGAATCAGTGCGGAGTAGAAACGGGAACCCATTTCAGGCTTATTGGTCAGAGCAAACATTTTTTATTAGAGCCTTAAATCGTGAGAATAAGGAAAAGGAAGGAATAGAAACCGAAACCGCCTACACGAACAACGATCACTATATTTATGATTCTAATCAATATTTTCGTGTTCGTAAACACCCCAAAGTGATTTTATTTCAATCCAGCCAGATAATTTTTCTGCACGAACCTGACACCACCCCTCAAGGCATTCTGAAATTTTGACAAGCGTTAATGGCGCCAAACGCATGGAAACACGCGGCTTAGAATCGTTTTTTTGGGGTCTGTAAGCATACGCATCAACCATGCCTTCCGAAGCAATTAAGGCCGTGCGCCGCCCGGATAAAAGAGCATGAAAAATCCACCCCTCTTGCCCTTCAAAGTCACGAATTTTACGCCAATTCTCAAATTCCAGGATAATTTCAACGGGCAGAGACTTTTGCTTCATCACCCATTTTACGGGATATTTCTGTCCTGGCCCCGTACGGATATTCGCTTCTTCCTTTGCCAAAGAAACAAACCGCGGCAACTTCAGCCCCGTCGGGTTAAAAATCGCCTTCTTCTCTTCAGGCAAATCAATAGCGTTCCCATGAACACCAAAATTCATAGAAAAAAGAACAATAAAAAGAAAAAAGAGAAGTTTTTTGAAGAACATCACGCCTTATTTATGATAAAAAACGCCCCATGACGCAAGAAAATAAAAGCATCAGGCCGTTCTCCGTTGCTCCAATGATGGATTGGACAGATCGTCATTGCCGTTATTTCCATCGCTTGATCAGCCCGAATGTGGTGCTCTACACGGAAATGGTCACAACAGGCGCACTACTACACGGAGACCGCGAACGTTTTCTCCGCCATAGCCCCGAAGAATACCCTCTTGCACTACAGCTCGGCGGATCAAACCCCGAAGATTTGGCACAATGCGCAAAAATGGGTGAGGACGCTGGCTATAGCGAAATCAACCTCAACTGCGGCTGCCCGTCTGATCGCGTACAAAAAGGCATGATCGGTGCAATATTAATGGAACACCCTGATCGCGTCGCTGATTGTGTGACGGCGATGAAAAACGCCGTAAATATTCCTGTAACCGTAAAATGCCGCATTGGAATCGATGAACAAGATGATTTTGAATTCCTTGACTGCTTCGTCACGTCAGTAAAAAACGCAGGAAGTGATGCGATCATCATTCACGCACGTAAAGCCTGGCTGAGCGGCCTAAGTCCGAAAGAAAACAGAACCAAGCCACCCATTCACTATGACCGCGTGCTGGAGATTAAGAAAAAACATCCCGATATTCCAATAGGCATAAACGGCGAAATCAAAGATGTTACAGCGGTACAAAATCACCTGAAGAATTTCGACAGCGTTATGATTGGCCGCGAGGCATACCAAAACCCTTACATTTTGGCTGAACTGGAAGAAAACATTTTCAAAACAAAAGTGAAATCACGCGCCGAAATTGCGCGTACCATGATTCCTTACATTGAAGGGCAGATGGAAAAATACGACACGCCCGTTAAATCAATCACGCGCCATATGACAGGCCTGTTCCACAAACAAAAGGGCGCGAAAAAATGGCGACAACTCCTCAGCACCCTACCGCATCAGGATGGCGCAAACGCTCAAATTATTGAAACTGCACTGAGTGAAATCGGCCTTTAACCTTAGATAACGCCGACAAATTTGTCCTTAACAACGTCACAGTAGCCATCCACATCAAGCTCTAACGTCAAATCAAACAAATCCTGCCCGACAAGCGCACGCGTCTGAACGGTATATTTTTCTAAAGATTCTGTCTCAGAAATGTATGAGCCGTCATACTTACGAATATGGCGAGACGCTTCATACGGGCTAAGATCCTTAATATATTCGGAATTCGCGCCCTCAATAACCCAAGTCGCAAGACCTTCATCATTCCAAGCAAACGCATAAAGAAACTTCACGTAATCAAACGCATTCTCTTGATTTAAAAACAAGCCATTGTCTTCGTTGAATTCATGAATAGAACGTGCATCACCGCGAAGCTGAACATATTCACTACCGCTATGAATAAAGAAATAAAAATCACCGTCCTGATTGCCATGCGCAAACGTCTTCACCAAAATAAGGTTTGTGTCCTTATAAAATGGCAAAGGTTTTTGAAACAATTCCGTATTGGTTGTTGTAATTTTTGCGCCATCTAATGGGCTGATAAATTCACAAAAGCCATCCGCCTTTGGAACATTTGTCCACGATCCGTCCGTAGTGTCGTATAGAGACATCAACGTCCCCTTAAACAAATCACCTGCCATTTTTTACTCTCCTCAAAAACTCTATCGTTGCGGCAAAGCACCGCCAACCTGAAAACTTTCACCGCAACCGCATCGCCCAACCTCATTCGGGTTGATAAAGTCGAACCGCGTATTACCTAATTCATCGGTTATATAATCAATTGTCGTGCCGAACAACATCCAAGAGTAGAGTTTCGGAATAAAAACAGATGCACCGTTTTCTTCAAACTTCTCATCTTTAGAAAAATTATCATCGGTCTTCGCATATTCCATCTTATAGCTATTACCGGAACATCCTGTCGCCTTAATCGTAAGGCGCAAACCAGCCGCATCATCAGGCGCATCTTTCATCAACGCATTAATTTGTTCAGCGGCTTTTTCCGTAATTTTAATCGGTGAATCAACCATGTTAAAATCCTCCAAACATATTCAGTTGCATCTTCGCCGTCTCTGCCATTAAAGACGGATTCCATTGCGGCTCCCAAACAATCTCCACCTCAACACCGCCAATACCTTCAAGAGGCATTATAGCAGATTGCACCCAACCGGGCATCTCCTGTGCAACAGGGCAAGCGGGAGAGGTTAGAGACATATCAACTTTAACATCAGAAACACCTTGCTCTTCAGGCAAAATCACAACCTTATAAATCAGCCCCAACTCATAAATATTCACAGGAATTTCAGGGTCATAAATTTCCTTCAACACCTTCTCGATTTGCGGCCATAAATCATGCTCACGCGGCACCTCAATATGCGGCGGCTGCGTCAAATGGTCGTAATTCTCTTCTTGAGTTTCTTCTTTAGGTTTTTCACTCATCCAAACAACTCCTTCACCTTATGCAGCGCGGTGATAAACGCATCAATATCAGACCTATCCGTATACATCGCAATCGACGCGCGCACTGTGCCCTCAACGCCGAGGGCCTCCATTAACGGCATGGCGCAATGATGACCATTCCGCACAGCAACCCCGCATTGATCGAGAATCATAGCAATATCGCTCGTATGAATACCATCCATTGAAAAACTCAAAACACCCGCCTTTTGTGCCAAATCTTTCGGCCCATACAGCGTAACACCTTCAATCGCGGTCAGTTTCTCAGTCGCACAGGATAGCAAGTCATCTTCATACGCCTTAATCTTATCCATGCCAATCGCGCTGAGATAATCAACCGCTGCACCAAGGCCAATCACCTCAACAATCGGCGGAGTGCCTGCTTCAAATTTAAACGGCGCTTCGCGATATGTCGTGCCGGAAAAACTCACCCGCTCAATCATATCGCCTCCGCCCTGATATGGCGGCATCGATTGCAACACATCATACTTTCCGTATAAAACCCCGATCCCGGTGGGGCCATAAAGTTTATGTCCTGTAAAAACATAGAAATCACAATCCATATTTTGAACATCAACAGGGCCGTGTACCACCCCTTGTGAACCATCAATCAAGATTTTAATCTGGGGGTTAAACGCGCGCACTTTCGTAATAATCTCTTTAATCGGATTAACCGCGCCAAGCGCATTCGAAATTTCAACCACACCAACGTAGCGTGTCCGATCAGAAAGCAAATCATCCAACTTTGACAGATCAAGAACGCCCTCTTCCGTAATCGGAATAACCTTAATAACTACGCCGATTTGCTCCGCCAGAATTTGCCACGGCACAATATTGGCGTGATGCTCCATCTCGGTAATGATTATCTCATCACCCGCCTGCAGAGCATTACGCGCCCAACTTTGTGCGACGAGGTTAATACTCTCCGTCGAATTACGTGTAAAAACAATTTCGTTCTCTGAACCCGCGCCGATGAATTTCGCAACCTTGCCACGCACATCTTCAAACGCCTGCGACAAATTTTGCGAAATTTCATAAACACCGCGATGGATATTGGAATACCCGCCCTCCAGCACAGCATTCATCGCATCAATCACAGCCCTAGGCTTCTGCGCACTCGCCGCACTATCCAAAAACACGAGCGGCTTATCACCATGCGATCGTGTCTGCAAAACCGGAAACTCATCTCGCCATGGGGAGTTATTTTTTCTTATCGCGTTTTCTACGCTCATAATCTCTCCTCCAATTATTCTGCTCATAGTATTTTTGGCATAAGCTACAAAACTCATTCAACTCTTGTTCTGTATCAAATATATCCGATCCTATTGGAAGCACCTGACATCCACCATAAACTATGAAAAAGTTATTTTTTCTTTTCAGAAGTTTCTCAACACAAGACCATTTTATCTTCGTACTAATCTCATCATTTCTAAAATCGATAATTTCAGAGCTTATATTTAAACGATTTTGCAACGTAAAAAGATTCTCCTTTTTACTTTGCACCCTATCAACAAAACTCTCGTATTTGGTGGGTTTGAAAATCCAAGACATAACGAAACTAATACTAATGAAAAATATAATGATATTTATAATAACTAGATCGTAAGAGCCTATTAAATATACAAATAAATCATCTGCAAAAACAGAAAAACAAACAAACAAAAAAGGTGCTACGTAACAAAAGAAGTAATCTTTCCAGCCGCACTTATCATACACAATCGCCTCACACTCTTGATAAGAGGCCAGTAACGTATCTCTTGTTAACTGATATTCTATTTCAACTGTCTCTTCAGCCACGCTTCTGCCTTTTCTTTAACCTCGGCCTGCAAGCCTTCATCTTTAATTTTATCCGCAACCTCATCAACGAATGCCTGAATCAGTAACATCCGTGCCTCAGCTTCCTTCAACCCACGTGAACGTAGATAAAACAAAGGCTCTTCATCCAACTGGCCCGTCGTTGCGCCGTGAGAACATTTCACATCATCGGCATAGATTTCCAACTCAGGTTTCGTGTCCATTTCCGCCTTCGGGGATAGCAACAACGTATTCGACAACTGATACCCATCGGTTTGCTGCGCCGCCTGATGCACGTGCACCTTGCCCTGAAATACGCCACGCGCCGCATCATCCAAAATCGTGCGATAAAACTGGTTCGACAAACATTGTGGCGCAGTATGCTCCATTAAAATTGTCGTATCCCCATGCTGAGAATCTTTCAAAAGATTGATACCATTAAGCGAGCAATCAATATTCTCACCGTTCAAAACCGCATGTATTTCGTGCCGTGTCAGTTTCCCACCGAGATTCAGAGAAAAACTGTTCAAGTAAGCATCGCGCTCCATCGTGATATGCACAAGATTGGTCTGCACCGCATCCGCACTCTCTTCCTGAAAACGAATATGATTGAGCCGCGCATTTGCACCAAGAGTGATCTCAGTGCCCATATTCTTCCAATACGCGCCCTCACCTGTGTGACGTTCAATAACCGTCACCTCAGCATTATCCTCGACTATAATTTTCAACCGCGGTTGCTGTACGGCTCTGTCACTTCCTGTCCAGTTAATCTCAACAGGTTCGGTCTGAACATCGCCGCGCTTAACATGCACAACATACTCCTCAACATCCTGCGGTGCAGCATCTTTCAAATCACCAAGCGCACGGCCAAGATTAGTATATTTCCAAGCCTCATCCTTCGGAGTTGGCAGGTTTTTTAAATCAATCATGCCGCCTCCTCAATAAATTCAGCATAGCCCTTCTCTTCCAATTCATGTGCGAGCTCAGGGCCGCCTGATTTCACAATACGCCCGCGCGCCAAGACATGCACAACATCAGGCTTAATGTAATCCAGCAAA
Source organism: uncultured Micavibrio sp. (assembly GCA_964587815.1). Taxonomy (GTDB): domain Bacteria; phylum Pseudomonadota; class Alphaproteobacteria; order Micavibrionales; family Micavibrionaceae; genus UBA1672. The sequence continues at coordinate 39,998 of CAZPMH010000018.1, forward strand.
CGCTGATAATGCGTAATCACAAGGAAAGAACGATCAGGCCCGCGCAAGGCATTCACGCCATCCGCAACCACTTTCAACGCATCAATATCAAGACCGGAATCCGTTTCATCCATAACGCAAAATTTCGGCTCCATCATCGCCATCTGCAGAACCTCGTTGCGCTTCTTCTCTCCGCCTGAGAAACCGACATTCACCGCACGCTTCATCATATCTTCCGAAATGCCAAGCTCCTTGGTTTTCGCCTTGATCAATTTCAACATACCAAGCGCATCCAATTCCTCTTCACCGCGTTGTTTACGAACCGCGTTAATAGACGTTTTAAGGAACGTGCTCATATTCACACCCGGAATTTCCACAGGGTACTGAAACGCCAAGAAAACGCCCGCCGCCGCACGCTCTTCCGGCTCCAGCTCAAGCAAATCTTCGCCGTCCAGCTCAACCGAACCATCAGTAACATCATACTCCTCACGACCGGCAAGAACATAAGACAAGGTCGACTTACCGGATCCGTTCGGCCCCATAATCGCATGCACCTCGCCAGGTTTGATCGAGAGATCAATGCCCTTCAAAATCGGCTTATCGCCGTCATCGGTCTCAATCGAGGCATGTAAATTCTTAATTTCAATCATTGTTTTAACTTCTCCAATTCATTTGGTTTAATATTTTCAATCATAAATTCCGGTAACGGTTTTTCTTCAAATACGCCTGTTTCAAATCCTTCATCCTGCGCAGAAGTATCGGCATTTTTTTCCTTCACATAAATAAAGTTTGCATACGCCGCATAAACAGCGCCAACGGCAACCAGCAACACAAAAACGATAACGCCATAGTGCAGCATTTTTTCAAATAATGATGGGGCGCGCTCCTCTGCATACATCACACAATCCCTTCAATCGCCTGCGCCAAATCAATATCTTTTTCCGTGATATCTCCCCCCGCATCATGGGTGGCGAGGCCGATTTTCACTCGGTTATAAACCCAATCGATAGAGGGGTGATGATTACGCTGCTCGGACAGTAAAGCCACCTGCATCACAAAACCGCTAGCCTGCACAAAATCGTCAAACTTGAACCGAGCGCACAACAGATCATTCTCAATGAACCACCGCTCATGCTGCGCACAAAATGTTTGAATACCCGAATCTAGCAAACCCTTTTCCAAAGCGATTATCCTTTTTTCTCTGTTCTGCTTTCGCGCGTTTCCTGCACAATAATCACAGGCTCATCCCACGGATGCGCGGGGATCAAATGATCATTAATCAACGCATGTAAATTCACATCATCGCGCACAATCGAAAACTCCAACCGCACCTCTTCGCATCGCTCGCGCTTATTAACCTCACCTTGTGCAGGGGTCGCACCATCAATCGGCGTAAACTGCCCCGTTCCAACCGCGCTATACCACAACACATCCTTATAATTCCCGTAATTGAGTAAGCCACTTTCACAAACCGCGCCAATCACCCTTTCCAGGTAATCCACCGGCACAAAAACAGCAATGCGATAACAGTTAATCAGCCGCATATAATCCTGTTTCTAAATCTGCTGACAGATCCCAACCATCATCCTTTAAAATACTTTTTACCATTTCAAAGCTAGTGTCATAACTTTCAGGATATATATCCTCAACTAAACAATAAAATTTATTTTCTTCTGTTTCCCATGAGACATGCGTTACCTGATTACTTCTACCGCCAGCACCGATATGAAGGCCTACAGAAGGAGAAAAGGGAAGCTCAACCTCAATCTTGGCATGACAGCCGAACTCTTGCGTTTTCTTATTTCGATAAACATGTGTTCTTAAAAGAAACTTATAAGAAATCACCCAACGCTCCCCTCCAGGCTAATGCCAACCAGCTTCTGCGCTTCTACGGCGAATTCCATCGGCAAATGCTGCATCACTTCGCGGGCAAAGCCGTTTACGATCAGGGCGATCGCCTCTTCCTCACTCAAGCCGCGCTGCATGCAATAAAACAGCTGATCTTCAGAAATTTTAGACGTCGTCGCTTCATGCCCAAGGCTCGCGCTATCCACGCGGCTTTCAATGTAAGGCACAGTATGCGCGCCGCACTGATCACCAATCAGAAGCGAGTCACACACAGTGAAATTCTTCGCACCTTCCGCCGTAGGCAAAATCTTCACCATCCCGCGATAGGTATTGTCCGATTTCCCCGCGCTAATCCCTTTGGAAATAATGCGGCTCTTCGTGTTCTTACCGATATGGATCATTTTCGTGCCTGTATCGGCCTGCTGACGCCCGTTGGTAATCGCGACAGAATAAAATTCACCCTGCGAACCATCGCCCTTCAAAATACAGGATGGATATTTCCACGTAATCGCCGAACCCGTTTCAACCTGCGTCCAGCTGATCTTAGAATTACGCCCCTCGCACAAGCCGCGCTTGGTCACGAAATTATAAATACCGCCCTTGCCCGTTTCCGCATCACCGGGATACCAGTTTTGCACGGTGGAATATTTAATCTCCGCATCTTCGTGCGCAATCAATTCCACAATCGCCGCATGCAGCTGGTTTTCATCACGCATCGGAGCGGTACAGCCCTCAAGATAAGACACATAGCTGCCTTTTTCGGCGATTATCAAAGTGCGCTCAAACTGGCCTGTATTCAACTCGTTAATGCGGAAATACGTCGATAATTCCATCGGGCAACGCACATCTTCGGGAATGTAAACAAACGACCCGTCGGTAAAAACAGCCGAGTTCAAACATGCATGCTTATTATCAGAATACGGAATAACCGATCCCATATATTTTTTAATCAATTCAGGATGATCTTTAATCGCATCAGAAATGGAACAGAAGATAACGCCATGAGACGCCAGCTCTTTCTTAAAAGTTGTCGCCACAGATACGGAGTCAAACACCGCATCCACTGCAACAGGCGTACGATTTTTAACACCCGCTAATATCTCCTGCTCTCGCAATGGAATACCCAACTTCTCATAAGTCTCCAATAGCGCAGGATCAACATCATCCAAACTCTCGGGCATATCGTCCAATGATTTCGGCGCAGCATAATAATACGCATCCTGATAATCAATTTCTGGAAACTCAACCTTCGCCCATTGCGGCTCAGGCATTTTCAACCAATGACGATAGGCTTTTAAACGCTTTTCCAGCATCCATTCCGGCTCTTTTTTCTTTGCCGAAATAAAACGGATCGTGTCTTCACTCAAGCCCTTTGGCGCTTTTTCACTTTCGATGTCCGTGACAAAGCCCGCGGCATATTTGCCGGCTAATTCTTCGACCTGAGCAATTGTTTCTTCAGTGGCTCCCATAAAGCTCGTCCTTTTCTTTCGTTTCCCGTATTGGTGGTGACAATGTCGGTGGCATCATATCCGCCAAACTAACCATTTCTAATGCGCTGCGCACTGCAACATTCACCCGATCCCATCGCCCGCGAACAGTGCAATTTGCCGCTAAAGAGCAATCAGGCTCATCATTTTCCGCGCATGACACCATAACAATCGGCCCGTCAATCGCTCGAATGATCTGCTCCACGCTGATGTCAGACGGCTCTTTCACAAGAGCGTAACCACCATTCGCGCCCCGCGTCGCCTGCACAAAATCAGATTTAGCAAGCAATTTCAACACTTTTGAGACTGTCGTTTCAGGTAATTTCGTCAAAACTGCTAGCGCGCTCGCACTCATTCGATCATGTGAATGTAACGCCATCGCGTTTAAAATAACAACTCCATAATCTGCGAGTTTTGACACCTTCATGCGTGCTTTTCGCCTCAATAAAATAAACAGTACAAATTTCGTCCTGTTTATCACATTTTACAGCCAAACATACAAGTTAAAATTACGTCATAAAGGAAGGAAAACTGCTATTTTGTGGCGCTAAAAGAGATATCTTTGTATTTATCTTCCGCATCCTGTAAATGCCACGCATTGCGCGCCATAAATACGGGGTCACCGTCATGATCTTGCGCAATGGCAACCTGATTCTCATCGATAAAGGTCTTCAGTGCCTTCGCATCATCAGATGTGACCCAACGTGCAGTATACAGGCTTGTCGCCTCGAACTTCACAGGAATTTCGTATTCACTACGAATACGATCACGCAAAACATCAAACTGCAAAGGGCCAACCACCCCCACAACCCAATCAGGGTCACTGTAAGGCTTAAACACACGCGCCGCACCTTCTTCCGCCAGCTGTTCCAAAGCCTTACCAAGATGTTTAGCCTTCAGTGGGTCCTCCGCCCGGGCGCGCTGCATATATTCAGGCGCAAAACTCGGAATGCCTGTAAAAACCAACTCCTCACCCTCGGTCAGCGCATCACCAATACGCAGACCACCGTAATTCGGCAGACCGATAATATCCCCTGCAAAAGCCTCTTCGGCGACTTCGCGGTCTTGCGCCAAGAATAATTGCGGCGAGTGAATCGTCAGCATTTTACCCGAGCGTACATGTTTTAATTTCATCCCCTTACGAAACTTTCCTGAACAAATGCGAGTAAACGCAATACGATCACGATGCTTCGGGTCCATATTCGCCTGAATTTTAAAGACAAACGCAGTCACCTTCTTCTCATCCGCCATGACTTCGCGATCACGAGTCGTTTGAACGCGCGGCGAAGGTGAAAATTTAGACAAGCCGCCTAACAACTCCCGCACACCGAAATTATTCACCGCTGAACCAAAGAAAACAGGCGTCATCCCACCGTTTAAAAAACGCTCCATACTAAACTCAGGAAACACGCCACGCACCATCTCCACATCCTCACGCAACTGCGCGGCTTGTTCAGCAGGCAAAAGCTCATCAATTTTAGGGTCATCAAGGCCACTGCACTCTACAGCTTCGGTGAGCGCCTCACCCTTCGTACGGTCAAACAAAACCAGCTTGTCATCAAGCAGGTTATAGCACCCCTTAAAATCACGCCCCATGCCAATCGGCCAACTCGCAGGAACAACCTCAAGCGCTAGCTTCTGCTCGACTTCATCGAGCAAATCAAACGGGTCTTGCCCGTCCCGATCCATTTTATTGATGAACGTAATAATCGGAATGTCGCGAAGTCGACACACCTCAAACAGCTTTAAGGTTTGCGTCTCAATACCTTTCGCGCAATCAAGAACCATGATCGCACTGTCTACTGCGGTCAGTGTACGATACGTATCTTCAGAGAAATCTTCGTGACCCGGCGTATCAAGAAGGTTGTAGGTAACCCCCTCATTCTCAAACGTCATCACAGACGATGCAACAGAAATACCGCGCTCCTGCTCAACCTTCATCCAGTCAGAGCGCGCTCGCCTCCGTTCACCCTTGGCCTTAACCATACCGGCCATTTGAATCGCACCGCCAAAAAGCAACAGCTTTTCAGTCAGTGTTGTTTTACCGGCATCAGGGTGGGAAATAATACCAAAGGTTCGTCTATTCTGAACCGTTTCGGCTAAACTCATTTTGAAATTGCTCTTTCCGTTGCCTGACTAGCCTTTGTAATATCCTTACCAACACCCTGAATGGTGGAACACGCTGATAGTGAAATAACGCCGACAGAGAAAACACCAAGTACAAATAATTTTTTCATAATATAATCTTTCAAAAAAAGCTGTCTGAAATAACTTTACCTTCGAACGGGTTTTTCATCTCCCGATCCTCAATCTCAATAACCCACAAATCAGGATCGCGAGAGATTGCGCGTTGAATATACTGGTCTGCATCACGTTCTTCAACATGTTCTTTACCCATAGCATGCATCCACCCCATTTTTCCGTCAAGATCACGTTGCTGTATAAGGAGAGAACAAACGCCACTCAAGCCATTGAGTTTAAGCAAAACAATACCAGAATTACGTTCACCTTTTTGCGTTATATAGTAAAAAACACCACGATCATTGAGAGGGCGAAGCTGCGCCTCAATCCACAAATGCACAGGCAATCGTGCGTCACTATCATAATCCATTATTGAATATGACCTTCATGAACCCAGCGCTCAACCGTAAGCTCTTGGTCAGGCTTGGAATCTTCAGGATGATGGTAACCGTATACAATCTTCGCAGCCTCCAACGCGACCGTCTTTGGCTGACCGGCATCGAGCAAGCTGGAATAAGTGCGCATGACCGCACCGTGACAACGACAGTCCTCGGGCTGTTTAACATTTTCCTGAACGGGAATAGTACAAGCCATGCTAACTCTTCTTCAGCTTTTTGCCGTAAAGTTCAAGGCGATGATCAACAAGTTCGTAGCCAAGTTCTTCTGCGATCTTAACCTTAAGCTTCTCTAATTCTTCATTTTGAAACTCGATAACCTTACCTGTCTCAAGATCAACAAGGTGATGGTGATGATCCCAATTTACTTCGTAACGGGAATAGCCCTCTTGAAATTCGTGACGAATAACCAGATCCAACTCATCAAGCAAACCAAGCGTTCGGTAAACAGTGGCGATACTGATTGATTGATCAAGCTTCTTCGCGCGTTCATAGACATCTTCAACAGAAGGATGATCTTCAGAATTCCCTAAAACCTCTAAAATAACACGCCGTTGCCCCGTCATTTTAAGACCGGCTTGAACACAGCGTTGTTCCAAATCAGACATAAAGCCTCCACAAAAAGCTTACGAATTAAAATCTAAAAATATATTATGAATTGAAAAGGGTAAGAGCAAGCAAAGAATTAAGATTGATGCCCCGAATCATCTCGAACCAAACGTGAGGAAGGAAGCGTAAAGACGACCTTTGTGCCCTCACCTACGTTCGAATTCAAACTAAACTTCCCCCCATGCATCTCGACCATCGCTTTAGCAAGCGGCAAACCCAAGCCCGTTCCTTCTTGTTCCGAATCCCTACGCTCAGGGTGTTCATTAACTTGACCGAAAGGCTCTAACGCCTTTTGAATTTTTGCCTTTTCTATCCCCTTGCCCTGGTCGGTCACGGATACAACAATATCTCCGAATTTACTCACATGCGCCGAAACACAAATCTCACCGCCCTGCGGCGAGAACTTAACAGCATTCGTGATAAGGTTGATTAATGCCTGACGAATTAACCTATAATCTGCATGAACTAAGGGTAAGTCGTCTTGTATATTTTGCAAAATTTCAATATTGCTGGCAAAAACACGAGAACTCATCATACGACAAACTGAACGTATAACATCCTCAACGTTAAAGTTTTCCGACTCAAGCTCAAGACGGCCTGCCTCAATTTTTGACATATCGAGCACTTCATTAATAATATCAAGCAGAAGCCCGGCACTCATATGAATATCATCAAGATATTCTTCGTATTTCAAATTTCCGACATCACCGAATGTGCCTTTTAACATCAACTCCGAAAAACCGATAATCGCATTAAGTGGTGTTCTTAACTCATGGCTCATATTTGCAAGAAAATTAGACTTCGCGCGATTCGCTTCATCTGCGCGCTCCTTGGCCTCACGAAGCGACACCTCCATCTTCTTCCGTAGGGTGATATCCATAACAGTTGTAACCAAAAACTTGCGGTTTTGGCTTAAACGAAGCGTCGCGGACGTAAACAAAGAAGTCGCAACGCTACCATCCTTGCGTAATATTTTAACATCCCCCGTACTGCGCACCCCAACACTGATGAACTTTTTATGATTAACTCGTGTTGCCTCGCGCTCATCCTCAGAGACCAGAATAGTAAAATCCTTGCCGACAACATCGTCACGCAACCAACCATAGGTGCGAACGAAACTGTCATTAACGCGAACAATTTTCCCGTTTTCATCGCTAACAATAATACCAATCTCACTCACCTCAAAAATGGAGGCTAAAAGCGAAATCGCGTCATCACGCTCTTGTTGTAGGATGGATTGGTCACGCACATCTAACTGGCCGATCACGTCAAGATATGAAATATCGCCATTTTCATTTTTAATTGGGGCGACCCAAAAACCTTGAACACGTAAATTGCTTTTTTTTGTTGGTAAAGATTGAATCGTAACGGTGCGATCACGCCCTAAGCACACTTGAAAAGATTGTTCAAAATGGCGTGCATTCTCGACATCCATAAACTTACGGATGGGCTCCCCTTCGATTTTGGATTTCTCTTCACCGAAATATTGCGCAGCAATACTGTTTGCTTTAACGATATGGCCAATTTTCTGCCCGTCAACCGCGACAACAAAACGCGGTATTGGCATGACATCGAATAACATATCCGCATCATGCTCAGGCAATTTCGTATTATCAGACATTTTATTTACGCATGTTAAATGAATTGAAAACGAGAATAGTGTAGAAGCGTTTTTATCGCCCTTCTTTTACAAACCGTTCAAGCGGGCTCATCTCACGATATTTTAAAACAGTGTCAGAGCGATCCTGCTTAGTATTTTTAAGATCATCCCACAAATTATCTAATAACTCGTCAACATCATCACCACTGCATGGTTCTGCAATAAAACAAGACATACTTAAGGCTTCCTGCCCGTTCGGAAATGAAATATTTAAATTTTGTCGTTCCAATTCGCGGCGCAGGCGATCAAGAGCCGCAACACCACCGGCAAGGTCAGCCTGTTTCAAGCACAAAGCAAATGTTTCTTTCCCCATAAAGTAAGCATCATCGAAAGACCGCACACTTAATTTAATCAAACTCGCAACCAACTTGACGTAACCATCAACCTCTTCTTTACTTTTCAGGCTACGAACCTCATCAAATTTATCGATCTTGGCGAGCGCGATGCAAAAGCTCTTACCTTGGCGAGTAAGGCGGTCCAGCTCTCTTTGAATATCGCCTTTCAACATTCTTTTATGCCTTAGCCCCGTGAAAGAATCAAAACCCGCACCTTCAGCGCTTATATCACGCCCCACACGCGAGAGATAAAGCATAAACTCTTCGTAAATCGTAACAAAATTCTCAAAATCAGGCTTTTGTGGCTTTACCCCACCGTCCCGCACACTGTGCATCATGATATCTGCGAGCTTAAACAAGTCAGCATGTAGAGCATTCAGTTTTTCGATAATTTCAGGCAAGATTTCTTCGGCTCTGTTTGCGTGGACGACCCACTGCGCGAAAGACGTTGGCTTGGCCAAACCATCTGAAAAAGACTCTTCCTCAGGATAAAAAATATATTTAACAAGCGCACAGAACCATTCGCTGTGCTCCTCCAAAACCTTGGAAACCACGTCGGTATGCGCATTATTTTGATCGTATGGTAGTATCATAAAGACTGCCGCTTATGTTGAAGTCGCTCAAACTCAAGAATTAATGATACACAGAAAGGGTTAACACAGCCCTAAAATCATACGCTTTTTAAGGCGTTTTTCCTAGCCATTCTTGTTCAAGCTCATCAAGCGTCCCCGCAGCAATCGCCTGACGAACCTCACGCATCAGCATATTCATCGTTGCGATGTTATGTTGTGCCAATATTTGCGTTGCTAAAAGCTCGTTTGCTTTTAAAAGATGATGGATATAAGCCTTTGAAAAGTCTCGCGATGCCGCGATATTAACACGTTCATCCAACGGGGTTTGGTCTTCACGATATTTTGCATTTTTTAAATTAATCGTTTCCCCTACCTTCCCCTTCAAAAACGCCGTTCCATGGCGCGCCAATCGCGTTGGAATAACGCAGTCAAACGTATCAATGCCAAGACGAACAAACCGAAAAACGTCCTTAATTTGACCAATCCCAAGGAAATGAACCGGCCGCTCAGCGTGAATATAGGGAACAGACGAAGCCACAACACGGTGCATCTCCTCCTGCGTTCCGCCCAAACATCCGCCTATTGCCGTACCGAAAAACGGCCTGTCTTTCGTATATTCAGCCGAAAAACGCCGCAAATCCTCGTAAACACCGCCCTGAACAATGCCGTAAACCGCTTGTGCGCCATTGTCACGACGCTCAAACTCAGTAAGGCATCGATCCCCCCAACGAATAGACATCTCCATTGAGCGTGCGGTATAGTCTTTATCCACATGATACGGCGTACATTCATCGAACTGCATTAACAAGTCTGCGCCGAGCTTCCGCTGAATTTCCATCGCGTATTCAGGCGTAAGTTTAATCGTCTTCCCATCAATATAAGACTTAAAAACACAGCCCTCTTCAGTAATCGAAAGAAGGTTTTTATTTTGATGGCCTTTTTTACTCTTGCCTTTAATCTCATTGGCCATCGTCCCTTCACCAAGCGAGAAGACCTGAAATCCGCCACTATCGGTCAGCATCGGGCCGTCCCAGCCCATGAATTTATGCAAACCGCCCATTTTCTCAATCAGGTCAGCACCCGGCTGGAGCATCAGGTGGTATGTATTAGACAAAATAATATCAGTTTGCGCCTCAACCAACTGCGCGGGCGAAACGTTTTTTACACTCGCTTTCGTACCACAAAAAATATAGTTCGGCGTTTCAATCGTACCATGAGGCGTTTTAAGCCGACCAAGCCGCGCCCTGGAATTCGGGTCTTTAAAATCGATAGAGAAATTAAAATTTGAATAATCAGGCATTTACCCCATTCCTAGATAACAAAAACCCGCCCATAAATTCGAGCGGGTCGTTCCGATTGAAAACAATCTAAAAACTTAAGCTGACTTCGCAGCTAGCACCTTTTCAATTTGCGCCTTATAGCTACGCAAAGCAGGGTCTAGCTTAGTAATCGCTGTTCCCGCGATAAAAGCGTCAAACCCACCTTTGTGCTCAACTGTGCGCAAACCGGCAGAGCTTGCCTTAACCTTAACCCAACGCTCCAACGCCTCACTGTATAGTGAAGTATCTTGAACGTTCGGCAAAAAGCGACGCTTTGTTTTATTCTGTGCGTGAGAAACATTATGTCCACTCATTACACCCTTACCTGTGATCATACAACGACGAGCCATAGCTACCATCCTCAAATTCTTATGTGCTACCTACCTGAAACAGATATGTATTAAAGTTTGGGCAAAATAATCGAATTAAACCGATGAAGTCAAGCATTTAGAAAAAGTTTTTTGCAATATTGGCGTCATGAACATCTAAACAAAAATATAAGCCCCATACAAATATGCTGATAATAAACACAACAAAAACAAAACATGCGCAATAACACTCGCCAA
>CAZPMH010000019.1:0-12272 GCA_964587815.1 uncultured Micavibrio sp.
GCCTAAATGCTCCTTTGGCGTGACGTAGCACAGCATGGCACAGCCGAACCAGCCGATCATAGCCGCGCCGATTCCGCTTGTGATGTGATCGTAGCCTGGCGCAATGTCGGTTGTGAGGGGGCCAAGCGTGTAGAACGGTGCCTCATGACATTCCTCAAGCTGTTTGTCCATGTTTTCCTTCACCAGATGCATCGGTACGTGGCCGGGGCCTTCGATCATCACCTGTACGTCGTGTTCCCATGCGATTTTGGTGAGCTCGCCCAGTGTTTCAAGCTCGGCGAACTGCGCGGCGTCGTTTGCATCAGCGATTGAGCCGGGGCGCAGTCCATCCCCTAGGGAGAAGGACACGTCGTAGGCTTTCATGATTTCGCAGATTTCCTCAAAATTGGTGTAGAGGAAGCTCTCACGGTGGTGAGTCATACACCATTTGGCCATGATGGAGCCGCCGCGGCTGACGATGCCTGTTACGCGGTCGTTGGTCAGGCGGATATAGGGCAGGCGTACGCCCGCATGGATGGTGAAGTAATCAACGCCCTGCTCGGCTTGTTCGATGAGCGTGTCGCGGAACACTTCCCATGTCAGGTCTTCGGCCACGCCGTTGACTTTTTCGAGCGCTTGGTAAATCGGCACCGTTCCAATCGGCACGGGGGAGTTGCGTAAAATCCATTCGCGGGTGTCGTGAATGTCTTTCCCCGTGGACAGATCCATAATCGTATCCGCACCCCAGCGTGTGGCCCAGACCATTTTGTCGACTTCTTCACCGATGGAGGATGTGACGGCCGAGTTTCCGATGTTGCCGTTAATTTTCACAAGGAAATTGCGGCCGATAATCATCGGCTCAAGTTCAGTGTGGTTGATGTTGGCGGGAATAATAGCGCGGCCTTCTGCGACCTCTTTACGCACAAATTCGGGGGTAATGAAATCGGGCAGGCCTTTTGTGCCGCTTTTGCCTTTTTTCACAGCGTCGCTGTCGTAATTGCCGTCATAGCTGCCGTTTTTTGACATGTCGTGCACGGCCTCGCGGCGCTGGTTTTCGCGGATGGCGATATATTCCATTTCGGGCGTGATGATGCCCTTGCGCGCGTAGTGCAGTTGCGTGACGTTCTGCCCTGCTTTTGCGCGGAGCGGCTTTTCAGGGCTGGCGGGGAATTTCTCATGCTTGATTTTGCGGTTTTTCAGCTGGGCTTCGCTCTTGTAGCCATTATCGATGGGCTTGACTGCTCTGCCCTCAACCTCTTCCACGTCGCCGCGTTCCAACACCCAATTCAGGCGTGTTTTGGGCAGGCCGCGCATAATGTCGAGTTGGGCACTCTCATCCGTATAAGGCCCTGATGTGTCATAGACGGTGAGGCTTTCGCCGTTGCTTAAGGCAATTTCGCGCATCGGCACGTTCAGGTCGCCGACATAGACTTTCTTGCTCGCGGGCAGTGGGCCGCGTGTAACGTGCGTTGTGGATGGGCAAATGCCTACTTCTGGTGTATTTGGGTTATCTTTTGGAGACATAGTCAAGGGTCCTTTCCTTACGCCGATAGCCCTTTCTCAATAAGGGGTCGGATCAAGTTGTAGGCGTTTTATCTCAGCGCTTTTTAAGTTTTCGGGCAGAGCCCGCCTCGCACTTGCTCGGTACAATTTCAAAACCAAAACCTTTTGATTTTGAAATCACTAAAAAGCGCACCGCCAAGGTTTAAATATAGATGGTAGAGTGACAGATGCGGGGCGGTTGTCAAGTGAATCAGAGCGCGCCGCTTACATATAATATGTCTCTTTTGACATATCGCGGATTTCGAGGGTGACGGCGCATCCGTTCGGGGCGGATTTGTTCATTATGGCATAGAGCGCATCGCCATATTGTTTTTTGGTGGGGATGTCGCGCCCTTCTAACAGCAGGAGCGTGGCGTGCATCATATCATCATCTGCGTCTTCATCACCGACGACAGCGTGGTTGAGCGCTATGCCGCGCGTTTTAATGCGCGCCTTGTCGATGCCTTCCGCCGCGAGGGATTGATGTAGGTCATGCAGCAGGTTCGGGATATCGGTTTGAGATTCCAGATTTTGGGAATATTCGACGATGATATGAGGCATGATGGCTGGCTTCCTTTTCGTAAAATGAACTTTTTTCAGAGTTTTGCGTTAGATATGATATGAAACAGATATCAAACATAAAACAAGTGGTTTTTTCCTTTGGCTTCGCGTTGGCTGTTTTACTCGGCTCTCATATCTCAGCACACGCGACGGTGATCTTTGAAGAAGATAGTGCCTTTATCGCCGGAGAGGTGGTTGCGCATTACGATGAATATCTTGTGATTGAAGCCGATGACGAGCAGTTTTTAATCGATTTCTACGGAAATGCCGATGAGAAACTTGCAGGTCTTGCGCCCGAATTGGGTGAGCACATTGCTGTTGAAGGATTCTTGAGCCATTTTACGGATGAAGACTTACCCTATATTCGTGCGGACGAGATGGCGTTTATGGACAATCCTGATGATAAAACGACGATTATGGCGCTCGTGAACAACACGGAAAATGATGATACGCCGTTTATCTATGATGGGATGTTTTAAGCCACTTCCTAAAACTTTTTGTTTTGTTTATGTTTTGATACATGAGCCACAAAAAGTTATTAATATTGGACATCGACGAAACCTTACTGCACGCTAGCGAGGTTTCTTTAGGCCGTGATCCAGATTATTTAATCGGAACATATTTCGTTTATAAAAGACCACATTTAGAAAAATTTTTAAATTTCTGTTCTCAAAATTTTGAATTGGCTATATGGACGACAGCAACAAAAGCGTTCGCTCACGAGGTCGTAGAAAAAATCTTCGAAAAAGATACCAATCTGTCTTTTGTTTGGAGCGAAGAAAAATGCACCTACGTCAAAGATGCTACAACGGCAGAATATCATTTCTTAAAAAATCTTATCAAAGTTAAAAACAAAGGCTATTCACTTGATCACGTGATTATGGTTGACGATACGCCTGAAAAACTTAAGAAAAACTATGGAAACCTTGTTAGAGTTAACGCGTTTTTGGGCGACGAGAATGACGAAGAATTATTGAAACTTATGCTGTATCTTGCCGATTTGAGAGATGTTCCTAACATACGGAGTATCGAAAAAAGAGGTTGGCAAAACAAATACTAAATTATTACTGCAAAATCTTCTCTATTTCCCCTTCACTCAACACGCGCCATTTGCCTTCTTCGAGGTCGCCTAAGGGCAGGCCGCCGGTTTGGAAGCGGTGGAGTGTGATGACTTCATTGCCGAGTGTTTCGAACATGCGTCGGATTTGGTGGAAGCGGCCTTCGTGGAGGATCATTGTTCCGCTTTTCTCGCCTGTTTGTTTCCATGTGGCGGGTTTCAGGGGTGTGTCTTCCTTGTTCATCATGAATTCACCACTGCCGAAGATTTTGGCCTCATTGCCGTTTAGCGGGTCGCGCAGTGTGACCTCATACTGTTTTGGGGCATGGCTTTTCGGGTGGGTGATGCGGTGGAGCAAATCCCCGTCATCGGTTAGCAAAAGCTGGCCACTGCTATATTTGTCTAACCTGCCGACCATCGAAAAGGTCGGCTTACGGTTTGCAAAACGTTCAGGCAAAAGATCAAAAATAATATCTGCAGGGTCTTTGTGCGAGCAGGTATAGCCAACCGGTTTATGCAGCATGATGGTGAAAGGGTAGAGCGGGTCGAGCTTTTCACCATCGAAGGTGACGCGCCCCTCCTCCACAAGTGATAGATCAATATTTAATGACGGTGTTGTCACACGCTCGCCATCGATTTCGAGCCATTCATTTTTAATCGCCATTGTCATTTCGCGCCGCCCGCCATAGCCGAGATTGGCAAGCAAACGATCAAGGCGAATTTGTTTCGGGTAGGCTTGTTTTTTGTTTTTCGTCATGTGTTGATTGATAAATGAAAGTTAGCAGGAGAACAAATATATTCTTTAAAACTCGCTCTGGACTTTATAGTGATAGTTCGCCACAGTGCTTTTCATGAGTGATACAGATAACGAAAATGAACTGTTTTTAATTGACGGGTCGGGGTTTATATTCCGCGCTTACTTTGCGATGGCCTATTCGCGGCAGGCGGGGATGACCAACCCTGACGGGGTTGAAGTCGGTGCGGTGTATGGGTTTTGCAATATGCTGCTGAAGATGCTCAATGATTATGATGCGCCTTATCTGGCGGTTATTTTCGATGCGGCGCGCGAGAATTTTCGTAATGAGATTTACCCAGAGTACAAAGCCAATCGTGATGATGCGCCCGAGGATTTGGTACCGCAATTTCCGTTGATCCGCGAGGCGACGGAGGCGTTTGACATGCCTGCGCTGGAGGTTGAGGGCTATGAGGCGGATGATTTGATTGCGGCCTATACCAAGGAAGCCGTGGCGGCGGGCAAGAAGGTTGTGATTGTTTCCTCTGATAAAGATTTGATGCAGTTGGTTCAGCCGGGCGTGCGCATGCTCGACCCGATGAAGGGCAAGTGGGTTGGCGAAGATGAGGTGCTTGAAAAGTTCGGCGTGACGCCTGATAAAGTTGTCGATGTGCAATCTTTGGCGGGGGATAGTGTCGATAATGTGCCCGGAGTTCCCGGGATTGGGATAAAGACAGCGGCGCAGCTCATTAATGAATATGGCAGCTTGGAAGAGTTGCTGGAGCGCGCGGAAGAGATTAAGCAGAATAAGCGCCGTGAGAAATTGATCGAGCATGCCGAGGATGCTCGGATTTCGAAGAAGCTAGTCAAGCTGGATGAGAATGCGCCGACGCCTATTCCGCTTGAAGAGTTAAAGGCGCATGATCCTGATAAGCCTGAATTGATGGCTTTCCTTCAAAAACATGCGTTTAATTCGATTATCAAACGCCTTGGCGGGGAGACGGTGACAAAGCCTTTGCCGAAGGCGGTACAGGAATCTATGCAGGAGGCGGATGACGCGCCGAAGATTGAAGAATTAGACCTTTCGCCCGTATCAGACAATGTTTACACGCTCATCAATGATGCCGAGACATTGAAAGAGTGGATTGCGGCGGCGGATAAGGCGGGCGTGGTTGCGATTGATACGGAGACGACCAGCCTGACGCCTGCGAAAGCGAAACTGGTGGGGATTTCGATGTCTTCTGAGATTGGAAAGGCGGCTTATATTCCACTCGGGCATGAGCAGGAAACGGATTTGTTCGGCTCAGCGGCGGATGATGATGTGCCGCAGATGGGTAAGGATAAGGCTTTGGAATTGCTCAAGCCCCTGCTGGAAGATGCCTCGGTGATGAAGGTCGGGCATAACATGAAATATGACTGGCAGATGTTCGCGCGGGAGGGCATTCACGCCTCCCCTTGCGATGACACGATGCTGATTTCCTACGTTCTGGATGGGGCAAGCCATAGTCATTCGATGGACAATCTGTCTGAGATGTATTGCGACCATAGCCCGATTAAATATGAAGAGGTTGCGGGCAAGGGCAAATCGCAGGTGACGTTTGATAAGGTCGCGATTGATAAGGCGCTGGATTATGCCGCGGAAGATGCGGAAATCACCCTTCGTTTGCACAAAATTTTAAAGCCGCGATTGGCGCGCGAAAAAATGGTGGCGGTGTATGAAACGATTGAACGCCCGCTGATCCCGATTATTGCGCAAATGGAATTGGACGGTGTGAAGGTTGACCCCGCCGTTTTGCATGATATGAGTGCGGATTTCGGGAAGAAGCTGGCGGCGTTGGAGACTGAAATTTACGAACTGGCAGGGCGGGAATTTAACGTCGGCTCACCAAAACAGGTTGGTGAAGTTCTGTTTGACGAGATGGGATTGCAGGGCGGCAAGAAAACCAAGGCGGGGGCGTATTCGACTTCGGTTGATGTGTTAGAGAAGCTCGCGCTGGAGGGGCATGAGATTGTGCAAAAAATCCTCGATCATCGCGGGTTGTCGAAGCTCAAATCAACCTACACGGATGCGTTGCAGGAGCAGATTAACCCTGAGACGGGGCGCGTGCATACCTCTTACAATATGGTGGGGACGAGTACGGGGCGGCTGTCTTCTTCCGATCCGAATTTGCAGAATATTCCGATCCGCACCGAAGAGGGGCGTAAAATTCGTGAGGCTTTTGTTGCGGAAGACGGGCATGTGCTGATCTCGGTTGATTATTCTCAGGTGGAATTGAGACTGGCGGCGGAGATGGCCGATGTTGCGGCATTGAAGCAAGCCTTTAAGGATGATGTTGATATTCATACTCTGACCGCGAGCCGCGTGTTTGACGTGCCGATGGATGAGGTGACGCCTGAGATCAGGCGGCAGGCCAAGGCGGTGAATTTCGGAATTATTTACGGTATTTCAGGGTTTGGCCTCGCGAAACAGTTGGGCTGCCCTGTTGGCGAGGCATCGGATTTTATCAAGCGTTATCTCTCGCGTTTTCATGAGATTGAAGATTATATGGAACGGATTAAGGCCGAGGCCAAGAAAGACGGCTATGTTAAAACGCTGTATGGGCGGAAATGTTTTATTCCGGGTATTCAGGATAAAAACCCGATGCGTGTGCGTGGAGCAGAGCGGCAGGCGATTAATGCGCCACTGCAAGGCACAGCGGCGGATATCATGAAAATTGGGATGGGACGGATGCCGCGCGCGCTAAAAGAAGCGGGATTATCGGCGAAAATGCTGTTGCAGGTGCATGATGAGCTGATTTTTGAGGTTCCTGAAGGCGAGGCAAACAAAACGCTGGAGATTGTGCGCGATGTCATGCAAAACGCATTTAAAATCAATAAAGTAGAGATTTCTGTTCCGCTGGATGTCGAGGGTGATCAGGCGCAAAATTGGTCTGCCGCACACTAAAAACCTATACTAAAGTGTAGAATATGTCATTTTTTAGGCATTTTTATGCTTTTTTTAAGCATTTTTGTTGACACCCCTTTTCATAATAGGCTATAAATTTGACATAAGAGCAACACGGGATCTTTTCCCCACACACGAAAACCTGTGTTGTTTAATAAGAAAAAAAGCAGGGTTGATCGGGTTAATTTCCCCACACACACTTTTAACTCCTTCCCCTGCGACAGTTCCCCACACACGGAAAGTTGAGGCCGTTTACTGCTTGCAGTAGGCGGTCTCGCTGTGTGTTGAAAAAAAAATGAATATTGTTGAAAAGTTTTGAAGCATAACTTAGCTTTCAAAAATGGATGAGAGACAGAAAACTATCATTATCAATCTTTTCAATCGTTTGAAATTAGACCAAGTAGAAGAAGTTAACGAAGGCACAGTTTTGTTTAGCTTTAAAGAAGGTCTAAGGCTTTATATTGATTCAAACGATACCGGAATAGAGTTTTCGTTAACCGCACTTTCTGAAGATGCGGCAAAAATTATAGAAAATCTCGAAAAATAGTTTAACTCAGAGAAATTAAACTACTTACTCCATCATTGGGAGCATGTTGCTTTGGGCGAGGCGGGTGTCGGGGGTGCGCGGGATGTCTTCGTATTTTGCGGCGGCGGCGATGTGGGCGCGGGCTTCGTTTTGCACGAGGACTGCAAAACCTTTTGTCTCGGCTGTTATTTTGGGATCAAAGTGGAGTGTTTTTGATGCGCCGTTCCATTGCCCTAAAAAACCCGCCTTCGATACGATATTATTATAGGTAAAGGTTTTGTTTGTGTTGACGCCGCGCTCCACTTTAATCGTTTTCGGATCATCGTAGGAAACCAGCCATATTTTATAGCTTTGCTGCGTTCCCGCCGCCGTCAAATCAGGCAGAGTGACTGAAAAGATATTATTGCTTTGTTTTTCTATGGTGAGCTTTATCACGGGTTCTATCTCTTGATCTTCCTGCGCGATTGCGATCGTTTTTGCA
This sequence comes from uncultured Micavibrio sp., assembly GCA_964587815.1. Classification (GTDB taxonomy): domain Bacteria; phylum Pseudomonadota; class Alphaproteobacteria; order Micavibrionales; family Micavibrionaceae; genus UBA1672. Next base: position 7,824 of record CAZPMH010000019.1, read on the forward strand.
ACATCTTCGGCGTCGAAGCCGAGCGCGTCATATTTGCCGTTTATCATTAATTGTGAGACGTAGCCGCTCCCTAAATTCAGCAGGCTGTTCACTGTCGATTGGCGTGATGCGCAAAAGGGAAGCGCCAGATTGTTAGCGTTACGCGGTTCAGCATTTGTGTGGCATGACAGCGCGATAACATCAGGTCGGTTGATATATTGGCTTAACAGGCGGTCGGCGCCCGGGCATACGGCGCAATATTGTGAGGAGAATAGCTCCATCAGCGTTATCGTGTCATAGATTTCCCGTACAGCTTGGGTACGAATTTTCGGCTCTTCCGTCTCCTCTTTTAAGGTCGTTATTTCTTTTTCTTCTTTATCCTGCTTGTCTTGAAACGCGGCGATTTTATCGTTCTGTGGTTTGGGCTTACTACTCTTTGGTGGTTTTAGCATTTCGATCTGAACTGGCTCCATCGGCACGGCGGGCGGCACATCCTGCGCATAGAGTCTTTGCGTGGATATGACGATAAGGCCGATTATGAGGGTCGCTGTAAAAACGAGCTTGTTCATTTGAATAAAGATAACTTAGTGGCGAATGAGAAAAATACGCAGAGATAAATGAATATTTACCTTTTTAGGCTATCATATATGAAACGCCAAAGCAGAGGCCGTTTTTAAAGTTTGCCAAGTTATGCACGCTCTCTTATAGTTTGGCGTGTATGAATTATAGTGTGTGGGTTCATGAATAAGAAAGTATCTATCGCGCGCGGGGACTCGGTTGTTGTCCACGCGCTTTTGAAAAAGCCGGAATCCGACGTGGTTGTCCGCGGCGCGCCGTTGATCGTTTTTGCGCATGGTTTCCCGAAAATTGCAGGAAAGACGCATACGTTGTTCGAACAATCGGGCGATATGTTGCAGGCTTCGGGGTTTGCGAACATTATTTTTGATTATGCGGGCAGTGGTGATGAAAACGATGATGACATCAGGTTTGACGATATCAAACAGGATTTTGACGCGATTTTCCAATGGGCGAGGAATAATCATTATTCGCGCGTTGCATTTATAACCGAAGGTCTTGGTGCGGCCTTTGTTTATAAATTGATGCCGGCACAAACGGCGTTTAATATTCTGTTTTGGCCGGCCTTGGATATAGATCACGCGCTTCAACGCTATGAAGAGCTAGTAGAAGAAGAAGGCTTGGACGAATTCACGCTTGGTCCGCATTTAAAAGCCGCATTTAAAGCATTTAATTTACAGGAAAAACTGTTGCAGAAACGATCGCCACCTACCCTTATTCTGCATGGCGATACGGACGATATCTTTCCGAGTGAGGTTCATCTTGACTATGCGCGTAAACATTTAATGGCACGTCGCCTTGAAATTACGGAGTTTGAGCAAGGTAAACACGGCCTTACAGAGAGTACGCATCAGAATGCTTGCATGCAGCACATCGTCCATTTCATCAAAACGAACCAGAAGGAAAGCGAGGCCGATAAGGCTGCACGATTGGAGCGGGCGATGAAGATTTTAGAAAATTAAGCCTTCCCTCCTCTCCAGCGATGTTTTTAGGATAAGTTTGCTTGACGCGGCGGCTTTAGTTTGTGTATAACCCATGAAACTTGCATCACTATATGTGCAATTTGTGATGATCTGGCGAGATTCGACTGCCTCGGTCATTGGAATTTAAGCGTTTCGACCTGTTCGAAATATAAATAAGGAGAAAGAAATGTCGAAGATGAAAACGCACTCCAGTGCGAAAAAGCGGTTTAAAGTGACCGCAAAGGGCAAGGTAAAAGCCAAACGCGCCTTTACAAGCCACATGATGATGAACAAGCCAAAATCAATGAAACGTAAGGCGCGCGCGCTTGACACGTTGAGCGAGCCGGATGAGCGCATTGTTTTGCGTAACTTCCTGCCTTATGGCCGTAAGAAAAAGAATTCAAAGCCCTATATCAAAAAAGAAGGGAAGAAATAATGGCACGCGTTAAAGGTGGCGCTCGCGCCCATGCGAGACATAAAAAAGTTATTAAACAAGCCAAAGGCTATTACGGACGTCGTAAGAATTGTTTCCGTACTGCCGTTCAGGCGGTTGAGAAAGCCGGTCAATATGCGTATCGCGACCGTCGCGCGAAGAAGCGTGAATTCCGCAAGTTGTGGATTCAGCGCATTAATGCTGCGGCACGTTTGCACGGTTTGACCTACTCAACCTTCATGAACGGTTTGAAGTTGAGCGGTATTGAATTGGACCGTAAGGTTCTTTCAGATATCGCCATCCGCGAGCCTGAGCAGTTTGCAGCGATTGCTAAAACGGCAACTGCGGCGCTTGAGAAGGCAAAAAAAGCGGCGTAAGGCTGTTTTGAAAATTTAAAATTATCGGGAATGCCTGCATCTTATTATTCGATGCAGGCGTTTTCTTTTGGGAGCATTTTATGGCTGAAAATAACGAACCTACATTCCAAAACAAAGTGGGGCAACTCTTTGGAGAGAAAGCCCTCTCTCACGCCATTTTTTACAATCACGAGAATTCACTTAGATTTGAACTTTCTGAGGGAGATTCTTACATCGAGCAGTTTCAAGCTGCTTTCCAAAAATCTTCACGCATCCTGAAATATGCTTTCAAGAATTCGGAGAATCTCTTTGTTTGCCTCAGCTTTTATTCTGACTCTGTTCGGTTTTTAGACAACCTGAGCGTTTTTAAGGAACTTCAAGATTGCGGCATTTCTATTCCTAGAGATTCTTACACGACATGGCAAACCCATCATGAAGATGACGACGCTATGAGGCTTTTTATCTCATATCCCCTCAAATTAGGTGATCTGGATAAGCATCTTTGGGGCGTGCTTGCTCAGGAATTGGGTATTAGGCCGGCCTTCCAATCCTCACTTTACCTTATTGATTTTGATAAGAAAATCATCGCTCACCCTTATGATGATCGCGGTATGGATATCATCGGCTCAAACATCGCTCTTTTAACAGATTTGTATCGAACTTTTTATGACTACCTTTTAGATTATGATTTGGATCAGATGAAGAAAAGTTTCGGTGAACACCTATGAGCCTGAAGAATTGGGGATTGCTGTTTTTTCTCTCTGTTTTATGGGGTGGGTCGTTTTTCTTTGTTGAGGTGGCGCTGACGGGGTTTACGCCGTTTACAATTGTTTTTCTAAGGGTCACGATTGCGGCGTTTTTACTCACTGTTTTCCTTCTTATCCGCGGGAAAGGGTTTGAGGTCTCCCGCGGGATGTGGCCGTGTTTTATCGTGATGGCGATTTTGAATAATGTGTTGCCGTTTTCCTTGCTGACGGTTGGGCAAACGCAGGTGAGCGGCAGTATTGCCTCTATTCTGAATGCGTCCACGCCGATTTTCACGGTAATTTTAGCGCATTTCCTGACTGATACGGAGAAGATGCGCCCGCAGACTATTTTCGGCGCAATCCTTGGGTTTATTGGGGTTTTCGTCCTTATTCTGCCGAGCCTTCATGACGGGTTTTCGCTGAAAAATGCTGCGCAGATTGCGATTTTATGCGCGGCGATCAGTTACGGGCTGGCCTCAATTTGGGGGCGGCGCATGGTGCAATCTTCCGCGCTGGTGAATACGTGGGGCACGCTGGTTTGTTCCAGTTTCATTTTATTGCCAATTATGCTGATCACTGAGGAGCCGTTCAGCCTTACGCCGTCCCTGCACGCGATTGGTGCGGTTGGCGGGTTGGGCGCGTTTTCCACAGCTGTCGCATATTTGATTTATTTTCGGATTTTAAGCAGTAGCGGCGCAACTTACATCGTACTGGTGACGTTTCTTATTCCGATTACGGCGATGGCTCTGGGCACGATTTTCTTGGGAGAGGCTTTGCACCCCATTTCTTGTATCGGCATGGTGATTATCTTTTCATCTCTCGCATTAATTGACGGGCGTGTGTTGAAAAAATTTAGCCCAAAACGATCAGCATGATGACGGTCAGCGCCAGCATGATCCCGCCATAAAGGCGATAATCTTGCCATAACGGCACTGTATCAGCGGGGATGGCAAAGTCTTTACGCCAGACCGTGCTTTGCAACACTTCCTCGCCTGATTTCTCCGTCACGAGTGAAAGCAGGAACAAAAGCGCAAAACTAATGGCCGTGGTCAGGCCGACGGTTAGAGTGAAGTGCCAATCCCACAGACTATTTTCAGATAAACCAAGGCTTTGCGTGTTGGATGCCACGAAAAACCCTGCGCCGATAATGTGGCCTATAATCAGGGTCATGAAGGCCGCTTTTGCCGTTGCTCCGCGCCAGAAAACGCCTAAGATAAACACGGCGACCACGGGCGGGACAACAACGGAGAATGCCTGTTGCAGGTACGCGAACAGCCCCTTGAATTCAGCGATTAAGGGCGCCCAAGCGGCGGCGACTACCATCAAAATAATTGTTGTCATTCGCCCCCAAAATACGCGGTCTTTTTTGGATAAGACGCGCTTATTTTCATCATTTT
>CAZPMH010000019.1:12372-13627 GCA_964587815.1 uncultured Micavibrio sp.
CGCCCCCAAAATACGCGGTCTTTTTTGGATAAGACGCGCTTATTTTCATCATTTTCTACAAAATCCTTGATGATCAGTGTCGAGGCGGAATTCAGCGTAGAATCTATGCTCGACATGATCGCGGCGAACAGGCCGGCCAAGACTAATCCTGTCAGGCCGATTGGCAGAACCTCACGAATAAGCATAGGGAAAACCTGATCTCCATCGGTCAGGTTAGGAAAAAGTTTGATCGCCAATACGCCGGGTAGAACCATGATGAAAAGTGGCAACAATTTCAATAAGCCGGCCAGAACTGCGCCCTGCTGCGCATCCCTTATGGAACGCGCCGCCAATATACGCTGTGTGATATATTGATTTGCCGACCAGTACCAGAACCCTAAGATTGGCACACCGACCAATGTGCCGAGCCATGGCAGGGACGGATCATCCATCGGCGGCAAAAGATCAAGGCGTCGTTCAGGCAGGCCTGCGGTTGCTTGCTCCCACGAAAAGTCAAAGCGTTCGAATGTCAGATATGTCAGCGCGCAGCAGCCGAGCAATAACACCACCGCCTGCAACACGTCTGTAAATACCACGGCTTTCAGCCCGCCGAAAGCCGTATAAAGCCCCGCGAACAGCGCCATGATGATGCAGGCGTGCCATATGACGAGAGAGGGAAAGAATGTTTTTAAGGTCAAAGACGCCGCATAAAGCGCGCCTGATGTGTCGACAATGATGCTGATGAAAATTGTCAGCGCCGAGAAATACAGGCGGCATTGACGGTTAAATCTTTTTTCCAGATATTCGGGAACGGTTGAAATGCGCGCCGTTAAGAACACAGGGATGATAAAGGCCGCCATGAAAACGAGAACAACGCCCGCCATCCATTCGTAGTTTGAGACGGCGATCCCTGCGCTGTAGGCTTGGCCCGAAAGCCCGATCAGAGTGGTTGAGGAGATGTTGGAGGCAAATAGCGAGAAGCCGATGACGCCCCAGGTGAGAGACCTTCCGGCCAGGAACAAATCCTCGCCCGTATCAATTTTGCGAGAGACCCACACGGCAATGCCGATTACGGCGAGCGCGTACGCAACCAGAACAGCGATATCAACAGGATGGAGATGAAATTCCGTCATGTTTCTAAGCCTTGATAATATCAGCGCAGAAATCAACCCCGAGGTGAAATAAATAATTGCCTCTGGTCAAAAAGAGTGCGCTCGCGTATGAAGAAATATATGACGCAGAATAAACTCGCTATTTTTGATTGGAACGGAACGCT
>CAZPMH010000019.1:13727-42635 GCA_964587815.1 uncultured Micavibrio sp.
CGCGATTATTTCGGCACGATTTCGGCCAATACATGTGACGGGACAAGCATTTTAAATTCCACGAGCAAGCTGGAGCGGCTCTCTGATTTTATGGTCAAACGCGGGTATCAACCGAAGAACGCCTTTATTATTGGTGACAGCCGCGAAGAGCCTGAAATCGGGCGGCATATGGGCATCCCCTCTATCGGGATTACGGGCGGGTGTATCACGGAAAAACGCCTGCGCGATGCCGAACCCGACCATGTGATCGGCGCTCTGCCGCAGGTGAAGGACGTGCTGTCGGAGATTTGGGGAATATGATTTCATTTTGAATTAGCTTGCCAAAGGTCAATCACAAGCCCGAATGGATGCTTTTCTTCATTTGATCTTACGATTCCTAAAGTCACATTTAATTTAGGAAAATTCGCTTGTTCGCCTGTGCTATATACCCATTCTATAGGGACAGACACTCTCCACCGATATATACCTTTGCCACCGACGTTTCCTTCATCTTGAATAATAGGTTTTCCTGATATTATCGCAATCAGGCCTTTTTTATTTTTTCTAAGAGGCTCCAAAATACGGCTTCTTTTAACCGAATCAACAAAGGCATTCCGTGCATAGTCATTAAAGTCATTGGATATGGCGTCAATATGGTCTTCGTAATTTTCTGAACTTAAACTCATGGCTTCGGTTACTTTTGACACTGCCCATCTTAAAATTTCGCCCTCAGATCGACCAGGCTTGTTAAGTGGAAGACTGATCTTCGTGGAATTATTAGAATTATCATTCTTAAGATATCTCTCAGGGAAAAAATCACTGATGTTACATTTAAACTCTGATTTTTGAGTGACCTTCCACATTAAAGACGCATTTATCGTTAAAACTAGAATCAAAACGTACACCATGCTGTTTGCATGTAATTTCATAAGATTTTTTCCTTTTTTGATATTGTCTGAAACGGTAGCGGGATTTTTTCGCGGTATCAAGTGATTGTCCCTTTATTTCCCTGCGTGCTTCGTGTTAAATCGCATTTATGACTGATATACAAAAATTACGGGATGACTTATCCAAAGAGATTACGGCGGCTGATGATTTGAAGGCGCTGGATGATGTGCGTGTGACGGTTTTGGGCAAGAAGGGGCGGATTACCGCGCTGATGAAGACCCTTGGCAAGATGGATGCGGAGGAGCGCAAAACCACTGGCCAAGCGTTGAACCGTTTGAAAGACGAGATTGCCGATTTAATCAAGCATCAGGAAACCGCATTAAAAAAGCAGGAGATGGATGCGCGCCTGGCGCAGGAGACGATTGATATCACCCTCTCCTCCGTGCCTGAGCGTGTGGGCAAGGTTCATCCGATTAGCCAGACGATTGAAGAATTGACAGCGATTTTTGCGGATATGGGGTTTTCGGTTGCCGAAGGGCCCGATATTGAAGATGATTTTTACAACTTCACCGCGCTGAATTTCCCACCAGGGCATCCTGCGCGTGAGATGCAGGATACGTTCTTCTTGCCTGATGATCCAGAGGCGCAGGGCGAACATATCAAGAAATTGCTGCGCACACATACATCGAGCGTGCAGATCAGGCATATGCAGGAGAATGACCCGCCGCATAAGATTATTTGTTTTGGGCGTACGTATCGATCAGATTATGACATGACGCATACGCCGATGTTCCACCAGATGGAAGGGCTGATGATTGATAAGGTCACGCATATGGGGCATTTGAAAGGGTGTCTGCAGGATTTTGTGCGCGCGTTTTTCGGCATTGATGATTTACGCGTACAGTTCCGCCCCAGCTTCTTCCCGTTTGTTGAGCCCGGTGCGGAGGTGGATATTGCCTGTTCGCGTAAGGGTGGCGGTTTAAGCCTTGGTGCGAATAAGGACGGTTCGGTTGATGACTGGCTGGAGATTTTAGGCTGCGGTATGGTGCATCCGAATGTTTTGAAAAATTGCGGGCTTGATCCGGAAGAATATCAGGGCTTTGCGTTCGGTATGGGGATTGAGCGTATGGCGATGCTGAAATACGGGATTCCCGATTTGCGCACCTTTTATGAGAGTGATGTCCGATGGCTGGAGCATTACGGGTTTGACCCGCTTGATCGGCCGAATAACGCGACAGGCGTGAAATCATGATACCCTGCCACTATGAATAAACTAATCATTCGGCCGCTTGAATTTAGTGATTTTCCGCAATGGCTTCCCTTGTGGGACGGGAATAATTTAGGTCAGCGTAATGAGGAGGTGACGGCGGAGACGTGGAATCGCCTTACGGATAAAGACAACACGCAAGTGAACGGCCTGTGTGCGATGCTGGGTGATCAGATGGTGGGGATTACGCATTACATTTTACACCCAACCACAGGGCAGATTAAGGATGTGTGTTACATGCAGGATGTGTATGTTGACCCCGCCTATCGCCGTAAAGGGTTTGGCATGCGCCTTGTCAAAGAATTGACGGAGATTGCAAAACGCGAGGATTGGGCGCGGATGTACTGGCTGACGCAGTTCGGCAATGTCGAGGCGAAAAAAATGTATGAGAATTTCGGCATGAAGCTGGACTTCACACTTTATGTTTTGCCTGTGTCTTCTACTTAATTATTTCGCGCTTATTATGCCTGCATCACAATGGATGTGCCCGGCCCATCTCTGGTAAATGCATTATCCATTTCAGGTGTTGTGTCAATACGCCCGTCAACCATTACGCCTGACGCGCCGACATTATTTGCAAAGTTTGCAGCCAATAGGTTAGGCTGCGCGCCTTCTTCGCCTGTCACGGTGGCTAAAATCACGTTATTGCCCTCAACAGGAATGTCCTGTTCACGATCTCTCGTTACAACATAGGTAATTGCGCTACCGTCTACGCCACCGACGTCGTTTTCATCTAACGCTGCTGACGTTGTTTCAGCATCAGGTGTATCGGTGTCAGGTTGTGCGGTTTCCGGCGCATCATCAGCAACTTCGGCTGTCTCGCTCGTTGTCTCAGGCTCTGCTTGAGCAGGTGTGTCCACATCCGGTGTTTCCGGCTCAGCTGTTGTCGGCGTTGTCGTTTCGGGTGTTGTTTGCGGAGGTCGCTGTTCTCCGGCGGTACGCGGTGCTGTTGTTGTGCTCTCCGGCTCTTCTTCCGGTGCATTTAGCATTTCAACACCGTTTTCGATTGCGTCCATGACGCCATCCATATCGCCCCTGAATAACGCCGATATGACCTGTATCAACATGCCTATTTCAGGGTTAGAAGAGAAATCCATCCCTTCGAGACGTTCCATGAAGCCTTGGCCTTCGGTTCCGGAGCGGAGAATTTGGTCATCCGTGCGGCGGCGCTCTTCTGTCAGTGCCGCATCAGATTCCGGGGTTTGAGGAGCCGCTGTTGCAGACGGGGCTGCAGATGCAGCCTGCCATTGCGCCAAAGCTTCTTGATTAACTTGGCCATTCTCAACAAGTGTGACTGCATTTTCAGGATTGAATGTTCTTTCTGTAACAGTCGGTTCGGTTTCTTCTGCGCCATCTTCGGCAACCGGCGCGGTCACGATTTGCTGTGTCGTGTATCGTGTTTCGCCCGTTTCAGTGTTTGTAATTGCGAGCTGATTGCTCTCAGGGTCAATTTGAATCGTCTTGTTATCAAGATCAGTCATTTCCTGAAGCAGTGTTACAGTTGTGCCCGATACAGTCTCCATCATTCCTGATTCTTCATAGGCCTGAAGTGCAGCTTGTGCGTTTTGTTCGATTTGTTCTTGTGAAACAACGGGTGCCTCTTCTGCCGGCTGCTTGACCTCAGGCGTGGTTTCAGGGGCAGGCCTTGAGGCGGCATCCGCATCAAGCTCGTTTAGTCTTGGTGCCATCGTTGCAACTGAAAACGCGTTCATTCCTGCACCGTTTACTTGGCCGTTTTCTAAAATAGGAACAGCGTTTTCTTGGTCAAATGTCTGCTCTGTCACCTCTTGGCCATCAGGGCCTACATATGTTGTTTCGCCTGTTGCGTTGTCTGTAATTGCGAGTTGGCCGTTTTCGGCGTCAAATAAAATGGATTTGTTTTCAACGTCAACTGACATCGCCTGTAGTGCGGCCGCAAGAGTTGGCGGGTGTGCACTTGCATCTTCTTCTTGTGATAAGTCTTGTAAGAAAGACTGCGCGCCCTGTTCAATCTCTGCTCTTTGGGCTTCCGTCGCAGCGGTTCTTCCCTCAATATCCTGGTCAACTTCCTCGAGCATACTCTGCGCTATGTCTGCTCGGCTATCTAAATTTTCTAACGCCTGCGTCAGTTCAGTCGTGTCTTCTCCAGCTTCACTCATTGTTGAAATTTGATCTGAAATTTCAGCACGAAGTCGTTCTACATCTTCAGCAAAAGTTGATAGATCCTCTCTCAACTCAGCAAGCTCAGTTGCGCTTAAGTTTTCACGCTCAAGCATGCGGCTTGTTAAAGTTTCGATCTGAGGATTTATTTCTTGTAATTCCATCTAAACACGCCCTGAATTATTATATTTCTTTCACGTTACCATAAGTATTTTTGTGAAAGCAAATAAAAACCCCTTGGAAAAGGTCTGATTTTCGGCTTAGATGGCGGGCATTACCGTAAATTTTTTGTATAGAGATTATTGCCCTTATGAAATTCACAATTAACTGGTTAAAACGCCACCTTGAAACCGACGCAACGGATGAAGAGATTTGCACAACGCTCACCAATATCGGGCTTGAGTTAGAGGAATTTGAGGATAAGGCCGCGCAGTTTGCGCCGTTTAAGGTTGCTTACGTTGAATCAGCGGAAAAACACCCCGATGCGGATAAGCTGAAATTGTGCAAGGTGAAGACGGAAGACGGTGTTGTGCAAGTGGTTTGCGGTGCGCCGAATGCGCGGACGGGAATGAAGGGAATTTTTGCGCCATCGGGTACGTATATTCCGGGTTTGGATGTCACATTAAAACCGACCAAGATTCGCGGCGTTGAATCGAACGGGATGCTGGTTTCTGAGCGTGAAATGTGCCTGTCAGATGAACATGACGGCATCATTGAGGTTGATGAGTCTTATGAGGTCGGCACGCCGATGGTTGAGGTTTTCGGTCTAGATGAGAAGCTGGTTGAGATTGGCCTGACGCCGAATCGTGCGGATTGTGCAGGTGTGCGCGGTATTGCGCGAGATTTGGCGGCGGCGGGGCTTGGAACGCTCAAAGATCAAGGGCAGGATATTGCCCCAATGACTACAACGTTTAAATCTCCGATTGATGTTCAGATTGAAGATGATGGCTGTTCTGTCTTTTACGGGCGGCTTATTCGCGGCGTGACGAACGGGCCTTCGCCTGCTTGGTTGCAGAATATCTTAAAGAATGTAGGTTTACGACCGATTTCCGCGCTGGTGGATATCACGAATTTCATGACAATGGATCAGGCGCGCCCGCTTCATGTGTTTGATGCGAAGAAATTAACAGGCGGCATTACTGTTCGTTCAACGCGCGAGGGTGAAAAATTCGACGCGCTTGACGATAAATCCTACACCGTAATGGACGGCGCAGTTGGTATTACGGATGAGAGCGGGCTGATCGGCTTGGGCGGTATTGTCGGCGGCGTTTCGACATCCGTTGATGAGGACACTGTCGATGTGTTTGTTGAATCCGCTTATTTTGACCCGATGCGTATTGCGCGTACGGGGCGTGATTTGGGCGTGCAAAGTGATGCGCGCTATCGTTTTGAGCGCGGTGTTGATCCAGCCTTTACCAAAGACGGTATGGAGATGGCGACCCGCATGATTTTGGAAATTTGCGGCGATGACACGACGCAGGTCAGTGAAATTGTGCAAGCAGGGCAAGACCCCGTTTTGGATCGCGTGATTGATTTTGCCCCCGCCTTTACCAAGAAGCTGGCTGGGATTGAGATTGTTGAAGCCACGCAGCTTGATATTTTGAAACGTCTTGGCTTTGGTGTTGACGGGCGGCGCGTTTCCGTCCCGAGCTGGCGCGGCGATGTTGAAGGTGCGGCTGATTTGGTTGAAGAGGTTATCCGCATTCACGGGTTTGAGCATATTGAGCCCGTATCGGTGCGCAGTGCGAAGGCCGTGACGGCCGCGGCGGAAACGGTGACCTTAGAGCGCACACGTCAAGCGCGTGCAGCGATGACGGCGCGCGGATTTTATGAATGTGTGACATGGTCTTTCATGCCGAAAGATTTGGCGCAGCATTTTGGGTCGAACGATAATGCTGCGCTCACGCTTAGCAATCCGATCAGTTCGGAGCTTGACCAGATGCGCCCGAGCATTTTGCCGAATTTAATTGCGGCGGCGGGTCGGAATAAAGATCGCGGGCATGATCATGCCGCCTTGTGCGAGGTTGGCCCTGTGTTCAGAACGTCGAAGGCCGACGGGCAAGATTACATGGCAGCAGGTTTGCGCAGTGGCGAGGCCATATCAAAGCATTGGTCAACCGAGGCTAAGGCTGTTGATGCTTATCTGGCGAAAGCCGATGTTTTGCGGGTTTTGGAGGCGTGTGGCGCACCTGCAGCCAATGCGCGCATTGATCGCAATGCACCCGATTATTACCACCCGGGGCGTTCGGGCACGCTTGCGCTTGGTAAAAATGTTATTGCACAGTTTGGTGAAATTCATCCTGCGATTCTAGATGCAATGGATGTCAAAGGGCCGATGGTCGGGTTTGAGGTGTTCTTGGATAATATTCCTGTCTCCCGCAAGAAAGGTACGGCGAAGAAATTACTGGAGCTTTCGCCGTTTCAGCCTGTGCGTAAGGATTTTGCATTTGTTGTTAAGGATGAAGTCGCAGCAGAGGATGTGGTTCGTGCCATTATGGCAGCTGATAAAAAGCGCATTGTTGCAGCGGATATCTTCGATATTTATGATGGTAAAGGCATTGAAGACGGACATAAATCGCTTGCCGTTAATGTCACCATTCAGCCGAATGATGCGACTTTATCGGAAGGCGACATGGAAAACATCATGAACAGTGTCATTGATACGGTTTCTAAGAAATGTGGTGGTGTTTTACGCGGCGTTTAATTTCATCGCCGCGTCTAAGCCGCTTTTACTCCGCCTTGACGCCGCGGCTTTTTTCCTGCGCTAAGATATCTTTACGGCTGAGCTTACCGACCATGGTTTTGGGCAGAGGTTCGGAGCGAAATTCGATTTTTTTCGGAATTTCCATCGGCGATATTTTATCTCTCAGGAATTCTTTCAGATCATCGGCGCTGAGTTCGCGCCCATCATAGAGTTTGATCCACGCCTTTACGATTTCGCCGCGATTTTCATCGGGCAGGCCTGCAACGATACATTCTTCAATATTCGGGTGGCGGTATATCGCCTCCTCAACATTGCGCGGATAGACGTTATATCCGTTGGTAATGATCATGTCTTTGATGCGGTCAACAATGAAGATATACCCTTCTTCATCCATGATCGCGACATCGCCCGTATGCAGGCGTTTATCGCCCTCGCCCGTATCACGCAGCGTTTCGGCCGTGCCTTCGGGTTTTTTCCAGTAGCCTTTCATGACTTGTGGCCCGCGAATACAAAGCTCGCCGCGTTCACCGATTGGCATTGGCGTTGTTTTGTCTTCACGGTTTATTATTTCCACAATTGTGTTTTGGAACGGGAGGCCGATGGAGTTGGCCTTGTAAACGCCTTCGGGAGATTTTGCGCAGACTACAGGTGAGCTTTCGGTCAGGCCGTAGCCTTCAACCACCATACAGTTTGAGCGTTCTTCGAATTTCACTTTTACTTCATGCGGCAATGGCGCGCCGCCTGATAAACAAAAGCGCAAGGATTTTAGCGTGTCGGCCTTTACCAGAGGTGAGGCATTCATGGCGCTTAAAATAGCGGGAACGCATGGGAAGAGTGTGATTTCTTTTTTCGCTATTGTTTTTAACGCATCTTTTAATTCAAAGCGCGGCAGAGCGACGATTTCGAGCGCGTTGGCAACACTAAAATTCATAATCGCAGTCATCCCGAAAACGTGCGAGAACGGCAAAACGCCGAGCATTTTGTCGGTTTCTCTGTCGACTTGCGTGAACCAGTTTTTGGATTGTATCGCGTTGACGTAGATGTTTTTGTGCGTCAACATTGCCGCCTTTGGCAGGCCTGTTGTTCCGCCTGTAAATTGTAAGACGGCCAAATCTTCATCGGGGTTAACGTCGGGCAGTTCAGGCGAGCCCTTACTTTCAATGATTTTATCGTAATGGATTACGCGATCACTGATCTGCGGGCTTGCGAGGTCTTTACCTTTGAACAGTTGGAATAGGATATTTTTCGGGAAAGGTAGAATGTCAGTGAAGCGGCAGACAATAATTTTGCGCAAGCGCGTGTCAGACAGCATTTTCTCCATTTTATCGTAAAGCAATTTTACATCTGCGGTGACGACGATATCCATCTCGCTGTCTTCGATCAGGTGGGAAAGCTCTTCTTCGGCATAAAGCGGGTTCAGGTTTACGACGGTCGCGCCAGACATCAAAATACCATAGTATGCGACCAAAAAATAAGGGCAGTTTGGCAGAAAAATACCGATGTGACTTCCTTTTTTAAAGCCTTCATCTTGTAAGCCTTTTGCGAAGGCGGCGGCCAAATCATGGATTTCTTGCCAGTTATATTTTTTTCCTAAGAAATCCATGGCAGGCTTTTGACCGTAGTCTTTTGCAGCATTTTGCAGCAATTCAAAGACAGGGCCGTATTCTAATTTTGCATCCCACGATAATGTTTCAGGGTAGGATTTGATCCAAGGGTAATTTTTATTTTGTTCCAAGACCTTCTCTCCTTCTTTTTTATTTATGATAGCACAGATATCATTGCATACCTTCACAAAAATATATTGCAGATATCGGCCTGTTTAAAAGAAGGGTTTATTTTATGAAAAAAATGAGGCATTATATTTGTGGATAAATTCTTGTCCGCAATTTCTGTGTGTTTCAAATACTATTCTTGTATTGACTTAAGTAACTCGATTAAAAGGCGTTCCCCTATGTTACCCAATAATGTCGATCCCTCCACGACTCCCGAAGAAGAGCTGTCGCTCGTTAAGATGCATCTAAAATGGTTTAACGGAGCCAAAGGCTTTGGCTTTCTTGTGCCTGAAGAAGGCAATTATGATGCATTTTTGCATATTACAACTTTGCAGCAAGCAGGGCTTCATTCCATTGGTGAGGGCGCGATTTTGATGTGTAAGATCACGAATGGTGAAAAGGGACGTCAGGTTCGTGAGGTCGTTGAGATTATTGATAAAGGCGCGGTCAGCACGGTTCCTGAGATGGACGAGGAAACGGGCACGGTTACCATGGGCGGGCTTGTTAAGTGGTATAAGCCGGAGAAAGGCTTTGGCTTTATTATCCCTGATGACGGCATGAAAGATGTGTTTGTTCATAAAACCCTGCTTGATAAATTAGAACTCGACCATCTTGAGGCAGGCCAGCGTGTACGTGTGACCTTAAAATTCGTTGATAAAGGCCGTGAAGCTGTCGGTTTAGAGCTTATCTAGCCTGTTTTTTCCTAAATCTGCCTTAACGCTCTGTTTTCATACATTTTCGATTTTCATCAAATTTTAACTAAACTCAATTAAAATTTATGTGTGTTAATAGGGTCTTTGCGTGCATTTTGCATTTTCGCATAGATTCAATACGTTATAGTTATTGAGGTTAAGGCGTTGATTTTAGATTGTAAAAATATGTTGAACAGGTTTTTTCGTGACGAGCGTGGACTCTCGCTTATAGAGATTGCAATCGCAGTTGTGGTCTTAGGGGTGATCAGCGTTCCGTTTTTCCAACAGTTACATATTGAAAAACAACAGATTGATTACCGTAAAACGCGCGGTGCCTTAGTCAACATTCGTAACGCCATTAATCAACATTACGCAACCGGGGCCAATGAATACCCATGCCCGGCCAGTCTTGTAGCCGAGGAAGGTGACGGGAATTTTGGTATCAGCATTACATGTGATCCGCTTTCTAATGTCAGGCTTTGTACTGACCCGTCATGGCGTACAGCAGGAGGCGGTATCTGCCTGACGAACGGTACGAACCCAAGCATCATCGGCGCGGTTCCGTTTGCGACACTTAAGATGAAAGCGGATGATATCTTGGATGTATGGGGGCATAAAATTTTATATATGGTCAGTGCGCGTCAAACGAGTGATGCAACATTTTCGTTAAATGGCGGCAGTGTCGTTGCGATGAGTGTTGATGACCCCGCGAGCCCGACAGCAGACGGTGTTCCCGACCCTCTTCCTCTTTTATATGATTTTGTTCTTGTCTCACATGGCCGCACGGCGGCAGGTGCCTACACAAAGGACGGTGATCTGACAGAGGATTGCCCAAGCCCGATTGAAGGGGTTGAACACGAAAATTGTGATTTGGATAATCGCGTCGTTTTGCATGTTAATCCGACAAATACCAGAGCGGCGGCTCAAACTTTGGTTCGGGGTGTAAATTTTTATGATGATATTACCGAAGCCCAACAAACCTTGCCCGAACAAACATGGTTTCAGCATGTTGATAACACAGCCTATGCGAATAACGACTTTCTTTTAACGTTAGCGACACAGGTTGGTATAGGCGTACGTGCGCCACAAGCTCGACTTCATGTTGACGGCTCTATTTATGTTGATTCCGGCGTTGTTACAGGCGGGCAGATCGAGGCTGAAGAATATTGCGTTCAAAATGATACGAATAACGATGGTAATCCCGATGAAGAACATTGTATGGAACCGGAGCTTATAACGGGTGCAAGCAACCGCATGACCTGCACAGACGGGTCGATGCCCGGGGATCAAATTGTTATGCGGCTCGCTCAAAATAAAGTTTACTGTAACGCAACCGATCAAAACTTGGGTAGCGGAACACAAGCAAGAATACGTATGACCGTCCCCTTACCTGATACTACACCAGGGTGTATTAGTGGTCGTTATATTGGTACAGATGCAGGAGGAAACCTAATATGTGCACCATAACCTTAAAGAATCGTTTTAAAGATGATTCCGGTTTTACATTATTGGAAATTGCGATCAGCCTTGTTTTGGTCGGCCTTGTTATTGCGGCACTTGTTCCGATTTACCAACAACAGCGCATTCAGAAAAATGAAGATATGCTGAATCAGCGCATGGCAGACGTACAATCTGCGATTGGTGGTTTTCGTGCGGTTTACGGACGTTACCCCAGACCGATGCAAACAACGGCTACTCCCGGTGATCTTGAATACGGGCACGAGATTGATGCTGCGCTTTCTGCTGCTATTCCTGTTAATTCATGTCAGGATGGCGTTTGTAAATTTGCCAGCGTGATTCCGGGTGAAAATATCTTAGTTGGTACCATGCCTTTTAAGAAACTTGAGCTTCAGGAAGATGAGGTTTTTGACCGTAATTTAAACCGTTTTACATATGCGGTTACCGAAAGTTTAACAGATAGTGCGACCTTCACCCTTACAGGTGGCGGCATTAGTATTGTTGACACGGTTCAAGCTAAAATTCCTCCCGCTCCACCTGTTCCTTTGGTTGATCCGCCGAATACAGCGCATTTTATTCTGGTTACTCATGGTCCGAATAAGGCAGGCGGTATCTCACGCGATGGCACTATAGGTGTTACCTGTGCCTCAGGTTCGCTGGACGAGCAAGAGAACTGTGATGGTGATAATGTTTTTGTATCGGCCGAATATTCTGCACAAGATTTTGATGATCGTGTCGGTTTCTTCAGCGCCGTCTTCCCTTCTGAATGGCAAAAAGCGGAAGCTGATGAGAGTGTCATTCATATGAAAAGCATGGATAGTATTGCGATTGGTGCGAACGCAACCGAGAACCTGAATGATGAAGAGCAACTTACCATTCGCAATATTTCAAGTGGTGATGCTGCGGTTTTGGCAAATAATAACTTTCATAGCGATGTTTTGTGTGAACGGGATCCTTCCAACGCAGGTGATTGTTTCAGAACGTCTTTAATTGCAGGACAATTGGCCGGCACGACAGGGTTTTTAGAAGCTGACAGAACAAATCCTGCGCGGCCGCTTGGTATCAGCTGTTATGACTCAGCCAACCCTGCGACTGCCGATAACTTCTTAGTCGGAATACAAAACGGTGTTGCGCAATGTGCGAATGAGATCTACCAAACGTGTCCGCTTGGACAATTTGTTGAAAGTGTCGCAAGCGGAGTGATTTCGTGTAGCGGTCTGGCAGATCCTGCGTGCCCGGCACAGGATGTTACAAATTTCTGCGGTGATACAAAGACACTGGACCCTACTCCGAGTGGTGAGTCCGGGTTTGTTTTCGGCGGGGAGTGTCGCAACATTAGAAACGTTTCCGGTGCGACCTTTCGCGCGGACCTTGAAGGGCTAACCTTTGCGGAGAAGCAGGCCTATATTGATGCCCTTAATGCTGAGCCGCGTACCATCGAAGATTGTGGTGCCACACCAAGCCGTGCATTGGTTCGTGATAATTATGAGTGTGATGCGGGAACGTGGGATTATATCAGCACGTATGAAAAACGCAGATATCATTGGCCATTAAGTGCAAGTTGGACTAAACATACTTTAACTTGGGGAGGACCGTGGCCTGCCGAAAACCATGACGTAAGTGATGACCCCAATAATACAAGTGACGGGCATGATTGCTGGTGTCGTGAAGATTACCGCATTATCGAAGATGATAATTGCCCTGAGTTCTTCACGGGAACGTCTTATAGAGTTCAAAAACACAGATGCCCACAGACACGACAGCACCGCTGGTGGAACGTTGCAACAGATGTGAGTGCGTGTACATGTTCACCACAAACCATCACGGAAACACAAAGTTGTAATTCTTATTATAATGAAGTCAATGGCGTGTCGAACACCACCGGGCTTTCAGGACAAGTTACGTTGAATTATGAAATCACCTGTGTCGACGGTGAGCCCGTACGATCGGAGGATCCGACTTCTGTCAATACATCACAGTGTAGTTGTGATGCTCGTGCGGATGACATTACCCGTCTGGCGTGTGGCGAAGGCTTAACCAACAGCTGGTCTTGGGCAGGCGGAAGTGAAACAAACGTGGACTCAATTGTTATCAGTGAATGGATTTGTCCGCCGACAACGTCTGGTGGACTGCCGGATCCCGGATTTTATGCTGATGACGTAACAATCGACGGGCCTGAATGTACGTGTGACGGTTCAGCGGTTGATATTGTGGTTGAAGAATGCCCGAACGGCCTTGAAGGTGCGGGACGACAGTATGAGCGTGATTGGGTCTGTGATGCCGGGCACCCAAGCGGTGGATATTGGGAGCCAAACCGAGACAACTGGACACTACTTTCAGATAGTTGTTTCACATGTTCGTGGTCAACACCATCCGGTGCGCCATCGGTTGAAGGCACAGCCTTTGGCGAACGAGTCGGAGATTCATGTTCATGTGGTGAAGCCCCTGCAGCGTTCTGTCATGAGTTTTCAACAACATCTAATTTCAATGTTTGGACGGGATGTCAGTGCGTGGTGAACCCGGAATAATAGATAAGAGCAGGATATATTTTTATGAATATTAAGATCTTTCAGTCATCAGAACGCGGTTTTACGCTGGTTGAACTCGCAATCGTTATGTTGATTTTCGGGTTGTCGCTTCTGTTTATTTCACGTTTTGTCAGCCTGTATACTTTAAATGCCCAGCTTGAGAAAACGGAAGAAACAATTCGCCTGACCGATAGCGCGATGAATGAGTTCTTCGGACTGCAAGGGCGCTATCCCTGCCCTGCTGATCCTGATCTGGCGCCCGGTGATATCAATTACGGGGTTGAGCAGTGTCGTAATTTTACCGACGCCGGGTTTGATCCGAATAGTTGCGCGGGAACCCCCGGTGGTATTTCGTGTACAACCGTTGGCAGTCGAGATGGCGATTTAAACGGAAGCCCTGATGTTGTTATGATTGGTAGCGTACCTTTTCGCACATTGTTAGACGTTGTTACCTTTACGGATTTCACTGAAACAAATGCTTTTGACGGTTTTGGCAGACAGCTTACATACGCTGTAACAGAGCCAATGAGTGACACACGCTTTACGCTTGTAAACCCCGCCAACACAAATGCCGGTGCGATTAGCGTTATTGACGAGAACAGAATACCGTTAACCGAGCCGGACGCGACTGCGCATTATATCATTATTTCACACGGACAAAACGGCCGCGGTGCCTATTCCAGAGAAGGCGTGGAAGTTGATAATTGCCTTGTGACGAGTTTGCCTGCCAGCCCGGGCGTGCCTTCGCCTGTGCCTCCGGGGATGAACCCTGCGGGAATTGAGATTGAGATTGAAAATTGTGATCGCAACGATGCGATTTTTGCCAAGGCAATCCAGTCAGGCGGCGATAATGACTTTTTTAATGACGATACGTCGTCTTTTACCACGCGAGGTCTGACAACATTATGGCGCAGGTCATTGAGCAGTCCTTCGGGTGAAGCGCATATCTATAATACCAATACAGGAAATGTTGGTATTGGTATTCAAAACCCATTACACCGTTTGCACATCGTAGGTGACCTGAGTTCAGAACAAAAAGTAATCGGGCAACGTTATTGTGAAGGGCCAAACGAAGAAAACTGCCTTGATGTAAATCGTATAGCGGGTGACGGGACGGAGTGCCCTCCGGGTGAAGCAGCGTATGCCATCGGGTATGATCCGAATGACCCTAACCCTGCTGATGCATCCCCCGATCCGATGCTAGACGCTGCAAAACTTCATTGTAAGCCTGTGAATTGGATAACGCAGAACTTAACATGCCCTGACCATAACTTTGGTGGCGGATTGCAGCAGACATTCCTCAACGGTTTTTCAAATTTAGGCAACATTGTGTGTTGTCGGGAAAACCCGCTCGTGCAGGAACACTGCATTCGTTGGGACGGTACGACGGCTACGACATTATAAAAAAAAGATCAGTAACTTTTTATAAAAAAAGCGCGGCAATTATGCGGCGCTTTTTTGGTATTACGACTTAGAACGCAGGGCTGCTGACTTATGCGGTTGATGCTTTTTTAGCCTGCTTCTTTTCCTCAGCTTGCGCGGTTTTATCTGCATTGAATATGCGATTACGTGTTGTGGCTTGATAAGCTTGCTTGGCGTGTTCTTCACAATATGGCAGGCCGACCATTGCATGATCTCCACAGAAGCCAAAACCTTCTTCTTTCGGGTCGCCGCTCGGCCAGCGACATTGACGTGGCTTTAGGTCCATAAGAGAATAGAGTTTCCCGTCTTTTTTCGGCTTTGCCTTGGTTGCTTCTTCTTGTACAGGCGTATCTTGTACTTTTAATACGGTTTTTTCTTGTTTCAAAGACGGCTTGGGTTTTGCTGCAGCTTTTATCGGTGTGACGCGCTTTGGTTTTACTGCGTTGCTGTTCGCCGGCTTTTTATTCTGTTGAATTGGTGATGCGCGGTTGGATAATTTTAGCCTGTGCGCCTTACCGATGACCGCATTTCTTGTCACGCCCCCTAACTTTTTTGCGATCTCAGCGGCGGTGTGCCCCTCGCCCCAAAGTTTCGTTAAGAGTGATACGCGATCTTCTGTCCAACTCATAATAGAAGTGTCCTCCGGTTTGCAGGGGAAAATGCACAAAAACAACGTGAAACGTTGCTTGAAGCAGTAATTTTCCAGTCATTTTTCTTATGCTTTTAATTTATCAGGCTCGATCGCTTTACGCCAATGGTTAAAATAAAAAAAAATATTTATCCACATTACCGAAGCGATTATAATGCCGAAGATTTACTATTGGATTTAGTATTTTTCCAATCCGAACAGCTCGTAATTTTCCAGCTTTTCAGCCCAGTTTTCCTGTACGCGTACAAATGTTTTTAAGTGTACGGTTGTTTCCAACATTTCTTCCAAATCTGCGCGGGCTTCTTGGCCGATTGTCTTAATTTTTGCCCCGCCTTTGCCCAAGATAATGCCTTTCTGGCTGTCTTTATCGACGGTGATTATTTGTGAGATTTTGACGCTGCCATTATCGAAATTTTCCCATTTTTCGGTTTCGACATGAATGGCGTACGGCAATTCCTGATGCAAATGGTGATAGATTTTTTCTCTGGTAATTTCAGCGGCCATCAGGCGCATCGGCATATCGCTCATTTGGTCTTCGGGATAGGCCCACTCCCCTTCGGGCAGCTCATTTGCGATAAATTCGGAGAGGTCTTTTACGCCCTTATTATTCGCCGCGCTGATCATGAAGGTAGCCTTATAATCAAACGCATCGTTAAAGTCTTTTGCCAAGTTCAATAACGTTTCCTTCTTCGTTCGATCAATTTTGTTTAACACTAGGATGACATTCTTTTTGCCTTTTAGGGCTTTGATGATTTGGCCGCTTTGCTCAAGAACGTTTTTTTGCGCTGCATCTACGATGTGGATGATTAGGTCCGTGTCTTCAAAGCTGCTGAGGGCCGTGCTGACCATGGCTTTTTCAAGCGTTCGTTTGGGTTTGAAAATACCGGGCGTGTCAATGAGTATAATTTGTGTTTGGTTGTGCAGGGCCATGCCTAAAATACGGCTGCGGGTGGTTTGCACTTTACGTGAGACAATAGAGACTTTTGCGCCGACCATCGTGTTTATCAAGGTCGATTTTCCTGCATTCGGCAAGCCGATTACACTGACAAAGCCACAGCGTTTTTTGTTGTTTGTATCGGCACTACTCATATATTCAGGCCCTTATTTTTCTTCATTTTCGATTGTTTTTAGAAAGGCTTTGGCGGCTTGTTTTTCCGCTTCCGCGCGTGATTTTCCTTGCGCGGATACAGGCTGAAAGCCCGGCAATGTCATGCTTACATTGAAAACAGGGGCATGGTCAGGGCCGGTTTGGTCAATTATTTCATAGAGCGGCACGGGAAGCCCTTTCGCTTGCGCCCATTCCTGTACAGCGGTTTTTGGGTGTTGCGGCGGTTTTTTCATGACGTGCAGGACATCTTTCCATTCCCGTTCGATGAGCTTACGGCATGGCTCGTAACCGCCATCACGATAAAGTGCGCCGATGACGGCTTCGAAGACGTCGGCGAGAATATGCTCGTTTTGTGCGCCACCTGCCGCGTTTTCGGCCTCTGAAAAGTTTATATAATCGCTCAAATTTATTTGCGTTGAGAGTTTTGCCAGTGTTGTTCCCTGCACGAGCGAGGCCAAGCGTTTTGCCAAATCGCCCTCTTTCTCTTCAGGAAACCGATCATATAAAAGCGAAGCAATAATCAGGCCGAGCACGCGGTCGCCTAAAAATTCAAGACGTTCGTAATTGTACTTTTCTCCCGTACTGGAATGGGTCAGTGCGATTTCCAGCAGAGTTTTGTCTTTAAAGTTATATTGAAGAGCTTTTTCCAGCTCGGCCAAAGATCGTGTCATGACCTTTTCCTCTTATTGGGTTTGAGGCGGTTCAGGATCAATATCCATGAATAATCGATCATAGCGTATGCTTTGCGGCCATTTCCAGATTTCAAAAAATCTTGCATATCCGTTCGTTGAAAAGAACAGAAAATCGGCGCGGCCTACGATATTTTCGTACGGGATGGGGCCGACAAGCTCAGGCACGCGGCTGTCCTGCGAATTATCGCGGTTATCGCCCATCACGAAATAATGGTTTTCAGGAACGGTGAAAACCGGGGTGTTGTCCAGTTGTTCAAAATCAGAGTTCTCATAGATTTTATGCTTGATCCCGTTCGGTAGGGTTTCTTCATATTCGGAGAGTTTTTGCATACGGCCGTTATCATCGATCACTTCGTGGCTTGCGATAAATTCACGTTCGACCAGATTGGAATTGATGTAAAGGCGGCCGCGTCGCACTTGTACCGTCTCACCAGGCATGGCAACAACGCGCTTGATATAGCTGATTGACGGCGCGCTCGGCAGGGCAAAGACGATCACATCGCCGCGGGTCGGCTCTCCCGACCAAATGCGCCCTTCGATCGGCGCGATGCCAAAGGGGAATGAATATCGGCTGTATCCGTAAGCGGGCTTGTTTACGAAAAGGTAGTCCCCCACCAAAAGGCTGGGCTTCATAGAGCTGGAAGGGATGTTGAACGGTTCGAAGATGACCGACCGTATTAAAAGCGCGAAAAGAACAGCCAAAAGTGCGGTTTTTACGAACTCGCTCAGCTCACCTTTTTCCAAAAGAACGGGCTTTTTTTCCTCACCGTCTTCCTGTCCATCGGCGTTATTTGCAGGCAGTTTATCGTCTGTTGACGCGTCATCAACGTGCGGTGAATGTTCTTCATCGCGTTTTTCTTGTTGTATCTGGTTCGTTTTTTCAGCCATGAGATAACGGTTTACCTTAAATGTATTATGAATGCCAGCACTAAAATTCTACGGCCTGTAACACGACAAAGGCTTGCGCGTAAGGCGGCTCATCCGATAAAGACAGATGCGCGTTTATGGTCATTTTGTCGGGTGTTATTTTTTTCAAGTATGCGGCGGCGGCTCCTGTAAATTTCAAAGACGGGGCGCCGAGATCGTCTTTTGTGACCGCGATTTCTTTCATTAAAATATCGTGATGCCCGAAGCCCGTACGCATTGCCTTTGCTGCCGCTTCTTTGGCCGCGAAACGGCGGGTAAAAGCCAGCGCCCTACTTTCGGGTGTTTTAAATTTTGTAGCATATTCCGCCTCTTGAGCGGTGAAAACGCGTTCGATAAATTGGTTGCCGCGCTCGTTTAATATTTTTTCGATGCGCCTTACATCGGTTATATCGGTGCCTATCCCAATGATCATTATTTTTGCTTATGCTTTCTTTGCTTTGGCAGTTTTATCCCCTCATGTTCGGCGCGGCGTCTTTCTCTTCGTTTTGCGCGTCTGACCTGAAACGCTTTGGCTCTTGCGATTTTTGCTGTTCTGATCAAGTGGTAATAAACGGGATATGAAACAGGTATGGAGACGACCGCCAAAACATAGCCACCGAGCATCCACGGCAAGAACAAGGTTGTCGGGTGGTTGAGCAGCAACGTCCACATTTCAACCAGTGCGCCGCCTTCGGGCAATGTTTCAATTCCGCTGATGCCAAGTAAATTGAAAAGATGCGCGCCGAAGGAATAGCCAGCCCACCAGAAAAACGGGAAAGTGAACGGGTTGCCGATGAATGTTCCGATCATTGCCGCAATCGGGTTGCCGCGCATCACATATGCGATGATGCCGGCCTGAATAAAATGCGTACCAAGCAAAGGCGTAAAGGACACACCAAGCCCGATAGAAAGGCCAAGTGCGACATTGCGCGTTGAGTCTGACAGGCGCAAGACGCGATGTTTTATGTATCTTACAGAGCGTTTCCAGCCCATGTTCGGCCAGAAGAATTGTTTAACAGTTTGCCCTGTTGATAAAGGTTTGCGACGCCTGAACATCTGATCGTTTTTTCTTCATTACTCTCTTGATATATCGAATTTACACTAACGGGAATGGCATAGGGATGAAAGGCAAAATTTTGTTTTTTCAAATTGCCCTACGTGCACTGTTTTTCGTATGGTTTGAATTCAAGGGGACGTTCCCCGATTAGATTATCAACGCTGAAAAGGAGACGTGCTTTTATGTCTTTGCTCGACCATATCGCTGTTATACCGAATTTTCCCAAAGAGGGGATCAATTTTTATGACCTTCAATCTTTGTTGGTGAAGCCTGATATATGGGCGAGTGTTGTTGATGATTTATGCCAGATTGCACGTGATCAGAACGCAGAATATATCGCAGGAATTGAAGCGCGCGGGTTTATCACAGGGCTTCCTGTTGCGCAGGCCTTGGGCTTGCCTTTCGTTATGATCCGAAAGGCGGGCAAGCTGCCGGGGGATGTTGTTGAGCAACGTTATGCGCTTGAATATGGCGAAGATTGCGTTGAGATTCAGGATGGCCTTATCAAGCAAGGCAGCCGCGTTCTTATTTTAGATGATTTGCTGGCAACCGGCGGCACGGCGAAAGCAGCAGGCGATTTAATACGCAAAATCGGAGCGGAGCCTGTTGGCTTGGCGTGTGTGATTGAGTTGTTTGAACTCAGCAGCGCAGATAAGTTGGATTTTGAGGTGTTCAGCTTGTTGAAAGCGCCGCTTGATCCTTAGGTTATTAGCGCCCACGCGCACGATCGACAGTTACGATGCACGGCGTTGCGCGCAGCGCGGCGATAATATTGCTCAGATGTTGTGTATCGGTCACAGAGATATCAATCAACATTTCCCAGAAATCCAGCGTACGGCTGGTGATTTTCAAATTTAGGATATTTCCGCCGTTGCGGCCGATAACCGTTGTAATCGTGCCCAGCGCGCCTGTCTCATTTTCAAGTGTCATCAGCAAACGGCCTGTTTGGGACTCTTTGCCGTCTTTGCTGTCTCCCCATGAGACATCCAGCCAACGTTCGGGCGTGTCAGCGAAGTTTTCCAACGTCTCACAATCGATTGTGTGAATCGTTACGCCCTTCCCCGTGGTTACGATCCCGACAATTCTGTCCCCCGGCAAGGGGTGGCAACAGCGCGCAAAATGCATCGCCATGCCGGGAATGAGCCCCTTAATCGGCATGGGCGGGCCCGCATCACCGCGCGGGACCATCGTGACCTGATCCATATGTTCGGACGGGCGCTTGGCGATTTCTGCCTCGTGGCTGGGGAAGATGGCCTTGAATACATCACGCGCGACCAGAATGCCTGAGCCGATTTTGGCGTAAATATCTTCGTTTTCTTCGGCGTTAAACTGCTTCAGAATTCCCACTACGGCTTTATCGGTAAATTCATACCCTTCCTGACGGAAAACCTTTTGAATCATCGCCTTACCCAGCGTTACGAATTCATCGCGCTGCTGGTTGCGGATATATTTACGAATGTGAGAACGTGCCTTACCTGTGACGACAAAACGTTCCCATGTCGGCGAAGGGTTTTGGGTTTTCGCAGTGATGACGTCGACTTGGTCTCCGTTATTCAGCCTTGAATTCAGAGGTGCAATACGACCGTTGATTTTTGCGCCGACGCATTTATCACCAATATCTGAATGGATGGCATAGGCAAAATCAATCGGTGTTGCGCCGTTGGGCATTTCGATTAAATCACCCTTTGGCGTAAAGACGAAAACTTTGTCCTGAAACAATTCGAGTTTTGTGTTTTCCCAAAATTCTTCGGGCTTTTGCTCCTGTTCCAAAATATCGAGCAACTCACGAAGCCAGCGATATTTTGTCACGTCACGCTCTGTCGGCTGGCTGCCGCCTTTATAGGCCCAGTGCGCCGCGACACCAAGCTCAGCTTCGGCGTGCATTTGGTGCGTTCTGATTTGCACTTCAATTCTCTGGCGGCGGGGCCCTTGAATGGTTGTATGAATGGAACGATAGCCGTTTGGTTTCGGCGTTGAGATATAATCCTTAAACCTGCCGGGGACGCTGCGGTATTTGGCATGGATCAGGCCGAGTACCATGTAGCATTCTTCGGGCTTATCAACCATGATGCGGAAGGCCATAATGTCTGAGAGTTGTTCAAACGTCACGTTTTTGCGCTGCATCTTTTTCCAGATGGAGTAGCGGGTTTTTTCACGGCCTGTAATCTCCGCTTCGACACCGCCTTCTTTCAGGACGGAATAGAGTTCGCTGATGATCAGGTCAACCGTGTCGTAGCCTTCTTTTCGCAGAAATGCGAGGCGGTTTGTGATGCTTTCGCGCGCTTCGGGATACATTTGTTCGAAGCATAAATCTTCGAGCTCTTCCTTGATGCGGTGAATGCCGATCCGCTCAGCCAGTGGAGCATAGATTTCCAGTGTTTCGAGCGCGATGCGGCGGCGTTTTTCGGGGCGTTTGATGCCGCCCATGGTGCGCATGTTATGAAGGCGGTCGCCTAGTTTAACCAGAAGAACGCGAATATCTTCCGACATGGCGAGTAAGAGTTTGCGGAAGTTTTCAGCTTGCTTGCCCTCCACCGTCTGGCTTTCAATGCGTGTTAGCTTGCTGACGCCGTTGACCAGATCAGCGACGGTTTTGTTGAATTTCTTTTCTACATCATCGAGTGTTGCGTCCGTATCTTCGACTGTGTCGTGTAATATCGCCGTTGTAATTGTGGTGATGTCCATGTTCATGTTGGCGAGGATTTGCGCCACTTCGACGGGGTGGGTGTAGTATGGCTCGCCTGAGGATCTGAACTGGCCTTCGTGCTTTTCTTTCGCATAGTCGTACGCGCGAACAACCATGTCTTTGTCAAAGCCAGGTTGATAGCCTTCTATTGTTTCGATTAAATTTTCGATTTGCCCCATATACTCACCAATTTTCAATGCGCATTCTTTGTCATTTTGCGATGCACAATATTTATAAATATCATAAAATCTGCGTTTTCTGTATTGTTTTTGTGATGAATAGGCATAAAAAAAAGCCGTACATTTGCACGGCTTATTCTTTTTGTTCTGCTTTGAGCTTGCGTTACGCTTAAACGCCGGCAATATCACCGAGTGACGGCTCTTTGTCTTCGCTGTCTGCGCCGACTTCTTCATCTGCGTACATGCCGGCTTCTTCACCTTCGGATGCTGCAGCCTTTTCGGACATTTCGCCCCATTCTTTTTCGCCATCCATGAAGTCAATTGTTTCTTCTTCGCTGTCTTGGGGAAGGAAACGCTGATAGCTGTTTGTCATTTCTTCTTTCAGATCATCGACATTCACTGTCTCGCCTGCGATTTCACGCAATGCGATCACGGTTTTCTTGTCGTTATCTGCGTCTACCGTAAGAGCAGCACCCGTGCCGATCTTGCGTGCGCGTTGTGATGCAACCATCACAAGTTCAAATCTGTTCTCAACCTTATCAATGCAATCTTCTACTGTAACTCTTGCCATTGTTATGTGCCTTTATTCATTCATAATTGGAATTGCCTTATGTATAAGGGCTTGCGCGGTGAAATGCAACATGAAAACTTTTTAATGCTCACATCACCGAATCTGTATCTTTTGCTTGGTACACTGCGAATAAATAATCTCAGAGTTTATTTTTTTCACTTTATTCGTTTGGAGTACATTTTATGACCTTTAGTACAAAGATGATCGACAGTATTCCGTTTTACGCGCATGAAAAAGTTGCTATTTTCATCGATGGCTCGAATTTGCATTCAGCAGCGCGTGCGCTTGATTTTGATATTGATTATTGCTTCAATGTTTTGCACGCCACGGTCGGTTGGTGCGTGCCTTTTACTATACCGCGTTAATTGAAGATCAGGATTATTCCCCCATTCGCCCTCTTGTCGATTGGCTCGATTACAATGGGTATTCGATGGTGACAAAGCCGACCAAAGAGTTTGTCGATGCGCAAGGGCGCAAGAAGGTGAAAGGCAACATGGATATTGAGTTGGCTATCGACATGATGGAGATGGCGGACAGTGTTGACCATATTTTATTGTTCTCCGGCGATGGCGATTTCAGACGATTGATTGAGGCCGTACAGCGCAAAGGAACGCGGGTTACGGTCGTCAGCACATTGCTTTCTTCTCCCCCTATGGTTTCGGATGAATTGCGACGTCAGGCAGACCATTTTTTAGAGTTGGAACTTTTGTCCGACTATATTGAACGTGAAAAGCACGCCCATGATATCGGCAGCTCGGTTGATGCGCTTGAACATCGTGATGGCGGACATGCTTAATACGCCGTGGTCGTGATTGATTTTCTGCTTGATTGGTTTGTTTAATCTGTTCAAGATGGCGGAATGTATGAAAACCTCCCTGGTCTTGAATGTTCTTTATGCCCGCGCCTAAAATCATTTATTGACGAAAATCGCAAAAAATTCCCTGATAAGTATAATGCGCCTGTGCCCTCATTCGGTGAGGCATCGGCAGCTTTATTTATTGTAGGATTAGCGCCCGGACTGAAAGGTGCGAATTTTACAGGGCGCCCCTTCACGGGCGATTATGCCGGTGATTTACTTTACGGTACATTGTTAAAGTTCGGCTTGGCTAAAGGTACGTATGACGCACATAAAGATGACGGGCTGGAATTGATCAATACGCGGATTACAAATGCGGTTAAGTGCGTACCGCCGCAGAATAAAGTGACAGGCGCGGAGATTAATACGTGCAAGCAATTCCTTGAACGCGAGATTGAAAATATGCCGAATTTACGCGTTATTTTAAGCCTTGGTCTGGTTTCGCATAATGCGGTTTTGAAAACGCTCGGGCACAAGCAATCGGCCTTTAAGTTTGCGCATTGCGCGCACCATGAAGTCGGCGAGAATCTTCTTTTGGTTAACAGCTATCATTGCTCGCGCTATAATACCAACACGGGGCGCTTGACCACGGCGATGTTTGAAGATGTTTTTAAGAGTATCGAAACCTATCTGAGATAAAACAATCATATGATGCATGTTCCTAAGCCAATCTATTTATCCATCCCCAAACGGCACCGTAAGATTATTCGTATGTTTTACAAGCGAGGCTTGCGCAACAGCAAGATGAAGCCTTGGGATATGACGCGAAGCCCTGAACAAATTGTCGAAGATTTCAGGCTACGCTACACCTCACCGCCTGAGACGTGGACACATGTTGATGGCGTTATGGACTGGTACCTCGCACCGCTTTATCATTTTGAGTCTTCGCTGAAAGATTTTGGGAATACACCAGAGACGCAAGTTGCAGATATCGGGTGCGGGCCGGCGTCGGTATGTCGATGGCTCAGGTCACAAGATTATGAATGGTCTTACACAGGATATGATCCTGTTGAAGCGTGCGCGCCCTATTTCAGCATATATGAAAATGCTGAGTTTGTGGCTAAGGCTGCGGAGGAGATGACCGTTGACGATTTCAAGAAAGCACCTGACCTGATTACGGCGGTTAATGCGTTTTGTTACATCCAAAAGCCGCTGCCTGTTTTGCGACTGCTGAGAGAGGTCGCGCACAAGAATACGAACTTTATTCTTGTTGATGCGCATCCCAGCCCGTTTTGGACAGAAAGCATGTTGGGCGGTCATCGCACGCCTTCACAGATTTATGAATTACTGCATGCCTCGGGCTGGGCGCTTGAGCGGCAAAGCAGGCTGAGCGCGCATGTGATTTTCAACCGCCCGTTTATCACGATTTCCCAAGCGTATTTGTGCTCGCCTAAGTAGAAGCTACGAGGCCGTTCCCGTTTGCGGGTTCATGCCCTCGCGCTTGGTCATCAATTTGTTTAACGCGTGAATATAGGCGCGGGCGGAGGCCACGAGCGTATCTGCGTCTGCGCCAGAGCCATTGACCACCTTGCCGTTTTCTTCCAAACGTACGCTCACCTCAGCTTGCGCGTCTGTACCGCCCGTGACGGCATGCACCTGATAGAGTTTCAGTTGCGCGTCGGCGTGCGGGCAGATGGCGCGGATAGCCTTGAATATAGCATCGACAGGGCCGTTGCCATGGACATGTGCGCTTTCATGTTCACCGTCCACACTCAAAACGAGTTCGGCTGTTTGCGGGCCTGATGTTCCCGCTTGTACTTGAAGTGAGACGAATTGGATGCTGTCATTTTCTGAAATAATCTCATCTTCGACCAGAGCGATTAAGTCATCTTCGAAAACCTGTTTTTTGCGATCTGCCAGATTTTTGAAGCGTGCGAAGGCATCATTCAGCGCATTATCGCCCAGTTCATAGCCCAGCTCTTTCAATTTTTCGCGGAAGGCGTGACGGCCTGAGTGCTTGCTCATGACCAGCTTGCTTTCGTTCAAACCGACGCTTTCGGGCGTCATAATTTCGTACGTGCTGGCGTTTTTCAGCATGCCGTCTTGGTGAATACCGCTGGCGTGGGCGAATGCATTTGCACCGACGATGGCCTTGTTCGGCTGTACGGAAAAGCCTGTGATGCCCGATAACGTTCTGGAGGCTTTTGTGATGTGCGTCGTATCAACGTTGTTTGTATAGGGCATTAGATCGGCTCGGGTGCGTAAAGCCATAACAATTTCTTCCAGTGCCGCGTTCCCTGCACGCTCGCCGATGCCGTTGATCGTACATTCAATTTGACGCGCGCCTGCATTCACGCCCGCCAATGAGTTTGCAACGGCGACGCCTAAATCATTATGGCAGTGGGTGGAGATAATGGCCTGATCAATATTCGGTACGCGGTCGATCAGCATTTTGACCTTCGCGGCAAATTCATGCGGTAGGGCGTATCCCACCGTATCGGGCAAATTGATCACGCGTGCGCCTGCGTTAATTGCAGCTTCTACGCATTGGCACAAAAAGTCGTCTTCTGTGCGCGATCCGTCTTCTGCGCTCCATTCCACATCATCGGTAAAGCTGCGCGCGAAGGTGACGCTGTCTTTAACGGCTTCTAATACCTGCTCCGGCTCCATTTTCAGCTTATGCTTCATGTGCAGTGGTGAGGTTGAGATAAAGGTGTGAATGCGTTTGCTTTCCGCAGGTTCAATTGCGTTTCCTGCAGCTTCGATATCGCCATGCTTTGCGCGGGCAAGGCCGCAAACGGTTGCGTTTTTCACGGTTTTTGCGATTTGGTTGACGGCTTCAAAATCACCTTTGGAGGCTATCGGAAAGCCTGCTTCGATCACGTCTACGCCCATTTCGTCCAGAACGCGCGCCATTTTGACCTTTTGTTCCAGGTTCATCGCGCACCCGGGCGATTGTTCCCCATCACGCAGGGTTGTATCGAAGATGATTACGCGGTTTTTGTCTTTTTGTACGGCATCGTATGCTCTGCTCATGGTCTTATCTCTTTTATTTCACTGTTTTAGCGCGCTTTTGTTTTATCGCGCTTGGTTTCGTTTTTCAATGTTCGGATTTTTTGGATGTCCCCTGAAGCGTTGGCGCATAAAGTATCGCCCGCTAACCGCTTAGGGGGTGAGCAGGAGAAGGAGTGAGAGAATTTGCTTCGTGTTTTTACATTCCATAACTTTATATATGGCTAATTTCGCGGGTTTTGGCAAGTTTTTTTACTTCATAGCTTTTTTACTAAGCCGTTTTTTATTCGGCCTCAAGCGAGCGCGCTTCTTCGACCAACATAATCGGGATGCCGTCGCGAATGGGATAGGCTCGTTTTCCTTGCTCGGAAATCAGCTCATTGGCCTCTTTATCGTACTTTAGCGGCCCTTTGGTTAGCGGGCAGACGAGGATTTCAAGCAGTTTCGGATCGATTTCTGCGCTCATTTTTTCTTTCCTTTTTAAGAGAATAGCAGTGAAGAGAGACGGCGGCGCGCCTTTAATACGAGCGGATCAGCGGGGCCAATCGCATCGAATAGTTTCAACAATTCTTTGCGCGCGGCTTCATCGTTCCATTCGCGGTCTTGTTCAATCGATGTGAGCAACGTGTCGAGTGCCTCCTGACGTTTGCCGCTTGCATATTGCGCGGCGGCAAGATCTATCTTCGCCTGTTGGTCATCGGGGTTTTGCTCTGCCTTTTGTTCGAGCGCGCTTAAATCTTCTGTCGGCTCAGCTTTTGCAACATCCAATGCTGCGCGGGCTTGCGCGAAGGCCGCGGTTTTTGAAATTTCTTCGGGGGCATTTTCCACCAGCGCCTGCGCTTGCTCAATCTGCCCGGCGGTGATGAAGCATCTGACCATGCCGACATAGGCCTGTGCATTGACGGGGTCTTGTTGCAGGATTTGTGCATATAGATTATGCGCAGAGCCGATATCGCCTTCATTTAGAAATTCAGCCGCTTGTTTAAGGCTTTCAGGAATATCCAGCGCATCGGGGCGCGCGCCGTTTGCCATGGCTTGCACTTTTCCGATAAAGGCGCGGATTTGGCTTTCGGGTTGTACGCCCATGAAAGCATCTACAGGCTGGCCTTGGAAGAAGGCAAACACAGTTGGCACGGATTGCACCTGAAGCGCTTGCGCGAGTTCGGGGTTATCGTCCAAATTCACTTTCGCAAGCAAAACATCGCCGTTCGATGCCGCAACGGCCTTTTCCAAAACCGGCATCAACTGTTTACACGGGCCGCACCACGGCGCCCAGAAATCGACAATGACGGGTTTCTCCATCGAGGCGCGCATCACCTTCTCTTCGAAGTCCTGCGTTGTGACATCAAAAATGACGGGCGCGTTTGGGGTATCTTGCGGCGTGTTAATTAACATTTCTATCCTCTTTTTTCTTGCCCCTTTTATAGCCCCTAACCTAATGAAGGTAAAGCGAATGACGGTAAGAATATAGATATAATCAGGTAGCGCCAGTCAAAATGAAGATCGGCTTCTGACCTTAAATTTGCATTTAAATGCTTTTTTTATAGCTCTTTATTAAAATTACGTAAAATAATTGTATATTTTGTATGCTTTTTATGAAAAATGCGTTATATCTAATATAAGAGTTTATTAATGTTTTTATGTCATAATGCAATTTGATATTGAACGTTTGACGCTTCAAGAAATC
The DNA here is from genome assembly GCA_964587815.1 of uncultured Micavibrio sp. Lineage (GTDB taxonomy): Bacteria > Pseudomonadota > Alphaproteobacteria > Micavibrionales > Micavibrionaceae > UBA1672. The sequence continues at coordinate 41,920 of CAZPMH010000019.1, forward strand.
TTTATTTTGTGGGGACAACAGAAAGATGAACGCAGAAACACTATTGGCAGCACTTGATGAAAACGGGATTGAACCCGTTGATAATCAGGATTTAAGTGACACGCTTTTGCGCGGGCACCAGAGCACAACGCTGATGGGTGAACAAAATATTTCTGTTGTTGAGACGCAAATGCGCGATGCTTTGCCTGAGCCAAACGGCGTGGACAATGCGCATGATGATTTCTCGGCGTTGGGATTCGATATCGGAGCAAAATTGGATATGTAACATGAATATTGAGCTTAGTGTGCTTCATGATGGCGGCGTTATGCTGGTCAGCGATACTCCGCTACCGGACATGGTTTGCCGCGTTGAATATTACCGCGAGCAACGCCTTTTTATGGTGGTGTATCACTCCGACGATGATGATTTGCGTGAAGATATGATGCATTACGAACTGCCCGATGATATGACGGGACGGGTTGAGAAAAGCCCGAATATTATGATTTACTCTCTCTTCCCTGATCACGAGCCAATCGGCTATAAAGTGCCTCTCGTTCAAATCGGCAATATGTATTAAATCTCCCTGCTCTTCGCCGCGTTTCAATTTTTCAATATTTTCTTCTCATTTTATCTTGCATTTTCTTTTTCAACGGCTATATTGCCGAAATATGCCTTTTCTATGCGATGCGAGTGTAGCTCAGGGGTAGAGCACAACCTTGCCAAGGTTGGGGCCGAG
>CAZPMH010000020.1:0-37853 GCA_964587815.1 uncultured Micavibrio sp.
CATCACCTTAACAATACACCATCAACTGTCCAACTTGTGCTGACGGGGTACAGTCGCGGCAGGTGTTGATAACCCCGATCAGGTTATTGATGCTTTGATCAACGCCTCTAACACGGCGATTAATTTTGTTTTAGATAACCCAACAGAGATTGCGAATTTTCGCGCCTCTGATGTTCAGATTCCTGATTCCGTTCCTGATCAGGCGCGAGAGGCCATTAATACGGCCTTAATGGCAATTGAAGAAAGGGTTCAGAACCCTGATGTTCAAGGAACATTGGCTGATATCGATGAAATCAACCAAGTTTATGAGAATGGCATTAGTAGGGATTATGATGCCTACAGCCTGAGTGCGGGGGCGTTTATTGAGGCAGGCAATGAGGTTCGAGATTTTGAGTTTGGCGGTCTGCATCTTGACCAGCTTGATTATTTTGTAACGGCTAGAGCAGGTTTTGGTGCTACGTTATACGACATGGGCAATGATGATTTTTATGGGTGCTATGGTCCGGAAGCCAGTGTCGGGGCGGGGATCAGGGCTCACTTTAATGATAAGATGGCGGCGGTCGCTACTGTGGATCATAATCTCGGCTTAGATCGAGATTGCCCGGGTGGCGTTACGCAAGAGGTCGACCCTCAGACCTCGATTTCCATTGGTTTGGAATATGAATTAGGCAATCAGGGTGATGACTCTGTTCCACGTACAGGCAAAGGGCCTGTTCTGATGAGCTTTTAAAGCGCGTCTAAACTGTTTCTTTTATTTTTGCCCAACTGAGGTTGAAGCGGCTCAGATATTTACTTAGGCGGTCGGCGTCGTTGGCGGTTTTTTTCTGTTCGCGACTGTTTGCGAACAGTGTGCGGCCTGCGGCGCTGAGAGACTTTTCGGATAAGCAGCATTCTATGACCGTGGCGAGTTGTGCTTGATCAAATAAGTCGATTTTCGCGATTTCCTCAGGTGTGAAAACGCGGTGTAAGGTTTGCGCACTGCTGCTTGGCGATGCGGTGTTCCATAAGCGCTCTAGTCGTTCGATTTCTGCTGTGACTTCGGGCACGCGAACGCGGCCGCCCTCGCATAAGGTGGCCATACGGTTGATAGAGGCGGATAGGTCACGGAAGTTTGCCGACCAGATCGCTTTATGAGAAAGGGCGAATGCGAGGTATTTGTCGCGCGCTTCTTTATTAAAGGTCATGTTTTGGTTGTTGTCTTCGATAAATTTGCGCAGTTCATATTCGATGTTGGGTTCGATGTCTTCGCGGCGATCTTTTAAGCCGGGGAGGTGGAATGTCCATAAGTTTAGGCGGGCGAATAAATCCTCCCTGAAATTGCCGTTGGCGACTTCTTCGGACAGGTCGCGGTTCGTTCCCGCCAAAAGCTGAAAATCGCTTTGGCTTTCTTTATCGGAGCCGACAGGGAGGAACCGTTTTTCTTCGATCGCGCGCAGGATCATGGCTTGTTCGTCAAGGCCGAGTTCGCCGATTTCATCAAGGAATAAGACGCCTTTATCAGCACTGGCGAGCAAGCCCGCACGGTCAGTCACTGCGCCTGTGAATGCGCCGCGTTTGTGCCCGAACAGGGTGGACATGGCGTTATCGCCTTTGAGTGTGGCGCAGTTGATTTCTATAAATTGGCCGTTTGCTTGGTGACGGCGTTTTTTGAGTTCGTAAATGCGACGCGCGAGTTGCGATTTCCCCGCACCTGTCGGGCCCATCAGCAAGACGGGGGATGTGGTGCGGATGGCGACTTTCTCAATTTGTTCAATCATGGTGTTGAAGGCTTTGTTGCGCGTGACGATCCCTGATTTTAGGAAAGAGGTGGCTTCTTCCTGTTCGATTTGGAAACGCTGGGCGAGTTGGTCGTACTTCGATAAGTCAAGGTCGATAATTGCGTAACTGCCCGGGCTTTCCTTGTTTTTGCGGTTGGGGGAGGTTTGCAGCAATTTTGCAGGAAAGTGACGACTTTCGGTGAGGAGGAACATGCAAATTTGTGCCACATGCGTGCCCGTCGTGATGTGCATGTGATAGTCTTCGTTTTCAGTGTCGAATTTATAATCGCGTGAAAAATCGAGAAGGGCGCCGTAGACCTCTTCGAAATCCCAAGGGTTTCGCAAATCCATATCGTGAAATATGACTTCGGTTTCGGGCGAGATTTGCGCGATGTCCTGTTTTATCTGCTTGGACAGCCTTATATCGTTCCTGCCCATCATAAGTTCAAGGCGGTCTACGAGTAAGTCCTCATGCTGGCACAGGCTGATTGTTGGGCGCCATTTTTGCCATCTTTTATCTGTTTTTCCGCCAGAGTCCAGAACACTTCCGAGAAAGCCGATTACTATCATTTTTTGATTATCCAAAATTATAAAAACTTATATTTTAATATAAATTATAATGTTTTTTAAGGGAAGCAGTTTTTAGTGATTTCTCTTTTATTTGTTTAAAATCAATGTCTTATTGGATTTTCAAAAAAACTGGCACGCTCGTTGCTATTACTCTTTGCAGAATATAATGAAGGAGTAAGAAAAATGACTAAAAGTGCTTACGATGTGATTGGCGGGAAGGCGGGTCCGATTAAGATGTGGACCAAAGGCGTTCCTGTTGATGAGAAAGCCAAAGAACAGTTGATGAAAACCGCGCAAATGCCGTTCATCCATAAGTGGTTGGCGGTGATGCCTGATGTGCATGTTGGGAAGGGATCGACCATCGGAAGTGTTATTCCGACCAAGGGGGCGATTATTCCTGCGGCGGTAGGTGTTGATATCGGATGTGGGATGATGGCGGCGAGAACGTCTTTGACCGCTTCTGATTTGCCTGAGAATTTGTTCGAATTGCGTTGTGCGATTGAGGCGGCGGTGCCGCATGGTCGATCGGTTGGGCGTAACAAGCGCGATAAAGGCTCTTGGGGAGAGATCCCTGAGAAGTCAGCGGCGGCGTGGAAAACCCTTGAAGGTGGGTTTAAGCGTATTACCGATATTACACCGCGTTTGAAGAATACGAACAATATCAACCATTTGGGTACATTGGGAACCGGAAACCATTTCGTGGAAATGTGTCTCGACGAGGATGATCGGGTGTGGATTATGTTGCATTCCGGTTCCCGCGGCGTCGGTAACGCGATCGGCACGCACTTTATCCAGCTTGCGAAGAAGGATATGGAGCGTTGGATGATCAACTTGCCTGACAAGGACTTGGCGTATTTTCCGGAAGGCACCGATCATTTCGATGATTATGTGTTCGCCGTGGAATGGGCGCAGGATTTTGCCCGCACAAATCGGGAAATCATGATGGCGCATACAATCGAAGCGGTTCGAAAGGTGATTACAAAGCCGTTCGATGCTGAGGTTGAGGCGATCAACTGTCACCATAATTATGTGACACGCGAGAACCATTATGGAGAGAATGTCTTTATCACTCGTAAGGGCGCGGTGCGCGCACGAAAGGGCGATATGGGGATTATCCCGGGAAGTATGGGCGCGAAGTCTTACATCGTGCGCGGCCTTGGGAATGAAGAAAGCTTTTGTAGCTGTTCCCACGGAGCGGGGCGCGTGATGTCCCGTACTGAGGCGAAGAAACGTGTTTCTTTGGAGGAGCATATTGAGGCCGTTAAAGGCGTGGAATGCCGAACCGATGCTGATGTGGTGGATGAAACACCATCTGCGTACAAAGACATTGATAAGGTGATGGAAGCGCAAAAAGACCTTGTTGAGGTTATGTACATCTTGAAACAGGTGCTGTGTGTGAAGGGGTGAGGATCCCTTCATACCGTTGATTTAATTTTTTTGCAGGAGCAAAGACGATGAGTAGACATGACATTTATAAAAAAGACATGAACGAGCAGATTCGTGAGTACAACACGCCTGTGGATGCGAAGCATGACAGCGTTACTTATGCGGCTGATCTGAAAAATGATTTGCGCATTATCCGCGATATGTCAGAGCTATATCACACATGTTATATAGAGCTTTGCCCTGAGAGCGCGAGGACGCGCGTCTGCTGGAATAAAGGTGCGGTTTATTTCACGATTGACGGGTTCGTATATTTGGAGCCTTTTATCAGTGAGGTTTATGAATATTATTCGCCTTATAGTTTCCAGCATCTGTCTCGCGAGGAGTGGTGTGCGGTGATTGACAAGATGCGTGCGTTCTCAGACAGGCTTAAAGAGGCATCAGATGCGGACGACTTGAAAGAATATTTGGATGTTCCGCGTTATAAGCGGCTTTATAGCCCGTTCACCTATATGTTTGATTATATGCGCACGCATTTGAGTGCATATTTCGATGAGGTTATTGCTTATTTAGAGGCTGAGTTGGAAGAGAATGAGCGTATTCATATTTTAGGATTATAAGGGATGAATAAGAGTATTGAAATTGACGGATCTTTCGGTGAAGGGGGCGGGCAGATTTTGCGCTCGTCCCTAACGCTGTCGATGATTACGGGGCGAGCGTTTCGGATTAAGAATATCCGCGCCGATCGTGCGAAGCCCGGTTTGATGCGCCAGCATTTAACGTGCGTTAGTGCTGCGGCGGAGATGAGTGGCGCTCGCGTGAAAGGCGCGGAGATCGGGTCGCAAAACCTGGTGTTTGAGCCGGGCGCGATTAAAGGCGGTGTTTATGATTTTTCAATCGGAACGGCGGGGAGCACAATGCTGGTTTTGCAAACCGTGCTGCCTGCGCTTTTGATGGCGGATGCAAAGTCATCGGTAACGTTGCGTGGTGGAACGCACAATATGAATGCGCCGCCATATGATTTTATTGAAAAGGCTTTTTTTCCTGTATTGCGTCAGATGGGTGCTCAGGTGGAGGCGAGCCTTAAAACTTACGGGTTTCACCCTGCGGGTGGTGGAGAGGTTTGTGTTGAAGTTGAGCCGTTAGAGCGATTTCAACAGGTGGTTTTGACCGAGCGTAAAAGTGAGCCGCGTGTGCATGCAGAGGCGCTTATTTCAAACTTGCCTGACACTATCGCAAAGCGGGAGCTCTCCAAGCTTGGTCAGATTATGGGGTTAGGTGAAGACCAGCTTTCTATTCGCCACGTTAAAGACAGCATCAGCCCCGGGAATGTTGTGTTTATTACGGTCGATTGTGGCGGTATCCCTGAAATTCTTGTCAATTTCGGGCGGTTTGGTGTCGCGGCGGAAAAGGTTGCTGAGCAGGTTTGTGCAAGAGCACAGGTGTTTATATCGAGCGGCGCGGTTGTGGGTGAATATCTGGCGGATCAGTTGATTTTGCCGATGGCGTTGGCTGGGGCGGGGCGTTTTTTAACCATGCGGCCAAGTCTGCATACTGCGACCAATATTGATGTTGTTCAAAAGTTTTTGTCTTGTGATATTCAGGTTGAGGAAAAAGATGACTCATTGTTTTTGGTCTCTTTTGACTAAGATTCCTACTCTTAATTTTTTGAGGTGAGAGTAGTGAGTGTTTCTTTTGATGTCTCAGGCTGTTTATCTTCGTCAGGCGTTTGCGCTTTTTTCAAAGATAAGGCGGCGGCGTATACAAATAAGATTGCAGCGAGCAGTTCCAGCGTTTCTTCTACGTACATAAACTTTATTTCATGCAGTGTTTTGTAATCAGCGGTAAAGGGGAGAATGCGCGATGAGCTGTCTAAGAGCTTCGCGAATGCGATAATTCCGATGCCGGCAAAAGCGGTGATCACGTTTTCTTTTCTTTCTAAAATATGTTGCAGTATTTTTTTATGTTGGCTAATGACGTAAATTGCGGCTGCGGCGAGTAATAAAATCATAAGCGCACCGATGATTTTTTCAGTGATTAAAACATCAGGGCTTAAATAAAATCGAGACTTTAAGATCGACATGGTCGTGAATTCTTTGTGAAAATCCATTTCTCTGAAGCATGCGCAAATCAGTAGGAAGCTTAATGCAAGTGAAAGAGGTTTTTTGTGTTTTGTCCAAATAATGGCCGTTAAGCCCGAGGATAGTGCAAGGCAGAATGCCGATAAATTTTCAATAATGCCGTGTTCTTGGACGAGGGCGGGCAGAATTTCGGGGTTCAAAAGAAATAATGACGAGCCGAGTAAGACGGCGTATGTCAGTAGAATAAATATCATATTTTCGGCTTGTCTTGTGTGGTGTGTAAAGCTGTTACTTAATCTGTAAATATTTTATTGATCGTACTTTTTATATTCTTTTCTGTAAAGGGAACCTGATTACAAGTTGTTTTGCGTCTATGTCCTCAACACAAGAGTTCAAACTTTGGTGTAGACTACTAGGGAGCTATTACAGTTTTACAAATCCTTGGGTAGCGGCTGGCAAACGGGTGATGATTTTCAATAAATGCCTAATGATTTATACAGTCTGACAAGGCTCTGAATTTGTGCGGCTTCGGCGTTCACAAGGGCGCTGTCGGCTGTATTCAAGGTTCGTTGCGCATCCAAAACATCAATGAATGATATTTCCCCTTCGCGGTAGAGTTGCTGCGAGAGCTGTAGTGCGGTGTCTGCGTTGTCAAAAGCGGCCTTTAAGGATTCACGCTGTTCGTTAATGCGGGCGTAATCAACCAATGCCGTTTCGACTTCGGTTACGGCTTCGAGGGCTGTGCGGCGGTAGGTTTCATAGGCTCTTCTTTCGACGGCGCGCGCTGCATCGATACGGCCCTCTACACGGCCGAAATCAATTAAATTGACTGCTCCGCCAATCGCTACGTTCCACACTTTTGTCGCCGGTGAAAAGCCGCCCTTAGATTCACCGAACAGTCCTGAAAGTGTGAATTCGGGAAAGAGCTCAGCCCAAGCGGATTCGGCACGTCGCGTACTGGCAATCAGGTTTTGACGTGCGGCGCGAATGTCAGGGCGCATGTTTAAAACATTCGCAGGCGTTAATAAAATCGGCTCTAAATCTGCGCCGGGAATATACGCGTCTTCGTCTAAAATCGGGGTGATCTGCTCAGGTAGTTGACCGACCAGCACACTTAAAGACAAGCGTGCATTATCTGCAAGGCGCTGAAATTCAGGTATGGATGATTTCGTTGTGTTCACCAGATTTTCGGCACGTTCGACGTCGAGTTTCGGCGCCTCACCAACGCGATGTTGGCTGCGAATAAGGCCTGCGGTTTTTTCCTGAATTTCCAGGTTCTTTTGTGCGATAGCAACCTGTTTTTCGAAGGTTCTCACGTCGATATAGGCGCGTGTTACATCTGCGATGAGGGTCAGTGAGGCATCGTGATAGGCGGCTTCGAGGCTGCGAATATTTGCATTCGCGGCACGCGTCGCGTTGCGGTTTTTTCCGAATATGTCGAGTTCGAACGATGCGTCAAATGTGGCATCGTAAAATTCGTCGGGGCCTGTAAAACCAGGATCTTCGCGGCGGATGTTCCCATTTGCGCCAATTTGCGGGAAGAGCGCGGAGCGTGTTGTGCGCCTGATGCCTCTGGCTTCTAAAATGCGCGCTTCGGCGATGGCTCTGTCAGGGCTGTCGCTTAATGTTAGCGTGACCAATTTATTTAATGCGGGATCGTCGAAATTTTCCCACCAGTTTTTTAAGGTTTCAGGCTCTACGCTTTCTATGACAGTTTTGTTGTAACTGCTCCAACTTTGTGGCCTGTTCGGTTCGGATAGGTCATTTGCACCAGCGAAGCAGCCGGAAAGCAAAATTGTAGCAAGGGAAAGGCTTAGGTACTTCATGCGTTTAATTCCTTAGGCTGTTCTTTGTTTTCATCATTCTTAAGTGCCGCTTCGATTTTTCTGAAGACTACATAGAACACGGGTGTGAAAATCAATCCAAAAATTGTGACGCCGATCATACCTGAGAATACGGCGATGCCGATGGCTTGACGCATTTCTGCGCCTGCGCCGATACTGATGACGAGCGGTAGTACACCCATAACAAATGAGATTGACGTCATCAAAATCGGGCGCAATCTGAGGCGTGATGCTTCGATCGCAGCCTGAACGACCGTGCGACCGTCACGTTCCAGCTCTCTTGCAAATTCAACGATCAGGATCGCGTTTTTAGACGCCAGACCTGCAAGCACGAAGAGGGCAATTTGCGTGAAGATATTGTTATCCCCGCCTGTGAGATAGATGCCGATGATCGCAGACAAAATAGCCATGGGCACAATCAAGATCACAGCGAGTGGTAGTGCGAGACTTTCATATTGCGCTGCCAGAACCAAGAAGACCAATAGCAGGCAGAGCGGGAAGATAAAGACCGCCGTGTTACCAGCCAGAACCTGTTGGTATGTCAGCTCTGTCCACTCGAAATCCATGCCGGGAGGGAGTGTTTCGCCCAGAATTTTTGTAATTGCGTCTTGCGCTTGACCTGAGGAGAAGCCCTCATTTGCATCGCCGTTAATATCAGCGGAGCGGAATGCGTTATAGCGTGATGCTTTATCGGGGCCGAATGTTTCTTGCACTTCTGCGATTGCACCTAGTGGCACCATCTGGCCGTTTGCGGCGCGTGTTTTCAATGCCAGAATATCGGAGGGGGTATCGCGATATTCCTTGTCTGCTTGAGCGATTACTTGATATGTACGCCCGAATTGGTTGAAATCGTTGATATAAAGTGATCCCAAGTAGATTTGCATGGTGCGGAATACTTCATCAATCGGTATACCGAGACGTTGTGCTTTTGAACGGTTGATGTCGGTATATAGTTGCGGGTAGTTGATGCCGTAATTTGAATAGACGGTTTGTGGGTTCAGAACCTCGCTTTGGCGTGCCTGTGCCAAAACATTATTCACAACGTTATCGAGTGCCTGAAAGCCTTGATCGGTGCGGTCTTGAATTTGCAGTTTAAAGCCGCCTGAGTTTCCGAGGCCGCGCACAGGGGGCGGATTTAGAATAACGACAAAGGCTTCATCAATAGCGGCGAATTTTCCTTGCAGTTTTTTGGCAATAACTTCGCCATATAAATCAGGGCGTTCGCGGTTATGGAAGTCGTCTAAGCGGACGAAGACGATCCCTGCATTTGCGGAGTTTGTAAAGCCATTGATTGAAAGGCCGGGGAATTGAACTGCGCCTGTTACGCCTTCCTCTTTCAGGGCGATGTCAGCCATTCTACGGATTACGTCTTCTGTGCGTTCCAGTGTCGCGCCGGGCGGTAGCTGCGCGAAGCTGATGAGGTAGCCTTTGTCTTGAGACGGAACAAAGCCGCGCGGAACGAGGGTAAAGCTGTATGCCGTGACGCCGACAAGTATTGAAAATGCAACCATCATGATGACGCGGCGTCTTGTAAAGACACACACGGCCCGTTCGTAGAAATGCTGGCCTTTGTCAAAACCTGCGTTAAATAAGCGGAAGAACCAGCCAAACAAGAAATGAATAAGTTGGCTGAGTTTGTCTTTCGGTGCATCTGTCGGCTTTAAGAGCAGAGCCGCCATAGCGGGGCTGAGCGTTAGTGAATTAAACGTAGAGATGAATGTTGCGATAACGATCGTTAAGGCAAATTGCTGATAGAATTGACCAGTTAAACCGCTGATAAAGGCGATTGGGATAAAAACGCCGGCCAGAACCAGTGATGTCGCTATGACGGGGCCTGTCACTTCTTTCATGGCCTGAACGGTTGCGTCACGCGGTTTTTTGCCTTCCCTGATATTGCGCTCTACGTTTTCGACGACGACGATGGCATCGTCAACAACAATACCAATGGCCAGAATGAGGCCGAATAACGACAGGACGTTGATTGAAAAACCAAGCACGAGCATGAAAGCGAACGTTCCGATAATTGAAACAGGCACTGCCAATAACGGAATGATTGATGCACGCCAAGTTTGAAGGAATATGATAACAACAAGGACAACCAGCAGAACAGCCTCGACCAAAGTTTTTATTACGGCTTTAATAGAGTCGCTGACGAAGATTGTCGGGTCATATACGATGGAGTAATCAACACCTTCGGGCATTGTTTGTTTTAAGCGTTCCATCGTCGCGCGTACGTCTTGTGATATTTGCAGGGCGTTTGCACCCGGGGATGCAAAAATCGGGGTGGCGACAGCTTGTTCATTGTTGAGGAGCGAGCGTAGGGCGTATGTTTGCGCATCCAACTCTATACGTGCGACATCCGAAAGGCGCGTGATGACACCGTTTTCGTCCCGTTTGATGATGATGTTTTCAAATTCTTCTTTGCTTTCGAGGCGACCTCTCACATTCACCGGCATTTGAAGCTCAACGCTGTCTTTGTAAGGGGGGCCGCCGATCACGCCCGCGGCAACTTGCACATTTTGGCTTTGGATCGCTCTTACGACTTCGGTGGCGGTTAAATCACGTTCTGCGACGCGTTCCGGGTCAAGCCAAACGCGCATGGCGTAGTCACCTGAGCCGAACAAAAGTACTTGGCCGACGCCTGTGATTTTTGCCAGTTCGTCTTTCACGCTGAGATTGGCGTAGTTGCGTAGATATAGCATGTCGTAACTTGCATCAGGGGAGCGCAGGTGAACGACCATGGTTAAATCGGGTGAGCTTTTCGTCACTGTGACGCCTAAGTCTCGCGTTATGTCGGGTAAGCGGGGGAGCGCTTGGGATACGCGGTTTTGTACAAGCTGTTGCGCAAGGTCGGGGTCTGTTCCGATGGCGAACGTTATGCGCAGCTGCATTGAGCCGTCAGCCGATGCCAGAGAATTCATGTAAAGCAGGTTTTCTACACCGTTAATTTGTTCTTCCAGCGGGGTCGCGACCGTTTCGGATATAACCGCAGGGTTTGCGCCAGGGAAGCGGGCATCGACCACAACGGAGGGGGGCGATACTTCGGGGTATTCGGCGATCGGCAATTGAAACATCGCGATGAACCCAGCCACCGTGACAAGAATTGACAGAACCGACGCAAAAATAGGGCGGTCAATAAAGTAACCGGAAATGTTCATGGTGAATTCCTTAGGAGCGTGATTATTATTGCTTTTTAACGTCTGAGTTGTTGTCCGCCTCAGCTAATTTGGGGGTGACAGGCATGCCCGGGAATATTTTGATGATGCCGTCGGTGATAACTGTTTCACCTTCGTTTAAGCCATCTTCAATAATGCGGTTCCCCAAGATGCTGTTGCCGATTTTGACAGGTCTGTATGTAACAATGTTGTTTTCATCGAGAACATAGACGAATTTGCGATTTTGGTTGGTTCCTATCGCGCGCTCGGTTAGCAATATGTGTTCTTCTGATGCTGCGCTGCCCATTTCGATACGCGCGAACATACCTGGCAGAAGTGCATCATCTTCGTTTTCGAAAAGGGCGCGTGCGCGAATTGTGCCTGATGAGGGGTCAATGCGGTTGTCGAAGCTGTAGATGAAACCGTCATATGCCTTATCGCCGCTTCCAACACGCAAGCGCACAGGAATTGATTTTTCCGCATCGTTGTTTTTCGCGCCGGATCGAATGTAGGCGAGGTATGTTTGTTCATCGACTTCGAAGTCGGCATATACACCGTTATTAGACACGATGGATGTCAGAATGGGGGCGTTGGGGCCAGCCTCAACCAAGTTGCCTAACGTGATTTCGGCGCGGCTCACACGGCCTGAAATCGGCGCCTTCACGTAAGCATGGTCAAGATTGATTTCAGCCTCGATAAGTTGTGCTTTTGCACCTTCGACTGATGCTTTGGCCACCTTTGCTGCGTTTGATCGTTCATCGAAGACGCGTTCGGATAAGGCCTTTGTTTTGATCAGGCCTTGTGCACGCTGAAATTCTTTTTGTGCAAATTCGTAGGTGTTTTGTGCGCCGGACAGGAGGGCTTTTGCCATTTCTACATCGGCTTCGTAGGGGCGGGGGTCGATCACATAAAGAATGTCGCCTTTTTCAACGCTTTGGCCGTCTTTAAAACGGATGTCTGTTATGTTGCCGCTTACTTGCGGACGGATTTCTGCGTAGTCAACCGCGCTGAGGCGCCCTGAAAACTCTTTCCAGATTTTGACGTTTTGTTTTTTAACGATTTCTGCCTGTACGGGCATGGGCCCTTGCGGTGGGCCGCCTGCGCCGTCTTCGGCCGCTTTGGCCTGTGCATTTTGATTGTAGAAATATAGCCCTGCGCCGCCAAGCCCTAAGACGGCAACGCCCATGATTGTTGTAATAAATTTTGCTTTCATTGCTTTGTTTTTTCTCTGTTGTTTTTATGCGGTTTTGCGTTGTTCGCTTTGAATTCCAATAATTGCGAACAATCCCGAATTTAATATGCATTCCAAAGGCTTAAGTGAGTTTTGAATGCGTGCCATCATGACTTGTCCCATAATGTAGTTCTGGATTTCCTGTGCTTTATCTTGAATGTCGACATTCTTTGAAATTTTTCCTTCGGCAACCAGATCTACCAGCGCTTTGTGTGTATGTTCGATGTAATAGCTGAAAACTTCTTCGATTTTTTTGCGAATATGTTCTTCCTGCCCGGCCATTTCAGAGCCAAGTGTCGCGAAGGGGCAACCGCATACGCGACCAAATTCTTCTAATGCTTCCAGCTGCTTGTCGTAGACCAATCGTGCCAGGTTTTTGAAACGTTCCTCAGGTGGCAGGGTATCAGAGAAGGCTTCGTCGAAGCGTGGTTTTGACGTTTGAAAGTGGTCTTCGATCGTTGCAATTGTCAGGTCGGTTTTAGATTTGAAAAAGTGATAGAAGCTGCCTTTTTTCACATTTGCGGCTTTGCAAATTTCATCAACACTGACCGAACCGAAACTGTTTTTCCAAATCAGTTCGGAGGCGGTATTAATTAAACGATCTTTTGTGTCACTTGCCATTTTTAAAACTCTTTTAATTCAACGTGACCATAGAGGTAGTTGACTGGTCGGTCAAGTTTTTTTGGCATTGTTTTTATTGGTTGCGCCAGTCAATTTTCTCAAATATTTCCCGCAGTTTTCTGCCTTTTTGCGGGTTGATCGCGTTGATGTGTGAAATTTTCCCGCGCAGGTGTTCTTTGAAATTTTCAACCTGATTATGGTTTTGTTCTGTAGGGGAGGTTCGCACGCAATTGTAAAGCGTTGCTTTCAATGTATCAAAGTCTTTGCGTGAAATGTTTGTGTGTCGATTAACGGTGACACCGGTTAAAGATTGGTTTTGTGCTTGTGTTTTAATGCATGTTTTTGCGTGGTTTATGAGGAAGCCTTCTTCATTGGCAATATATTCGACCCTTTTTCGTATATAGGAGAAGTTTTTCTTTAAATCCTTTCCTCCCGAAAAAGCCAAATCATCCGCGTAGCGTGAGTAGGTTGCGTTTAATTTTGATGCCAAACCTTCAAGCCTGATATCCAGATTTTGTGCGCATAAATTTGATATGGCGGGTGAGGTTGGTGCGCCCTGAGGCAGGTGATTAGATAATGTAATTTTCTTCGCTTGCCATGATAGTAATTCAAACTTTGTGCCCAGCAGGTGCCGAGACGGAGTGTTTGTGCATAATGCCGCCAGCGACGTTGCAACATTGTAGGGATAGCCCAGATCAAGGAAGAGTTTGCTGACACGCCTTTTGTGGATTGATTGAAAGAAGTTTCTCAAATCCATTTTGATCAGTACGGCTTGCCCACAGTGGTCTTGCGCGTGTGTTATGCATGATCTGCCCTTAAGGAAGCCGTGCGCTGCGTCATGCGGCCTGACGTGATTCAGAATGTTTGCTAAAATTTCTTTTTGTATCGATTTTAAGGCTGATTTTGGTGTTTCGAGCAGGCGATACGTACCGTCACTTTTTTTGATCCACTTGTAATGATAATGGCTTAATTTTGGTTTCTTGATATGTTCCCGCCTGTTTTGGTGATCTGCAAACCAAGCCAAGTCGTTTGGTGAAATTTTTAACCATGATGCCAGCTCGTTGCGTGTTCTGAGTTTCGGTAACTCTGTGTTTAAAGCAAACTTTTCGCATACCGATATATCGGGCATGTCCAGATTTACGCGAATTTCTTGCGGAGGTCGTTTTGTTTTTTCTGCCCATTTTACAAATTCCGGTGCCTCTGCAATTGTTGTTTTTAATTTTCGAGGGCTGGGGTAGGGCGTGCTTTTGAGTTTTTCTTCGAGTGTTCGTGCGAGGCTTTTTGTATCTAGGCTTGTTTTTCCGAGCGCGTAGTTTAAACGCTGTTCAATTTCATCGGCGTTCCATGCCCCGCAATTTATTGCCGTTACCAAGGTTTCGATAAAGTGCTTTTTACGATGCATGTGAGCCTTGGCGCTGTGTGCTGTTTCACAAAATATTGAGCAGATAATGCACTGACCAATCGAATTTCGCGCGAACGGTTTTTCATGTTTGTGAAACGCGGTTCGTGCCCTGCGATGTTTTACGTCTTTATAATCCCTCGGGGTAGCCCCGAAGACCAAAAGGGCAGCGTTTCCACTTCCCTTTCAGATATCTCAGTGCATTATCTGCAATGATTATTACTATAAAGTCTTATGGCTGATCTTCAATGACTTTTGCGTAGGCTTTCAGTGCGCCTGTTTGGCGTTCTGTTAATGCGATGTCTACGCCTTCGATGTAGAAATCATCAACGTTTGCAAACTTTAAATATTCAAAAGGGATTGAAAAGACCTGATCCGCTTCGTATTCGAAAATAGGGGCTGACACTGTAAATAATATATCTGTTACAATCCGTCCTTCGTATTCGACACTTACAACATCACCGATATCGCGGCCTTGACCATCGACCATTTTTGCGTCGGGCAACCCTCTAATGCTGACATAACCAAGCAATTCTTTGTCGTAATCTTTTTGTACGGGATATTCCATGAACGCTTCTTTCGTCAGGTCAATGACAATCGGCTCATTGAATGTACGCACTGTTGATGCAGCAAGCTTTACTAAAGGTGCGTCGGGGTCTCCTTCAACATTTATTGATATCCATTCAATCTCTCCATTCTCGACGTTGGCGTATGCATCATACATTGTGCCTAAAATCGTTCCGTCTGATCCGTAGGCCGTTTCACCCAGAATGTCAGTAACATTTCTTAATTTTTGGCGTGCTTCTGCAAATGTCAGGGCATTGTTATTCATTGTTTCTGCCGCTTTTCTAACATCGTTTGGTAATTCCACGGTTGTCATACGACTAAATAAAAAATATCCGCATATTCCGCATAAAATTAAAACTGTTAGAACCAATGGGCCGACGTAACTCTGTCTCATTTGATTTCTCTCTTTCTATTATCGTTTTGCAATAACATATACCGCGTGCACAATGCCGGGGATGTAGCCCAGAATTGTCAAAATAACATTGATCCAGAACGATTTGTTGATGCCTGTTTCCAGAGCAACACCTAAAGGTGGTAGAAGTACGGCGATTAAAATTTTAATTAAATCATTTTCTTGTGCATGTGCAGTCATTATTTTGTTCCTTATCTGTTTATTTTGTAAGTTTTGCGTCTTGTTTAACCATTAGAATAACTTGGTTTCTGTTCGCAACCTGTGGTAAATCGTCGCCCTGAGGCTTTGCGTCGCATACGTTAAGTAGATTTTCTAACTCAGAAACTTCTTTCGTAATAGGCGTGTTCATTGATCTTTCCTTTGCTTTTCTAAGACAACATTCATAAAGCCTAACGGTTAATTATCCGTTTTGGTTCCATGTGTGCGGGAGGGAGGCGGGCCGGCTTGTGATTAACTTTAGGATTCACGCCTTTTGGGCGAAGAAACGAAATTGTCGCTTTTTTTTCTTTGGCGAACAGCCTTGGGCTTTTGACTGTTCAATCGCTCGGTATTGCCGATCATTTGCGCGAATGGACACTGCCGCAAGATTTCGAATAATTCATACATCTCTTGACGATTATTACGTTTGATGTATCCCTATGCGTCAGGAGAATTTTATGGCGCACCATCACCATCATCACGGGCATAGTTGCCACGGGGATTTATCCAAAAAGAGCGAGCGACAATTGTGGCGCGCTATTGTTGCGAATGTCGCGCTCACGGTTGCGCAGGTTGTCGGTGGTTTGATTTCAGGCAGTTTGTCACTGGTGGCGGATGCGCTGCATAATTTCAGTGATGCAGCCAGCCTTGTGATTGCCGTGATTGCGGTGCGCATCGGGCGGCGGCCGGCCGATCATTCCAAAACATTCGGCTATAAGCGCGCGGAGACGATTGCTGCGCTGATTAATTTGACCTGTTTGGTGATGATCGGGCTGTATCTTATATATGAAGCGGTTTTTCGATTCTTTGCGCCCGTAGAGATTGACGGTTGGATTGTGATTGGTGTGGCTTTTGTCGCACTATGTGTTGATGTGTATACGGCCGCTTTGGTGTATCAGCAATCAAAAACCAGCATGAATATGCGCGCGGCTTTTTTGCATAATGTGACGGATGCGCTGGCGTCGGTTGGTGTTATTATTTCGGGCATCTTTATTCTGTCATTTGGGTGGATGTGGATTGACGCGGTTATGGCTTTGGCGATTGCGGGTTATGTTTTGTGGCACGTGCGCCACGATATGCCGGCGGTTATTCACCTTTTGATGGATGGTGCGCCGCATGGCGTAAATGTACAGGCTGTGATTGATGGTATGACCGCCCATGATGGTGTGATTGATGTGCATCATGTGCATATTCGCCGCATTAACGAGCAGAGCAACGGATTAGAAGCGCATGTGGTTTTAAAAGAGCTTTCTGCAATGGAAGATTTGAAATGTGCATTGAAAGAGACTTTAGAAAAAGAGTTTAAAATCGGTCATTCAACGCTGGAATTTGAGATGAGCGATACCAGCTGTTCCGATTCTGCCTAAGCTTTCTTTCCTAAGTTGCTCTAATCATAGCGTAATTCACGCGCCTTTCCGCGGAAGATGTAATAGCATAGTGCTGTGTAGCCGATAAGGATAGGCAGTACGATTAAAGCGCCTATCAATATAATCATCAGCGATTCCGGCGCGCTTGCGGCCTCGGTAATCAGCATTTTTTCCGGAATAATGTAGGGGAAGAAGCTGAACGCCAGCCCGCCGAAGCATAAGACGTATAACGTGATTGTCATTACAAACGGAGCCCATGATAAGCGGTCATTTTCGAAGGGCATTTTTTTCAGCATCAGAAATAGCCCTAAGATTAAGCTGCCCGTTAAAATCGGGATGGGGGCGATGTAGAGAATGTTCGGCATTTCAAACCATTTTGATGAGATGCGAGAGCTTAATAATGGTGTTGAAAGGGAGACAAGGCCAATACCGACTGTTGTGTTGACAAGGTGGTAGCGTGCCCATCTTACGGACTTTTTCTGCAGCTCGCCTTCACATTTCATGATGAGCCAGCATGCGCCGACCAGGCAATATCCGGAGACAACGGCGAGAGCGATTAACCATGAGAAGCCGACGGTTGTCCAGCTGTCATCGAAGCCCATTATGTATTTGCCTAGCATGTAGCCTTGTGCAAGAGCGGTGAGGAGTGAGCCGCCCGCGAACGCATAATTCCAGCGCCATTTTTTCTGATAGGGCACTTTTGCGCGGAAATCAAAAGCCACGCCGCGGAAGATCAAGCCGAACAGCATGATGGCGACGGGGATATAAAGCTCTGTCAAAATGATGCCGTGTGCGGCCGGGAAGGCAACCAAAAGCAGCCCGACGCCGAGAACAAGCCACGTTTCGTTTGCATCCCAGAACGGGCCGATGGAGGCGATCATGCGGTCTTTTTCTTCGGATGTTGCGCTGTCGCTCAGGATGCCGACGCCGAGATCGTATCCGTCAAGAACGGCATAAATCAGCATTGATAATCCCATTAAAAATGCGAAGGTGTAGGGCAGCCAATCGCCACTTGTTATCATATCGTTGATCATTTGCGTACATCCTTATGTTCTAGGCGTTTTTAACTTTGTTCTTGGTTCTGCGCTTGCGCATAATGGTGCGGCGTTCCGCCCCTTGGATTTTTGCCTGAAGGGGGTCGCGGTTACCGCCGTCGCCTGCGCGCTTGGCCATGTAGAAGATCGTTCGGACATACGCGTAGAGTAGGATGACGTAGATGGCCAAGTATCCCATTAATGTTGAGAACACCATTCCGCCTGCGACAGGGCCGAGAGCCTCGTGCGTGGTTAAGACGCCGCTGACGAGGTAGGGTTGCCGCCCGACTTCGGTGACATACCAGCCTGAGATTGTTGCGACCCAGCCCGAGAACATCATCACGACGAGTGCGTAGCCCAGATGTTGGTTTATGCTTTGTGTTTTGATTAGTTTAAATGATGCGTACCAAGAGATGAGCAGCATAAGCATTCCCGTTCCGACCATAATGCGGAAGGCCCAGAATACGGGAGCAACAGGCGGGTGTTGGTCTTCAAATTGATCAAGTCCTTTCAGCTCTCCGTCCCAGTGATGGGTGAGGATAAAGCTGGCGAGGCCGGGAATTTCGATAGCGAAATCATTTTGGCGTGTTTCTTCATTCGGCAGGCCGAATAAGACGAGCGGCGCACCTTTTTGTGTTTCCCAAAGCCCTTCCATCGCGGCAACTTTTGCGGGTTGATATTCTTTCGTATTTAAGCCGTGCAGGTCGCCCATGAAGATTTGCACGGGAATTAGAAGTGCGGCAAGGAAAACGCCAGTTCTTAAGCCCTTCATCATAGAAGGATTTCTGTCATTTCGCAGCCAGCGATAGGCGGATATTCCTGCGATCAGGAAAGCTGCTGTTAAGCCCGATGCTAGGAGCATGTGCGTTAAGCGATATGGCATGGACGGATTGAAGATAATCTCGCCCCAATCTGTGGCATGGGCGACGCCGTCAATCATTTCAAAGCCTTGCGGAGTGTGCATCCAGCTGTTTAGAACGATGATCCAGAAGGCCGACATGGTTGTGCCGAAGGCGACGAGAAAGGTTGCGCCTGTGTGCGCCCAGTTGGGTACGCGGCGGAAGCCGAAGAGCATAACCCCTAAGAATGTTGCTTCTAAAAAGAAGGCGGTGAGCACCTCATAGGCGAGAAGGGGGCCTGCGATGTTGCCGACCTTTTCCATGAAGCCCGGCCAGTTTGTGCCGAATTGGAATGACATTGTAATGCCGCTAACCACACCGAGAGCGAAGCTGAGGGCAAAGACTTTTGTGAAGAAAAAGTAGTTGTCCATCCAGCCTTCGTCCTTGCTCAGGCTGTATCTGATTTTGAAGTAGAATAAAATCCAGCCCATCGCGATGGTAATGGTCGGGAACATAATATGAAATGTTATGTTTGCCGCGAATTGAATGCGTGAAAGTAAAAAGGGGTCAAATTCCATTTTTATCGCCTTTCTTTTTGTTTTTCCCACCGGGGATTACTTGTAATTTGTTTCTCATTTCGTAGAGTTTGTAGACTTTTGCGCCCATTTTCAGAAGGTTTATCAAACGTTCCGTTTCGATTTCGCGCATTTCCTTGTACCAGTTGGTCAGCATCTCGATCAGGTCGTGCATTTCTGTCATTTTTTCCTGCGCAAATTTTTCTTCGCGTGAGGAAGGCTGCTCCATAATCACAGATCGCAGCATGGTTAATGTCGGTTCGATTTCGCGTTTGCGGCGTTCTTCGACCAGATTGCGGACGATGTCCCAGATTTCCTCATGCGTGGCGTAATAATCTTTACGATCACCCGGGATATGTTTGAGCATGATGAGATTCATGGCCTCTAGTTCTTTTAATCCCATAGCGATGTTGGAGCGGGAAAAGCCGAGTTGTTCAACAAGTTCATCGGCATTCAGCGGGTCAGGGGATAGGTAAATCAAGGCATAGATTTGACCGACGGTGCGGTTGATGCCCCAACGGCTGCCCATCTCTCCAAAATGGAGGACGAAGGTCTGTATGAGCGGCGGTAAATTCATAACATTAGTATATCCTAATTTTCTTCAATTTTCAGTATTTTCTGAAAATACAGGAAATATACAAAAAACGAGGGCAAGGTCAACAGAAATCGACAAAGCGCTTCTCATTTTCTCTGATCTATTCTACTCTTTCGTTCTAACCAAGGAGGTCACGATATGAAATATAGTGTTTTAACGATTTTAGCAGGCGCGGCGATCGCGTTTTCACCAGTTACGGCTCACGCGGAGAGCAAAGAGATTACCTATAAAGATATGCCTGCGGGCGTTTATGCGCTGGATAAAGGGCATGCGAGCCTGACATGGAAAGTGTCGCATCTGGGGCTTTCTGACTACACAGCACGTTTTACCGAATTTGATGCGGAGTTTACTTACGATCCTGCAGCGCCGGAGGCGAGTGTTTTAACCGTGAGTGTAAACCCGGCGTCTCTTAAGACGGATTATCCGTTTAAAGAAGAGAAAGATTTCGACAAGAAGCTTGTTGAAGGCGAAGATTGGTTTAATGCAGGTGAGCACTCAAAAATTGAATTTAAATCCAATTCGGTTGAGGTCAGTGAGAATAACACGGCAAAAGTTATGGGCGATCTAACGTTTTTGGGTGTGACAAAGCCGATGACGCTGGATGTGACGCTCAATGGTGTGATGATTGAGCAGCCTTTCAGTAAAAAGCCGACCTTTGGTTTCTCGGCTACGGGCACTGTGAAGCGCTCAGAGTGGGGTATGGATACCTACGTGCCCAACATAGGCGATGACGTCGATCTTTTGATTGAGGTTGAGTTTGCCAAGCAGGTGGTGTCCGATAAGGCTTCTGAGTAAGAAAGTCTGTCATGTCTGACGCGGAACACAATATCGAAGAGCCTGAGCGCTATAACGGATTTGCGATTTTTTTGCATTGGGTTATGGCGCTTGGTTTCTTTTTAATGTTGGGCAGTGGCGTCACGATGACATATTTTGATGTCGATCAGTCTTTGAAATTTAAGCTGTATCAATGGCATAAGGCGGGCGGCGTTTTGTTGTTGCTTGCCTTTGTTTTGCGTTTTGGGTGGCGTATTTTTACACGCGTGCCTAAGATTCCTGCGCATTTCCCTAAATTTGATGCTGTTGCCGCGAAGCTGGGGCACTATGGTTTATATGGCTTAATGATTGCCGTTCCTGTTTCGGGGTGGGTGATGGTCTCAAGCAGTGTTTATGGCCTGCCGACGAGTGTTTTTGAGTGGTTCGTATGGCCGCATATTCCCGGTTTAGAGGGGCGAGAGGATATTAATGAGATAGCCAAGACGGCTCATTTTGTCTTGGCGATTTTGTTTGGTTTAATGATTTTTGTGCATATTGCAGCCGTTGTGAAGCATAAAATCAAAGAGAATGAAAATCTGCTGCGTCGTATGTGGTGGAGTAAAAAGAAAGATTGATAATGAAAGCGAAATTTTTATTTATTTTTATGATGTTGTGCGCGTTTCCTGTTATGGCATCTGAGTATGAAATCGACTATACGCAGAGCAGTGTAAAGTTTTCAGGCACGCATGCGGGTAACGTTTTTGAGGGAGAATTCAGTGACTGGAACGGGGAGATTGTTTTTGATGCGGATGATTTGGAATCGTCGCGTATCGTTGCTCGTTTTGACCTGAGGTCGGCGAAGACAGGCAATCTACAATATGATGGTACGTTGCCGAATTCTGATTGGTTCAATGTGAAGAAAACCCCCGAAGGCGTTTTTGAAAGCAAAGCGATTGTAGAAAATGGAAAAGGTGGTTACACGGCACAGGGAGATTTGACCTTGCGTGGTATTACCAAGCCCGCATCATTTGATTTTACATTAAGTGATTTGGATACGCAGCCCGTTACGGCGAAGGGGCGTTTGGTTGTGAACCGCCTGAGTTATGATATCGGCAAGAAATCTGACCCCGAAGCGGAGTGGGTGAGTCGTGATATTACAGTGACATTTGATGTTACCGCGAGTGTTGCCGAATAAGCGTCGCTGTTTATTTTTCTAAGTTTAACTATGTTTTAGTGATGATGCAGTGATTGGAGAGAGTTTTTAGATGGGCGAGCAAAAAGCAAATATTTCCTCCGTTCTTGTGGTTCTGGTCGGCCTGAGCCTTATTTTGATACCGCTGATTTTAATGTCAGGCAGTGTTTTATATAACAAGATTTTTCCGCCGCCTGTCGAGCCGACTTACGTTATGACCAAGCCCCTGCATCTTAAGCCGATGCGGCATCATACCTATCGGTTTACGTTGAATTCCTCTTACGTACGGGTGGGTAATGAAATGCGGCAGTTGCATTATTATTGGTTTGCGCCACCCAAGATTGAGCCGGGGAAGAAATATCCGTTGATTTTGTTGATGCATGGTGGAACGGGATACTCTTATTCCGGTCAGTACCTCACGCAGCCGACATATCTGGAGCGATATCCCGCTTTCATCATTGTACCGATGATAGAGTCTATGACAGGCGCAAATGCCTTGTGGAGTTGGTGGACGCCGACGCAAAACCCGCAGGAGTTGGCAACCGTTGTTGAAGAGATGAAAACTCTTATTCCCCAGTATCCGATTGATGATAAGCGCATTTATACCTATGGCTGTTCTTTGGGTGGAACAGGCGTTTACGGCGCTTCTGAATACTTCAACGATTTTTTCACCGCGGGCGTTGCGGTCAGTGGGGGATGGGATGATGTTGATGTCAGGCCTCTGGCGAAGATGCCGCTCATGATTTTATTCGGCTCAAGAGATACGGTCGCGCCTGTAGAGAATGCTCGCAATATCCGCGATGGTCTGCGCGCGCTAGGAGCGCCTTTGAAGTATAAGGAATTTGACTCCAATCATAACTGCCCTGCGAAATATTTTCATACTCCCGATATTTTCGATTGGTTGTTTGCGCAGCGGAAGCGTTAGGGAGATATGAATAACAAACAAAAGCATAATCTTTATCTTGCTGTTGCCGCGGTTCCTGTGGCGTTGTTTTGTTTGATTTTGTATTTTCAGGTTTCGTCTCCAGCGTTTGGTGAGCCTGAGTTTGTGACGGTTAAGCCGTCTCATTATAAAACCATGCGCCAGCACACGGGGCGATTTGAGCTTCGTTCAGCGGAGGTGCGTGTTGGTTATACGATATGTGAAATTCAATATTACTGGTTCGAGCCGCCGAATATTGAGCCCGGGAAGACCTACCCGTTGACGGTTCTTTTGCATGGTGGGACAGGATATTCTTATTCCGGTCAGTATTTGACACAGCCTGCATATCTCAGGCGGTATCCGACTTTTATCATGGTGCCGATGATTGAATCGACTGCGTCTGCGAATGCCACGATATGGAGTTATCCTACGCGTACTACAAACGCGCAGGAATTAGTCACGGTTGTGTCTGTCGTTAAGTCTTTAGTTGGTAACTATCCTGTTGATACAAAAAGGATCTATGCTTTTGGATGTTCGCTGGGTGGTACGGGCGTTTACGGTGCGTCGGCTTATTTTGATGATGTTTTTGCCGCAGGTGTAGCAATTAGCGGCATGTGGGATGAGAATAAAGTTTCAAAGATGGTCACTATGCCGCTGTATATTATGGCGGGAGTGCGTGACACGGTTGCGCCTGTAGAAAACGCACGCACGGTTCGTGATAATTTGAAGAAAAGGGGTGCGACTGTGCGGTATAAAGAGCTTAATATGGGTCATAATTGTCCATCAAAGCATTTTCACACGCCCGATATTTTTGACTGGCTGTTTGCACAACGCAAGCCGTAGGGTTTTTCGTGGATAAGGTTGGGCTTTTTACGGGGCTTTGCACATCTTTCGAGCCGTTTCGCTTATACTTTTTTGTATGCAGAGTGCCACTTTATTTTCACAAAATGATGAATTTGAACGTCGAGAGCCGCAAGAGGTTTTGTCATCGGTGTTCGGCTATTCCGATTTCCGCGGGGAACAGGCGGAGATTATTGCCGATGTGATTGACGGGCAGAGCCTTTTGGTTTTGATGCCGACGGGAAGCGGGAAATCTCTGTGTTATCAAATTCCTGCGCTGTGCCGTAATGGCGTTGGCGTTGTAATTTCGCCTTTAATCGCTTTGATGCAGGATCAGGTTCTGGCATTGCGGGAGGCGGGTGTTCGGGCGGCGACGATAAATTCCGCGCAAGGCATGGCGGAGAATGAACGCGCGTTGGATGATTTGCGTAACGGCGCGCTGGATTTAATTTATGTTGCGCCGGAACGGCTTGTGCATGACCGTTTTCTTGATGTTTTGGATGATATTGATATCTCGCTTTTCGCGGTGGATGAGGCGCATTGTATTTCGCAATGGGGGCATGATTTTCGCCCTGAATATCGGCAAATTTCTTTGCTGCGCACGCGTTATGCGGATGTGCCGTGCATTGCGGTAACGGCGACGGCGGATGTGTCCACGCGCAAAGATATCGCCGATCGGTTGGAGGTTGAGAAAACTTATGTCGCAGGGTTTGATCGGCCGAATATTTCTTATGAGGTTGGCATTAAGGCCAGCCCGCGTAATCAGTTGTCTGCTTTTCTAAAAACGTGTTCCAAAGGTGATAGCGGGATTGTTTACTGCCTGTCACGGCGGAAGGTGGAGGAAACGGCGCGGTGGCTGAGTGATCAGGGCTATAACGCTTTGCCGTATCATGCGCGGCTGGATATGGATGAACGCAGCCGCAATCAGGAGCGGTTCTTAAAAGAAGAGGGCGTGATTATTGTGGCGACGATTGCGTTCGGTATGGGAATTAACAAGCCCGATGTCCGCTTCGTTGCGCATCTGGATTTGCCGAAAAATATTGAGGCTTATTATCAAGAGACAGGGCGCGCAGGGCGTGACGGGTTGCCCGCGCGGGCGTGGATGGTATACGGCCTGCAGGATGTGGCGTTGCAACGGCAGATGATTGAAGGGGGCGGTAATCCCGAAGAGCAGAAAAGATTGGAACGGCAAAAGCTGAATGCGTTTTTAGGTTTTTGTGAATCCGCGACCTGTCGGCGGCAGGTGTTGCTGCGCTATTTTGATGATGATTGTGCGCCGTGCGGAAATTGCGATGCATGTTTGCGCCCGCCGAAGGTTGTGGATGGCACGGTGGCGGCACAAAAGTTGCTCTCGTGCATTTATCGGACGGGGCAGATGTTTGGTGCGGGCTACGTAATTGATGTATTGCTCGGCAAGGTGAGCGATCGGATGCGGCAATTCGGGCACGATGATCTTTCCACTTTTGGGATCGGCACAGAGCATCGCAAGGCCGAGTGGCAGAGCATTTTGCGGCAGTTGGTCGCGCGTGGATTGGTCTTTGTTGATATGGAAGCGCATGGGGGGCTGAAAATTACGTCGGAGGGGGCTGCCTTCCTGAAAGAAAAAGACACAATCGAACTCCGCGTGGATGCGGCGCGGCCTAAGTCATCGGCGGCCTCGACCTACAAAGGTGATGTGGAAGATATGCTGCATTCGCCCGAGGAGCGGAATTTATTCCAGGATTTGCGCGCCTTGCGCATGGATATTGCGAAGGAGAAGCAGATTCCGCCTTATATGGTGTTTCATGACAAGACGTTGGTGGATATGGCGCGACACAGGCCGTCGACAATGGATGCACTTTCCCGTATTGGCGGGGTGGGTGCGTCAAAGCTGGCGAAATATGGTGGAGCGTTTTTGGATGTGCTGATGGAGAAACGGGTTTGACTCCTGACCTACGCGGTTTCTACAAATCTTGATCGGAATGCGTCTAATGTTTCTACCTCTTGGGCAGGCTTATCCCAACGAATACGGGAGATACGGGGAAAGCGCATGGCGACCCCTGATTTATGGCGCGGGCTTTTATGGGCAGAGTCAAACGCGATTTCGAGAACGATTTCTTTTTTGACCTCCCGGACGGGGCCGTATCGGGCGATGGTGTTGCCGCGCACCCATTTGTCGAGCTTTTTCAATTCTTCATCTGTGAAGCCTGAATAGGCCTTGCCGATGGGCACGATTTCGTTGCCGTTCCACACGCCGAATGTATAGTCGGAATAAAAAGAGCTGCGTTTGCCATGCCCGCGCTGGGCGTACATAAGAATGGCATCGACCTCGCGCGGGTCACGTTTCCATTTGTACCAATATCCTTTCGGGCGTCCGTCTAAATACGGGCTGTCTTTGCGTTTGATCATCACGCCCTCATGCCCGTTTTCTTCGGCGCCGTTAATGCGGGTTTTTTCCAATTCTTCCCATGTTTTGAATGTGAGTGGTTCGGAGAGGGTGAGGCGTTCAGACGGGTTTTGTGCGTGCCAGTTCTGTAAGGTTTTCTGGCGTTGTTCCAATGGCTTATCGCGGATGTCGTCTTTGCCATCGAATAGCATGTCATAGACACTGACATAGGCTGGGAGGTCTTCAAGATGTTTTTTTGTCGCGGTTTTGCGGTTGAGGCGTTGCTGCAGCGCGTTGAAAGGCATAGGGTCGAAATTGTGACCTACAAGGAGTTCGCCATCTAAAACAGCCGCACCGTTTAGATGCTCTAAAATATCGGGAAACGCGCCTGAGATATCATCGCCTGTGCGCGAGAAGATGCGGCGTTTATCACCATCGAAAACCAGCTGAACGCGGATGCCGTCCCATTTCCATTCTGCGATATGATCTTCCGGGATTAGCGTGTCGAAATCCTTCTCCTCATCAATCGGGTGGGCGAGCATCATGGGGTGGAAGGTTTCCATATGGTCGATCACCGGTTTTTCGCCTTTGCCGTCCAGCCATGCGAACAGGTTGGTGTAGGGAATTTGTAAACCGTGCCAGAGTTTTTCAATCTCGGCAATGTCCTGATCGCTATACTTGGCGAGGGCGGTCTTTGCAAGGCGGGCGGAGACACCGATACGCAAGCCACCAGTTGCGAGTTTTATGATGGCCCATCGTTCATTCGGCGTGGCGGAGTCCAAAAGGTCAGCGATTTTTTCCGGTAAACCTTTTTTGGGTGTTTCGTTTACCATGTCGATAAATTCGGTGAGCGATGGAAGATCTTTTTGCTTTTTATCTCCGTTTTCCGGCCAGATGAGCGCGATGGTTTCGGCCAAATCCCCGACATAATCATAGGAGAGTTGAAACAGGACGGGGTCAACGCGTTCCATGGTCAGGGTTTTCAGCGTACCTGCCTTAAGGTTTTTAAATGAAAGGTCGCGTGTGATGGCGGCGAGGGCATAGCCGCGATCAGGGTCGGCTGTGTTTTGGAAATACTCAGCCAGAGCGTCAATCTTACGATTGCGCGAGGGGGTAAGGATGAGTTTTTCCAAAAGGGCGGCGAAATCTTTCATGTGTTCATTAAATCTACTCTTTATATTTTCTGCGCGATGAATTGGGTAACGGACGCCTCGCCTGTGTGGTACTTGCCCTCGGTCACGTCTCGGATTGTGTCGATCTGATGCAGGAATTGAAAGGTTTGGAAGCTGGCTTTTAACATATCGAGGCTGACCAGTCTGTCTGCGTCTTTCGGGCCGCCTGTGTCATATTCCAGCTGTCCTGCATTGTACCCTTCGAGCATGAAAACGCCGTTATCTTTCAGTGCTTTTTCCGCGCGTTTATAGACGTTTTTGGCTAATTTTGATGGAAAATGTGCGGATATTGAGACAATGCCATCCCATTTTTCTTTGCCCATATCAAAGTTTTCGATATCGGAGACGAAATATTCCAGATCGACGTTTTTTTCTTCCGCTAGGGCCAATGCTTTTTCCATGCCAACCTTTGAGGCATCCATGGCGGTGACTTTGAAGTCTTCTTGGGCGAGATAAACGGCGTTGCGGCCTTCACCTTCACAAATGCAGAGGATCTTACCGCGGCGGGGCAGGACGTGCGCGCGGATGCGCAGGAAATCATTCGGCTCGGTGCCGTAGGCGTAGTCTTTCTCGCCAAAGCGTTCATCCCATTTTACAGACATATGTTTTCTCCTTTTTTATCTATTCTTCTGTTTCATCTTCACGCCCCTGAATGGAAAGCGGGGCGGCGTTAATGCCGTTTTGTTTGCACCAATGCACAAGAGCTTCTTCGCGGCCGTGCGTGACCCAGACATCGTTTGCGCCCGTGTCTTTGATGGTTTGAGTGAGTTCGTTCCAATCGGCATGGTCGGATATAATCAGGGGCAGTTCGACCAGGCTTTGTTTGGCGCGTTGTTTGACGCTCATCCAGCCTGAGGCGTAGCAGACGACGGGATCGGGCAGGCGGCGTGACCAGCGGTCTTTAATGGCAGAGGGGGGCGCGATCACGATGTGGCCTTTGAATTCGTCTTTGACTTTATCGAGTGCCTTGCGGAGATCGCCGAGTTCGATGCCTTCGGATTCGTAATAATCACAGAGTTTTACCTGTGCGCCGTGAAGGTAGATGGGAGCATCATGCCCGAGTTCGCGGATGAGTTTGATAACGCGTTGTGCCTTGCCAAGGGCATAAGCGCCGATGACGTGGCAGCGCTCGGGGTGTTGTTCAACAGATGCGAGGAGCTTTCTGATTTCATCTTTCGGGTTGGGGTGTTGGAAGACGGGTAGAGCGAAGGTGGCTTCGGTGACGAATAGATCGCAAGGCACAAGCTCGAATGCTTGCGCCGTTGTATCAGGACGGGTTTTGTAATCACCCGTGAAGACGGCGCGTTTGCCTTTATGTTCGATCAGCACTTGTGCGCTGCCTAAAATGTGGCCTGCGGGGTAGAGGGTGATGGTGACATTATCAATATTTAAAGGCTTTCCGAAATCAAGCGACTGAAAACGCTCGGCGCAGTTTTCGCCGTAGCGTTTTTTCATGATCTCAATGGTTTGCGGTGTTGCGAGAACGTGTTTATGCCCTGCACGTGCATGGTCGGCGTGGCCGTGTGTGATGATTGCGCGGTCCACAGGTTTCATCGGGTCGATAAAACTTTTGATTGGGTCGATATATAAATTGTGATTGAGCCAGTCCATAATCTTTAGAAGTATATGTTTTTTATTCGTTTTTGTGCCAGTTACAAAAATTTCACCAGACAGTTTCGCAAAAAGTTTTTATGCTTAGGTCAATGAATACGCACACCGCAAGTTCCGAGATTTTGGATCGGCATCCGCTTTCGAGTTGGATGGCGGGTAAGGGGTGGTCGTATCATCCGCATCAGATTGAGGTTTTGGAAAAGGCGCGAGATGGTCATGATGTGTTGTTGTTCGCGCCGACGGGCTCGGGGAAGACGTTATCCGGATTTTTACCGTCTTTGGTGGATTTGGTTGAAAGCCCGCCGCCAGAGTTTCAGCTGCATACGCTTTATCTGTCGCCTTTGAAGGCGTTGGCGGTGGATGTGCATCGGAATTTGATGCAGCCGATTGAGGAAACGGGCTTGCCGATATCGGTGGAGACGCGCACAGGCGACACGCCTGCGAGTAAGCGGCAAAGGCAGAAGACTAAACCTCCGCAAATGTTGATGACCACGCCTGAGTCGTTTGCGCTGCTTATGTCGTATGAGGAAGCGCCGATATATTTCAAACACTTACGTTATGTTGTTGTGGATGAGCTTCATGCGCTCATGCATTCGAAACGCGGTGATCTGTTATCGCTCAATCTGGCGCGTTTGGGTAAAATCGCGCCGAAGGCTCAACGGATCGGGTTGTCGGCGACGGTGGATGATAAGGCGATAGCGCGGGATTATGTTTGCCGAAAGCGGCGCGGGAAAATTGTTGAAGTGGCCAACCCCGTTAAGCCTGAAATTGAAATATTGGCTGAGCCTGCGGCGCGAATGCCGTGGTCGGGGCATATGGCGAGTTTCGCGATTTCTGATGTTTATGAGCGCATTCGTAAAGCCAAAATGAGTGTTGTGTTTGTGAATACGCGGGCACAGTCGGAATTGATTTTTCAAAATTTATGGGCGGTGAATGAAGATAATCTGCGGATTGCTGTTCATCATGGATCGCTGGAAAAGGAATTGCGGCGCAAGGTTGAGGCGCGGATGGCGCAGGGCGCGCTCGATTGTGTGGTGGCGACAGCATCGCTTGATTTAGGGCTGGACTGGGCGAATGTTGATTTGGTGGTGCAGATTGGCGCGCCGAAAGGTGTGTCGCGTTTGTTGCAGCGGATCGGGCGGTCTAATCATAGGATGGAGGAGCCGTCCAAGGCGTTGCTTGTGCCGGCGAACAGGTTTGAGTATCTCGAATGTCTGGCGGCGGTGGCGGCGATTGAGGATGGTGATTTAGACGGGGCGTTGCCGAAGCGCGGCAGTTTGGATGTTTTGGCGCAGCATATTACGGGTGTGGCGTGCAGTGCGCCGTTTGATGCGGATGATATTTATAAAAATGTGATTAAGGCGTGGCCGTATCGGGATTTGAGCCGTGAGGATTTTGATCGCGTGGTCGGCTTTGTTCAGGATGGTGGCTATGCGCTGAAAAATTATGAGCGGTATGCGCGACTTGTGCAGGATGAAGAGGGGCGTTACGCGATTTCGTCCAAGGCATTTATTCGCCAGTACCGCATGAATATCGGGACGATTGTTGAAAGCTCTATGGTGAAGGTGAAGCTGAATAATCGCACTTTGGGGAAGGTGGAGGAGTGGTTTATTTTGGGGCTCTCCCCTGGTGATACGTTTGTTTTTGGCGGGCAGGTTCTCAATTTTGTCGGTATGAGCGATCAGGGCGTGCAGGTGTCGCGTTCGAAAACAGGCCAGCCGAAAATACCGTCTTATGCGGGTGGGCGGATGCCGCTCTCGACCACGCTGGCCGGGCGCGTACGTGGATTACTTTCAAAACCGCGCGGGTGGAGTGATTATCCTGAACAAGTGAAAGATTGGTTGGCGTTGCAAAAGAAGCGATCGGTGATGCCATCGAAAGATGGTCTTCTGGTGGAGACGTTTGAGCGCGGGTACACGGCGGGGAAGAAAACTTATAAGCGGCATTATATGGTGACGTATGCGTTTGAGGGGCGCAATGCGCATCAGACGCTTGGGTTTTTGCTGACGCGGCGGATGCAACGGTTTGGGTATAAGCCGCTGGGGTTTGTTTGTACGGATTACGGCCTTGCGATTTGGAGCATGAACAAAATCGCGCGGGTGGATCATTTGTTTGCTGAAGATTTGATGATGGATGATTTGTATGAATGGATGATGGATGCGCCGCTACTCAAGCGAAATTTCAAGGAGGTGGCGGTCATTTCGGGCTTGATAGAACGGCGCTTGCCGGGCAAGCAGAAGACAGGGCGGCAGGTGATGTTTAGTTCTGATCTGATTTATGATGTTTTGCGACGGTATGAGCCTGACCATGTTTTGCTGCGCGCGGCGGAAGATGATGCGTATCATGGCTTGATTGATTTGGAACGGTTGGGGGATATGCTCAAGCGCGTGCAGGGGAAGATTACGCATCAGCAATTGGATAAGGTTTCACCGATGGCGGTGCCTATTATTTTGGAGATTAGCCGAGAGATGATGAATAAAAAAGATGTCGAGGATTATTATCTGGAGGCATTTGAGGCCGATTTATTGGTCGAGGCGGGGCTAGCATGAAGGCGATTCAATTTCATGGGCATGAGATGGTTTTGACGCCCTCTGGGGTATTGATTTGGCCTGCGCACAAATTAGCGGTGGTGTCGGACTTGCATTTGGAGAAGGGATCGTATTTTGGCCTTAGCGGTCAGTTTTTGCCAACATATGACAGTGTGGAGACGTTAGAGCGGCTTAGAGATGCGCTGCAGATGAGTGGGGCGGAGACGGTGATTTTTTTAGGCGATAGTTTCCATGATGAAAAAGGTTACCACCGATTATCGGATGAGGCGCGCGGGCTTTTTGATGGCTTGATCGAGCGTTTTGATGTGATTTGGATTGTCGGGAATCATGACGGGGCTTTCGCGCCCGCAGGTGTCCATGTGGCGGAAGATATTGCGTATGACTCTGTTATCTTTCGGCATGAAGCGCAGGCGGATTTTGACTCTAATGGTCTTGCGGAAATTAGCGGGCATTTTCACCCTAAGGCGTCGCTGAGTATTCGCGGAAAGCGCGTGCGTAAGGCTTGCTTTATAGAAGATGGGCAGCGGATGATTATGCCCGCCTTTGGAGCGTATACGGGGGGCATGAATGTGGCTTCGCCTGAGATATCAGGTTTGTTTGCGCACCCCGCACGTTTGCATCTTATGGGGCAAAAAGACATATATTCTGCGGCTTTTGAGGATATTAAACTGAATGTTTCGAAAAAGTAACCTGATCGAAAACTCCTCGTAAAAGCATCAATGTATGCTCTACTCCACATTCATAGAAAACCTTGAGAGGAATATCAGAAATGAAAAAGTTACTATTATTAGCAAGCGTTGTTGCAGTTGGAGGATTCGTTACTCCTGCGGTCGCTGACCATCATGGTGATAAAAGCCATAAAGGAAAAATGGAAAAAGCCAAAGACTACGTTATGGGTAAAAAGAGCATTGTCGACATTGCGCTTTCAGATGAAAAATTTTCAACACTCGTCGCAGCATTAAAAGCGGCTGATCTCGTTGAAGCATTACAGGGCGATGGACCATTTACGGTGTTTGCCCCGACAAATGACGCATTTGCAAAATTGCCGGAAGGGACGGTTGAAAATCTTTTGAAGCCTGAAAATAAAGCGAAATTGCAAAGCATTTTGAAATATCACGTTGCGCCCTCAAAGGTTAAATCTAAGGCAATTGCAGGCAACACAATGACATTGGGTACGCTCGCAGGTCAAAGTGTTTCTATTGACGGAACAGATGGCGTAAAAGTTGATGGCGCTAACGTTGTGAAAGCAGACGTGAAAGCATCAAACGGTGTGATCCATGTGATTGATACTGTTATTATGCCGAAATAATTTGGCGTGATTGAATAATTTACAAGCTTGGGCGGCTCGCACTCACAGGAAGCGGGTCGTCCTCTTTTTATATTGATATTACTTTAGGGCGGAAGGTTTTTCTGATGCGATTTTTATTCTTTTTCTTCATGATTTTCGGTATCACGGGATGTGCGAAAGCAATGGATGTTGGTGAAGTGTTTGAGCGTTATTTGTGGCAAAAGCGTGTGATTGTTATTTTTACGCCTGATCGGGATAATCCTGAGTACCTAAAACAGGTTGAGATTTTGAAAAAAGACGAGGCAGGGTTGACGGAGCGCGACATCGCGCAATGGGTTGTGATTGAAGATACGCTTATTGTTGGTGAAGGAAAGATTTTACCGCATTTCGGTACACCACCTTTTTACAGGGAATTTGACGTCGATAAGGGGCGCTTTGAATTTCTGCTCCTTGGCAAGGACGGAGGGGTGAAGATGCGTGAAAATGAAGCTGTTGATTTGGAGCGCTTGTTTTCCGTTATTGATGCGATGCCGATGCGCAAGCGTGAGATGGAGGCGCAATAACTCGTCACGCGGTTTTTATAGCAGGCCTGTTTTCAACGGTGAGTTCGTGTTTCATTGCTCTTTCATGCGCGGTGATGTGCATGGATGTTATGCTTTTTGTTCCGCTGTATGATCTGAGCATCATCGGCGCTTGTTCAAGGCTTGGCGCGGTGCTGTAATGAAAGTCGGGTGTTTTTTTGTACTCATCTTCGGATGTGTTTTTTATCCAATTTTCAAACATGTCTTTGCGTATTTGGGTGACATCACCTTGTTCCCATGATGAGGAGGAAAGAAAGAATGCTTTTTCGTTATGTTGGGATAGAAATTCGCTCTCTTTGTACTCTTTTCCCGTCCAGATAAACAGTTTATGCTCGTTAAGTGAGCCGATAACTAGGCGAAAGCTGAGATAATCTGATGCGTTTAGCTTCTCGGCTTGTTCGATTGGATTTTCGTGATTGAGCAGTTCTACTAAAATCTGGCCGCGTGATTTTTTCGGGACGGGCGTTTGTGATGCGTCCTCGTAGTAGCCGTTCAGCATGCAGCCCCAATATCCGTTTTTGTTAAACGCGATCCATGTGCCTGCGCTGACGGGGTCTTGCGGGCCGCTGACATCGTATTTTTGCCGTAATGTTTGCGGTGGTTGTTCGGGCGTGCGGTCGTGGCGTTCGTCACGATTCATATAGACGTGATAGCCGTCATCGCATTTAAAAAGGGTAAGTGTACACATTTTAGGATTGGTTTTGTTTCAGGTGGGCTTGGGTGGAGTTTGCAATTCCGAAATTCTTATCTAAGAAAATGTTGGCGTTTTTCGCGATCATTTTGATGAGTGCCATATGATGGATAGCGTGATCCAGTACGTAAAATAATTCTCTGTTCGGTGATGTGTGCATGGTTTCCATCGGCATTTCAGGTGTTACGATAGAAGAGAGTGTTTTCAGCTGCTCATCACCGTTCAGAGCCGTAAAATCTATAATTAGGTTTTTAATTTCGTCTCTTGCGCAGCTTTTGGAGTTTTCTATTTTCAGATCGCGTTGGCGATTGTCGTAGCAGACATGGGTGATTTGTGGGTCTTTTAAGGCTGTGACCAGTGCCTTGTAGAATTCGATAATGTGGCGCATGTGTGCGCCGATGGATGATGTTTGATTTTTGCAGCAGGTATATGTTTCGTCGTCAAAACATTCGGAGCAATTTAAGAGTTGTTTTAAAATTTCGATATTAGCGCTGATAAGCATGCTCCCCGCCTCAGCGTTTGAAGCTGCGCGGGGAGTGATTTTTGTGTCTAATTTCTGTGGTGTTTGCATTATTTTAAATCTACTAATTCAGGGTATGCCTTGTCTGAGACAGGGATTAGCTCTTCTTTGCGTGCTTCCCATTGGCCGCCGATATTCTCATTAATGTTTAAGTATAATTTATCATCCTGAACAAAGTATACTTCAGGGTCGCCCTTTGCAAGCGTGTCATGTGCCGTCGCCCATGCGCAGTAGCCACCATATTGTGGTGCGTATTTCAGGGGATCGGCCTTAAACAGGTTCAGGTTTTCTTGTGATGAAAAATACCAATTTGCGCCACGCCATTCGGTTTGAAAGTCTTGCGACCCTTTTACGGGTGTACCGTCGCCCTGAAAGTAGGAAACTGTGTCATATCCGCCGACCGCTTTATTGCTGAATAACGATGTGTATATCGGATCAGACGCGAAGGCTTGTGATGGCATAGCCAGCACACCTAAAATCATGGTGAGAGCCGCGAGAAAAAACTTTTTTTGGTTGGCTGATTGTTGCATTTTGAAATTGCCCTTAAATGTTAATTTTAAAAATCTATGTGTTACTAATAAATTAGTGATTTATGGATTTTCGTTACATTACTGCTGATAAATTTTCTTCTTTTTCTGTGTAACCCGTTAATTCTGTTGTGATTTTTTCGATTTGTTTTTTGTATAGCGTGCAGAATTTATCAATCGTTTCAGGTTTAAAAATGTCTGTGCCGTAGGTGATGTGGATGTTTAATTCCTTGTTTACAATCCCCGCCTCAATATAGAGGAGATAGCAGAGATGGTTGTTCGGATCGGAACCGATCAGGTCTTTGGGTTCTTCTGTGGGCGTGAAAGAAATTCCATCAGGGATGATTGCGTCGACCTGGCTGACATAGTTGAAGAATACGTCCGGTGTCGGGTATTTCAGAATATCAGGATCGCGCTTTGTGTAGCGGAGGAGGTTGTAATATTCGTTCTTCTTGGGTACTGCGGCGATTTGATTTTTTGTGTTCTCAATCTGTTTTCTTGCGCTGGTGTTTTGCTCATCGGCTTCCAGATAGACGGGAAAGACGGTGTTTACCCACGCCACTGTGCGCGCGAGGTTGTAATTGGGCGCGCCTGTGCGTCCGTGCCCGCAAATATTGACCAGTAATTCATTCTGGCCTGTCCATTGGCGCATGGTTTCATTCAGGCAAGAGAGCATCGTGTCTTGCAAGCTAAACCCTGATGATTTCGGGATATCGCGCAGAATTGCTTGTGTTGTATCATGATCTAAAATCACCTTGGCTTGTGCGGCATTTTTATCCAGTGCGGTTTTGTTGTCGGGGTAGTCGGTTTTGATTGACGGGACGGGCTTCATTTTCTCGCTGGCCCAATAGGCACGCTCTTTTGTGAAATCGTGGGTTTGCGCGAGGTTATAAAGATATTCGCTCCATCCTTTTCCTGATGCTGTTTTTGTAGGAAGTGGGAGGCTTATGTTGTTTCGTAAGGATTCGTAGGATTTCAGGAAATCTTCGAAAATAATGCGCGAGGAGACCATATCGACCAGAAGATGGTGCATGATCACAGCCATTTTTCCTGCGGTATCCGATGTTTTGAAATGGAGGACACGAATTAATGGCGCGTCTTCCAGATTGAGTGATGCGTGTTGCGCGTTGACGGCTTCCTTATATTCTTGTTCTTGCTGCGCTTGAGTTAAATCTGAGATATCGTGCGTAAATACATATTTTGAAACGGAAATTTCTTTTTTGCAGTCTTGTTGCCATTCGCCGTTCTCATCTTTTGTGAAGCAAATGCGTAGATTGTCGTGATGGTTTAGAACTCGGCTAAACGCCTGTTCTAAAATTGAAATATCAACATCATGATCAATGTCGAAGGCGAAGAAGCGGTTCCAATGATGCGGGTTTGCGAAATTGTCGGCAAAGAATTTTGATTGGCGTGGAAGGAGGGGGTAGGGTCCTTCTACGGCTTCGGATGTTTCGTTACCCTTCGTTTTTCCTTCGGATGCGATTTCTGCGAGTTCGGCGATTGTTGCTGTGTTGAATAAGGCGTTGGTTTCAAAGGTGATTCCTTGCTCTTCGGCTTCGCAGGCAAATTGGATGGCCATCAGGGAGTCGCCGCCAATGTCGAAAAAACTGTCATGAATGCCGATTTTTTCGGACGGTATTTTCAATATGGATGACCAAATACCCACCAGGTCTTTTTCCATTTTGGAACGTGGCGCGACGTATTTTTCCTGAATATCGATTAAAGTCTCAGGGTTCGGCAGGGCGCGGCGGTTTATTTTACCGCTTGGCATGCGTGGCACTGTATCAATAGAAACGAATAAAGCGGGTTGCATGTATTCGGGCAGTTTTGCCTTAATATGTTCTTTTAAATCAGAAGGTTGCGCATCTCCTACATAATACGCAACGATACGTTTGTGATTTGAGCTGCCTGTGTGGTCGACGACGGCAACGTCTTCGGTGCCTTGATATGACGATATAACGGCTTCGATTTCGGCGAGTTCAATACGGTAGCCGCGGATTTTCACTTGGCTGTCTATACGCCCGAGATAATCAATGTCGCCGTTTGGTTTGAATTTTACAAGATCGCCAGTGCGATAGAGTTTTGCATCTTTATTTTCCGTGTCAAACGGGTCAGGGATAAAGCGTTCTGCTGTCATTTCGGGGAGGTTCACATAGCCTTGCGCAACGCCGACACCTCCAATGTAAAGCTCGCCTGCGACCCCTGCGGGGACGGGGCGTTTTTGATTATCCAGAATGTAGAGTGTTGTTGCGCCTAATGGCCTGCCGATCGGGATTGAGGCTAATTCTTCATCTTTCTCGCATTTGGTAAAGGCGGCGTAGATTGTGCCTTCGGTCGGGCCGTAAACGTTGTAGAGCGTGCCGCTACATTTTTCGTAGTATGTTTTTACGAGTGTCGGCGGTAGGGCTTCGCCCGCGGCAAGAACGTTTTTGAGTGTTTCGATTTTATTTTTGCCCAGAACGGCGAGCAGGCTGTTCAAAAGAGAGGGCACAAAGCATGTTGTTGTAACCTTGTATTTCTTTATTAATTCAATGAGGTAGGTCGGGTCTTTGTAGTTTTCCTGATCTGTTAAAGCCAATGTCGCGCCTGCCATAAGCGGCCAGTAAATTTCGGCGACGGAGACGTCGAAGCTGTAATCTGTGTTTTGTAAAATGACATCTTCCGATGAAAGAGGAATTTCGCTTTGTAGCCAATGCAGGCGCGGTGTCACATTGCCGTGATTGAGCAAAACGCCCTTTGGGTTGCCCGTTGAGCCTGATGTGTAGATGATATAGGCGGGGTCGCCCGCGGTGACATTCTGTTGCGGTGCGGATGCGCTTTGCTGATCAATTTCTGCAGTCATTTTGTCTAAGACGATGTAATCAGGCGCTGTGATGCCATCAAAATTTTTATCCAAGCCGTTATGCGTGATCACAAGATCGCAGCCTGCGTCATTTAATATGAATTCAAGGCGTTGCTTCGGATAAGAGGGGGGGATTGGAACATATGCGCAGCCTGCTTTCATGACGGCGAGTAGGGATATGATCATATCCGCGCCGCGTTCAAGGCAGAGGGCGATTTTCCCGTCGTTTATTGATGATTTTTCAGCACGTTGGCTGATGATTAAGTTGGCCTGTTTGTTCGCGCGTCGCTCTAATTCAGCGTAAGATATTTTCTGACCTTTATCGATTAAGGCGATCGCATCGGGGTTTTCTTGTGCGCGGCGTTCGAACAG
>CAZPMH010000021.1:0-24150 GCA_964587815.1 uncultured Micavibrio sp.
AGGGGAATGAATATTGGTCTCCGTTTCCAAAACATATGAATATGTTAACGACCTTGAGGTGAAGGATCGCCACAAAAATTACGTCCTTAAAACCGCGAGGGCGCGGGAAATCGTCTCTAACCTGCCGCATCCTGAAAATGTTGTCAGGGACATCGAAACCGTACCCGACGTTGATGTTGATTTGCTCATTTCAACAACCGACGACCTGCCTGATATGATCAAACGGCAGATAAAAACATCTGAAAATAAAAACAAATTCACCAAAAAAAGCCTGCTGGGGCTTTGCATGAGCGGCCGCGGAATGCCCGTGGAGATTTTCCTGCACGAACATCCCATGATCTCTCGCGATCCCTCTGGCGAGCTGTTTGAGGAGGTGGTCTGGCATGAACTCGTGCACGGCCTCGAAGGCGTTGAGATGAACAAAGACGGGTCGTTCAGGCGCCATATGCCCTGGTCATATAAATTGCAGCAAACCATGCTGTCTATCGATGAACAAAACGATCATGACGCGGATATGTTCGCCGATGAAAGGGTAAGGCCGCATATATCATACTTGCGCAGCGGCACGACATTGCAGGAAAACGTGTCAGAAGTCTTTGCCCGCCTCGCGGTCATTTACATGTACGAAATCAAGGATACGGGGCTGGCCCTGACTTCCGCAGAAGATTTATTCAACCTGTTTTCCAGGCACGAAACCGCGAAGAGGGGAACGAGAAAAGAAATCAACATTTTTGACTCTTTAAGGGCGCTGCGAACATTTTCCGAAGAAGCGCAGCAATTATTCATTCAGGAAAGCGACGAGCTGGTTACCCACATCGCAAGGCTCTACGGTTGTAATACGAATAAACAATAAGAAAACCCATACGTTTCTCGCTATAATTTTTCCTCCGCACATAAGCTACAGCTTCACAATTTGATGCGCAGTGACAGCTTTATCTGTCAAGAATAGCATCAGCAATTTTAACAGTCTGCGCTTGAGTAAGATATAAATTGGCCTTATCGCCATCTGTGCTCACAACGGCTTCTTCATAAGGAATACTAAAGGTTGAGGGAACGCCATCAACGACCAGCTCTTTGCTTATATCAAAATATATGCGCTTGGCCTCATTATCTTTATAAGTCACTTCGCTAACACGGCCTGTTAAGCGCCCTTCATGGTCGTAAACATTTGCATCCCGTAAAGTGCGCAGGCTCAATTCATCTCGTTCTTCTGATGCGGGCGCGACGTCTTCTTCCAATTCTTCATCATCAATGGACATACGGACATCGCCTTCCGGGTTTACGAAGGCAACATCATCAGCGGGGAGGGAGCTGAGTTCTAATTCTTTACCTGCATCTTGTTCGCCAACAACAATTTCTTCCAAATCACCGCTCTCTTTATCGACAACAACATCATAAACGCGCCCTGCAACATCGCCGTCTTTACCGAAAACATGGTTTCCAACCGTATCGGGCAAGGAATTGGGGTATTTCTTCGCCTTGAGCTGAGAGAGTGCATTGTCATCTATTGTTGATGAAGTAGAGATCGGGCCGCTTGGCCCCAGTGCGCTGGTAATGCCATGCGGTAAAAAATCGACAATGGGAGAAACGACTTTCTCTATAGAGCGCCCGATATCATCAACAGGCGTTTTCTTAAAAACGTTGTCAAACGCTGCGCCCTCGACCGCAAGCAAACCAACAACAGCACCGATACCCAATATATTATATATGCCTGACATAGCATTCTGCCTTTTTCGTGATTATTTTTTGTTCTTACAGAAAGACAAACGAAAAAAACACATCAGAGTTCCGTGAGTGGTTCAGAACACCCGAAGACACAAAGAAGATTTCAAAGAAAAAATGTCAGTGATCATGCATCAGGACGTGGCGCATCATCTTCTTCGATTTGCGCCATCATCGCCCCGCGAACGGCGTCTTGAATCTTGCGAGAAATCTGTAAACCGTCTCGCGTTTGAACTTTAAAAACATCAACAGATTGATGCCCGCGTTCTGTAATCAGGGCGTGCGTCAAATTTAAATCCATATCACTAATCACTGAAGTCAAAGCGTGCAACAGATGCGGGCGCGCTCTTGCCGTCACTTTGATGCTGGTCTCTGTCTCGGAGAGGGCATTCGAAAATTCCACCTGGGGATCAACATCAAACACTTGGTTTTTAGGGTTCTTTGACGGATCATTAAACGCGGCAACCGGCGCAATTTTAATACGCTCCTCTGCTGCAATCGCTTTGGTCAACGCTTCAACAAGCGTCTCGCCCTGACGTTCTGTATGCATTTGGCCAACAGAGTTCTGAACAACGAAACGATTCACCGCCATCGTCTCGCCATTTCCATCGGACAATGTCGAAATACGCGCATTCAGAACGCGTGATGAGCTACGATCAAGTGTGGCGGTAATATTCTCGAGCAAATATGGTTTGTCAGGCGTAATGACGGTTAAAACATCCGCACCTGCTCCTGCGTTTGCTGCAAATCGGACATAGGGCTCACCCGCTTCATAATCGTCAGGCAACTGTTGCGCTTTCCGATTAAATGTTGAATTCAGTCCTGAAATATTCTGTCTCGCACGCTCGTAAATCGTGTCCGCACGGTATGCAGCATGAGGTGATAATCGACCGGGCCCAAGCGCCAAGGTATCAGCCAGCGTCAAAACACGCAGCAATTCCAAATGCTTCAAATCCGGTATTTGTGCAGCAAAACGTTCAATCGCTTGCGGCTCATCAATATCTTCATATCGAGAAGTATGTTTGAGCAATAAATGGTTTTGCGCCAGCCATGTGGCACGCTCCAAATTCTCCTCTTCAAGTCCGAGGCGCACCCCTGCCGTTTCTATCACAGCCTTGTTAAAGCCTTTCATGTCATCAGTATCGGCGGCCTTATAAACATCGTGCAACAATAACGCAACGGCAAGCACAGCGCGGTCATCTGAGGTCAAATTCTCCGCAATGCCGGAGGCCGTAGGGGATAAATCCGCATGCTCCTGATTGGCAATATCGCTCACATTACCAATTGCGACAATCGTGTGCTGGTCGACCGTGTAAGCGTGATAAGGGTCAAACTGAATCAAATCTCTGATCGGCGCAAGCTCAGGAACCATGCGCGCCAGCACGTCATTTTTGTTCATCTGTATTAATGTGTCAGCGGCATCATCATGAGAAAGAATGCCGAGCATAACGCGGTTGGCATCTTCATTTTGAACAAACGCATCATCAATAAGCGCAGCATTTTGACGAACAGAATGCACCGCATGGTGGCTTAGGCTTTCACCCTTCTCAACGCGCTGTTTATAAATTTCAAGAATTTGCATCGGGTCGTCAACCGGCCCGTCAAAATCAAGAACATTGTCGGAAATCGTACCTGGTGGCTTGATATCAAGCTGATCCGCAACATCACTGCACACCATTTTGGCATAATGCGAAATCTCACGCGTTGCCTGAAAATAATCGCGCATAAAATCAACAACGTTGTCATATCCCAAACGCTGCGCAATCTCTGGCTGCGCGTTCGAATAAAGCGTATCATCTTCCTTACCAGCGATCTCATGTAAATGCGCACGTATATCAAAAAGAAAAGAATAAGCCTGATCAGCCGTCTCAGCTTCTTGCTTGCTGAGAAGGGCGGTGTCAACATCAGAAACGCCTGAACCGTTATGCGCCTTACTTACCCATTGCGCCGTCTGATAACCGCGCAACGCGCCATATCCGTTTTTCACATCTGGCTCAATGACGGCATAGCGCCCGCCTGCAGTCTTGCCGCCTTCGGCTTTTGAATGCTCAACATCTTCAAAATGCGCAAGCCTTTTATCATATTCTTCAAATTTGCTTTGAACAAAAGCCTTGCGATCCCGATCGCTGACCGCCTCAAGCTTTTTATCCATCTCGGCGAATAGGGCAGGGCTACCCCACCCGTGACGGCGATCAATCAACTGCGTCCATGTCTCTTGGTCGCCAAGCGCATCTTCTACACAATGATCAGGCGTTCTGATCGCAACCGAACTCAGGTCAAAGCCGCCATCCATCATCGCCATGTTAAGCTTTGTAAATCTCTCACGGAAATCAGCTTGGTCTTCAGGAATTGTTTGACCGTCAAACAAGGACGGGTCGACCACAAGAAAAACATCCAAATCAGAAAAAGGAGATAGCTCCTGACGGCCATTTGCCCCTGTGAAAACAAGCGCAGCCTTATCAGCATAATCACCCAGAAAATGGTCGGCGACCTTGCTGACCGCGTTATCGACCATATCATTAAGCGCACGCGTAAGAGCCGGGCGGTCGATAGATCCGTCCTTTAACTGCTCTAAGAGCTCAGCTCTCTGAGCCTTCATTTCTTTTTTTAATTCGATGGGGTTCATGTATCACCCAACCCGTATTTTTAAATTTTGCCTATAATACAGGAGTTTAAAGGAAAAAAGCAAGTTTATATCAAGAGCGAACCTTAACGCTACTTCTGCAAAACCAGCGTTGTCCAAGTCTCAAAATCATAACGACCTTTCAGCTTGAGATCGTACCCCTCATAAGCACTTGCAACCAAATCAGCCTGCTCAATCAACATGCCTGACAAAACGCAATATCCGTTATCATCCAAAACGCTAACCAAATCGCCCGCCATCTCAATCACAGGCCCGGCCAAAATATTAGCAAGGATCAGCTCGTAAGGCTTTTTCGTACCAACCTCAGGCGTATGAAATCCATCACCGCAAGCGGTTAACAAAGCCCCGCCACTCAATGCAACGCCGTTCATTTCTGCATGACGACGCGTGACCACAATACTTTCCGCATCATTATCAACAGCAAGAATAGGGCTCTTCCATAATTTCCAAGCCGCAAGCGCCAAAATGCCTGACCCTGTACCCATATCCAGAATATTCCACGGGCACACGCCTTTACCCTTCAAATCAAGCATCGCTTGCATGCACCCTTTGGTGGTCTCATGCTCACCCGAACCAAACGCCGTGGCGGCGTCAACCTTAAGGCCGATTTGCGCCTCGGGCACGTCATCCTCATAATGGCTGCCATAAATAAAAAACGGCCCGATTGAAAATGGCTGAAACCCTTTGTATGCCTCTTCCAGCCAGTTCAAGTCAGGCGTCTCTTCAACCGTGAAATGATCCGCGGTAATCTCAAGCGCAACCTCATGCGCAGCCGCCTGCAAGCTGAGCCGTGCAACCATGTCATCACGCGGCGGTACGTCATCCATCAGCCACTCTAAAATCCAGTGATTTTGATGCTTACGATCCTCCCGCACGGCAGAGGCACTATGCGATATATCAATAAACGCCTCGCTTAACAGATAAGCAAGGTCATCAGGCAAATCAGCATGGGTATGATATCGAACGGTAAACATAGGTCAGGGTAATTATCCTATAAAAAAGGGGCCGCATACAGCACAGCCCCCTCAAAAAATAGTGAAATGATTATTTAATCATCGTCATCTTCATCTAAAAGCGTGTCATCATCCGCATCCAAATCATCGACGATCGGATCATCAAAATCAGGAATATCATCCAGATCGTCATCATCGTCGTTATTGTCATCATCATCAGAATCGGCGACTTTCGGCTTTTCATCAACATCATCAAGGCTCACCACCTCAACGCCGTCATCCTCTTCTTCCAAATCATCATCATCGCTCTCATCAACGGTCTTCTTCTCCGCCTCTTTAACCGCCGCAGTATCAGCCTTCTTCTCAGCTGCTGGTGTACGACCACGGCGAGATTTCAATTTTACCTCACCGGTAAATTCAGTGTCACAAGACGGGCAAACAATCGGTCTGTTATTCATATCGTAAAACCGAGCGCCACAATTTGTGCAAATACGTTTTAATCCCATAGGATTCGAAGCTGCTGCTGTACTCACGTTGTAATTCTCCTCATCAAACTTGAATATTTGTATCTTTTATTATGCGCCTTGAATGACATGATTTTACGCATCCTGTCAATTATAAAACCCTGATAAAGTATTTCATAAGACTTTTATATTAAAATATTTTTTTGCTGAGCGAATAATAATGCAGGGTTCTAGACCTCAGGTGCTATTCCCTGTATGATTATGCTTTAAATGAAAGCTAGTCAGCAAAATTTAAAACAGTCAAAGTTTATACACATCTACGTGCAAACAAAAAGGGATTTATAATGCAAAAATCAGTCGTCATATGTGGTTTCAAACGCTCGCCGATGCATTTCGCAAATAAGGGAGAGCTGGCAAAGGTGCGCCCTGATGATATGGCGGCAGAAATTGTAAAAGCCCTGGTTGCCTCAACAGGTGTGAACGCCGACGACATCGAAGATTTGGTCATGGGCTGTGCCTTCCCCGAAGCGGAGCAGGGCTTTAACATCGCCAAACTCGTCGCGGGTCATGCAGGTTTGCCGATCAGTGTCGCA
Organism: uncultured Micavibrio sp.; assembly: GCA_964587815.1. Taxonomy (GTDB): domain Bacteria; phylum Pseudomonadota; class Alphaproteobacteria; order Micavibrionales; family Micavibrionaceae; genus UBA1672. The sequence continues at coordinate 6,377 of CAZPMH010000021.1, forward strand.
GGCGCAACCGTGAACCGTTTTTGCGGCTCATCTATGACCGCGATCCACATCGCCGCAGGCATGATCCAAATGAACGCAGGTGAAGTATTCGTTTCCGCAGGTGTCGAAAGCATGAGCCGCATCCCGATGGGCGGCTTTAACCCAATGCCAAACCCGAAAATTTACGAAGAATATCCGCAAGCCTATATCAGCATGGGGGAAACAGCAGAAAACCTCGCGAAAAAATATGAGATCAGCCGCGACGCACAGGAAGAATTTGCCGTAAACTCACATAAAAAGGCCGCCGCCGCCGCTGAGGGCGGAAAATTCGACGATGAAATCGTAGCCATCGGCGATGTGAAAACCGACGGCACAATCCGTCCTGATTCGAATGTTGAAAAACTATCGACGCTAAAGCCTGCCTTCTTGGCAGATGGAACCGTCACCGCCGCAACATCCTCGCCCTTAACCGATGGATCCGCCGCCGTCTTGGTCTGTTCTGAGGAATATGCAGATAAGCACAAGTTAGACAAGCTCGCACGCATCAAATCTGTTGCCGTGGCGGGGTGCGCCGCTGAAATTATGGGCATCGGCCCCGTTCCCGCAACCAACAAAGCTTTGGAGCGTGCAGGCTTGAAAATGGATGATATCGACATCATCGAACTGAACGAAGCCTTCGCCGCTCAGGGGCTGTCGGTGCTCAAAGAACTCGGCGCAGATGTGGCAAAAGTCAATCTGGATGGCGGCGCAATCGCGCTCGGTCACCCGCTCGGCACATCAGGCGCGCGCATCACAGGCAAGGCCGCAAGCCTGCTAAAACGCGAAGGCGCAAAATACGCCCTCGCCACCATGTGCATCGGCGGTGGCCAAGGCGTCGCCACCGTGCTGGAGGCGATTTAATGTTGAAACTAAAGGCTGATTTATCCGAAGACAGCCAGCGCTCTTTGATTAAGGGAGCTTCAAGAACACTCGAACCTTTTGGTATCGGGGCATCAATGCTATCTGATCAACTTGCCTATTATCGTTTGAAATGTTTGGTTCAGATAGTCGAAAAATCAAAAGTTTTGTTGCAAAGTCATGGGTATGATCCAGAGCCAGTTTCAAAAAAGTTCTTAGCAAGATTTATTGAAGAAGCGTCATACGAAGACGATCCAAATTTACAAGAGATGTGGGCTAATTTGCTCGCAAGTGAAAGCATAGAAGGCCAAAAATACGGCTATATAAATATTTTGCGTGAACTTGACAGTGAAGCGGCTGAATTGTTGCAGAATATTTACAAAAAATTTGAAGACAAAGACGACGTAGTTTTAAAGGCTACTCTTCAGCAACATCAAAGAGCTTTTGGTTTGGGTGAAGCTGAGTTTGACGTGAATATTTATAAAAATTCAGAATTTGTATACCTAGTTTGTTTTGGTCTTGAATCTGACAAACAAAGCAAAAAAACTAACGCAATTACTAATTCAAAATTACTAGATAAATTAGGTCTTATTCAATTAAACTCTTACCAAGGAAACTTGAAGTCTCCTAACGGAAAAGGCTACGCTCTATATGCTGTTTTGAACTTAATTGGTAAAGATTTTGTGGAAACTTGTAGCGGACAGAAAATAAAAGAATGAAGTTCTTCTACGAATCCAAAAGTCCCGAATATTCCTACAATGTCGGCGCCGAATTCAGCAAAGGCAAGCTGCATATATCGGACTGGGCATTGGGGGATGTAATCGAAAAGATGCACGGTGATAGCGATATTGAACATTTCTTGATTATTGGCGCCGGCAATGTCTACCGCTTCGTCAGGGCATGTGCGGATTGGGCGAGTTACAAAAAGCCGAAAAAAGACGCGTCAGAGAGCGAAATGATAGAAACACTATATGGCATTTTTAAAGGCAAAAAAGACTGCTTCATGACGATGAAATCGATACTGAAAAAGAACGAAATACCATACGAATTTCAGGTGTGGTGAAAATAGAATTAAACGGAAAGGATGATTGATAATGACCGAAATTAAGAAGGTTGCCGTCATCGGCGCAGGTGTAATGGGCAGTGGAATTGCTGCACAAATCGCAAATGCAGGTTTGCCCGTCGTCCTTTTGGATATTAAGGTTGAGGGCAAGGATTTGGCAAAAGAGGCGGTCGCCAAAATGCTCAAAGCCGACCCCGCGCCGTTCATGCTCAAAAGCAACGCCAAGCGCATTGAAACAGGCACAATCGACGATGACTTAGACAAAATCGCCGACGCCGATTGGATCATTGAGGTTGTCGTCGAAAACCTCGAAATCAAGCACAAAACCTACAAAAAGCTGGAAGCTGCCCGCAAAAAAGACTCGATCATATCCTCCAACACATCGAGCATCCCGCTGCATAAACTCAGCGAAGGCCAGCCCGACAGCTTCAAAAAAGATTTCATGATCACGCACTTCTTTAATCCGCCACGCTACATGCGCCTGATGGAACTGATTGTCGGTGCGGAAACCCGTCAGGATGCGATTGATACGATTCGCGATTTCTGTGACATCCGCCTCGGGAAGGGCGTGGTGATGTGTCACGACAAGCCGGGCTTTATCGCCAACCGCCTCGGCGTATTCTGGTTAACCGCGGGCGTGAATGAGGCCGTAAAACAAGGCGTTTCGATTGAACAGGCCGATGCCGTGATGAGCAAGCCCGTCGGTATTCCGAAAACAGGTGTGTTCGGCCTGATTGATCTGGTCGGTATTGACCTGATGCCGAAACTCTCCGAATCGCTTCTGTCCAATCTGCCCGAAGACGATGATTATCGCGACATTTTCGTTGATTACAAATTCGTCCATGAAATGATTGATCAAGGCTACACAGGCCGCAAAGGAAAGGGCGGGTTCTACCGCCTCAACCCAGATGCACCGAAAGGCAAAAAAGAGAAACAAGCAACAGACCTCGGCGCACTGAACGACCCCGACGGTGCAGTTAAAAGCGCTTTCGATCCCGATAAAAGCTACATTGCATCGGAGAAAAAAGCCGCGCAAGCAATGAAATCGGTCAAGGCGGGCAAGAAAGGCCTGCGAGCCGTTGTCGAAACCGATGATGCAGGCGGCAAATACGCGTGGGAAGTCCTAAAACAAACGCTATCCTACGCCGCGCAACTGGTAGGTGAAATCGCCGACACTGTCCATGATATCGATGAAGGCATGAAGCTCGGCTATAACTGGAAAAAAGGCCCGTTTGAAATGCTCGACGATCTTGGCCCGAAATGGTTTACCGAACAGCTAGAGCAGGCGGGCATGCCTGTGCCTGAAATGCTGCAAAAAGTCGGCGACGGAACATTCTACAAAATCGAAGATGGCGTGCAGCAATTTTTCGGCACGGACGGTAAATATCATGATGTTGTGCGCCCTGACGGCGTCCTTCTATTGAGCGATATCAAACTTACCTCTGAACCCGTTTTGAAAAACAGCTCTGCCAAAGTGTGGGATATCGGTGACGGCGTTTTGTGCTTCGAAAAAACATCGAAGATGAACACGTTCGATGAAGAAATTTTCAACCTTCTGGAAGAAACAAATAAATTCATCACCAAATCCGATGACTATAAAGCGCTCGTTATTTACAACGAAGCATCCCACTTCTCCGCTGGGGCTAATCTCGGCCTTGCGATCTTTATGATCAACATCGCCATGTGGCAACAGGTGGAAGGCTTCGTCTCTCGCGGGCAAAAAGTTTTCATGGATTTAAAATTCGCTGACTTCCCGATGGTCTCCGCGCCGAGTGGCATGGCCTTGGGCGGCGGGTGTGAAATCCTGCTCGCCTCTGACCAAGTGCAAGCACACGCCGAAACATACACAGGGCTGGTTGAGGTCGGCGTTGGCCTTATCCCTGGGTGGGGCGGCTGTAAGGAAATGATCCTGCGCTTTCAGGAACGTGAAAAAGCTAAATTCAAAAACGATATGGCCAAAATCGGCAAAGACAATATCTGGTTCTCGCCCGACACCACGCCCGTCGGCGCAGTGCGTAAGGCGTTTGAAACCATCGGCATGGCCACGGTCGCAAAATCCGCATATGAAGCGCAAAAAATCGGCTATTTCCGCGAAACAGACGGCATCACCATGAACCGTGATCGCTTGCTCTATGATGCAAAACAGCGCGCGCTCAAGCTCGCCGAAAATTACACGCCTCCTGAAAAAATTGAGGATATTCGCCTTGGCGGTGCAGGCGCAAAAGTCGCGCTCGACCTCGCGGTGACAGACCTCCACAAATCAGGCAAAGCCACACCGTACGATGTTGTCGTGTCTGACCATTTGGCGGTTGTGCTATCAGGCGGAGATAAAGATTACACCGAAACCTTAACTGAGGATGATCTCATCAAGCTGGAACTGCAGGAATTCATGAAACTCCTCCGCCATGACGGCACGCTTGATCGGATCGAGCATATGCTGAATACAGGAAAACCTCTCAGGAATTAATAACGTTTAGGAAGCAAAAAGTGCCCGGTTTCGATCGGGCTTTTTTTTGATCTGTGATACAATACTATCTGATGGAAAATTACATAGACATATATTGTGAACGCCTGACGCCAGGCCTATGGGCGGAGCCGCTCAACGCGATCACGAACGCAGCCTTCATTCTTGCCGCTTTTCTATCCTACCTGCTGGCAGAACGCAAAGACGCACTCACCAAACAAAGCGTCACGCTCATCACAATTCTAACCCTCATCGGCATTGGCTCAACACTCTTCCACACATTCGCAACGAAAATGACAATGCTAATGGATGTTGTGCCGATTCTGGTCTACCAAATAGGCTTCATCTGGTTCTACAGCCTTTACGTCATCAGATTAAACGCCATAAAAACCGCAGGCCTGTTCGCACTCTTCCTGATTTTGACGGTAACCTCGGAAATGATGCCGTCGCACATTCTCAACGGTTCTTTAGGCTACTTACCCGCGATCATGTTCTTGGCGGGATTCGGGATTTGGCACGCTAGAAATCTTGAAAACGAACGCTACACATTGCTCACCGCGGCGGGGCTGTTCCTCATCTCACTCACCTTCCGCTCAATCGATATGGCCGTGTGCCAAACACTGCCCATCGGCACGCATTTCCTCTGGCATTGCCTCAATGGATGCGTGCTTTATTTAACCACGCGCACCTACATTTTATCGGCAAAAAAAGCTGAAATATGATATAATCGAATTCTTATAAACTGAAAGGAACACGATGCCCGTTTACAACGCACCTTTAGACGATATCCGCTTCATTCTTCACGATGTTTTGAACATCGATCAGCTTTCTGAGCTCGAAGCCTACAGCGATTTTTCCGCTGATTTGGGAGATCAGATTTTGGAAGAGGGCGCAAAAATCTGTGAACAGGTGCTGCAACCCATCAATCTAAGTGGCGACCAAGAAGGCTGCAAACTCGAAAACGGCGTCGTCAGAACACCTGAAGGCTTTAAAGAGGCGTACGACACCTTTGCAGAAGGCGGCTGGTGCGGCCTGTCGGGCGATCCTGAATATGGCGGCATGGGCATGCCCGTGGCCTTAAATACAGTGATGCAGGAAATGATCTGCTCCGCGAATATGAGCTTCGGCATGTATCCCGGCCTTTCACAGGGCGCGTATGAAGCCCTGCATTATTTCGGCACGGATGAACAAAAAGATACCTACCTTCCCAAATTACTGGAAGGCACATGGTCAGGCACCATGAACCTAACCGAGCCACACTGCGGAACCGACCTTGGCCTGATCAAAACCAAAGCTGAACCGCATGATGATGGTTCTTACGCGGTAACAGGCACAAAGATATTCATCAGCGCAGGCGAGCATGATCTGACAGAAAACATCGTCCACCTTGTCTTGGCCAAACTGCCGAACGCGCCCGAGGGCGTAAAGGGTATATCACTGTTCGTTGTGCCGAAATTCCTGCCGAAAGAAGATGGCAGCGTCGGCGCGCGCAACGGCGTGTCCTGCGGTTCTATCGAACACAAAATGGGCATCCATGCCAACTCAACCTGCGTCATGAATTTCGATGATGCGAAAGGCTGGCTGGTCGGTGAACCGCACAAAGGCTTAAAAGCCATGTTCGTCATGATGAACGCGGCAAGGCTTGGCGTTGGAATGCAAGGGCTCGGCATCGCCGAAGTCGCATATCAAAACGCGCTCGACTACGCGAAAGACCGCCTGCAAATGCGCTCTTTAACAGGAACAAAAGCGCCTGATAAACCCGCTGACCCGATCATCGTCCACCCTGACGTGCGCCGCATGCTCCTCAAATCCAAATCAATTGTGGAGGCGGGGCGCGCGCTTTCTTACTGGACAGGCTTAAATCTCGACATCGCAGAAAAAAGCAAAGATGAGAAGGAAAAACAGGCAGCAAATGATTTGGTCGCTTTGCTAACACCTATTGTGAAGGCCTACCTCACCGATATGGGAACCGAAGTCGCCAATGAATGCCTGCAAGTCTATGGCGGTCACGGCTACATCGCCGAATGGGGTATGGAGCAATTCGTCCGTGACGCGCGCATCGCACAGATTTACGAGGGCACAAACGGCATTCAGGCACTCGACCTTGTCGGCCGTAAGATGCCGCAAAATTTCGGGCGTAATCTCCGCCGTTTCTTCCACCCTGTGCAAGAATTCATCAATGAACACCAAGCCAACAGCGAATTGCAGGACTTCATCTTCCCATTGGCAAAATCATTTATGAAATTGCAACAGGCCACGGCCATGGTCGCACAAAAAGGCCTTGTAAATCCCGATGAAGCGGGCGCGGCCTCCAGCGATTATTTACGCCAGTTCGCCCTTGTTTCATTGGCCTTCATGTGGTGCAAAATGGTCATCGCGGCAAAAGCAAAACTGGACAGCGGTGAGGGAGATAAAACTTTCTACGAATCCAAAATCAAAACCGCCAATTTCTTCATGACGCGCATCCTGCCCGAAGCCGACGCACGCTTCAAAATGGTCATGGCGGGCGCTAGCTCGATGATGGCTTTGGATGAGGACGAATTTTAAAACGCTTATATACCAAAGACATAAGAAAAAAATCGGCGCAGGACATACGGTTTGCGCCGATTAAATTTGCGCTCAAGGTTCTTTTTTGGCAAAATAAAGCTAACCCAAAAATAAGGAAAAATTGATGCCAAAAGACGTCACCGTCGATCAATTTCTAAAAGCCAGAAATGAATATGACAGCCTGAACGCAACGCATTACAGCGACCGCAATGCGGCGTTCTATGACCGAAAGAAAGCCTTGCGCGATGAAATTAATGCAATCGCATTAAAAGTGGCGCGCGAAATCGGCGACGCTGAAGCGATTTATTGGGTATGTAACGACTTCAAAAATGGAAATGGTCGTACCGAGCTACAGGTCAATGAATACACAGACCTACTGGAAAAGGCCGTAAAAAAAGGGCATGTCCCGTCTATGCTGCTTTTGGCTGATCATTATTCGGGAACGTGGGAACTGCATGATCTCAAACAAATAAACAAACGTCGCGCCGGCCATCTCTATAAAAAAGCTGCAGAGTTAGGCAACAATGACGCCAAATTTGAATACGCCAAAATTTTAATGAAAACAAAAGCGGGGCATGAGCGCGCCGAAGCTTTACTAAAAGAGCTGTTTAAAGTGCCGTATCTTATGGCCTATCAATATTACTATTCGAAATTCCATCAAGACGAAAATGCACCATACCGCCACAAAGAGGCGGAAGGCTTTAAAGTGCTGAAATCTGCACTCCAACATATTGAAAAACGCGGCGAAGGATATTCCTACATGTCCGCGCAAAAAATCTACTACGCGCTTGGCCTATGCTACGATAAAGGCTACGGCTGCAAAGTTGATGCTGAAAAAGCTGAATTTTATATGCGCCAAAGCGTGAAAGTAAATGACACATCTTATGCTGCACGATGGCTGGCGCGCAAAGGCCTGAATAAGGATGAAAATAAAGATCAGGGCGCAAGCGCAGCCTTCAGCCCCGATCCGCAAAAATCAAAACCTGCGGGCGGCGGATCGTCTCAGAACAACGGTAAGCCCGATGTGTTTTCCATGTTCAATGAAGATACAGATCTGGAGCAGACCATCGATGAAAATTCAGATGCTAGTGATTTAGAAGACGAAGAACTTATCATCGATTTAGATGAACCACTAAGCTTCATTGATTTCTCGAAGAAGCCAATTGTTGAACAAGCGCCTGAAACGCCGCTTCTAACAAAAGATGACCTTGAGCGCGTTTTAAAGCCTTTCGATTCAATCGTTGGTCTCGATAACGTGAAAGAACAAATCCATGAGCTGTTCTACATGATAGCGGTAGAAGAGCGTCGTCGTAAGAGCGGTATAGAAACCGACTTCAGCCCGTCATTACATATGGTCTTTACAGGCAACCCGGGCACAGGAAAAACGATGGTTGCCCGCATGCTGGGTAAAGTTTTAAAGGATTTGCGTCTTCTGAAAAAAGGCCACGTCGTCGAGGTTGATCGCTCCAAACTGGTCGGCCAATATATCGGCCAAACCGAATTTATCACACGCGAAGTCTTCAAACGTGCCCATAACGGCATCTTGTTCATCGACGAAGCCTACAGCCTGGAAAAAGGATATTCCCCGAATGATTTCGGGCATGAGGTGATGGCGATGCTTGTCAAAGAAATGGAAGATCGTCGTAAAGATCTGGTTGTTATCTTCGCAGGCTACCCTGAGGAAATGAAATGGATGCTCGATTCAAATCCGGGCATGAATTCACGTATTGGCCTAACGCTGAATTTCTCCGATTATAAGGACAGCGAATTGGCGAAAATCTTCGTGCAACACTGCAAAGACATGCAATTCATTCCCGCAAAAGGTGTGGAAGAGCGTGTCGAGGCAATCCTAAAGCATATGGATAAAAGCAAGAAAGAAAAGTTTGGAAATGCGCGCGGCGTCAGAAATCTACTCGAACAAACCATACGCGCCCAATCAAAACGCATCTTCGAACAGGATGTAAAAGGCAAGAAGAAAATAATGACGATTCTGCCCGAGGATATCCCCGGCGATTACAAACCGCCAAGCGACGGAAAAATCATATCGTTACACTAAAGTTCTGTAGAAAAACTCTAAAAAAAGGCCGGGTTTCCCCGGCCTGTGTACGCAGTAAGTAAAAACGCAATAACGCAAAAGAGTTGCCGTATTTCTTACGGCGATATACGCATAAACAAAGGAAGTAACGCAGTATAAACGCAGTGTTAACCAAGTATTAGAGGGCGCTAAGCCTTTGTTCTAAAAGCCTGATACGTTCCTCATAACGCTGTTGTTGTCTCGCGAGGTTGTTCTCCGCTTTCAATAGCGCAGCCTCTAAAGACGTCAATTTAGCAATTTGCTTTTGGTCCGTAAGTTGCGGGTCAAAGAGCATTCTTTCAAGCTCAGCCTTCTCTAGATCGCAGGCCGCACGATGAGATTGTAACTGACGACCGAGTCGCATAATTTGGCGCTCTGCTTCATCAAACTTCATCGTTGCTTTTTCTAAATTCCAATTATCTGACGCCACATCCAACCGCTCGGCTTTGGCATCGGCTAAAACATTCTTCAACTCTTCATCAAGCATCTCATTCTCGCGCTTCAAACGCATAATCTGAGATTCAAGAGCCTGAACCTTATCGGCCACCTTGGCCATATGGTCTGCAGAAGCGCCCGCAGCAGGTTGAATAGCAGCAGATTGAACAGCGTCTATATCCTCACGAGCAACCTGGGCAACCTTTTGAGGCTTCGTGAAGTCAACAACATGCTCGTGCACAATTTTATCACGTGTGTAAACCGGTGAAGGGCTCTTAATTGACGTCGACGATGCTTGCTGATCAGCATGAACGCTAGCTTTCGCCGTTGCATGTGCTTTAACAGGGTCACTTTGTTCCATGACTTTTTCATTCATGGCGGTGATATCATCAATAATTTCCGGAATATCAACCGACGCAGGCGCAGGTAAAAGCGCAACCTTTGCGGTATCTGCTTTTACGCTCTCAACAGAAGAAACGGCCGCCTTTTGAACTCCCGCCTTGCCATTTTCTTCTTGCACAGGCTTTAGCACTGCAGCCATCGCAGAAGGCGCCTTTATAACGGGCTTTTCTTTCTTAACAACCTGATCAATAGGGCTGGCTTGGGATGAAACATCCGAAACACGTTGCAAGACATCGTCAGCAGGGGCCGGAGGCTCTTCAACCTTCGCCATCGTAATGCCGGGAGACACACAAGCTGTGAAATTTTTCATCGCAGCATTGAGGCCCGTCATATAAAGGCGGAAAACATTATCACGAATTTGCACATCAACCGATCCGGCAGAGAGAATGTCCTGGAAGAAATCTTGCTTCTTACGTAGATCACTCACAAGAAGATTTTGTTTGAATGCTTTTGTCGGAACGAGCGCAGAAGAAACACCGGGCACGGAATACTTCGCTTCATACTTAAACCCGCGCTGAAAAATATTCTGACGAAAATCGATGTTAATATTGCTAAAGCCGCCTTGATGACCTGAAATCTGAATCACGTAGCCATTGTTAAATTCGTTCGTAATAACACAGCTGGCAGGGGCATTATCAGATTTAAGCTGAACCCGCTCAACGGTCCATTTATGTTTAGGGAAGAATGAATGCTCAGGCATGCTTGTATCCGCGGTAGCGGGCGTAATTGACAAGGCTGCAAAGCAAACCGAAAACAATAACGAGTGACGTGTTTTGTTTAACATTATTTTTAATTCCGAAATATGGGGCGAATCGCCTGTGTGAAGAAAGTGATTACTTTCATGACCATGTTTGCAGGCATTAAGAGAATAAAAAAGGATTACGCGTTTTTTTATAGGTTATTTTTGTGGAAAACTTCTGTATAATGAAAATATGAGCAAAGAAGACATCCAAAAAGCAATCAACGATAAATTAGCCTACGCACCACAGCTCGGCGCAAAGATTAAATTCGATCTGGGTGATGACGGTTTTATCTTCGTTGACGGCACGCAATCACCACCTGTTATGAACGAAGAAGACGCAGACGCAGACACAACCTTTGTTGTGAAAACTGACGTCTTGCAAGCAATCGTTGATGGGGCGCAAGACCCGACCATGGCCTTTATGACAGGCAAGATGAAGGTAAAAGGCTCAATGGGTTACGCGTTAAAACTCAGTGCACTCCTCGAAGATTAGCACGAGCAATGAATCTTTATTTTCGATTGATCATCGTTTGCCTCTCGACACTCTTTAAACCCAAAATCACAAAAATTTTAGACCCATTTCATCGCAGCTTTCGCGTTCTGCCGAACGATCTCGATCTGAACATGCACATGAACAATGGCCGCTACCTCTCAATTATGGATTTGGGACGTTTGGAATTGCTGGTACGCTCAGGCATCATGCGGCAAATGATGCGTAGCAAAGCCATACCCGTTCTCTCTGGTGTGCAAATGCGCTATCGCCTTGAATTACGACCATGGCAAAAATATATCCTTGAAACAAAAATCACAGGATGGGATGAAAAATGGGTGTTCATTGAACAACGATTTATTATCAAAGAGGGAAAGAAGGCGGGCGAGACCGCAGCAATCGGTATTCTCAAGGGGGCGTTCTTCGATAAAAACACCAAACAAACCGTTCCGACGTCCGACCTGTTAAAATCCGTAGGCTTAGAAGTGGAAAGCCCTGAATTGCCTGAATACATCACCAAATGGGCTGAAACGGAAGAGGCTCTGCGTCCATATACGAAAACGCAAAGCCTCGAAACTTAAAAGTTAAATGCGGCCCGATTAGAACTTGTAGTTCAAGCCAGCAGCAAAGATCATAACATCACCGCTTGAGTCTGCTTGGATGTTTGATGTACCGCCACCAACTGTGCGGGTAACATCAATCGTTTCATCGCCGACATCAATGTAAGTTGCCGCTAAATCCAACGAGAACTTTTCGTTAATGTCGTATGTTGCACCTGCTGCAAGCCAGTTACGATCACCATCCGGTGTCAATGTTGTACGGAACTCATCGGTTGTCGGTGTTTCATCAAACTGATATCCGGCACGCAATGTCCATTTATCGTTCAACTCATACTCCGCACCAACGGCAAACGCCCAAGTGTTCTGATAATCCTGCGGTGTTAAGCTAACAACAGAGCCCGCATCGTTAATGACACGAATCTCGTTAAAGCTGTCCCATCCGAACCATGTCGCACTGGCAAGCAACGTCACTTTATCATTCAGTTTGTGATTAACACCAAACTGCGCAATATCAGGCAGGTCAAGATCTGCTCTCGCGCTGTTTTGTGCGCCGAATGTCATTCCACCAAGTGTTTCAGTAGACGTTTCACCTTTCAACGTATGATTAACGCGTGATCTGTAATGAGCGCCAAAGCGTGTGTCTTCACTGTGTTGATACATCAGGCCGACGTTAAAGCCGAAGCTGAAATCATCCCCTTCAAGAACACTGACAAACTCGCCCGTTCCGAATGGGTTGACAATCCGCTTCAAGTCCGCATCCGCATATTGAATGTTCAAGCCCCCACCGAGAGACAGCTTGTCATTAACACGAACCGCAAAACTGGGCTGAATATCGTAGGTCGTTAATTCAGTCTCCGTAGAGTCGAAACGTCCGAAGAAATCATCATCGTACTCATTACCCAAACCAAACGGCGCTGAAACGGAAAAACCAAGCCACAACTTATCGTCGATTGTCTCATGCGACATGTGGATGTTGGGGAGGGGCGTGATCTCATAGGGGTTACCACCATCACCACCAACAGCTGCCGCGAATGGCACCGTTGTTCCTGTGTCATCAAGCTCAGCATCAGGCGCAAGAATATGCACACCGACATGAACATGCGTTCCGTCAAGATAAGTCATACCTGCGGGGTTGAAATAAACAATACTGGAATCGCGAGGGCTTGCAACTTGTCCTGCAAAGGCCGCGCCAAGTCCGGAAACAGACTGCTCTTGCAAATAAAAGCCTGCCGCTTGAGATGCGGAAGGCATAAATGCAACCGAAGATAAGGCCGTCAGTCCGTAGAGGAAAAATTTGTTTTTGAATAACGCAGTTTTGGAACTTAAAGAACGTGTTTTACGCGTAGGTGAAAACATGAGAGAACCTCGCTGTTAGAATTATATCAGGGTGTAGCATAAAGTGCAGGTATTGAAGAAACCCTTAACGCAACAAAAATAATATACCAATCAAAAGGATGCGGCGCAAATTTTATCAATATTGCGCCGCAAAAAAACATTTAAAAACAGATGGTTAGGTTGTGTGCTGTATGGTTTATGGCAACTGTGTTTTTATCTCTTTTGCAATATAATCTGCCGTATCAGTGGATGGATACGTTGTCAAAAGCGAATCGTCTGGCCCCATAAAGTAAAGGAATGACGAGTGATCCATCATGTACTCCTCCATCATCTCGTTCTCTACTTTGGTTGCGAAAACTTTGTAAGCTGATGTCACGGCGTCAATCTGTTCCTGCGTTCCGGTCAGGCCAACCAGGCGCGGATGAAACTGCTCAACATATTGTGCCATCTGTTCAACCGTGTCACGCTCGGGGTCAACCGTTATAAACAAAGGTGTAATTTGTTCGCCGTCTTCACCCAACTGTTCCAAAATCTGCGCGACCTTATTCAATTCAGTGGGGCAAATCGCGGGGCAATATGTGAAGCCAAAGAAAATGAGTTTATATTGACCGGCATAATTTTCTTCCGTCACGGTCTCGCCTGTATGGTCAACCAAAGTAAAAGGGCCGCCAACTTGCGATGATTTATTTTCACTGCCCGATTGTGCGGGCTTTTTCAAAATTGTCGCAACTTCTCTATCATCAGGTGAAACCTCAATCACGCCCGCATCCATTTCATTTTGCACTTGGAAGAATGCAATCGCCGAACCGATGCTCAAACCGATAACAAGAAATAAAATGATGCGAAAAAAGCGATTACGAAACATATCGATACAATCCTCTGTAAATAAAGCTGAAATTCAAATTTCAAACGCTTGTACCTTAAATATGTGGTGAAGCAAAGCAAAATGAAAAATTTTTAACGCTGCTGCAAACTGATCAAAGGCCACTTAAATATATGATGTAACTTTATAAACAGAGGGGCAAATTTACCAATGACATCATTTAATATTGCAGTGATCGGCGCATCAGGAGCGATTGGTTCCGCCTTCGTCGATTATCTTGCACAAAGCCAAGACAATACAATCTTCGCATTTTCCAGATCGGAAAAAACATTTGATCACAATAATGTGACATCAGGTAAAATCGATGTTGAGGATGAAAAAACAATCGAAGCTGCCGCAGAGCTGGCCGCGAAAGATGCACCGCTTGATTTGGTGGTGGTCGCAATCGGTTTACTGCATTGGGACGATAAGAAACCCGAAAAGTCACTGCGCGATGTCGAGGCAGAGAATTTCGCAAAAATTTTCGCAATCAACACAACAGGCCCCGCATTGTGCGCGAAACATTTTGTGCCAAAACTCAACCGCGATGAACGAAACGTTTTTGCTGCACTCTCCGCGCGTGTTGGCTCAATCGGCGATAATCAGATTGGCGGTTGGTATGCCTATCGCGCATCCAAGGCCGCATTGAACATGGTTTTAAAAACCACGAGCATCGAAGCCGCCCGCCGCAACAAAAAAGCCGCTATCATCGGTCTGCACCCGGGAACAGTTGAAAGCAAACTGTCTGACCCGTTCAGCGGCAACGTGCCCGAGAAAAAACTCTTCACGCCTGAATATTCCGTTCAAAACATGATGCAAAACGTTGTTGAAAAAGTAGGGAACGAAGACACGGGTAAATTGTTTGCCTATGATGGCGAAGAAATTCAATTTTAAAAGAAAGCATAAGCATTAATGAGTGAATACAGCCACATCCATTGGTTCCGCCAAGATTTGCGCACCAGTGATAATCCATCTTTGGTGCATGCTGCAAAGCAGGGCAAAGTCTTGCCGATCTACATTCTGGATGACGAAAATGCAGGTGAACACAAAATGGGCGCAGCCAGCCGTGTATGGCTTTACCATTCTCTAAAATCCCTGAATGAAAGTCTTGATGGTAATTTACAACTCTATAAAGGCAACGCCACAGAAATAATCAGCAACTTAATTGAAAATCATAATATAGCAGGTATGTATTGGAACAGGTGTTACGAGCCGTGGCGCATAAAACGCGATGAAGAGATTAAAGAATATCTCAAGCAAAATGAAATCGACTGCCAAAGTTTCAACGGTTCATTATTATGGGAGCCGTGGATACCCCTCAAAGACGATGGCGACCCATACCGCGTCTTTACGCCTTTTTACAAAAAAGGCTGTCTAAATGCAGATGCCCCGCGCGAACCTTTAAATGCGCCGCGCAATCTGGAATGCGTCGCCACAAAATTCGAAAGCCTCACGCTCGATGATCTTGACCTTTTACCAAGCAGGCCATGGGGCGACGAAATCATCGAAGGCTGGAGCATCGGTGAGGAGGGCGCAAAACGCCAAATGCGCAAATTCATGGGTGAAGGGCTGGATGGTTATAAAGAGGGGCGCAATCACCCTGCACAATTTAATGTCTCGCGCCTGTCGCCGCACCTCCACTGGGGTGAGCTTTCCCCCAACCAAGTATGGTACGAAGCGGAGAAAAAAGAGTCAGGCAAAGACAAAGACCATTTCCACAGCGAACTCGGCTGGCGCGAATTTTCGAACTCGCTGCTCTATCATTTCCCCAATCTCCCGCGCGAAAACCTGCAGGCAAAATTTGACGACTTTCCATGGGGTGAAGATGACGAAAAGCTAAAAAAATGGCAAAAAGGTCAAACAGGCTACCCCATCGTCGATGCAGGAATGCGCGAACTCTATGCCACGGGCTATATGCACAACCGCTTGCGCATGATTGTCGGCTCGTTTCTCGTGAAAAACCTTTTGCTGCACTGGCATCACGGCGAAAAATGGTTCTGGGATTGTCTCTTTGATGCCGACCTCGCCAACAACAGCGCCAGTTGGCAATGGGTCGCAGGCTCAGGCGCAGACGCCGCACCATATTTCCGAATTTTCAACCCGATTACACAAGGTGAGAAATTCGACAAACACGGCGAATACACACGCAAATATGTACCCGAACTCAAAGACATGCCCGATAAATATCTTTTCCGCCCGTGGGAAGCCCCCGAAGACGTGCTGAAAGAGGCAGGCGTGGAACTAGGAAAAACCTATCCCAAGCCGATGGTGGATGTAAAGGAATCCCGTGAACGCGCGCTTGCTGCCTTTGAAACCACCAAGAAAGACGCTGCATGACCGCCCTCCGCCTCATTTTGGGCGATCAGCTCAACACCCAAATCTCCAGCCTTGATGACTGCGATAAAGACAACGATGTCATCCTGATGTGCGAGGTCTGGGGGGAGGCGACATACGTTAAGCATCACAAAAAGAAAATCGCCTTCCTGTTCTCCGCCATGCGTCATTTCGCCGAAGAATTAGAAGGAGCGGGCTACACCGTTCGCTACACAAAACTCGATGATAAGGACAACGCAAAATCCCTCAAAGGAGAAATCGAGCGAGCCGTCAAAGACGTAAAACCTGACGAAATCATCGTCACTTTCCCGGGTGAATATCGCGTCTTAAAAGACATGGAAGGCTGGAAAGACGAATTCGGCATCCCTGTACAAATCCGCGAAGACACGCGCTTTCTGTGCCAGCCCGAAAAATTTGAACAATGGGCGGAGGGGCGCAAGCAGCTACGTATGGAGTATTTCTATCGCGAAATGCGCAAAGACTATGACATCCTGATGGATGGTGATAACCCCGAAGGCGGCGAGTGGAATTACGACTCCGAAAACCGCAAACCCCCAAAAGAGGGGCTGGATGTTCCTGCGCCCTATAATGGGCAAGCCGACGACATCACGAAAGACGTTCTTAAATTGGTTGAAGAGGAATTCAGCGATCATTTTGGTGATCTCGAGCCTTTTTACTTCGCCGTCACCCGCGATAAAGCCCTCTACGCCCTCGATAAATTTATCGAAGAACGCCTGCCGAATTTCGGAACCTATCAAGACGCAATGGTACAAGACGAGCCGTGGATGTTCCACGCCCATATCGGCTTTTACCTCAATTGCGGCCTGCTACTCCCTCTGGAATGTGTGAAAAAGGCGGAGCAAGCCTATAAGGACGGCAACGCGCCTTTAAACGCAGTCGAAGGTTTCATCCGCCAGATCATCGGTTGGCGCGAATTTGTGCGCGGCATTTACTGGATGCATATGCCGGGTTACGCAGACGAAAATTTCTTCGGTGCTAAACGCGACTTGCCAGAATTTTATTGGACGGCGCAAACCAAAATGAACTGCCTGCGCCAATGCGTGAGCGAGACAAAACAAAACGCCTACGCCCACCACATCCAACGCCTGATGGTTTTGGGCAACTTCGCCCTCATCGCAGGGCTGGACGTCAAGCAAGTCAACGAATGGTATCTCATCGTCTACGCCGATGCGTATGAATGGGTGGAAATGCCGAATGTCTCGGGCATGGTTCTTTTCGCCGATGGCGGCGTTCTGGCCAGCAAGCCTTATGCGTCCAGTGGATCGTACATCAACAAAATGTCTGATTACTGCAAAGGCTGCACTTATAAAGTCACAAAAAAGAACGGCGTTGAGGCATGCCCGTTTAATTATCTCTACTGGAATTTTCTTGATGATAATCGCGACAAATTGGAAAACAACCCGCGCATCGCCATGATGTATCGCACGCTCGATAAAATGGATGATGAAAAACGCACGGCCATCAAAGACGACAGCAAAAGATTTTTTAAGGAGATCGGCATATGAAAAAATTTCTATTACTAGGAGCAGTATTTATGGTCACCGCATGCATCGGCGCAGGGCCGATTTC
>CAZPMH010000021.1:24250-34028 GCA_964587815.1 uncultured Micavibrio sp.
TATTACTAGGAGCAGTATTTATGGTCACCGCATGCATCGGCGCAGGGCCGATTTCTAACATAAAGCCGCTGGGCGACAATATCTTCCCGCAGATGGAAGGAATTGACTTACTCGGAGAAACCAGAACGGTGCCGACAACATTCGCAGGAGATTTAAACATCGTCGCCGTTGCGTTTGAACGTGAGCAACAAAAAGACGTCAACACTTGGATCGATGTTGCCGAAGGCATGATGGAAGAAAACCCATCCCTAAAATTTTACGAGCTTCCCGTAGTTTATGAAGTCAACGGCATGTATCGCACATGGATCAATAACGGCATGCGTTCAGGCATTCCAAGTGAAGCGGCAAGAGAGCGCACCATTACGGTTTATACTGATCGTGAAAAATTCACATCCATGATGGATATGAAAACCGAAGAAATTACAGTGCTTTTACTCAATCAAGACGGTAAAATTTTATGGCGTCATGATGGCATCGCAACAGAGCAAGCAGTGACAAGCCTTGAAAACAAAATTAAGGAGCAAAGCAAATGATGAAAATCAAAGTACTGGCATGTATGACCGCATGCGCATTTTTAACCCCTATAAACACAAACGCACAGGATGCCCCCATGTCAACAGCGCCAAATATGACAGTCTCTCAGCAAAACGCACACAGCTACGCCTTCACTCAAATCGGTGGGGATGAGATCAAACTGTCCGATTTAAAAGGAAAGGTCATTCTGGTCGTCAACACCGCGTCAAAATGCGGCTTTACGGGGCAATATGCAGGATTACAAAATTTACATGAAAAATACGCCGAAAAGGGTCTTGCCGTGATCGGTGTGCCCTCTGGCGACTTTGCGGGACAGGAATTCGCCAAGGAGGAAGAGGTGAAAAACTTCACAGACGAGAAGTTCGAAATCTCCTTTCCATTGACCGAAATCGCGCATGTAAAAGGCAAAGACGCACACCCGTTTTACAAATGGGCCAATAATCAGGCAGGCTTCCTCGGCGGTCCAAAATGGAACTTCCATAAATATGTCATCGATAAAGACGGAAATTTCGTCAAAGCCTTCGGTAGTGCCACAAAACCTGAGTCAGATAAAATCGTAAAGGTGATTGAAAAAGAACTCTCAAAAAAGTAAAAGTTATCTATGAAAAAACTTTTACGAATAATATTTACGACAGCAATTTTATGCTTGTTTTTTGTTCCTGCGAGCATCGCTTCAGATGATTTTATGAATTACAGAGAAAGTGAATATTCACTGATTCATACGCTTGAGAAAGTTGATAAAGATGAAGAGGTCTCTATAAAGGTAAAAGAGCCGCGCAAATTGAAGAACGTGAGAGTTTGTTTTCTTCTAGATGAAATAAATACAACAACCGAAGAGATATCAAATATTTTTTCTGAAGTTGACGTTGTTATGGCCAGAGCGTTTGGAGATGATGCTAAAGGTTACAGAGATATACGCAACACGCCTCCTGACTTTGTAAAAGGATATATTCAAGATAAGAAGAATAATATTTACGAATTACATGGAATGAGAATGCTCATGACAGAATGGCGTTTCTTAAACGGTGGCGTAGATCACCACATAGTATACTCAGTTTATGCATGTACACATATTCAGGGAAACCCAGAAATTATAAAATCAATAAATTTTACATCCCTTTATGATTTCGACACAAAAGGCTTATTTTTCTACTACGAATACTAAAGCAGCTGCATAGCCTTATGGATAAGCCTGTTTAAATTACGGCTTTCAAATGCTGCAGCAATGATTGCGCGCTGTAATAGGCGGCCTCAACGCGACCTTTAATGCACCAATCCCCGCAAGCAGCGAGCTTTTGATCTTTATCAATCAAGGCCGCCGCGCCATATTGCTGATCAATAAAGGCATAGCGCCAGCGGTGCAAATCGACATGTGCGGCGCGCGCCAAATCCCGATCGAGCAATGCAGACGCATCCGCAATCATGCGCGCTTTAACCGCGCCCAGATCATCTTCAATATGCTTTTCTGCCCAGTCATTATTGCTGTTAATCACCAGAGCATACCCGCCTGGCCGACCGGGCTTAGAGCTGTTCACCGCAACCCACCCAATAGAAGAATCGTTCACAAAAGCCCCTGAAAACCCAAGGTTCAAATCATCTTCAAAGCCGAGCATCAAGGTAAAGCATCCGAGCATCTGCGTTGTCTTAACCCTGTCATACTCAGCAAAGGAAGGGGGGAGAAGAGCAGCACTTTGCTGCGCGGGAGCAGCGGAGATAACCCAATCAAACACGCCCAAATCTGTGCCCGCATCGTCGATCAGCTTCCATTTTGAGCCAGCACGATCAATCGTCTCAACCCGCGTTTGCCGATGCACGGTCAAACCATCCGCAAGAGCTTTTCCCAAAACATTCATCTTAGGTGCGCAAACATAAGGCTCAAAATCATCTAACTCCTTCGTCACCGCAGCATCGCCATCGAGCGCAACAAAACGTCCGTCCCATCGCTGAACAATGCCCTGATCCATATAAGGCGCAAGAAACGAACGGAACAAGTCATCTTTAATCGTAAAAAACTGTGCGCCATGATCAAAATGATACGAATCGGTATAGCGTGTTGGCATCCGCCCGCCAAATCCGCGAGATTTCTCAAAAACGGTAATTTCGGCTGAGCCATGTAAGCCTTTCGCCAAAGTTAAGCCTGCAAGACCCGCTCCGATAATGGCTATTTTCTCCATGAATAAATTCCTTAAAACACGCATTTACAACACTGAAAACTCTAAATGTTTTGACACTGATGTCCAGCATAACAACATTGCATTTTTGTCATGATTGGCTCTAAATCTGGCTTACACATGTATAACCTCGCTTGCAAACTTGTATTTGAATACGCAATAGGCTAGGTTTTGCAGAACATAAATTGAACAGGGTTATAAACCTTAAAATTTTAAGTCTAAAAATTTCACACACATAAATTTTGGAGAATATATGTCATGTCTACAGGACAAAAAATTAAAATAGGTATCGTTTTCGGAAGTCCAAGCGCGGAACACGAGGTGAGTTTAGCGGGAACAGAAAGCGTGCTCAATGCATTCTCAAAATTAGATGAATACGAAGCCTGCCCTATCGGCATAGACAAAGACAGTAAATGGTACGCAGGTGAAAACGCACTGCCGACGCTGATATCAAAAGCAGATGAAGAGATGCTGTTTGTAAAAAACAAAGACGTGCGCCCTGATCAAATCATTGAAGGGGATGAAAACCCGCCGCTAGGTTATATTGAAGAGTGTGATTACATCATGTCGATCATCCCGGGCAAGTTCGGCGAAGATGGCGGCCTGCAGGGATTTTTCGAGACATTGGGTAAAACCATCATCGGCTGTAACGTTCTGGCCTCCGCACTATGCTTTGACAAGGCCTTATTAAAGGCAACACTGGCAGATTACGGCTATGCTGTCACGCCCGGCACATGCATTAAGCTGGACGAAACCGATATTACGGCAGAATTGTTTGACAGCATCTGCAAAGATCTGGACACGAACAAACTGGTTCTAAAACCGACCGACAACGGCTCCAGCATCGGTCTGTCACAGGCTGAAAACTTCGAAGAGTTTAAGGCAGGTATGGAATTAGCCGGCAAATACACCAACCACGTGGTGGTCGAGAAATTCATCCCGCACAAGGAAATCGTTGTTGGTGTTATCGGTGAACGCCAAGACCTCATCGTCTCTCACCTCGGCTTATCGAACGAGGCCGTCGGCAAAGTCTACAGCTATGAAGAGAAATATCTCGTGAATACGCCTTGTATTGTTCCTGCACCACTCAGTGAGGAAATGACCGAGGAAATCACACGCCTGACAAAGGAAATCTACAACGTCACAAAATGCTCAGGCTGGGCACGCGTTGACTTCCTGATTGAGAACGGCACAGATCAAATCTATATGAACGAGATCAACACAGTTCCGGGCATGTCCGAACCAAGCGTATTCCCGCAAGTTTTCAAAAGCGCTGGCTATGATTACCCGAAACTGATCAAAACGATCATCGAAAAATCAATCGCCGCTGAAGAGTTAAGAGCAGAAGCTGCGTAGTAGGGGATAAACTCTAAATACCCTAACAATGAAGAGCCGCTTTTGCGGCTCTAAATTTATCTTGCATTCCCTGATCAGCTCCTCTATGGTGCGCGCCATAGTGCGGGAGGCTTTCTAACACTAAGACCATGTTTAGAGCCGCACCGCATAAACTCCTGCGAAGCAACGCAAACAAGCGTTGTTCGCTTTTGTAAAAAGCTATTGAATATAAGGAGAAACACAATGGCAAAGAAAATCTCGGGTTATATTAACCTGACAATCGCAGGTGGCGCGGCGAACCCGTCTCCACCGGTCGGGCCGGCGCTCGGTCAACATGGTGTAAACATCATGGAATTCTGTAAGGCTTTTAACGCCAAAACAGAAGACAGCAAGGGCATTCCAATCCCTGTTAAAATCACCGTATTCGAAGATCGCTCTTTCGAATTCATCACAAAAACACCACCTGCAAGCTACTTCTTGAAGCAAGCAGCAAAGGTGAAAAGTGGTGCAAATAACCCAAGCCGCGAAACGGTCGGCCAGGTGCGTAAATCACAGGTGAAAGAAATTGCTGAAAAGAAAATGGAAGATTTGAACGCAAATGACATTGATGCAGCAATGAAAATTATTGAAGGCTCGGCCCGTTCCATGGGTATCGAAGTCGTGGAGGGTTAAATCATGGCAAAACCGACAAAGAAAAATAAGGCAATTGCTGAAAAAATCGATCGTGAAAAGTTCTATGATCTTGCAGAAGCTGTGAAACTTTTAAAAGATTTCGCAAAAGATCGTAAGTTCGACGAAACAATTGAAATTGCAATGAACTTAAATGTTGACACAAAGCACGCTGACCAACAGGTGCGTGGTATGGTCACATTGCCAAACGGCACAGGCGCAACCGTTCGCGTTGCTGTGTTCGCAAAAGATGACAAGGCGAAGGAAGCTGAAGCTGCTGGCGCGGACTTGGTAGGTGCAGAAGATTTGGTTGAGAAAATCCAAGGTGGCACAATCGACTTTGATCGTTGTATCGCAACACCTGACATGATGGGCCTTGTTGGCCGCGTCGCGAAGGTCTTGGGGCCAAAGGGCATGATGCCAAACCCGAAATTGGGCACAGTGACACCAAACGTTGAAAAAGCCGTAAAAGATGCAAAGGGCGGCGCCCTTGAATTCCGCGCGGAAAAGGCCGGTGTTGTGCACGCACGCGTTGGTAAGGCGTCATTCAACGAAAAGCAATTGGTCGAAAACATCGCGGCATTCGTTGATGCAATTCAAAAAGCCCGCCCATCCGGTGCGAAGGGGACATTCATCGCGAAAGTTGCCGTCAGCTCAACAATGGGCCCTGGCCTAAAGTTGGATCTGGACACCGTTCAGGCCGCATAAGATAGCGATAATATCGTTATTTAAAGAAAAAACTTGACGAGCCTATTCTAAGCCTATAGTAATCGGCTCGTTAAATTAAATCTGTCCAAGACCGCAGGCACACAATCTAAGCCCTGCATAGATAGAAAACAAAGAAAACGAATGTCTTCATTCGTGTTGTTTTTGATTTTTTGGGCAGGTGGTTTGCAAAAATGTAAACCGCTTTTTTGTTGGAATTTTTATAAGGAGTAAGTCCTATGGGTATGAGCCGGACACAAAAAGAAGCAGAAGTAAAAGAGCTAAGCGAGCGCTTCTCAAGCGAAGAATTGGTTGTGGTAACACATTATTCCGGTTTGACTGTTTCAGAACTTTCTGACTTCCGCACACAACTGCGTGCAGAAGGTGCGACATTTAAAGTAACAAAAAACTCTTTGGCGAAATTGGCAATTAAAGGCACAAAGTTCGAAAAACTTGATGACCTTTTCACGGGCCCGACTGGTGTTGCAACATCCGAAGATCCGGTGGCTGCTGCGAAAATTGCGCACAAATATGCCAAAGACAATAAAAAATTAATCATCCTTGGTGGAGCGCTTGGTGAAGAAGTGCTGGATGTTAAAGGAATTGAGGCGCTGGCGAAAATGCCTGGCCTTGATGAGCTACGTGCAACAATCGCCGCGATGATCATGGCGCCTGCACGTAATATCGCGGGCGCGCTGAACGCACCTGGTGGCAAGGTTGCCGGCGCGGTGAAGGCCGTTGCTGATAAGGCGGAATAACTTTAAACACTGAATTTTTTTAAACTGAAAGGAACTAAAAATGGCAAATGTAGAACAACTAGCGAAGGATATTGTCGGTTTGACATTGATGGAAGCATCAGAACTAACAAACATCCTTAAAGATGAGTACGGCATCGAAGCGGCTGCAGGCGCAGTTGCAGTTGCAGCGGCTCCTGGTGCGGCGAATGACGCTGGCGCAGCTGAAAAAGATGACTTTGATGTTATCTTGGAAGCAGCAGGCGGCAACAAAATCGCTGTTATCAAAGAAGTTCGTGCGATCACAGGCCTAGGCTTGAAAGAAGCAAAAGAACTTGTTGAAGCTGGTGGTAAAGCTGTTAAAGAAGGCGCTCCAAAAGCTGAAGCCGAAGAAATCAAAGGCAAGCTTGAAGCAGCCGGCGCGACAGTCGCACTCAAGTAATTTTGAGAGTATATCTAATCAAGTGTTTTCCGCCATGTCGGTGGAAAGCACTTTTTTCGGCTATAAGGCCGAAATAAACTTGACAAGCTGTATCGCTTAGGCCATATAGCTAACAAACTTTATCTGGGATAAAAGTGACATCGCTAATACATACGCAATTCACACAGGTGTAAAACACCTTATTTAAGATCCGTTTTAAACGCAGGATTTAACAGCGTTAAAGACGGCTTTTTGCTTTGGAAGAACGAAATCCGACAAAGCGAGGCAGAATTAAAGCAATATTGAAACACTTGCAAAAGGGTAGGAAAATAAACATGTGCGCAGCTAAAGCCCAAAAGAAATCCAAAGATCAAAAATCAAAAGAATACGTCGTCGCGAATAGCATCGAGAGCTTCACAGGCCGCAAGCGTGTGCGTCGTAATTTCGGTCGTATTGACGAAGTGGCAACAATGCCGAATTTGATCGAGCTTCAACGCGATTCGTATGAACGTTTCCAGCAAAAAGATATTCCCGCTGATGAGCGTGAAATCACAGGTTTGGAAGAAGTTCTTGCGTCTGTTTTTCCAATCCGTGACTTTGGCGACAAGGCTGAGATTGACTTTGTTAAGTATGAATTCGAAGAGCCGAAATACGACGTTGAGGAATGTCAGCAGCGCGGTATGACCTACGCGGCGCCTTTGCGCACAACATTGCGCCTTTCTGTCTTTGATGTTGATGAGGACACAGGCCTGCGCTCCATCCGCGATATTAAAGAACAAGACGTATATATGGTTGATATGCCGATGATGACCGAAAACGGTACATTCGTCGTCAACGGAACAGAACGCGTGATTGTATCCCAGATGCACCGTTCACCGGGCGTATTCTTCGACCACGACGGCGGGAAAACTCACGTCTCAGGTAAATATTTGTTCTCTGCGCGTGTTATCCCATACCGCGGGTCATGGTTGGACTTTGAATTCGATGCGAAAGACCTTATGTATGTCCGTATCGACCGCCGCCGTAAATTGCCGCTGACAACATTCTTGCGCTGCCTGGATAGCGCGGAAACAGTTGAACAACGCAAAATCGCAGAAGAAAACGACACTGAAATTGATCCGTTGATGGTTCAGGGTATGTCCAACGAAGAAATTCTGGCGACATTCTACGAAACAACGGCTTACAAGAAAGATAAAAAAGGCTGGAAAACACCTTTCAACGCAGACAATTTCCGCGGTGTGAAATTGAGGTATGATCTCGTTGATGCCAAAACAGGTGACGTCGTTGCCGAAGAGGGCACGAAGATAACCGCGCGTAAGGCGAAGAAATTCGTTGAAGACGGCCTGAAAGATATCCTCGTTCAAACTGAGCATCTTCAGGGGCAATACATCGCCGCTGACATCTTCGACACAAAAACTGGTCTTGTCTTGCTTGAAGCAGGGCATGAGCTGGAAGAAGACGACTTCGCGAAATTGGAAGAAGCAGGCGTGAAAGACTTGCCGATCCTTGCAATCGACTATCTGAACGTTGGCCCATATCTGCGTAACACGCTGATCGCCGATAAATGTGACACGCGCGAAGAAGCGTTGATTGACATCTACCGCGTCATGCGCCCGGGTGAGCCACCAACAGTAGAATCCGCTCAAGCATTGTTCGACTCACTCTTCTTCGATGCGGAGCGTTATGACCTGTCTCCGGTTGGCCGCGTGAAAATGAACGCACGCCTTGATCTGGATGCTGATGATCAGTTCCGCGTACTTTGCAAAGACGACATCTTGGCGATCGTAAAATACATGCACGATCTAAAAGACGGTAACGGCGAAGTCGATGATATTGACAACCTCGGAAACCGCCGCGTACGTTCCGTTGGCGAATTGATGGAAAACCAAGTGCGTGTTGGCTTGCTTCGCATGGAGCGCGCTATTCGTGAGCGTATGTCATCGGTTGAGATTGACACATATATGCCGCATGATCTGATCAATTCAAAGCCTGCCCAGGCCGCAGTGCGTGAATTCTTTGGTTCATCACAGCTATCCCAGTTTATGGACCAAACCAACCCATTGTCAGAGATTACGCATAAGCGTCGTCTTTCTGCGCTTGGGCCGGGCGGTCTGACACGCGAGCGTGCCGGTTTTGAGGTGCGCGACGTGCACCCGACCCACTATGGTCGTATCTGTCCGATTGAAACGCCTGAAGGCCCGAATATCGGTTTGATCAACTCCTTGGCTACATTTGCCCGTGTCAACCAGTACGGCTTCATCGAAAGCCCGTACCGTAAGGTTGAAAACGGCAAGGTAACCGCCGAGGTGGTCTACATGTCCGCGATGGAAGAGGCGCGCTATACCGTAGCGCAGGCTAACTCTGTCCTGACAAAATCAGGCGGTTTCGAAGCTGAACTTGTCTCCTGTCGTCAGGCGGGTGAAAACGTCATGGCTTTGCCTGAGCAAATTGATTACATGGACGTATCACCGAAGCAGATGGTCTCCGTTGCTGCATCCCTTATTCCGTTCTTGGAAAATGACGATGCGAACCGCGCACTTATGGGTTCAAACATGATGCGTCAGGCTGTGCCGTTGCTCAAATCAACTGCGCCACTCGTCGGAACAGGCATGGAAGCAACCGTTGCCCGTGACTCCGGTGCATCTGTCGTTGCAAAACGCGAAGGTGTGGTCACAAAAGTTGACGCACAACGTGTCGTTGTGCAGGCCACAAACATCACGCGCGCGGACGAAGCTGTTGTTGACATCTACAAGCTGTCAAAATTCCAACGCTCCAACCAAGACACATGTATCAACCAACGCCCGCTTGTAAAAGTTGGTGACAAGGTTAAGGCTGGTGACATCATCGCTGACGGCCCGTCAACTGATCTTGGTGAATTGGCGCTTGGTCGTAACATCACCGTGGCATTCATGCCATGGAACGGCTACAACTTTGAGGATTCAATCCTTATTAACGAGCGTATCGTTCACGAAGATGTTTTCACATCCATTCACTTGGAAGAATTTGAAATCATGGCACGTGACACACGTCTGGGCGCGGAAGAAATCACCCGCGACATTCCAAACGTTGGTGAAGAAGCGCTGAAACACCTTGATGAGGCAGGCATCGTTCATATCGGTGCGGAAGTTCACCCCGGCGATATCCTTTGTGGTAAAGTCACACCAAAAGGCGAAAGCCCGATGACACCGGAAGAAAAATTGCTCCGCGCA
>CAZPMH010000022.1:0-32936 GCA_964587815.1 uncultured Micavibrio sp.
TTAAATCAGCCTGCCCCTTAACCTCCGAAGGCTTCATACCGATTTTATCGCCCAGATTAATCGGCTCCTTCGCGACATAACGCAAAACATCAGAAATACCTCCTTTAAGCGGAATACTTAAATCCGCAATACCCTGCCCTTTTTTTGAGATATTTTTGAACTTGAAAACCGCACCATTCGCACTCATTGCACCGATTTTTCCGCGATCAACTTCAATATTCAGTTCATCATCATCAAGCGTGTATGTGCCCTTGCCGTACGTGTTTACAGCCTTATCCAACGGAGAGCGATAATCAATTGTCATATCCTCAGCCTTGAACTCCGCTATCAGGTTTTGCACATCAAAGCTCCAGCCGGTTTCGGGCATATCTGTGTCCGCCGCCTCTTTGTTCTCAACACTGTTTTCTTCTGGCTTCTGTTTTTCGGCAATAAAGTCAAAACGCGCAGTAAGGTCTTTAAAACGACCCTCAGACATACGCTGCACAATCCATACTTCGGTACCGTCTCCTTCCAGAGCTTTAGGCCAGATCGGCTTCACATCCGATTGTTGAATATCACCAATAGTAAGCGTTACAGGCCCCTTGGCACTGTCCTCGGTATGCGTAATATTTGCCGCAATTGAGAACGGAACGTCGCCAAATTGGATTTTCGTCTCGTCAAAGCGTAGCGTCTTTCCCGGATAATTATATGACATGTTCAAAATCATGTCCGAATACGGCACAGGCGCATCCGACCACATCGGGTGCGAAATATGCCCCTTATCAGAATGAACCTTCAAACGGACATCTGTCGGCAGAAAATGCTCATCCAAAATCGTATTAAACTCTGCGTCAAAAACAATGTCCTGATCTTGTAAATCACTGATTTCTGGAACTTTATTTGCTATAGCTTTAATATCAACAGCCTCTAAAGTTCCATTGAGCTGTACGGTTTTCTCATCCCAAATATAGTCAAAATCTACACTCAGACGCGATGTCTCTAACCCTGCCTCCGGAAGATCAACATTAAGAACCGCATTCAAGCCAATCTCTGTACTTTCTGCGGAAAAATTAAAATCGGGAAGGCTCCATGTCTGCTGTGATATTTTGTCATCAATAATAACCCGTGCATCTTCAATCGAAAACGCCTCAAGACGCGAAATAATCGAATTACTACTGCTGTCACGGCCGGGCTGCGCGGCGTGCCTGAAAACACGCGTACTCAAATCAATTTGTTTCTGGCTTTGCGGTTGCCCTGACATACCAATATCAAGACCGATCCCATTGCTATCCCTCAATAACTTAATAGACGGGTTTTTCAGAATAATTGCCTTTGGCATCACCCGCCCCGATAACAAACCAACTCGGGAAAATGAAACCGCAGCATGACCAACTGAGATAATAGGAACGCCGTCAGGGTCGAGAACTTTCGCGCCCTTAATTTCCAAAAACAGCGCCCCCCTTAAATCGGGCCAGTATAAAACTGCCTTATCCAACTCTGCATGATTACCCGTTAAATCATCGCGCAGGGCAGCCTCAATGTACGATTTGGCAAATGTCACATCCCACGGGCGATCATGAACACGCCAAAAGAAAATACCGCTAAGAAAGAATAAAACCAAAAAACCAAGCCATGCTGCCCGAATAAAATTTCGCCCGCAGAACCATACAATTTTTTTCACTTTTTTAGCCATATGCGAACGTAACACAAAATGTAGAAAAGATTTAGATGACAAAGAATTAAGATTACCTTTTTAACGTGGTAAGTTTTAATTGACTAGCATTTAAAACTGAAATGAAAAGGATATATGCCAATGACATTAAAAATCGATGATATCGCACCTGAATTTACACTTCCCGTTGATGGTGGAGATGAAATATCGCTTTCCGATTTTAAAGGACAGAATGTCGTTTTATATTTCTACCCTAAGGACGACACACCCGGCTGTACAAAACAAGCCTGCACGTTTCGTGATAACCTGCCTGATTTCGAAAAACTCAACGCCGTTGTGATCGGCATATCAAAAGACAGCGTCAAAAAACACGATAAATTTAAAGAAAAGCACGACCTGAATTTTACGCTCGCATCAGATGAATTAGACACTGTTTGCGAACGTTATGGCGTATGGGTCGAAAAAAACATGTACGGCAAAAAATACATGGGCATACAGCGCACCACGTTCGCAATCGACACAGACAGTAAGATTGCACAAATATGGCACAAAGTAAAAGTGCCCGGTCATGTTGAGACCGTGAAAGAATATCTCGAAAACAATATGAAAGAAGCCGCTTAGAACACGACAAAAGTTTATTCCTAACCCAAACCAAACCTACCAAACCACTAAAAAGGGCTTATGCACAATGCGTAAGCCCTTCTTCTTTAATTTGATGGTGTAATGACTAAGCGGCGATCTTCACCGGAACATCAACACCGCCACGTGCATTATTCATATGATCATGAACATGGCCAATCATGGTTTCGATATTGTTATGGAAGAAGTGGTTCGCATCAGGCAAAACGCGGAAATCAATATCGATCCCCTTTTGCAGGTGCAAACGCTCAACCAATTCGCCCACGGCTTCATGCGGGATAATGTCATCCTTACCACCATGCAGGAACAATCCGCTCGTCGGGCAAGGCGCTAAAAACGCAAAATCATCTGTATGCGCAGGCGGAGCAATAGAGATAAAGCCCTCAATCTCAGGGCGACGCATCAATAGCTGCATGCCAATCCACGCACCGAAGGAAAAACCGGCAACCCAGACATAAGGCGCATTCGGGTTAATCTCCTGCATCCAGTCCAATGCAGAAGCCGCATCGCTCAACTCACCTTCACCTTCGTCAAACGTCCCTTGAGAACGCCCCACACCGCGAAAGTTAAAGCGCAAAACCGAAAAGCCACGCGCAACATATGCCTGAAAAAGAGCATACGTAATTTTGTTGTTCATTGTGCCACCATGCTGCGGGTTCGGGTGAAGAACCAAGGCAAGGGGGGCATCTTTAATCTTTGAGTGATGATAGCGACCTTCGAGACGACCGGCTGGGCCGTTGAGAATAACTTCGGGCATTAATAACCTCTTTTATTATAATGTTTCAGTACAGTTTTTAACGTAAAAGGGATACCATCCACACAGAAAAAACAAAAAGCAAACCTCAAAACGTTAACCTTTATATATTAGACTATGAAAAATAAGTCCACAAAATTCGTATAAGCCATTGAAATACAATGTGGATAATGCCATTTTAGAGCGCATGAAAACGAAAACATACCTCGATTATAACGCTTCTGCCCCCCTCCTTCCCGATGCGTGGAAGGCGATGCAAAGCGTGTATGAGCCTAAAAACGCCGCACATAATGCCTCTGCGGTTCATTATTTCGGGCGCGAAGGCCGAAAAATCGTCGAAAGAGCGCGCATACAGGTTGCGGAACTCATCAACATCCCACCATCACAGGTAATCTTTAACAGTGGCGCAACCGAGGGGAACAACACAATTCTGCGCTATTTCGCGCATAGATACCCAAACGATAAAATTCTGGTCTCCGCCGCCGATCACGCCTCCATTGTTGAGGCAGAAGACGTTCTGGATAACATCATCAAAATCCCTGTCGAAAGTTCAGGCTTAATCGACATAAAGGCTCTCGAAGAGCTGCTCACGAATAACACTGTATCCCTTGTCTCCTGTATGATGGTGAATAACGAAACGGGGTTAATACAAAACGTATCGGAAATCAGCGAAATCGCCCACCGTCACGGCGCCCTCTTTCACTGTGACGCAACGCAGGCCGCAGGGCGTATCACAATAAATCCGCAGGATGACGCTATAGACTTCCTCACCCTTTCCGCGCACAAAATCGGCGGCCCGCAAGGGGTCGGCGCGCTCGCCTTGGGTTTATGCGGGCAAGACCCTACCCTCATGTTCGGCGGCGGTCAGGAAAAATCGCTCCGCGCAGGCACGGAAAACGTTGCAGGCATCGCAGGCTTCGGCGCTGCCGCTCAATACGCACACGACAATCTGGAAAACTTCCAAAACCTCAAAACTTTGAGAGATACTTTAGAAAATAAAATCAAACAGATATCCCCCGAAGCCATCATTCATTGTGAAGATCAGAGTCGCGTTGCCAACACCACCTTTTTCAGCCTGCCTGGCACAGACTCACAAAGCCTGCTTATGGCCTTCGACCTTGAAGACATCGCCCTCAGCAACGGCTCGGCCTGCTCCAGCGGCACGGTCAAGCCAAGCCATGTTCTCAAAGCCATGGGAATGGACGAAAAAATCGCCGCCAGTGCCTTGCGCATTTCCACGGGCTGGGCTACCAAAGAAGATGATATTGATGCCTTTGCGAACGCATGGCAGAAAATCTATAACAGAGTTAAATAACGCAACGCAGAAGGCGCATATATGACAACCATCACAGTGATTGAAAAAGACGGCTCACAAAAACAAATCGAAGCCGATGAAGGCTGGTCACTGATGGAAATTCTGCGCGATGCGGGCTATGACGCAATTGAAGGTGCATGCGGCGGCTCTCTGGCGTGCGCAACCTGTCACATGTATATCCACCCTGACTGGGAAGACAAGGTAAACGCCAATAATGAACAGTCAGAAGAAGAGGAAGACATGCTCGATCTCGCTTTTGACATCACCTCCTACTCTCGATTGGGGTGCCAAATCCGCATGGATAAAAATCTGGACGGCCTCACGGTTGCCATCCCCGGTGCAAAGGTAAAATGGTAAACGCCTATGATCCGCCACATCGTCATGTTCAGCGCAAAAGACAAAGCCGATATCGATGCCATCTATAACGGTTTAAAAATGCTGGAAACAATTGAGGGAGACTGGCTCCTCACTATCACAAAAAACGAAAAAATCGACCAAATCGAAAACGAAATTGATGTCGTCGTTTACGGCGAATTTCCGAGCGCAGAAGCCCTGCAAAACTACAAAAACCACGCAACATACGAAGACTGCATAAAAGTCGTTCGACCGTTACGCGACAAGCGCATTGCCGTCGACATCCCCGGCTGATCATAAGTTTTTTGACAAATCGCTGACAAAAAGTCATTCTATAAAAAACAAATAAATTCAGGGTGCTATGAAATATTCAGGGTTCGTCACAGGAGAAACACTTCCCGATCTTTGCGATGCATTTGCATCAGCCG
This sequence comes from uncultured Micavibrio sp., assembly GCA_964587815.1. Classification (GTDB taxonomy): domain Bacteria; phylum Pseudomonadota; class Alphaproteobacteria; order Micavibrionales; family Micavibrionaceae; genus UBA1672. Next base: position 5,142 of record CAZPMH010000022.1, read on the forward strand.
TAAACAGCGCGCCGACTGTGAATAACACGGACGAACTCACTGTCTCCGTTATTGGTGAGCCCGGTGTCGGCAAATCATACATCTCGACAAAGCTATCCGAAGGGTTGCTGGGCGAGGACATGCATACAATCAAGCAGCAAGTTTCTCGCGATGACATGCACGATCTGATTTTATGGTCTGTGCACACAAACGGCGCGCAGGAAAACATCCAATACGACCAAGCATCTTTGCGTTTCGTCGATCAGGATTATCATGATTTCGTCATGGCCGAGCATGAAAAAACGCCGATCCCGCCGCGCATGTTCCCGGGCATGACCTTTGTTGAACACCCAACGGCAGAAACGGAAAATAAATCCGATATGGTGGTCAGGCTTTCTTTTTCCGATATGCAAAAAGACTTGGCCGCACAAGTCATGAAGAAAATGGAGCAGCCCAACGCAGATTTGACGGTTTTAAAACAAGATTTGGCAGACATCGCCGCTGTTGGCTGTCACATAGAAATTGAAACGCGCAATCCGTTTTTTGATACGACAAAACTCGCTACATTTTTTGAAGATGACGACGATATGGGCTATATCCCCGCTCAGCCGTCAGAACTCGATCACGTTTAAAAAGGCGAAAATACCCTACATCGCAAATTCATCAAGGTTATGCAGGTCATCCCGACCGCCTCTAGACAACGCCTGAGTTTCATCACGGCTGCTCGTCACGAAAACATTTTCAACAGCGCTTTGCGGCTCCACACCCATCTCAACATAATGATTAAGCTGAGTAACAAGACCGTCATAATAACCACCGCTATTATCAATCGTCAGCGGAGAATACGGTTCATTCGCCATCGCATTCGCCGCACGCGATAATGATAGCAAGCCAGCCTCATCGGCCAAAATAAACATGCCCTGACGATGCGTAAAACCTGGTAAATCCCCTTCTCGCTCAGGGCGCGCTGCGCGATCATTGGCCTTTTCCTCGCGGAACTTTGTATCCTGATCAACCTGCGGAACACCTTGCGCTTTATACACTTCCAAAATCGGCAAAACTTCGCTCACATCCTCAACAACATGAAGATGTGGCATATCCGCATCATAAAAATGACGCTCCGCCCCTTCTGCGCGCAAAGTTTCAATCTGATCTTCCAAACCGTTATAAAACCCGTTGGCATTCACAACAATGAGGGGCTGCCCCTTGCGCGCCATGTGCATCGCTTGGTCCAACTCTTCCAAACCGCCCTCTAACAAAACGGAAACATCCGCGCGATTAAACAAAGATGATTTAACCCCTTGCACTCCATCAACAATAACGCGCTCAGAGAGCAAATCATCATTTGTGGTTTTCAAATGCGGCTTCGCGACCGTAGAACCGCCCGGGTCAGGAAATACATTCGAAACCGCGCCTTGTTCATACAGCGCGCCGAGCGATGCCGCACCTTTTACGCCATCCAAATCGCCGGGAAGCAACAACGCATAATCATTTTGCGCCAAAACCTCACCCAACGCCTGCGCGTCATCATCATACGCATCGTTTGAGGATGTGCTGCTGCCAAGTACCGCAATCGTTTTTATTTGTGCATCCATATCAAAATCCTAATCTATCAACTTCCCGGGCCGTAATGCATGGCGTTTAAATCATTCCACGTAATCGTCGCCACAGGCGGGCTGCGCTCCTCAGGCGGTGCATGCAACATATCCGCAACGCGATCGCTGTCCGTAAAAATCAGATCTCCGTAATAAACCTCATGCATAACATCATCAAAGGCACTCATCGCGTGGTTATTATCGCTATCGGCGATTAAATCCGTTGGCACAATCACCTTGAAATCATTCTCCAATAAACCGTGCAACGTCCAATACACGCATTTTGATGCGTAAAACCCTGTTAAGACGACCGTATCTACACCCTCATCTTTCAACCCTTCGAAAAATGCTTCATGTTCTGGGTATGGAGACATCTGCGTTTTTGGCAAAACAGCATCGCCCTCCTCGACAGTCACGCGGTGAAACGCACGCTCTTCTTCCGTGTAGGGTTTAGGGTCGTGATCGGCACTCGTTTCAAAATTCTGCACCGTCCATGCAACATGGTCATCACCCAAATCATCACGCACATCCGCCATAAAATCAGCAATACGCTCTGCTGCCTCATCAAGATAGCGCGATTTATCATGCTCCAAACTGCCTTTGTCGAAATAAAGGCTCGGGTCGCAACTGCTGCGGTTAATATCAATACCCAGAACAAGAACCTTCATGACGCACACCACGCGCTTTGGTTAGACAACGCAAAGGGAATGCCAAACACCCGCGCCAAATTTCTCTGCAATAAATTATAGTAATGACCGCGTAATACCCTCAAATATTCACCCTGTATTCTTATTGAATTTATATTTCAATAAAAATACAGCAGCAATGAATACTCTGTCAAATATTTAAAGCACTCCACAAGAAAACAAAAAACAGTTACGGTGGGAGCGGTCTTTACTTTTTCTCTTTCGCACGCACCTGACGAATTTCTTTACGCTGCTGTTTGTTTAAAACATCACCTCTTGAAGAAAGAACACTTTTCAAGTCATCATAAGCTTGCTTCCATTCTGGCGTATTTTTAAATTCAATAATACCGTCGACAGGCTGGTAACCTTCATCTTTATCTGACATTTCAAGGCTTTCATCACATTCGAGAAGAGCTTTGCGCCTTGCCATCAAAGTACCTGTGTGCATCTCTGCCAACTCAGCTTTTGATTTCTTTTCAACTTGATTTGCCAAAAAATCAACCCATCTCTTTCTCTAATCCCTCAACAACCTTGTCGAGGAATTCCTGCGTTGTCAAAAACGGCTGGTCATCTCCGACCAACAACGCCAAGTCCTTCGTCATATGCCCCGCTTCAACCGTGCCGACACACACTTTCTCCAGCGTTTCCGCAAAATCAACCAGAGCCTGATTATCATCAAATTTACCGCGATACTTCAAACCGCTTGTCCACGCGAAAATCGACGCAATCGGGTTTGTCGAGGTCGGCTTGCCCTCTTGATGCAAGCGATAGTGACGCGTCACCGTGCCGTGCGCGGCCTCCGCCTCCACCGTTTTCCCGTCAGGCGTCAGCAAAACAGATGTCATAAGCCCCAGCGAGCCGAACCCCTGCGCCACAATGTCAGACTGCACATCGCCATCGTAATTCTTACACGCCCAGACAAAACCGCCTTTTGATTTAATCGCCTGCGCGACCATGTCATCAATCAAGCGATGCTCATACCAAAGGTCACGCTTATCAAATTCCGCCTTGAACTCTTCATCAAAAATGCGCTGGAAAATTTCAATAAACCGACCGTCATATTGCTTCAAAATCGTGTTTTTCGTCGACATATAAACGGGGTAATTCTGCAACAGGCCATAATTAAAGCTGGAACGGGCAAAGCCCTCAATGCTTTCATCCAGATTATACATGCCCATCGCCACGCCGCTGGAGGGGAAATCATACACTTCCCACTCTTGGGCATCGCCGCCATCTTTGGGCGTAAACACCATCTTCAGTGTGCCCGGCTCATCAATTTTCATGTCCGTGGCCTTATACTGATCACCAAACGCGTGACGACCGACAATAATCGGGTTTTCCCACCCCGGCACGTAGCGCGGCACGTTGGAGCACGTAATCGGCGCACGGAAAATCGTACCGCCCAAAATATTGCGAATTGTACCGTTCGGCGACTTCCACATTTTCTTCAAACCAAACTCCTCCACCCGCGCTTCATCAGGCGTAATCGTCGCACATTTAATACCGACCCCGTGCTTTTGAATCGCATGCGCCGCATCAATCGTCACCTGATCATCAGTCGCATCACGGTTTTGTATGGAAAGGTCATAATATTCGAGGGTCACATCCAGATACGGCAAAATCAAACTTTCCTTGATAAACGCCCAGATAATGCGCGTCATCTCATCTCCGTCAATTTCAACAACGGGAGTATCTACTTTGATTTTTGCCATGACTTTAATCCTTAACCTTAAAATGAAACACTGCCATGAGTGTACACGAGCGAAAATCTAAGAAAAGGTTGTTTGTAAAAGATTTTTTAGGGAGGATTGCAAAAAAGAAAACATACTAAGGTTCCGGCAGATCAGCATCAATAAAATTTTCCTGAATGAAGCGCGCCAACGCCTCGGGCTTCGGGGCAGTGAATTCAGGAACGATAACACGATCCGTACCTGTGCTCATTTTCCAAATATGCATCGCATCATTCGGCACGGCAATTTGCGAGACCAATGACATAACGCGCCCCTCTTGGTTAAAAACAGGCGAACCGGAGTGCCCCGTTCCAAGCTGAATACCATGAGAACGCATCGTAACAAAATCACGCGGGTCATACTGCCGATGAACAGCAGGCCGCGCGTCACGATCAACAATGATAGAGTCAATTTCGGGCGCACCGCCGCGATAACGCGTAACAATCAAACCACGTTCATCATCAGGCGTATCACGCAAGGTCGGCACCAAGCTATATCCGTGCCCGATAGGATCATCCAAGGTGACCAAAGCCAAATCAAGTGACGGATCTTGCACAATTTCCGCGCCATCAAACAGGCCCGTTTCTTGTCCCCTAACGTTCTGAAATGTTAACCCCTGTTTTGCATCAACAACATGCGCGCTGGTCAATACATGGAACGGCGATAAAAACACACCCTGCCCGACATACGGATGCACACCCTGCCCATCGTCAAGATCGCCTTTTATAAAACAAACCGAATCGTATATATCTCTTAATGATCGAACCACATTCAACCCCGTCGCGGTGCTTGATGCACCCTTTATTCTTTCTTATGGTAACTATAAGATGAAAACTTGCACAAAAGCAACGAAAACCCTATAGTTCCGGCCATGAAAAACGGAGCTTTAAAAGACAACAAACAAGCGCTGAATTCGATGGGCTTTGCCAAGCCTCCCGAAGAAACGCGCGTGGTCGTGGCCATGTCAGGCGGAGTGGACAGCTCGGTCTGCGCCGCCTTGCTCCACGAACAAGGCTACGATGTTGTCGGCGTCACGCTCCAACTCTACGATTATGGTGAGGCCAACAGCCCGTCCAGCCAGCCCGTCAAAAGCAAAACATGCTGCGCAGGGCAAGACATCTACGATGCACGCCGTGTCGCCGAAGAACGCGGTTTCCCGCACTATGTTCTGAACTACGAGAGCAATTTCCGCGAAAGCGTGATTGACGATTTCGCCGACAGTTATTTGAAGGGCGAAACCCCCATCCCCTGCGTGCGCTGTAACCAAACGGTCAAATTCCGTGACCTGCTCAAGGTCGCCCACGACCTCGGCGCTGATTGCATGGCAACAGGCCATTACATCCAACGCATCGTCGACGAAAACGGCCGCGCGCACTTGGAACGCGCTCATGATGACGGCAAAGACCAAAGCTACTTCCTGTTCGCAACAACGCAAGAACAGTTGGACTTCCTCCGCTTCCCCCTCGGCGGCTGGGGCAAGGATAAAACACGCGAACACGCCGAACGCCTCGGCTTAATCAACGCCGACAAACCAGACAGCCAAGACATCTGCTTCGTCCCCGATGGCAATTACGCCAAAATCGTCAAAAAAATCAGACCCGAAGCCGAAAAGCCGGGTGATATCGTGCACATAGACGGACGCGTTATCGGCGATCACAAGGGCATAATCCATTACACCATCGGCCAACGCCGCGGCATCGGCATCGGCGGCGGCGTGAGCAATAACAACGAACCGCTTTATGTCATCGCGCTCAACCCAGCAGAAAATCAAGTAATTGTTGGCCCGAAAGAAGCCCTCGCCCGTGATGTACTACACATTACCGATTGCAACTGGCTTCTAAACGAAAACGCGTCAGAGCCGATTGAGGTGAACCTCAAATTCCGCTCGGTCATGAAGCCAACACCAGCCACACTCCACGTCAAAGAGAGCGGCGCAGAAATCCACCTGCAAACCCCGCATTACGGCATCGCATCAGGCCAAGCCGCTGTATGCTACGTGAATGACCGCGTCATCGGCGGCGGCTGGATCACAGGCACATCGACAAGATCATAAAGACCTTGCCGATAGCTTAACTCCCTAAAGGCCTGCATTCGCCCATAAACAAAGAAAATTTGAAGCCAGGCCTCAATAATCTTTATCAAATCTACGCTTGACAAATCGGCGACAAATCGGCGATATATCGACATCGTTATTTGACCTCTTTGAAAATAACAACCGTGGCGGTGTAGCTCAGGGGTTAGAGCAGTGGAATCATAATCCATGTGTCGGGTGTTCAAATCACCCCACCGCTACCATATTTCAAAACTTTCATACCTTCGAAATTACGCTCAAAAAAATTCGATACACAGCTTCGCACATTTGCTGAAGATTAATTTAACTTTGAAAAAACTCTCTTGTTAAATTGCGTCTCTAGAATTTGACTCATCAAAGAAAAACATTTATTTTAAATAAAAAAATAAAGAAATATCGGGGACACACATGGTTGCGGAAAATTCAGGCTTAGCGATGAAATTTAAGGACGTTTCAGATGATACTGTTTACTTTGACGCATCTGCTCATGATAAACAAAATCTGATCAAAATGATTGATGCGAGCGAACGAGAATTAGAAGGCTATCGCGTAGAAATCTTGACATACACAGGCGCTCAAAAAGAAGATTTAGACAGAATGCGCGATATCATCAGTGAAACAATTGATGATGATAGTACTGTGGCTATGAGCCAAGGCCTTTTCCAACTAATGGGCAGTATAGCTTCAACGTGGAAGTTTCATGGTTTTGATGGATACGCAGAACCTGAGGATGATGAGTGTCTCGGCGTACCGAGGGATACAGTCGATTCAGTTATGAAAATGCGTGAAGATTACTTGGGTATGTAAGATATGCCACAGCATGATTTCAACTTTGACGAACTGATAGAATACATCACAAGGGGGCATGCCTTCCCCAAACACGTGGAAGGCGAGGATACCGCGCGGCACATGCAAGGCGTAGAGGCTTTTAGCGAAACGCGCACTAATCCAGTAGGAGCAAACAACGTCAGACAATCCTTAGGGCCATCATTACACATCAATAGCCCTGAAGATTTAGCAGCATACACACGACGTATGTTGGCGTCTCCCGGAACGGAAGGGTTTGTATTAAACAGTAATGGTGTAGAAATATATCATCTTTATAATAAGGCGGATAATACATATCTTATCATAAATCCGCTCGACAGAGATTTCGGTTCCATACAGAGATATCCGACCTCAGAGGCATCATTCACAAGCAACAAGGCATCAGCAACCAGAACATTCGACAACGCGCGCAACCCATCCGCCGCGATGGATGAGGTGACAGGTTTCGTCGATAATGTAAGAAATGGCGCAGCAACGGCTCCCGTTCCAAATGCATTTAGAAACGCACCCGGCGTTCACGCACAGAGCCTGTACCCGGGGTCACGGAATCTAACCACAAACGGTGTCACGTCGGAATTCAGAACATATACACAACTCTCCGACGCTGGTGTTGATAGCGGTCGCGGCTTTGTGGCAGCCATTGACGAGGCAGGCAAGCCCAAGCAGATGTTCTTCTTAAACGAGGCAACAAACACCGTTGCCGAAATCAGAGGGCGTAGCGTTACAATCCACGATTTTGCGAACGTCCCTGCGGCAGAAAGAGCAGAAACCGCACGACACTTCTTTGAATCTAAAAACGTACACAACGTTGATGTTATTGAAGGCGGCCTTAGTGAAGTCTCCAGATCATTCCAAAACAACACTCCTGAAGTTTTTGCAGACGCCATCAAGGAAATAAAAACCGCACAAAGGCCCGGCATTCCCTTGGCAGGCTCCAATATTGATCAGGTAATCGCACACAGCGAAGGCGCAAGAGTAAGCGTAACGACACAAGCCATGTCGGTCGGCGAAGCTGCCAGAAGCGCCATACGCTTCAGAAACGCAGATACAGCCCTTGCATTTGAGCTCGTACCCGATGAAATGACGGATGCCAACCTGAGAACACTGGCAGCGAACGGAACCGATCCTAAAATGGTCGACGCGATTACTGAACTCACCTTCTACAAACAGGTTGGGATGGGAAGTGACGCAGCAGATGCAGCCGACGCGATAAAGGAATTCGACAACATCATGAGCGGCATGAGCGCCGCCGACCAAATAAAAGCACTGGATGCCATCAATTCAATAAGCCGAACACCAACGAATTTGGCGCGCGGCTCTGCCGCTGCCCTCGACACTGTTTCTGCTACGGGTGATTTAGCGACAATCGCACGCGGTTTAAGGTCAGGCCGCTTTGGTGCGAGCATGACCAAGGCAGGTATTGTAACAACCGTTGCGGCAACAACCTTGGCCGTATCCGCAACAGCCTACGCCAACGAAGTCACAAGAGATCTGGCCGATCAGCTTCTAGAAGAAGGCAAGATAACACCGGAATTCCACGCGGAATTCAAAGAATTGATGGATGATGTTGGCCCCGTATTAACAGGTCAAGCCGCAGACCCCACCCCCCTCGCCATTCCGGGAATGTTCATCGTCGAACGCATGGCATACAACCAATTCCAAGAACTATCCAATAAGCATCAAATTAGCGAAGAAGTCCATGATATGCTTTCCCCCAGCATCGTTGCAGGAACTTCTCTACGCGGCCAAATGGGGCGAGATTTATTTTTCGATATCCCTTATGACACCAACGACCAGCCTGAAGAACTCAGACACCTCATTGAGGCCAGGCGAGATGTGGAAGTTGCAAGACGTGAATATGATGAACAGCTTGACGCACACCAACCGAACGAGCTTGGCAGCGCGCTTATGAATACACCGATGAGGGGCGGCGGCGGCGTAGGACTATACGTCATGTACCATAATGCAACATCCGAACCGGGCGATTCCCGCATGAGAATGCCATCTGATATCGTGGCACGCGCCGCACCCGAAGTGCAGGCCGCCGATGCGGCCTTAACACAGGCGAGAACTGAATTTCAAAACGCATTCGACCGCACACTGGAAGATCCGCAATCCGCGCGCGCACTGACAGAGCTTTTAACGACGGATCAGCTATTTGATATCGTCACCGCAACGGCAGAATATAACAGCGACACAGATAACGCACTGGTTCAGGATTATTTAAAAGCACAAGACGTTGAGAGCAGTTTCCTTGATATCGTAGGTTACGGCGATTCATCCTATGCAATCAGCGATGCAGAAGATGCCTTAAAAGAAAACCCCGATGCAATGCGCGAGTATATATCAGAGCTTTTCGCGACTGAAGAATATACACCGCCCACCCCCGCACCTGAACCGGAACAAAATGTTTTAGAGCCCGGAAGCAGCGGTTATAATTATTGCCCTGATGAATCCACTCAACAATCTCCAATGCCGGCATCAGAGGGCGAAGGAGAAGGCGGCCAATGCTTCGCTGATAGCCTTGATGAGGATTCCCTACATTTGGGCGGCTACACTCCTGACACAAGCGGAGTACAAAATGCCGTAGGGCAAGGCATTCACGAAGGGTTCTCAACCGAGGTGATAAATCTGTCGACAGACACATGCGACTACGAAGAAAGCCTGCAGCCGACCGAAGCAACGTACGATATTTACTATAATTTCGAAATGCCCCCTATTCAGGTCGCCCCCGATGCATGTCAAATCCCGCTCCCCGAGATAGGAGCCCCCGAAGGCGTCACACTGCAAACCAGCGGATACGATGTGGAAACAGGAACTACACCCACAATTGTAACCCGCCCATAATCCATATGTCGGGTGTTTAAATCACCACACCGCTACCATTTCTTTTAATTCCGCAAAACACAGATTTCCGTGCTCATTCTGTAGCCTCCTTAGAGTTAAATTCAATTCTCTTAAGCTGAACATTATCAGGCCCAGGGTACCAATTTCTCATTTTACCTGAAGGCATATTAACTTGTAGGCTTTTAACGGTGTGATCAGCAGAATTATATTTAACCAAAACATCTCTATCGTTTTCTATGCGATCATTTAAAGTGAGACGGTAAGAAGTTTTGTAAAATGAAGATTTTTCTTGTACTTTTTCTTTAACCGTACACCCAACGATATTTTTTAGAATTTCATCTACTTTACTTTTAGGTGTACCTTCAGGAAATAGCGTAGCCATCGCATGGTAAAAAGATTTATGATTTTTATAATCGAATAAATCCAACTTCTGTAATTCGAAATTTTTACTTGCAGGATCTGTTTCTTTGAATGGCCAACACCCTGTTAACAGAAAAAAAGCAGAAACAACAAACAAATATGCAAAAAATCTTCTCATACGCTCCCTCAGCATTGATGCGTCTTAAAATAACTAAAGTCATGATAGCGCAAATTAGTTAAGACAAGCCCAAAAGCAAACTACCGCAAAGCATCCAACAACCCGCGGTTATTTGCAATTTGAATGGAAATCCCCGGGCGCGCGTTAATCTCCAGCACAAGCGGCCCTTCATCGCGGTCTAAAACAATATCCACCCCGATATAACCGAGCTTAGAAGCTTGCTGAATTTTCACGGCAATATCCAGCATCTCCTGCCATTGCGGAATGGCACGCCCGTCAAACATCGCCCCCGTCTCGGGATGATATTTGATATATTTGTTAAACTGCACCGCATGCGTCGTCGTCCCGCTCTCCATATCAATGCCGACACCAATACCGCCCAGATGCAAATTCGCCTTCCCGTCTGATCGCTTCGTCGGCAAGCGCAGCATCCCCATAACAGGCTTGCCGTCTGAAACAATCACGCGAATATCAGGCACGCCCTGAAAGGAAATATCATCGAAAACAGGGTCAAATTTCACCAGCTGCTCAATCACCACCTTATCCCTCTGCCCGCCGAGGGAGAACATACCGCTTAAGATATTCTGGCAATGAAACTGTATCGCATTCGGCCCGATGACCGAGCCTGAGCTTTTCTTATACCCAATCGGCAATTTTCCCGTAATCACCAAAATGCCGCCCCCGCCTGAGCCACCATCAGGTTTGATTACGAATTCCTTATGCTCCGCCAGCGTCGTGTTCAGCTTCTTTATATCATGCTGCCATTCAATCTCGGCGATAAGGCCGGGCGTATTCACCCCCACGCTCTGCGCTAATTTCTTCGTCGCCAGCTTACTATCCGCATACGGGTAATATTGCCGATCATTCTTCTCAAAAATATAATCGAGATTTCGCGCATTAATGCCCAAAATCCCTTTCTTTTTTAACCCTGAAGATTTGAAAAACATGCGCCCGCCCCACTCTACTGATTGTCCGGCACGGCTTGCCGTTGAATATTACGAAAACGCCAATATTCAAACAGCTTATATCCGTTATACCGCCCAAGCAGCATACAAAACGCCGTATTCACCAAAAGAAGCTCAGGGAACACAAAGATAATATGCATCGTGTAGATATTCATCAGCGCCATATAAATAACCGAAGACACCGCCATCGTGCCGACAAAGCCGATAAACGCATCTTTCGGGCTCTCCTCATCCAACACGGTCGACATCCGCTCAATAAACATCGTGATAATGATAACAGGGAACAAAGCGACCGAAATCCCGAGTGAGATATCCTGCTCTTTGGTGATCAACATCATAAGCACGATAATCATCACAATCACTGAGAGCACCACCGACAACCGCGGCACCATCAAAAGATGCAGCTTTGTCACATAAGCACGCGCAATCAAACCGAGGCCGATAACACTGCAGAAAAAGGCAATGCCGTACAAAATGCCCGTTTCCCGAAACGCCATCGCGATCAACACTGGCATAAACGTTCCGAATGTTTGAAAACCGATCACCTGACGCCCGAACGACACCAGAAAAGCCCCCAGCGGCAGCAAAAGAAGAAGCTGCGCGATAAATTGCTGCTCCAAAGGCAGGTTTTGCAAGGAAAAGAACCGCAAGATTTCAGGTTGGTTCTTATCAAGCCAGATCTTACGCGTTAACGACCCATCACGGTTGGCACGTAAAGACAGGCTATAATGACTTTTAATCGGTGTATCGCTTTGTAATATGCCCCCTGTGCCATACCACCAGACGAAGTATTTATCGAGATTGGAAACCTTACTCTGACCCGTCGAAATGCGTATCCACTCTTTGCGTTTCGTATCAAAAATCTCGACCCACTTAATTACATCGACATTGTTATTTCTGCTTTCCAAGGCAAAGCCGTTAGCGATGCGCGCTTTAATACCTTCAACGCCAAGAAGTGCCAAAATAACATCTTCTTTCGTTTGAACCTCCATACCATCCATAAGAAAAGTCACGTTATTTCTATCCGCAAGCAACCCCTTGATGATTTGTCTGGTAAAGGCCCTGTCACCTGCTGACTTCTCTCTCGCTTCTCCTACAACCTCATCAATCGTGTCATAGAAAACCGCCGTTGCGTCATCAGGGTTAGAAATACGATTATCCGGCGCATATCGGTCAAATGTTTTAAATTTGCTATCGCTTTGCTTCGTATCATTGGATATGGAAAAAATATTAAAGCGCAGCAAAAAGGACTCCGTTCGGTTGAGCCCGCGTTTTGCTAAGTCCAGATCATCAGCGGCTTTATCGCCTTCCCCCTCAATGCCAAACCCTGGGGCGATAATCTGCAAATTCGTAACTGCATATCGCGCATTATCACCTGGCTTCTTAATCGAGACTTCGAGACCGTCTTTTCGGTTTTGCGCTGTTGTATCAATCGTTGCGGAATATTCCACGTACCAACTACTGACCTTATGATCCGGTAAAATCGGATAGCCCAAAGATAAGACTTTGTAATAGAAAATTCCTACTCCCATCAGAATAAGAACAAGCGCAACCGACACAGTAATCCAGGTACGTACCATATAAACTTAACCTTTAAATATATTCGTAAAGCGCGCGTTACTCTGCAGGCATACAATTGGGCTTGCTGGTAAATGTTTTTGACACATCCACGACAAGCATCCCTTTCTCAAGCATGTTACGCCCGATCAACAAATCGTAATTAAATCCGTCACGTTCTGCCAAATTGACCTCTTCGGTCACACGTTGCCCGGCAATACAAAACGTCATTTTCACTACAGGGCGTCTTATAAAGCCATCATTACGTTTTTTCTTAATTCTTACAAAACGTTCAATAGGCTTTTTGATGTTTTTATTTTCCACATTTTCATCGTCAGAAACAATCTCAAAAATAACATCATCTTCGTTTTGCTCAATAATATTGGCATGTATTGAAGATGTCTGTGCGCCTGTATCTAACTTAGCTTTAATTTTGGTCTGGATGTCTTCAATCTCAACATTTTCAACATAACCGACAATAATACGTTTCTCGGCACCACCCGTATCAGCATGAGATTCTATCGCGCTGAAGCCGACTATTCCCCCTAAAATCATGAAATATAAAATTTTCATTTTTATTTTAACCTACGTACTTTACATACAAACACCAATGCAACAGTTCGAACCCAACAAAGTTCCGAAAACAGACATGGAAACCGTTAAGTTATACATGCACACAGCCCGCAAAACAAATACTGCATAATGATTTGTACGCAAAACTTAGTGGTCAACCCTGACCGGGTCAAGTTACTTTAAAAAATTTCAAGAAAAAACTAAATAAACGATTTAAAAGCAATAGCTTAGCCGCGCATGATACGATCAAGATGATCCAACAGATCATCAGGCTTGAACGGTTTATTCAAAATGTCATACGCCTCTGCTAGCGCCATGTCGGGAATGGCGCCCTTTGCATATCCTGTCGTAAATAAAAACTTGATCTCCGGCTTCAAAACCTGCGCCCGCGCGACCATCTGCACACCATTCATTTCACCGGGCATAACGATATCGGTAAAAATCAAATCCACACTGTCCAAATTTTGCTGTAACAGCGCCAGCCCCTCATCTCCTGAGGCAGCCTCAACAACTTTATACCCTTGCGCCCACAACAAGTCAGAATTCAATGCCCTGATTTCAGGCTCATCCTCAACAATAAGGATTGTTCCTTCCGCTTTTCGACGATGCCTTTTAATTTCAACATCTTCCGGCTTTAATGTGTTGGCACGCACCGATTTTGGGAAATAAAGGCTAAAACACGCACCACCGTCTTCTGAATTCTTAACATCAATGCCTCCGCCACTATCTTTAACGAAACCGTAAACCATACTAAGTCCCAAGCCCGTCCCCTTACCAACCTCTTTGGTTGTAAAAAACGGATCAAAGATGTTTTGAAGAAGGTCGTCTTTGATACCGCTACCGTTATCAAGAACATCGAGGCGTACATATTCTCCGACGGTAATCCCCAAACTCTCCGCATCTTCAACATCCAAGGAAACATTTGATGTCTTTAGGGTAAAAACACCTTCGTCCGGCACAGCATCGCGCGCATTAACAGCCATATTGATAATCGCATTCTCAAATTGACTGGCATCAAGATCAACGATGTAAATATCATCATCCAACTCTGAATGAAGCTCCACCCCACCACCAAGTGAATACAGCAGAAGACTCTCCAAGTCTGTCAGAAGTGAATTGATATCAACAGGCGAGGGGTCAAGACTACGCTGCCTTGAAAACACCATCAACTGACGAACCAAGTCAGCGCCTCTTTTACTCGCACGATCAATCGTATCAACACGTTCCAGGCATTTCTCCGTATCGACAGAGTCCGACGTCAACATATCTTGAAGCAATACAACATTCCCGATCATGATGGTCAGAAGGTTGTTGAAGTCATGGGCGATCCCACCTGTTAAATTGCCCATCGCTTCCATTTTTTGCGAACGCTCAAGGCGGGCTTGCGCTTCATATTTATTTTGTTTCAGCTCAAATATCTCATTCGCCTTATACATAGCAATATACAAGGCATCGGTCGTGATATGATCTTTAACCAGATAATCCTGCGCACCGAAACGTATAGCATCGCTCATAACCGCCTCACTGCCCTGCCCTGTAAGCATAACAACAGGAAAACCGCACGTATCAGTACCGCGATCATAAATCTGTTTAAGCATCATAATACCGTCCATATCGGGCAACATGTAATCAAGAAACATACAGCTTATGTCTGTATTCTGATCAATCAGGTCAAATGCATCTTGCGCTGTCTCGGCTTCGATGACGTCAATTTGATGTTCGGGCTTCCTAAGACGATGGCGCAAAGTAAAGCGATCCTCTTCACTATCGTCGACAACCAGAATTTTGTAATACATCAAACCTCACACACACAAGAAAATCTAACTCATGTATAAGTATAGGCTAAAGTATGATGCGCAGCAACGCATCATTACAGCCTTATCGTTGAAGAAGAATTATTCGGGAATGGGGTCAAAAAATTCTTCACCCGCGTAAAGGATAACCGAACCGTTAATTTCAGGGAAAAACGGAAAGGTCACATGTTTATTCTTACGCCGCGCGCCATGCTTAATAAGGGCATGGGGAAATATGGAATACACATCCCACTTCCCGTCATGTCCATATCCAAAATCTGTATCACGCCGCCCGATATACACCTGATCAAAACTTATCGGCGTACGCGCATCATCCTCTTTATCTTTTAAATACAAGGCGTAACCGTTAGCGCGTTCAGGGTTGATGTAAGAGATACTCACCCGTTTCAGAGATATCCGTCCGATAGGATGTTGCGGCGCCAGAAAAAAGCCTTGAGTGTTTGTCTCGCAATCAACGCCGTCCATATACGTCAAATTAGTCGGCCCGTAATATTGAAAACAATCAGCATGAAACGGGTTCCCGTTACTATTTTCAACACCTGTCATTTTTACGTTACGAATATAGATATCCGGATAATCCTCTGGCGTTTGGTTACCATACCCCCCAACAAGCAGAGCATCCAATCCGTCTTGAAAGTTCGTATCCAAAATCATATTTTCCACATGAAGGCTTCCACGCGTCCCCCCTGCCCATAAAAGCCCCCTGACCGTCTTATTCGCGGGGGCGATACCGCGCAAATGCCCTCCACGAACCACCACGCTACGGCCATGATGGATGCGCAGGGAAACGATATCTAAAATCTGATCGGGCAGTAAAAATACAGCGTCCTGATCATACGCAAGCGCGACCTCTATTGGCTTATCGTTCGAAAAATAAAGCGGGGCATCCTGATTTTTCTGCACCGCAATTTGCGCATCATCAGCTACAAAAATCGAATAGATATCAGGGTCATGTAAGTCAGGCTCTTGCCAAACGGCTCCAACCTTGTCATCAGCAGCAAAAGATACTGAAACAGTGACGCTAAAAAAAACAACACAGACAGAAAGTAGAACTTTAAACATCGGTATCTTTGACCAAAACCTTGCTTGGGCGCGACTGCCTTAAGAATATCCCCGGAATTGCCGCACTGGCAACCACAACAAGCATAATAACCGAAAACATTTGCTCAGGAATAATACCTGTCTCCACACCGACATTCGCGGTAATAATACCAAAGCTAAGACGGTAATTAAAAAGAATACCGCTGAAATTTGCACGCTCTTTTATAAATTTACGCGCTGGCAGATATGTACCCAAATATTTCAGCGATGTAGCCAAGACAAACATGATACAGGCATACAGCATGTATTCACCCTGCAGATTGCTAAAGTCAATTTTTGTACCCGCATGCAGAAAGAACAAAGGGGCGAAAAATCCAAAAACAAGTGCCATCAGCTTATCTTTAACAACCTTATTATGCTCAACAATCCGCGACATCACCACGCCAATCGTAAACGCAACCAGCGCGGGGTGAACATGCCCGATACTTTCCGCCATAAAGCCCATACCGATAATAACAGCCATTAAAAAACGTAGTTCTAACTCAGCCAAAGAGTAAGAATAATGCGTAAAGATCCAGACGCTGAACCGTGGCAGCGCAAGTGCGGAAAACACAAGAATAACGGCAAATAAAACCGTACCAATACCCCATTCGCCCAATAACATTGCAAGCGCAACCATACTGATGATGTCGACAATCGAGGCCGCACCAAACATAATCTGCCCGTCCTCACTGTTCAAAATTCCCTGCTCTTTAAGCAAATGATAAACCAGCGCCAAAGACGTGGTCGAAAGGCCAATCCCAATCAAAGCCGAGGCTTTAAAATCAAGCTGCAGGCCAAAATAACAAAAACTGTAAATCCCCACAAATGGCAGCACAAAGGAACTTATACCAATACCAGTGCTTGAAACCCAAGTTTGCTTTAACTGCCGAATACGCAATTCAAACCCGGCCACAAACATCAACGCCATCATGCCAAGGCTGGACAAATGTTGAAGCCACGATTCCGATTGGATATCAACGATCAATGCGGCGAGTATCATGCCTGCTAATATTTCGAGAACAGCACTCGATACCTTTATTTCGTAAGATATCGCCGCTGCCAGAATAAGCGCAAGCGCAACCGCAAGTGAAATTTCCATGGAAAAAGAACCTCGTTAAAAGATTAAAATTAATGTGAATGATTATTCTAAGGGCAGCTCCCGCTGGCGAATATGGTCGCTGTGATTTGCCGCGATATACGCACTCACTTCGGCTGCATCGAAATCATTGCGCTTATCAATACCATACGTATCTTGCCCCGTCCACTTGGCCTTATGTGGCATCGTTCCTGAACGGACAGCGGAACCGTATCGGCGCGCACGTGCATCAAAATTCGCAGGGTCTCCATCACCATAATCGGCCAAAACATCATCTTTCGGCTCTCCTGCATCAAGGCGACTTTGAATGTCATCATTAACAAGCTGATAGAGCGCAACTGCAGGTGCATTTTTCTGACCATCTGCCAAAGATTCAACAACGGACGGCCACGCATTTTGTGTGCGCGCACCAAGACCAAATTCAAGGCTGTTATTATCAGGGCGTACGGATGCGATAATGTCATCTAGGCTATCTTTCATCGTCACGCCCGCCCCTCCGGGTGTGAGCGCTGCCTCAGTCGTTGCAAGAAAAACCGCACGATCATAATAGATTTTCGCCAAGTATAGCTCTTCCTGGCTCACATCCTCATCGCCTGCATAGTGCAGCATATTCTTGCCGGTCTCGCGATCACGACGCCAGATCACCTCGTTACCAACCTCCATCGCGCGATCAAACGTCCAGTCATCAGAATTAGAAACCTTATCGAACAAATGCGTCGCATTAAAACGCCCCGCATCAATCAGGTTACGCGAGAAGATCGCTTCATCCCAATCGGCATTATGCATCAAATCATCAACATCCCCCATGGTAATTTGATCATTGGAAAGCGCCTCGTGAACACGTTTCATCGCCGTACCTGACGCAAAGAAACCGGCATGGAAAGACTGCATCGTATGCAAAATTTGGTCTTTACCAATCGCACGCTGCCCCGAAGTCTTGGCTCTCTTGCCTCCTTTAGCTTTACCTGCCGCAGGCCTCGCGCCGTTATTTTGCTGCGGCGTTAAGTGCGGTGCGCCCCCCATTTCCGTAAAGCTGTCCAAAACCAGTTCATCTGTCGGCTTGCCATTTTCATCAGCCTTATGGACATTCGCAAAACCGAAATAATCCGCAATCGCTTTTGTGTAAATCGGACGGTTCAGCGCTTCCATTTCAGGCGAAAACGTTGTCTTTTCATCAATAAATGTGTGGTCGTCAACATGCCCGTCCATATCAAGAAAGTCCTGCAAGACATTGTTCATCTTGCCTGCAAAATCATCACGCACCTGTCCGGGAGTAGCGCTTGCAAAACGCTTGGTACGCCCCTGTTCAGTATACAAGATACTGGCTGCCATAATCATCATTTTACGATCATCATCGTCCAATTCCTGACCTTCGTTGAGCTTTTCCTTGAAAATTTCTTTCAATTCCTGCGCAGCAATACGGCGCACCATATCAACATCACCACCGAAACGGTTCAGCGATCCGCCACCACCGATCATAATTTCAATCGGCACGCCCATATCATAGCCCTGACGCACGATCTTGCGGTATTGATCCATCGCCTGTAATCGCGTAAATGAACCACCGTTTTTCTCCGCATCACTCGCAGGGCGCATAACATGAAGTGTCTGGTGTAACCGCTTGAAATAATCCAGCATTCTTTCCTGACGGCTATTGATATTATCCATACCGCCGCCATGTTTTGTAAACTGCGCAACCAAAGTATCCTGCTGATCCAAATTGATGGGGTCTTCATTCAAAGACATATGCTTCATATGGTTCATACCGAACAAGTCAGCAATAAATTTCTGGCGCGGCGATCCGATAGACTGCGCATCAGAAATAACGCCCTCCTCAAACTTAAACGGGAACAGCGAGCGTATCCGCATACGATCAAGATAGGTTTTTTCCTGATTGGGATAGCCGTTTCCGCCCTCATCCACAGGCTTAAACGCAAGAGGATTGGTCGATTCTAAAATCGTCACCAGATCACGACGATTACCGTTTTCTTTTGCAAAACTTAAAACGCTGTCCCAATGACGAAGCTGTGTTTCTTCATCCAACTGAGAAAACCCGCCTTTTTGAACGATTTCTTCACGGTCTAAATCGCTTAAAATATCCATGCCCCAAAACGCATCAGAATCGAACATATTGTCGATCATGTCGATATAAACGAAATCATTGTGACGCGTTTGGCCTTTATCGAGGGAAAAACCGTTACGGCGAATATTACGAAACGCCTCGTCTACCAAATGCGCACTTTCCGAATCATGGCCTTGCATGTCTTTACGTAAACGATCAAGGTCTTCAACTGTTTGCAGATAAAAGTCTTTCCCGCGCTTTTCGTCCAGGCCGTCATATATGCCGGCCAACTGATTGAACAGCCCCTCATATTCCTGCTCGTAAGCCATGCGATAAATCGCTTCACGCTCTTTCGGCTCTGCTGTCGCAAGCTGGGCATTAATCTCTCTCGTGCGCTCATAAACTGGCGTAATATTCTCAATCACCTGATCAACACCTGTTTTCAGCGTTTCAAGGCGCGCCTTCATATCTTCGGGAATTTGCCCCTGCATCGCCTGATCAAGATTACGTGATAAGTCAGACATCGCATCACGCGTAGACGTCGCCATCGCCATCATCATGGCGAAGCCTTCGGCGTTATTCTTACCATCTGCGTCATAAGCCCAACTGCGCGGGCCTGTGTTGCTGTTCACATCAACATGCTCGCCTGTAACATCGAAAATCATCTGCTCAATTTCGCGATCAAGCTCATTCACACCCGCATTATGGATACGCGCTGTTTCACTGCTGTAATCAATTTCATCAACGATATTAGACTTCACAGACGCGCCGTAATCATCGCTATCAATCATGCCGTTCAGTACTGCACGTATGGCGTCCGGTCTTTGTTCTGCATCACTTTCTGACGCGGAAACAAGAGCGCGGTCTTGCTTAATACCTTCGGGGCTGTGATGTTCAGTCGGGTGCGGTGTAAAGGATTTTGAAATTTTCACAAGCTTAGAGGTAATGTCCGCAATATTTTGCGCCTCAAAACCGGCCTGATGCATAAACTCTATGCTTTGCGCCAATCCTTCAAGGTCAGTTGAATGGTCCGCATTATCCGCACGATTATCCAAAACAGGTTTATACGCATCCGCGGTGATCATTACGTCGTGGATATGCATATAAGCATCTATTTTCGCAACATCAGGGCGCCCCGCATCATCAACAAAATGATCCTTAAACTTTGACATACTCTCTGGCGAGGTGTTCGTATCCTTGGCATCCTGCAACACGATTTTGGCTTCATCTTCGCTGAAACCACCGCGTACTAAGCGATTAACAAGTTTATCCTGATCTATAAGAAGGTCGACATCAACTACGCTAGACATAAATACTACACCCGTAAATAAAGATTGTTTTTATATTACTTTTTTGTGAAATATAAATTACAGGATCACTTGAAAATTTGCAAGAATTTGCTCAGGTAACTGTACAGATTTATATAGCCATTACTTAAGGTTCAAATAAACAAGGAATAACAAAGGCTTAAAACAAAAAATGCGCAAACACCCTCTAGGCATCTGCGCACTTTAAAAAATAAAATAATCAGAGCAGTTTAAATCTTCTCAACCTGCGCGTATTCAAGCTCAACAGGCGTTTCACGTCCAAAGATAGAAACAGAAACCTTCAACTTCGACTTCTCTTCATCAATCTCTTCAACAATACCGTTAAACGATGCGAACGGCCCGTCAGTAACCTTAACCTCTTCGCCAATATCGTAGATAACAGAAGGACGCGGACGATCAACGCCTTCCTGAACCTGCGTGATGATGCGCTGCGCTTCACGCTCACTGATCGGCACGGGCTTGTTTCCGCCTGAGCCTAAGAATCCGCTAACCTTTGGCGTATCTTTAATCAGGTGCCAAACCGTGTCATTCAAATCAATCTTCGCCAGAACATAGCCAGGGAAAAACTTGCGCTCGGCATTTACGCGTTGCCCGCGCTTAACCTCAACAACCTCTTCGGTCGGAACAAGGATTTCTTCAATATAATCCTCAAGCCCCTGCTTTGCCGCCTTTTCCTTAATAGATTCAGCAACCTTATTCTCAAAACCTGAATAAACATGCAAAACATACCAACGCATAGCCATAATAAAAAATCCTTCTTACACCGTAAAAATCAAAGCCGTAATAAACTGAAAAACCTTAAGCGCCGAACCCCATAATCAAACGAATGGCGAACGCGATAATCTGATCTGTAAAATAAAGAAAAACAGCAGAAATAAAAACCATAATAAAAACGGCAATCATACTGACCAACGTCTCTTGACGAGAGGGCCATGTTACTTTTTTCGTTTCCGATTTGACCTGACGAACATATTCTGCTGGGCCTGTCTTTGGCATATCTTTATCTTCCTTAAAATCAATTTTAACCCAGAATTCGTGACGCGAAACGCGTTGTCATTATTCTTAAATTCAGGGATTACATATGATGTAGCGTAAACGGAACCGAATTACCAGCGAAAAATATGATAACGCGTGTTTATCAATAAAATTCAGGCGATAAAGCATGCCTCAAAGCAAAAGCTTAGGCCGCATCATTCCATTTAAGCTCTGGCTTACGCGCAGCGCGAACCTCATCAAGGCGCTTACGCGGCGTCGTATGCGGGTAGCTATGAAACAACTCCGCCGCGCCCTCTTCTTCCGCCATCTCCGCAATTTTGATCATCGTATCAGCAAATTTATCAATCGCATCTTTACTCTCTGTCTCTGTCGGCTCAATCAACATCGTGCCTGGCAAAACCAAAGGGAAGTAAACTGTCATCGGGTGATAACCATGCTCAATCAAAGCCTTGGCAATATCAAGCGTGGAAACATCAAACGCCTTTTGCTTTTTGTCCGTGATCAAAGCCTCATGCATGCAAGGGCCGTTATCCTTATACGGCGCATGATAATGCTCGCTCAAACGATGCAGAACATAATTCGCATTTAAAACAGCATCTTCGGACACTTGTTTCAAGCCATCCGCACCATGCGATAACATGTATGAAAGCGCACGCACATGCATACCAAACTGCCCCTGAAACGCCTTGAGCTTACCGAGTGTTGTCGGTCGCTGCTGATCATCCTCAAACTTAAACGATCCGTCATCGGCCTGAACAACCGTGGGTACAGGCATAAACGCTGCCAATTCTTCCGTGCAGCAAATCGGGCCCGACCCCGGCCCACCGCCACCATGCGGTGTTGAAAATGTTTTGTGCAAATTAATATGCATCACATCCACACCGAAATCTGCAGGGCGCACCTTGCCAACCAAAGCGTTGAAGTTCGCACCATCGCAATAGAAATAGCCACCCGCCTCATGCAGCAAATTCGATATTTCTAAAATATCACGTTCAAACAAACCGCACGTATTCGGGTTCGTCACCATCATACCCGCAATATCGGCGCCATTCGGGTCGGTCTTATACAATGCCTCTTTAAACGCCTCAACCGTCAGGCATCCCGTCTCTTTCGTCGACATACTGCGCACCTCAAAGCCGCACATCACCGCAGTCGCAGGGTTTGTTCCATGCGCGGAGTCAGGCGTAAGAACAATACGTCTTTGCGTCTCGCCTTTTTCCTCATGCGCGCGTCTGATTGTCATCATGCCCGCCAGCTCTCCATGTGCGCCCGCGGATGGTGTCAAACAAACGCCCGGCAATCCTGTCAACTCACCGAGCCAGTGCTGCAACTCATGCATCAGTTCCATCGCGCCTTGCGCCGTACTCTCAGGCTGTAACGGATGAATATGCGCAAAACCGGGAAGACGCGCCAACTTCTCATTCAAGCGTGGGTTATGCTTCATCGTGCAAGAGCCGAGTGGGAAAAACCCGTGATCAATCGAATAATTCCATGTACTCATACGAACAAAATGACGAACAGCCTGCGGTTCACTCACCTGTGGCAACCCGATTGAGTCGCGCTCCTCAAGTCCTGTTCTGGAAGAGATGCCCTCAAGCGCCGGAAGATCAACACCGGGTGTATCGCTATGCTCTTTTTCCCACAGCAAGTTCTCTTCATATTTTAATCCACGATTATCAGGCATGTTCTTACTCTCTTTAAAAAAATCAGGATGGTCTTAATTAAAATCTTTGCGATGCCGCATGGCACGTAAACGTGTTCGTTTCTGGTTCACGGCCGTCACGTTGGGTTATAATTTCAAGGCGCCCGGCAATACGGTCGATAAAAACCTTGGTTTGCAAATCATCAACTTTCCAGCGCGCATCAATCGCTGTATCGTTAAACACGCGTATAAATTTTGCCGGCACATGCTCGCCTGACATAACCATTTCTTTGGTGTTTGTATGAAGCAAAATACCAACGGTTCGCTTATCTTCACGATTGTCGTTCGTGCAAGTAACAGCCATTTTTTCAGGTGGCGGGGCGGGTGTAATTTGATAGATGAAAAAAGCAACAAACAGCCCTAACACCACCAAACTTAAAACCAAAAAACTTGCCATACTGGAATTCATAAAGCTCACCTTTCCAAAGTCTACAAAATTTCGGACAACGTATGTACGAAATCGTCAATGTGATCTTGTGTCATCATCTCTGTCGCCGCAACCAACAAACGATTGCCTTCAAGCGCGTATCCGCCGATAATCCCCGCCGTAGCCAAATCTTCAACCACAACGGACGCTTCTTTAGGCAACTCAATAACAAATTCGTTAAAGAACGTGTCATTCGCAACCGTCACACCGTCAATTTGCTCAAGCGCATCTCCCAAACGACAAGCCGCTTCATGGTTCAGGCGAGCCAGTTGTTTAAACCCATCCTCACCCAACAAAGCCATATGCACGGTGAACGCAAGCGCGCAAAGCCCTTGATTCGTACAAATATTAGAAGTCGCCTTATCGCGGCGAATATGCTGCTCACGCGTCGATAACGTCAAAACAAAACCGCGCTTTCCATCCGCATCTTCCGTTACACCACAAAGGCGGCCTGGCATCTGGCGGATATATTTTTCACGACACGCAAAAAACCCGAGATGCGGCCCGCCATATGACATAGGCAGACCAATCGACTGCGCTTCACCACAAACAATGTCTGCAACATCAGGCGCTGGCAACATGCCGAGTGAAACAATCTCGTTAATCACAACAATCAGCAGCGCGCCTGTCTCATCACACTGCTTTCGAAACGAATCGTATTTATGAGGCTGGCCAAAGAAATCAGGCGACTGAACAATGACACACGCCGTTTCATCATCAGGGCCGCCGTCAATAATTTGCGGCTCCCCCAAATTCTTAAGGTAACTCGTCATCACATCGCGATACTCAGGATGCAATGGCGTCGCAACGGCCACCTTCTTGCGCTTGGTAATACGCATTGCCATCAACACCGCCTCTGTCATGGACGTCGAACCATCATAAAGTGATGCATTCGCCACCTCTTGGCCTGTCATTTTGGCAATGAAAGTCTGGTATTCAAAAACAACCTGTAACGTACCTTGCGCAATTTCAGGCTGATACGGCGTGTAAGCGGTCAAAAACTCACTACGTTGAATAATATAATCAACCGTCGCAGGCACATGGTGATAATAAACCCCCGCGCCCAAGAAAAACGGAACATCGGACGCCGCAACATTCTTCGCTGCCAACGATGACAAGTGACGCTCAACCTGCAATTCACCCTGGTGGTTCGGCAAATCAACCGTTCCCTCAACCATGGCCTGCGCAGGCACATCGGAAAACAACGCATCAACACTTGTCGCCCCGACCGTTTTCAGCATCTCTTTACGAGCATTTTGTGTCTGTGGTAAATAACGCATAAAAGCTACCCTGTATTTTTACTAATCAATCTCTTTCAAATAATCATCATATGCTGCCTGATCCATAAGGTCAGCAAGCGCGGCTTCATCAGAAACCTTGACCTTTACAATCCAGCCATCTTCATTCACAGGCTTTGCGATCAAGTCAAAATCATCCGCCATCGGCTCGTTAATCTCAATCACTTCACCATCAACGGGGGAATAAACTTCAGCCGCGGTCTTAACCGATTCAACAACGGCAACATCACCGCCCTTTTCAACCGCTTTACCCACGTCAGGCAATTCAACAAAAACCAGGTCACCAAGCGCATCTTGCGCATGTTTCGAAATACCAACCCACGCAACATCGCCTTCGACATAAATACATTCATGATCTTTCGTATATTTGAATTCAGCCATTCTTTTAAAAACTCCCTGTGATAGTCATATATTTGAAACTTGTATGTTAAGCCGCTTTCGGCTTCGCTGATTTTGTTTTGGCCGCAACAAACGGCATAGCAGCAATCTTCGCATCAATATTACGGCCGCGAACATTGACAAAAACATCTGTTCCCGCCTCCGCATATTTTATCGGCACATAGCCTTGCCCGATGGCCTGATTAAGCGTCGGTGAAAAACCACCGCTGGTCAGGCTGCCAATCACCTCATCGTCTTTATTGCGTATTTCCGCGCCTTCACGTGCAATACCTTTACCCGTTAAAACAACACCAACGCGCTTTTTATCCGCGCCGTTTTCCTTTTGCGGCAAAACCTTATCTGCACCGATAAAGCCTGTATTGCCTTTACCCATAACCCAAGATAAATCTGCCTCAATCGGTGTTGTCTCCGCATCAATATCATGACCGTACAGGCAGTACCCCATATCAAGGCGCAACGAATCACGAGCCGCCAATCCAATCGGCTCAACCGCATCATGCGCGATCAACGCATCCCACACTTTTCGGGCGTCTGCATTAGGAACACTAATCTCAAAGCCATCTTCCCCTGTATAACCAAGGCGCGAAATAAACATCTTATAATCGTCTTGCGCCCACAAGCTCATATAACGCAAATCAGACAGATCAATACCGAGAGCGTCTTTAACAGCCGCCTCAGCCTTTGGCCCTTGAATCGCAATCAACGCCCAGTCGTCATAATAATGAAAGTCCAAATCATCGCTCAGCTGACTTTTAATCCAAGCAATATCTTTATCTTTACAGCCCGCATTAATCACGCTGTGAAACGTGTTCTCCGCCGTGCGCGTAATCATCAAATCATCGATAATCCCGCCATTCTCATTGGTCAGAACGGTATATTTTGTACGATCAATCCCTAATTTCGAAAATGAGGATGGCGTTAAACGCTCAAAAAATTCTACGGCCTGTGTGCCCCCCTCAGGCCCTGTGATAGAGATTTGCCCCATATGCGAAACATCAAACAGCCCCGCATTTTCGCGCACCCATTCATGCTCTTTCTTAACACCAAGATCGTAATAAAGCGGCATGTCATATCCGGCAAAACCACCCATCTTCGCGCCAAGCTCAAGGTGCGCACCATGCAAAACTGTCTGTTTAAGCATTTCTACCCTTTAATATGTATTTAGATATAAAAAGTGATATCAGATTTTTAAAGCCAAGATAAGGGCAAAAATCCTGATATACGCGGTTTTTGAATGCTGAAGAAAATAAAAAAGCGAATTATTGGCCCGGAATACGAAGACTATCTTCACGTTCTTGAATTTTGCGACGCAAATAACTACCAATGAGGGGTTGGCTGATATCAAAATAAACCATCTTTTCTCGGCCATCCTTACCAATCAGGTTATGGACGTTAAAGAATTTAGGCCCAACCTGGTAAATTTCGCTGTCCTGAACAACACCGCCATGACGACGCAACAAGTAATTTTCTTCACCAAAAGTGATAACCTGATACGCTTTATACGGGGCTGAGCCGTCATTGTTACCCCGTCTTATGTCGGCCTCAAGAGCCTTCTTAACTTTATTAAGAAAACTTGGGCTACCATACTTCGTATCAATCCGAGCCATTGAGAAGGCAAATTTCAACACATCATAATTAGCAAGATGCTTTTTTAAAAGATCGCGATATTTGAACAAGGCATCATTAACCTCTGCTAAATCTTCCGATGTATCTGCAGTAAAAGCATGAAGCGTCAGCCTATCAATAATTTCCTTAGAAAAAGGCGTGTAGTCGTATGATTTTGCATAATAATAACGAGCCTCACTAGCAGAACCGATAATCATATCCTCATTAGCATACATTTTATCAACGACTTCGCGGTAAAGCCTCTCATGCCGCGGTGTAATCCTCTCCCAGTCGCGCAGATAACGCTGCAAAACGGGCTTGCCCATAACAATTTCACCATCCACGATACGAATGCCACGCGTATCGACGGGCTGAGCGCTTGAAACTGCCGGAATTAGAAGAATGGAAAGACAGAAAGCTAGAAACCAAAAACGCATATTCATTAACATCCAAAATAAGAGGAAAGATACTGTTTAAAACACATTAAAACTATGACACATAAAAAAGGCCTCGTCAAAATAACGAGACCTTAAGATCTTTATAAATATCGGGAATTTACAATTATTCCACAATTTTGGCGACGACGCCTGCGCCGACTGTGCGGCCGCCTTCGCGG
>CAZPMH010000023.1:0-32336 GCA_964587815.1 uncultured Micavibrio sp.
GTTCACCGTTTTCATGATGCTTTTGGCGAGGTGGATGGATGTGTCGCTGATGTCGACCACATCAATTGTGCCGTTGTTATCTAAATGTTGCAGAACGTAATTCACGTAAAGACCATGACCGCACCCGACCTCAAGGAAGTTTCCGCCTTCCGGGGCTTTGTCGATATGCTCTTTATAGAAATTCAAAAGTTTGTGGTGGGATTTCCACAAAAACTGGGATAGCGCCGCGCCAAACATATATTGCGACATGGTGTCGTTGTCATCATAGACATTCTCAAACGCCTCCTGTTGGTCTTTACTCAAATATTCGCCCGAGCGTAGAAACTGAATACGGCAATACATCATTTGTGCGACCATTTCGGAATAAGCATCGGCCAATTGTTTGGCGGTGATGTTTTCCTTATCCATAAAGGGGGCGTACATCTCAAGGAAATCTTTCATGTCCGTGCGGGCGTCAGGTGACTCCGCAAAGTAGGCTTCGATTTTCTTCTGTTGTGTCGGATGTGTCTTGTATATTTCGTTTAATACTGTTTCAATCATATCGTTTTTAACGCTCGCTTTCGGAGATTTTTCTTACTTATGGCTGAGACATTATATAAAGATTTGGCCTGGTTGCCAGAAATAAATGCTGAATTTGACCATAATCTCAATGATTTGAGAAAAAAAGATGATGTTGCGTTAAAAGATATTATTCCGTTCACCCGTAGCAGGCTCGATTTGGGGCGTTTGAATAAGGTTGCCCGCGTATTGAAGAGTGTTGATTGTTCCGATGATGCGATAAAGCAGGCGGGGCTGACGCCGATTAGTGTTTCGATCCTTTCGACCTCTACGTATGATTTGATTCACCCCGCGATTGCAGCGACCGGATTACGGCACGGGCTTTTGGTGCGCTGCGCGGAGGATTTATCCTTCAACCAGATTATGGCGGATGTGTCCGATGCACAGTCTGCAATTTATGCGGCTGAGAATGATGTGATTATCGTTGCGCTTGATCCGTATGCGTTTTTCGATGGTGTGCATTTGGATGAAGATGTTTTGTATCAGCACAGTGTTGATTTTATTGACTTTGTGAAGGGACAAATTGCACAGTATGGCGGAGATAAAACGGTTGTGTTCCAAACCATTCCAAACGCGCCTGATAGTGTGTTCGGGCATATTGATCCGATTGTTTCGGGCACGTATCGCAATGTGACGCATCGTTTTAACCAGTTTCTTTTTGAAGGCGCATCGCGCAAAGAGCATTTGATTTTGGATGTGGCACACCTTGCGGAGACAGTCGGGCTGCATGCGTGGCATGATCCTGTTTTACGGCATGTGGCGAAGTTGCCGTTTTCGCAAAATTATGTCGCGCTTTACGCTGATCATGTTTGCCGTATTCTGGGCGCGCTGAAAGGCAAGTCGCGTAAATGTCTGGTGCTTGATTTGGATAATACGCTGTGGGGTGGCGTGATTGGCGATGATGGGTTATCGGGCATTCGTTTGGGGCAGGGGGATGCCGTGGGGGAGGCGCATCTTGATATTCAGAAAATGGCCAAAACGCTGAAGGCGCGCGGTATTGTTCTGGCTGTGTCTTCGAAGAATGAAGATGCGGTGGCGCGGCGCGTGTTTGATGAGCATCCTGAAATGTTGCTAAAGCAAGATGATATCGCGGTTTTTCAGGCCAACTGGGAAGATAAGGCGCGCAATATTAAAGCGATTGCGGAGACATTGAATATCGGTACGGACTCGCTTGTATTTCTGGACGACAACCCTGCAGAACGTTTTAAAGTGCGTCAGGATTTACCCGAGGTTGCCGTGCCCGAGATTGGCGAGGATCCGTCTTATTATCCGCGCTATATTCATGCGGCGGGGTATTTTGAGTCTGTTTCCTTTTCCGATGAAGATAAGAAGCGCGCTGATTTTTACACGCAAAACGCGAAGCGGGCGGAATTGTCGCAGTCTATCGGTGATTATGACGATTATCTGGCCTCGCTGGATATGAGCGCGTCGATCAAGGCGTTTGATGATGTGAATTTACCGCGAATTGCTCAGCTGATTAACAAGTCTAATCAGTTTAATTTAACCACGCGGCGCTATACGGAAGATCAGGTGAAGCAAATGATGGCTGATCCGTCAATCTACACCCTCCAGGCGCGTCTTGTTGATCGGTTTGGTGACAATGGCGTTGTCTCGATTGTGATTTGCCGTGATGAGGGCGACGGGCTTTGGCACATCGATACATGGTTGATGAGTTGCCGCGTGTTAAAGCGTAAGCTGGAGGAGGCGGTTTTGGCTGTGATTTCTCGTGATTTATCCGCGCGAGGGGGTAAGGTTTTACGCGGGGAGTATATTCCGACGGCGAAGAACATGATTGTTGAGCATCATTACCGTGATCTTGGCTTTGCGCAAGGTGGGGCGCAAAAAAATGGCGATGTCACTTATTGGGAGAAGGACATCGCCGATTATAAATTCGAGGAGGAAACTCAGAATATTCCTATTGATATCAAGGATTAATTTTTGTTGTTTTATTGAACTGATTTTAATTCGGTCGTTTTTGTTTCATTTGTTTTTGTTCTTAACTCATACATCGCATCATCGACGACCTTGCGCATTTGTGCGGTGGCGTGTTCGGCGAACCAGTCGGGGATGTTTTGTTTAATGTGTAAATCACGGTCTAATTTCATCACGCGTTTCATCAGCGCGCTGTAGCCGGCTTCAGGATATTTTATAAATTTTGACGGGTTGCGTTTGATCGGCTCAACGGCCCAACGGCGGAGGAGAAAGTAGGCTTCTTCTGACTTGCCGTGCTGTAGAAAAGCGAAAACGTTAAAGCTGATAATGCTCAAACCGCATGTGTCGTATTTGGCGTTTACGATGGCGTTTGCGCGCATCTTTTCAAACGGTGTTTTAATTTGTGTGCCCGCAAAGTCGCGTGCGCTCAATGACTGTCTCATTGCTCGATCTCTCTTCAAATTTATATTTTGGAATTTATATACGCAGGATACGGGAAACCCGTCTTATGGTTTTTAGTTATACGGGCAAAAGTTGAACGAATTCTTAATTCAAGACAATTTATCTCAAATTTATTTTAAATTTTATGGATTGTACGATTTTACGTTTGTTTTTACGCGGTTTTCTTTGTGTCGGTATCGTCACCGTTATAGGCAAACAGGCTATCGATTTCGTTTTCGATTTGCTCAATCATCTTTTCGCGACAGTTTTCGATGAAGCCGTCATGTAGGTCGTGACGGCAGGAAAGATGTTGAATGAGTGTCTCTGCACGTGATTTTAACGCGTGTGTTCCGGCCTCAGGATGGTTGAAGAATTTCTGCGCGCTTTGCTTAACAGGTTGTATCGCCCAAAGAGATAGGATGTGTGCAACATCATTTGTACGCGATGTTTTTAAAAAGAAGCTGAGATTGAAGTTGATGATGCTGAGGCCGTTTTGTGTGTTCGCGGCATTAATAATGGAATGTGCACGCATTTTATCGGCTGGTGATTTAATTTTTGTTCCTGAAAAATCGTAATTATAATTGTCTTGGTTCGGACGCAGTTGCATGTTTACCCCAGTTACTCAGTCTTTATAATTTTTATGTGAAACGAAAATACCGCATTTGCCTGATCGAATGCAATAAAAATTAACATCTTGTTAAGATTTGCAGGGCCGAGGTTTGATCGTCTTGACTTCATGAGTGTTGCTAGGCAGTGTTTCTTTATGACATACAGAAAGACTTTTGATTTATCCGTATATTTCGTGGCCGATGCGTCTGCTTGTGCGGATCGCACGATTGAGGATGTGGTTGCGGCGGCGGTGCGCGGTGGTGTGACGATGGTGCAGCTGCGTGAGAAGAGCGCGCCCGAGAAGGTTGTGCGGCGGCATGTGGGCGTGTTGCAAGAGGTTTTGAAAGGCAGTGGCGTTCCTTTAATCGTGAATGATCATGTTCAAATCGCCGCGGAGATGGGCGCGGATGGTGTGCATATCGGGCAGGGGGATATGGATGCGGCGGCGGCGCGGGCAATTATGGGCGATGATAAAATTGTCGGGCTGACGGCGTTTAGCCAAGAGCATTACGATGCGGTGGATGCAGGCATTGTCGATTATGTTGGGACGGGGCCTTATTTTGCGACCAAGACGAAACCGAATAAGCCTGTTTTGGGGGCGGATGCGTTTCGTGTGTTGGTGGCGAATGCGCCTGTTCCTGTGGTTGGAATTGGCGGCATTACAAAAGACAACGCCGCGGAGGTTATTGAAAGCGGCGCGCACGGCGTGGCCATGATGCGCGGGCTTTCAGAAGCGGATGATGTTGAGGCGGCTGCGCGCGCCTTTGTCGCGACGGTTCGAAAGGCACGGGCATGAGCATTCCGAATATTTTGAGCATTGCGGGCTCTGACCCGTCAGGTGGTGCTGGCATTCAGGCGGATTTAAAAACATTTGCCGCGCTGGGTGCGTATGGCATGGCGGCGATTACGGCGTTGACGGCGCAAAATACGATTGGCGTAACCGGTTTTGTTGCTGTGCCTGCTGATTTTATGCGTGATCAGTTGCGCGCGATTTTTGATGATGTTGAGGTGTCTGCAGTGAAAATCGGGATGTTGGCGAATGCGGATATTGTCGAGGCGGTGGCGGAAGTGTTGGAGCAATCCTGCAACGCGCCGATTGTGCTTGACCCCGTTATGGTGGCGACGAGCGGAGATGCGTTGATTGATCAGGATGCGGTGGCGGCGTTGAAATCAAGGCTGATCCCTATGGCGGATGTGATTACGCCGAATATTCCTGAGGCCGAGAAACTGTCCCGTAAGGCGGTGCTAGACATGGAAGCGGCGGCGGAAGGTTTGCTGGATTTAGGCGCGCGGGCAGTTTATCTGAAAGGCGGGCATTTAAAGGGCGATGTGATGCGTGATGTGCTGGCAAGCTCAAACGGCGCGCAGGTTTTGGAAGTGCCGCGCGTCGATACGGAGAACACGCACGGGACGGGCTGTACGCTGTCATCGGCGATTGCCGCTTATTTGGGGCATGGGGAGGATTTGGCGGATGCGTGTGAAAAGGCGAAAGCGTATTTGACGAATGCCTTGAAACATGCGGATGGTTTGACTGTCGGTTTGGGGCACGGGCCTGTTCATCACAGCTGGGCGCAATTTTCATGAAACGCTGGGTAGAGGGTAATTTTAACGCTGTGCTGGCGTTGAGCGTTGTTTTCGGCATGGTGATGCCGGGGCTGGAATTGTTGCCGAAGGCCAGTGCGATTGCGTTTATCTCTGTCGCGATATTTTTTTCCTGCCCTTATGTCAGCGTTGCCGAATTAAAATCCATCAATATCAAACAAGCGGGCGCTTTTTTCGTTGCACGGTTTTTGATTTTGCCGATTGCGATTTATTATGCGGCGCTCGCGCTAGTGCCTGATTATGCGATCGGGATTTTGCTCATTGCGCTTGTGCCTGTCGGGGCGTCAACGACGACGGTTGCGGCGTTGATCAGGGCGAATAGTGCGTTCTGCCTTTCCGCGACGGTTTTAACCAATATTTTCGCGCCTTTTTTGATGTTTGCGTATTTGTATTTTCTGGTCGGCAGTAATGCGCAGATTGATGTTGTGTCGGTTCTCATCTCTGCGATGTTGGGTATCTTCGTGCCTGTGGGAGTGTATTTTTTCGGTGTGCGGCACTTTGCCAAGGCGAAGGGGTGGGTTAAGGATAATTCCAAACTCTATGCAACGTTGTTTATTGCGTGGATGATTGCTTATGTGGTTGCGCTTGAGAAATCTTATATCTTATCCAATTTAGATTCTGTTTTATGGATGAGCGCTGTCGGCTTGGTTTTGTTCGCAGTGCTTTATCTTTTCGCCTATGGTTTTGGTGCAAAGATGGATTGGCGGATGCAGAAAACTTATATGCTGTGTTCGGGGGTGAACAATACGGGGCTGGCGAGCGGTTTGGCAGTGTTGTATTTTTCATCGGAGACGGTTTTGTTTACGATCATTGCCGAAGTGCCGTGGATTTTGACGTTGATGATTTTTAAGGGCTATGTGGATTGGCGCGATGGGTGAATTTGAGATTATAGAGCGATATTTTAAGCCGTTGACGATGGGGCAGGGCGGGCCTGATGGATTGCGCGATGATGCGGCGGTTTTGGCTGTGCCTGAGGGGCATGAGCTTGTGGTGACGAGTGATACGCTGAATGAGGGGGTGCATTTTCTGCCTGACACATCGCCTGCGGATATCGCACGTAAAGCGTTGCGGGTGAATTTGTCTGATCTGGCGGCTATGGGGGCGGCGCCGTTTTGTTATCAGCTCAATCTTGCGTTTCCAGCGCCGCCGCAGGAGGAATGGCTTAAGCAGTTTAGTGCGGCGTTGCTCGAGGATAATCGCGTCTTTGATGTGTTTTGTTCGGGTGGGGATACGACGTCAATTAAGGGCGGTGGTCTTTCGATTTCTATTACTGCGATGGGCGTTGTTCCCACGGGGAATGCGGTGCGCCGATCAGGGGCGAAAGACGGTGATGTTCTGGCCTTGACGGGTTTAATTGGGGATGCCGTTCTTGGCTTGGCTGTTTTGCAAAATGGGCATGATGCGGGGGGGTATAAAGGTGCGGTGGGGCGTTATCTTACTCCACAGCCGCGAACGGATTGCGTTGAGATATTAAGGCGTTATGCCAACGCGGCGGCTGATGTTTCGGATGGCGTTCTCGCCGATGCGGGGCATATCGCGCGCGCCTCAGCTTTGGGTGTGGAGATTGATGTGAATGCCATTCCGCTTTCTGATGATGTGCGCCGCAGTGTGGACGCGGGCATACTTTCCCACGAGCAAGCGGTGAAGGGCGGCGATGATTATGAGCTTGTTCTAGCTGTTTCGCCGCAAAATTTAGAGGATTTGAAAGCGGATCTGAATGATTTGGGCGTGCCGCTGTCTGTGATCGGGGCGTTTGTCTCTGATCATAACGATGTGCGCCTTGTGCCCGAGCCTGATTTTCAGATTGATTTGAGGCGTTCAGGCTGGACACATTTTTAGGCATTGATCAGCGCATCGTAGCGTTTGGCTTCAATCTGTGCGCGATCATCTAAGCCCGCGGCGGTGCATAAATCAGGCGCGAAAATTCTGTTTTGTGGCGCGCCTTTTAAAATATCATCGATTTGTTTTAAAACTTGCGCGGGCGTGACATCAGGCGGTGCGGCGATGCGCCCTGTGACGACGTGATGCTCTTCGGTTTCGCTATGATCGGCATGGTCGATGTCTTCGTCTTTCCAGCAGGACGCGCACAAGATTTTGAAATTTTCTGTGTGGGAGTAGATCACCGCGTCGTTTTCGAAATTTTTATCGAGGGCGTTAATATCGCCCGCATTTTCTTGGGTCGCGGCGAAGTCGTAAAAGTGATAGTTGCTTTTGATCAAGGTTGCCAGATGTGGGAAAACAGGGATGTCTTGGTCGCCATATTTATGTGTTGTGATGGGCGCGCCATCAAACAGGATGACATCGCCGTAATCGACGCCGATATCATAGTAGAGCACGCTGCGGATAATGCCGTGACACGGGCTGAGGCGTTCAATCCAGATGGTTTCTTCGCCCCCGGGTGTGTCGTTATCCGCGCTTCTTTGTGCGCGAGGGCGTTCGGCGAGCCTGACCTTGCAAGAGGGATACCTGCCGTCGGGCAGATCAAAGCGCCCCATTTCAATTTTATTGCCGATTTGCTTCCAGATTTTTAAGGCTTCCTCACCTTCTTTTGCGCCTGTTGCGCAGATGCCTAAATTCCAGAGATATGGCTCAGGATCATCACCTTTGTAAAGTTCGAGCGCGGTTTTGTTTGCTTTTACCCCCTCAGCAAAGCGACCTGCGGTTTTGAAGAAAAGCCCCTGATTGTAGTGCGTCCATGCTTTGTCGGGCAGGAGTTCGACCAGCCGCGCATAGCGTTTTTCAGCCTGCGCGCTGTATGCGTGACCCATGAGGCGGCATAGGGAGGACAGGGCTTCGACGATGTCTGCTTCTTGTTCGGTGTTTTTCAGGGAGAGTGCGAACTCCGTCAGTTTTGTGGCTGCGCGGATGAAGATGGGCGCTTCCGGTGGCGGGCTGTTCAGATCATTGATGTCGCTCATACTTTCTAAGCTGAGGGCGAGCGTGGTTAGAATTTCTGCATTTTCCTGATGTGCGTTGTAAATATTTTCCAGAATTTCAAAGGCGTCTTCTTCGGCTATATTGTTTTTACGGATGAAATTAAGGAGTGCATCAGCGGCGTTAGTGTTTTGTGCTTGCGCATTTATGATCGGTTGCAGAGTTTTTAATGTGGTCTCGTCGTCGTTATTTTGCGCAGATTTCTGTGCATCAGCGTATATTTTTTTGATTTTTTTGTCTGAGAGTTTTCGGCTAAACATGATCTTCGTCCGTGATGGCTTCGTGCCCTCCATTAAAGTCGGGTTTTAAAATGAAGTCTAGCCTAGTTTTTCGGACTATAACCCTTGCCAATGGAACGGCTTAGGGGTATTAAAGACATGGTTTTAAGTAATTAAAGAAGAAAGTTTTGTAATCATGACTGAAATCGTTGTTCCAACATTGGGTGAATCCGTGGCAGAGGCCACAGTTGCACAGTGGCTGAAAAAAGAAGGTGAGGCCGTAAAGGCAGATGAGCCGATTGTTGAGTTGGAAACGGATAAGGTGACTTTGGAAGTGAATGCGCCCGCTGATGGTGTGATCGTTAAGATTGCCGTAGGCGAAGGCGACAGCGTTGAAGTTGGCGCAATTTTAGGCGAGATGGAAGAAGGCGCAGCAGCGAATGACAGCGCGCCGGCCAAAGCCAAAACAGAAGAGAAAAAAGAGGCTGCGCCTGCGAAGAAGGACGAGCCGAAAAAAGACGCAAAGCCTTCGGCAGATGCGAAGACATCACCGGCAGTGCGCAAGATGATTGCGGATAACAATTTGGATGCGAAGCAGATTCCGTCATCAGGTGGTCGCATTACAAAGGAAGATGTTCAGAATTATCTTGATAATAATTCAGGCAGCGGTGTTAAGAACACAGTGGCTGCGGCAGCGCCGACAGGCCCGCGTGAAGAGCGTGTGAAAATGTCAAAGCTTCGTCAGGTTATCGCGCGTCGTTTGAAAGAAGCTCAGGATACTGCAGCGATGCTGACGACGTTTAACGAAGTTGATATGGGCCCTGTTATGGCTCTACGCTCGGAATATAAAGATGCGTTTGAGAAGAGACACGGTACAAAGCTCGGATTTATGTCGTTCTTTATCAAGGCGACCATTCAGGCGTTGAAAGAGTTCCCTGCGATTAATGCAGAAATTCAGGGCGATGAGATTGTCTATAAGAACTACTACAATATCGGCGTTGCTGTTTCTACGCCGCAGGGTCTTGTTGTTCCTGTTATTCGTGATGCAGATCAGATGAGCATGGCGGAGATTGAGGCGAGCATCGTTGATTTCGGTAAGCGTGCAGGTCAAGGCAAGCTGTCCATGGATGAGATGACAGGCGGTACATATACGCTGACCAATGGTGGTGTTTTCGGGTCGTTGATGTCGACACCGATTTTGAACACGCCGCAGTCCGGTATTTTGGGCATGCACTCCATCCAGAAACGTCCGGTTGTTGATGCGAAAACGGGTGAAATTGTGGTTAAGCCGATGATGTATCTGGCGCAAAGCTATGACCACCGTATTGTTGACGGTCGTGAGGCGGTCAGCTCCTTGGTGCGTATCAAGCAAGCGTTGGAAGATCCACAGCGCTTGTTGTTGGATGTTTAATCCTTCGCATAATACAGAATAAAGATTTAAACCCCTTCGTTTCGAAAGGGTTTTTTCTTATTCATTTCATTGATTTCGGCGTGAGTGTTGAGATGCGCTCTGAGGTTAACTCGATCATGCAGAGTTCGCGTTCATACCCCGTTAGCGCTGTTTCCAATTGCAAGAGTTGGCGGCGCGCGCATTCGGCAAGGCGGTATTGTTCGAAGAAAATGCGGGCATCCGCGGCGGCGGCGTCATATTCCGCATTCCAATCCAAGCCGTCTTTCAAGGCGCGCACGTCAGGCATTTCCAATGGCGCACGTTTTTCTAATGCCAGCCTTTTGGCTTCTAACTTAACGTGAATATTTTCAAAGCACTCTTTTGCTTGTTTTGTGTCTGCGATTGTTTTCAAGCACTGTTCTGCGCTTGTGGGGAGCCTGTTTGTTTCATCGGCCAGCACGTTGCCTCCATAGGCTACAAAGCACATGTATGCCATGCATGTTAGAGTGAATGTTGAGACATAATTTTTCATAGCTTTGCCTTTGTTATTGAAGATCAAGTCCTGACTCCAGCCCCTTGATGCGTTGTTTCGTCATATTATACAGGCATATTTTTTCAGTGATAAGTTTGTCTTGCGGTGTGCCTTTTAGAAACATCGCTTGGCGGGTGCATTCAGCGTCTCTGTATTCTTCGAACAGCTCACGCGTGGTATTGGTGCGGGCGATATTTTGATATTCGTCCAAATGTTCCTGATCCACGTTCGGCTCTGATCCGTTTTTAACGGTAAAGACGGGATCATTTTTTTGACGGCTTAATTTGTCTTCAAGCTCTTTGTTTTCCGACAGCCTGTCTTTTAATATGCGTTTATATTCCGTTGATGTGTCGACTTCTTTCGCGTGTCGGATGGCTTCTGTTTCCATATCAATGCGTACGACTTCCATAGCCAGATATGCTTCTCCTGCGCAGACGGCGATATGTGCTGCGTTCTTTTCATTTTCGAAGCATTTGCCTATCGGGGAGGCGTTTGTCTGTTGCGGTTGAAGCAGTATTGAGAGCGTGAACAACGATATTGTAAGCAAAATTTTGTCCATGCGGCGGTTCCTTTATGCCCGATTGTGTTTAAAGCATTAGGGTAGGCTAAGGCTGTATAATGTCAATTATTTTGTGTTCTTCGATTTGTTGCAAAGCAATCAGCCCGTGATCATCGCGGCACAGGGTGCGGTCTTCGATGTAGAGCTTTGTTAAACCTGCGCCAACCATGTTGACGAATTCTCTTGAGGTTGGTGTTTGGCTTGAGATAAGCGTTCCATCGATGATGTCCAGGCCGTAGCGTGCGCATGCGCCGATCAGGCGATTGATCGGGCGTATGTTGGGGCTGTATTTATCTTGCTGTTCGCTTATGGCTTTGGACTGTTCTTGTGTTAAGCCGAGGGACGGGTGCAGGATTGCAGTCATAATTTGCGCGGGTTTGTGTTTTTCCGTTTTTGACCTTGTCAGGCACGCGGCGTAAGGCATTTCGTTCGTTTCCTGTTGTTGCGCGTTGGCCTTCACGGTGTTTATTGAAAGTTCCTGTGAGGTTATATCTGTTATCCATAAATTTTTAAGTTCAGATTCGGGCGGCTTGTTTTCTGTGGCAGCATGCCAGATTTTTTCTGTGCGTTTTTCAAGATCAAGTTCGATAACCGTGATGTTGGCCGCCGCGAAAATCAGCAATGATACGGATTCAAAGTATTTCGCCATTTTCTTGCCGAGCGGCGTGTCGTGGGAGTGGGCGTCGACGTAAACGGTTTGCACGCCTGCCTCTGCCATGGTTTTGGCGCAGTTGGGGCATGGCAGATCGGTGACAAACATTGTCGCCCCTGCGGTGGCGTGTGTGCAATCGCATAATGTAGCCAGTTCAGCGTGAATTGTGGTGCTGGCGTTTCCGAGTTTTGTTTTGCGCCCGATGGTGTTTTCCAAGCGGTCGGGCCAAATATTCGGGCGGGCGATAACCGGCCGGTCCGGTGACGTTTCCTTGTATTGAAGAAGGGCGCCGACTTTGTGTATTTCGTGGGGGCTTTTTTCTTCCACCAGACGCGCATGCTGCATGTGCGAAAAAATGTTTGATTTGTTTTGGTCAGGCATTATGAGATTGGAGTCTTTAACTGTTTTTAAGTCTTTGTTTTTTAACATGAATTATTGCATGGTTTTTTTGGAATTAAAAGTTTGCATTTTTTTGATTCTGTATGTTACCAAGCTATAGTGATTAAGGAATTTTGTCGCGCATAAAAACGATAAAAAAGTGGCAAATTCAGACTATTAATGCGTGTTTGGAGTGATTATGACTGTAGCGGAAAATTTGAGTGATATTGAGCGTCACTTAGATTCTATTGATCAAAACCTTGATAAAATGTTGGCAGGGGAAAAGCTGTATCTTGACCCTGAAGTTCGCGAAGATGCTGACTTTATTGCGATTATTCATAGTTTTTACGCCGACGACTTCGATGATAGTTACGACCGTAACCTCGATACAAAACCTGAGATGTATTACATTACGCCTGATGATATTGAGGCGGGTCATGAAGACACGCTTTTGAAGGCCGATACATCTGTTCATCCGCTTCATACGAATTTGGTTGCCGCGGCGGAGAGGGTTCGCAAAAACGCGTCGGGTCGTTTCGGTATTGAGAACTTAACCATTGCCGGTGCAGATCCGCATTTCAGGCAGCAGCAAAATTATGGACAGATGTTTGAAAGGTCGAACAACCTGTTCCTGCATGCCAATGGCGATGCTGTGGCATTGTCGCAGACCGTGAAGGCGATGTTGAGAGTTATACGTGATGAAGAGCCCGAACCGCGGGCTATTTTTTTGGATAATACGTCAGGGCGGTTTGAGCCGTTTTTGAAAGCTGTCGGGCTTGATTATCCTGAAAGTATTGCTTGGTTCAATGATAAGCTGAACGAAGAGGTTTCACACCCCGTTCATATTTCCGTCCTTGATGAAAAAGGCATGGGAATAGACCGTGTGAATGCCTTGGCTTTCCGAAAAGAACAGCCCTTGGAAGCGTTACCGCCATTGTTTGATGCAATGTTTTTTTCAACCAGCAGCGATGAAAAGCGTGCAGATTTTGAGCGTGTCGAACAGACCAGCAGTTTTGCACTTCGAATCGAGGATGCTGCCGCGCTTGGTGGCGGTAATATCAGCGGTGAGGAATTGAAATATACATTTGGCGGGAATGCGCTGGATAAGCTGAAACGTATTTTGGATCAAAAACTCAGTGAGCCTGATTTGGATGAGAAGCTCGAGGATCTTGGTCTTACGCGTGAGACGGCTTTTATCATCGTTGCGGATGGTGGTGAAAGTCTGGCGCATGAGGAGGTTGCATCCTCCCCTATATTTGACCATGTGCGTGATAAATTCAGCCCGTTTGCCGAATTCCCCGCGAGTGAGACCAAGCCAGTGTCTAATGATGTTGGCAACGGGGCGAAATCTTCATTTTATGCGCGTTTGGAGCGCGCCTATGACGAGACGAAGCCTAATGGTAAGGCCGATTTTCGCGCCGTAGATAATTGCGTGATTTTGATTGCTCCGTTGGCGCAAACTGATGTTGAAAACCCGACCTATTATGCGTTTAAGAACAAGGCGCATATGGAGTTAAGTTTTGAGCCGCGCCCTGCGCACGACGCACACCCTACGCAGCGCCATTTCCAAACACCGAAAGGGTATGAGAAAACGATAGCGCAGTTAGAGGAGGCAGATGATCCGTGGATGGCGCAAGGGCTGGCGATTTCAGGTGCGCTGTTGTTGGTCGCAAAGGCAGGGCACATGCCAAAGCGGGATGTACAGTTAAAGCGTGACTTTGATAAAGACCGCGTTGTGAAGGCGACTGCGCCGTGGCCTGATATGCCCGAAAAGAAGATTGGAAAATTGGACAAACAAGATGTGCGCCTGTCGGCTTATAAGCCGTTAGAAGATTTCGCGGATGTTCGCAGATTTTTGCATAATTCTGAGGCTTATTTGTTTGCTGATACGCCGCAGGGGCCTGAAGAAAATTATTGGATGTCTCGGATTTTTGCGCCGAGCTGTGT
Source organism: uncultured Micavibrio sp. (assembly GCA_964587815.1). Classification (GTDB taxonomy): domain Bacteria; phylum Pseudomonadota; class Alphaproteobacteria; order Micavibrionales; family Micavibrionaceae; genus UBA1672. The sequence continues at coordinate 13,753 of CAZPMH010000023.1, forward strand.
GGTGGTGGCGAAACAATTGGGTGAGCCGACGGTGAACGGTAAGCCTGTCGTCTTCCTTAGCGCGGGAGAGGGCAACCAATCTGATGTTGAGGGGTTGCTTGATCATATCAAAAGCGCGGGCATGATTGCGCAGGATTTAACAAATCCGAATTTTGGATTGTATAAAGCGGCGCGAAGCCCGAAAGATGCGGCGGAATATATCAGGCGCAAGACTGAGCCGAGCCAGAAACTGCCTGCGGAAGAAAAGAAATTCAGGCGTGAGGAGCTTCCCGCGGTTGAGGGGCGTACGGTTTTGCATCTTTTATCGGCTAGCTCTGAGGCGCGCGTGGATAATGATGACGCCTACACTTCAGCGGCGAATTGGGCGATGAACGGTTATAATTTGATGAGCGGTATGGGCGCGCAGCATCCGATGGGGTGGGCCGTTTGGGCAGGATTGCAGGCCAGACGTGAGGGCTTTGATATTGATGTTCAGGGGGTTCAAGATCCGTATGCGATGGATGGTGAAGGATGGCCTCAGGAGGCGATGACCGCGGTTATGGGACCCGGGCATGCGCAGGTTGCGCCCGATATTCTGGTGCGTATTCAACAGCTTATTCAGCTGGAGAAGCTTCCCCAAATGATTGAGGACGACCCTGATTACAAACATATTATCGTCAGCCATGCCAATGGTGCGGGCGGTTTGCAGGAAATTGCCGCGATTATGGCGTTGAAGGAAGCGGGCGCGCCGGGGATGGATCATGTTCATTTGATTATCAATAACCACCCGCGTGCGATTCACGGAGAAGATGTCGGGCCGCATGATGCGTTGATTGATTTGCTGGAAGCGCGTGGTGAGATGGATAACATCTATGTGTGCTCCTCGGTTGAGGGTGAAATGCACCTTGCCAGTGAGATCACAGGCGAGACATTTAATTTTTACGACGTGAAGCGCCCTGTTGATACGCCCTATCCTTTTGTGCGTGAAGCCAATCCGCATTATGACTGGTTGTTAGATACGTATCAGAATGAAGATGTTGTGCTTGATAATTTATCTCGCGCGAAAGATAGCGGTTCTGTGCGCACCTATGATGGTGGTGTTTTGCGTGATGATCCTGCCCAAAATCGACTTAAAAACGATTGATACGCCCCAATAACGGGTTTTCTTTTACATGCAGATGCTCTATAAGCTGTGAGCATAGATTGTAACCTTTCGAAATGAAAAAGGCAGGGAATATGTCCGATAAATTTGATGTGATTGTAATTGGTTCAGGGCCGGGCGGCTATGTAGCGGCGATACGGTGTGCGCAGCTTGGTTTGAAAACCGCGTGTATTGAGAAGAGCAAGACATTGGGCGGGACGTGCCTGAATATCGGTTGTATTCCATCAAAGGCTTTGTTGCACGCCTCGGAGAAGTTTGAGGAAGCGGAGCATCATTTTGCTGATATCGGTGTGAAGGTTTCACCGAAGCTCGACCTTAAGGGCATGATGAAGCACAAGGACAGCGTTGTTGAAGACAATACCAAGGGGATTGAGTTCCTGTTCAAGAAGAACAAAATCACCCGTATTGAAGGACATGGCGAGATTGTTGAAGCAGGCAAGGTGAAGGTTGGTAAAGATACCTATGAAGCGGACAGCATTATTATTGCGACGGGGTCTGATGTGATTTCCCTGCCCGGTATTGAGATTGACGAGAAGAAAATCGTGTCCTCTACTGGCGCTTTGGAGCTGAAAGAAGTGCCGAAGAGCATGGTTGTGATTGGCGGCGGTGTGATCGGCCTAGAGATGGGTACGGTATGGCGCAGATTGGGCGCGAAGGTTACTGTTGTTGAGTTTTTGGACAATATCCTGCCGGGTATGGATGGCGAAGTGCGCAAAGAAGCGAAGAAGATATTTGCCAAGCAAGGTTTGGATTTCAAATTGTCCAGCAAGGTGACAGGCGCGAAAACATCTGCGAAGGGTGTTGAGTTGACGGTTGAGCCTGCCAATGGCGGCGATGCTGAGACGATCAAGGCGGATGTTGTTTTGATGGCAATCGGCCGTAAGCCTTATTCAGAAGGGCTTGGCCTTGATAAGGTCGGTGTTGAGTTGACTGAGCGCGGGCAGATCAAAACCGATGAGTTTTTCGAAACATCTGTTGAAGGGATTTACGCGATTGGCGATGTTATTGAGGGGCCAATGCTGGCGCATAAGGCTGAAGATGAGGGCGTTATTCTCGCGGAAATGCTGGCAGGGCAGAGCGGTCATATCGATTATGATTTGATCCCCGGTGTTGTTTATACGTGGCCTGAAGTTGCGAATGTCGGTAAGACGGAGGAGCAGTTAAAAGAGGCTGGCGTAAAATATAACGCAGGTAAGTTTCCGTTCATGGCGAATGGTCGCGCGCGTGCGATCGGCAGCACAGAAGGATTTGTGAAAATTCTGGCTGATAAAGAAACAGACCGTATTTTGGGGGCGCATATTGTCGGGCCGAATGCGGGCGATCTGATTCAGGAAATTGTCAATGTGATGGAATTTGAAGGGACGGCGGAAGATATCGCACGTACTTGCCATGCGCATCCGACCTTGACTGAGGTCGTTAAGGAAGCCGCATTGGCGGTTCATAAGCGTCCGCTTCATATTTAAACGCGGCGGTTAAACATCATTTTAAAAGGCAGCTTTTTGGCTGCCTTTTTTGTGTTTCAAAACTTTCATTTTAGCTTTTAATGAAGCCCGAAATCATTGTCTTGGCCTGGTTTTGGCCCGTCAGACTTTCTGCGGAAGGGAGATAAGAAGCTGCCCCAGAATGAGCCATGCTCGCGTTCGGGCTCTTCTTCGCGCATGACGATCATGTCTTCACGGTTTGTGTCAAAGCCGATGATCTTTGTGTTTGGATCATGAATCGAAATAAAGCGGAAATCCGTGTCCTCTGAATGTAGCGGTAGATTGCGGTCAACGTATAGGGATGGGTACATGCCTTCTAAATAGGTTTGCCATTGTGCGCGGGCTGCTTCGTGATCAGGCGTTTTAGTGCCGAGGAACATGTCCGCGTCAATACCGACCAGTGTACCCATTTGGTCGGGCATGCGGTGGACATTGGCAGGGCGATCATCGCCGCGCGTAAAGCTGAGACCGTGTGCATTCATAACGGTGCGGAGTTCTTCAATATCATCTTGTTTGACACCTCCGCCTCTGACGAATGGATAAGTCGCAATAATATATTGTCGTTCATCGCTCTCAACGCTGTCTAAGGTTACAGGGGGGAGTGTATGGATCGGGTTGTCGCGGTCGAAGAAATCGCCCGGTATGATTTTGGTTACGATTCCATCACCTGAATAGAGCGCGAGTGATATTGCGGCATCGGAATATTTGTGCGTTAGGTTAATCGCGTGTGTTTGCCCCATGTCACGTAATTTCGTTGCGATTAGGCCAGAGGCTTTCCAGTCTTGGGACATGCGTTGTGCCACGGTGTTTTGGCCGAGCGCGGCCCTTGCATAATCTAATGCAAAAGGGATTGTTTTGACTTCATTTTTAGAGCTGTTACTCATCTTTTATCAATCGCTTTTCTTTATGCCGGTTCCGCCGTTCCGCCGAAGAAGTCACTTACCTTGTCCCAAAAACTTGGTTTGTACGGTTCTTCTTGCTGCACTGTTCTGCGAATAATCGGATCTTCGAGGCGGTGGTCGAAGCCGATAACGCTGCTGTAAGGATTATGCAGGGAGATCGGTCCGAATTCCGTATGTGCGTCTTGCCCGGGTATTTTTCCTTCGCGGTAGACAGGGAACACCTCAGAAACGTAGGTGTGCCATGCTTGGATCATTTCTTCTGATGCTTCTTCGCCTTCCGGCACGCTGTAATAGTTTCCTGAGTCAATGCTGACGAGCGTTCCCATTTTATCGGGCATGCGGTGGATGTTGCGTTTGTCACCGTACGGGTTGTTGAAGGAACGGCCCAGTTCGCCTAAACGTGTGCGCAAATCTTCAATCTCTTCGGCTTTAATCGGCCCTTGCCCGACCCATGGGTAGGTATCTATCACATAATTATCCGCGGGCGTTTCCACGACATCGGATGTGATGGGCGGTAGTGCGTGAAGCAAGTTTTCATGATCGTAGAAGGTTTGGGGCACGATTTTAGCGACGATGCCATCGCCTGCGTCAAAGGCCAAGGCGACGCGCGCATCGGCGTTTTTATGGGTGAGGGGGACGAGTTCGCGTATGCCCATTCCGCGCAAGTGACTCGTCACGATATTCTGGCTTTCAAAGTCGTTTCTTAACTTGTAAGCGACTTGGTTGAAACCCATCGTGACGCACATATATTCCAGCGCGCTGATCACATGTAACGGTTGTTTTGACACTCCTACTCACCCTTTATTATTTTTATTTATAATTTTAGCACTAATATGTGTTTTTGTTCAAATTTTATCTTTCCGATTACTTGGCTTGTTGTGCGATGCAGCGTGCTTTTTAAAGTTTTTTCGTGATATTTTTTTGTGATTATAAAAATAGTAAAAGGAATCAGAGACATGGCAATACCAAAAGATGGTGTCGGTGGAACGTTCGGAGAAGCTAATCCGACAGATGCAGATGCAGAGGCCGAGGCTGAGCGACAAAGAATAATTCAGGCATTTGAAGAATTTACAGACAGAATGCCTCCATATGATCTTGGCGGCGAATCAACAGGTGAGCGTGCGGAAGATTGGGAACATATGAAGCAGAATCGTCCTGATGGTTTGGATGCCGGTTAATATGAGGGATGATATCTTTATGATGCCGAGGGAGAGAGAAAGGGGTGCTGTAATGCGCTCCTTTTTTATGCGTTTATTTAAGCTTAAAATGAGAAGGGTCGGTTGACGACTTCTTGAACGACATCGGTGTCAACGTTAAAGCATTTTGCGCCTTCGATTGTGCCGGCTTCTTGTGGTGTGATGCCTGACACATTTAATGTTACAGAGTTTGCAAGCGGGTTGATGCTGCGTTCAATTTCGCTGGCTGAGACATCGATATCGGGGCAGGTGTCAGGATCGACATTTGCGCCTCGATAAACAATCGTTATGTCTTCGCCATCATAATCGGTAATCGCATTTTTCTTTTGGAAGGCCTCTGTCAGGCGAATACTGGCAAGCTGTCTGTCCTGATCATAGACCGCACTGGCGACCGAAATCATCAGGTGTTCGCCTGATTGATCGGTATGTTGTGCAAGTATGGGTTCTAATTCTCCAGCCATGTTTTATTTTATGCTGATTTTAGAATTTTAGGCAAGAAAATTAATGCTTAGCGCGCGGGTGCGCGGCCTTGTAAATGCGCATCATTTCTTCGGCGTTTATCTCGGTGTAGCGCTGGGTTGAGGAGAGGGAGGCATGGCCGAGCATGTCCTGAATTTCGCGTAAATTTGCCCCGTTTTGGAGGAGGTGCGTGGCGAAGCTGTGCCTGAGGGCGTGCGGCGTTGCTTTTTCGGGCAGGCCAAATGCATTGCGTATAGTACGCATGGCGCGTTGTGCAACCCCTTGGTTTAAGCGTTTTCCCTGCGCGCCTAAAAAGATGGGCGCGTTTGGTTTTTGCTCAAACGGGGCTTCGTTCAGATAGTCTTTTAGTATTGTTTCGACGGCGGCGAGCACAGGCACTTGGCGTTCTTTGCTGCCTTTACCGCGAACGCGCAAGAACCCGTCGCGCGGCATGTCTTCGATGTTGAGGGCTAGGGCTTCGCTGATGCGCAGGCCGCAACCGTAAAGCAGTGTGAATAGAGCCATGTTGCGCATGCTGATCCAGTCTTCGCGCTCGAACGTGCCCGCGTTATCCAAAATGCTGAGGGCTTGTTGTTCTTCCAAAGGGCCGGGCAGTTTATGCGGCAGTTTTGGGGCGCGAATGACTGATATTGCGGCGTTGTGCATGATGCCTTGCTTATCGAGCCAGCTGAGGAAGTTTTTTACACCTGATAGGGAGCGCGCACGGCTGGCGCGGCCGACACCTTTTTTGCCGTCTTGCGTTACGGCCTTGCTGGATAGCCAGCTTCTGAAATCTCTGACGCTGACTTGTGAGAGATCATCGAGGGATGGGGGCTCGCCGCCGTAATGGTGGCAGAGGAAGCGGACAAAGTGCCCGACATCGCTGCTGTAGGCGCGAAGCGTGTGGTTGGAGAGGTTTTTCTCCACGCATAAATAATCTTGCCATTTTACGATAGTATCGGCGAGATCGGGCGCGCACAGGCTGAGGATTTCTTGCTTCATGGATGGCATTCATGTTGATGATCGTGCGAAACGCAGCGGAATTATGTCATATGATTTTATCATATAATCTGTAAAAGCCCAGCATTATGACATTAAATTTTAAAGGCTTAGATTAAGCCAGCTGCGGAAGCAACGCTCAATCACGCGCGCGAGGAACAGGATTTGATCAGTAGCCTGACCGTCTTGGAACAGGGTCGGGTTGCGACTGCCGAATGCGAGAATCGCTGGCGGTGTGTTGCGCGAAATATCAACGCGGAGCAGAATTTGTGAAGCGACCAATGCTGCGCCGCCGCCGTAAATCGCTTCTATGCCGCTAATGTTATCTTGCAGCATGACGGCTTTCTCGCCCATCCATTTTTCAACCGTGCCTTCGGGCAAGATGCGGATGCCGTTTTGCTGCACGTGGGGGATATCGGTTTCGTTTGATTCAACGACAAGAACGGCGATATCGACGTTGAGCATCGGTGATAAATCCATTGTGATACATTGGATGAATTCATCGAAGGTCTGGGCTTCTAACAGCCTGAGCACGCAAGCGTGGATGCGTTGTTGGTTGTTCATGTTACTGCGCGCGTTTTCGATGATTTCGCGCGTGCTTTCGACAACCTCGTCTTTATCAGCCTTAAGGCGTTCGATCATGTAGGATTGGAAATCCGCAACCTGCCCCTTTTTCGGGCGTTGGCGTTCGGGGATTAACATATCCAGAATATCGGGGTTATCTCGTAAAAAAGACGGATTGTCCTTCAAAAACGATGTGACATCTTTTTTGCTCAAGGCTTGTTTTTCCGGCGGTGGGGACAGTGTTTCACTCATAAAGTTATTTTAGCATATTTGCAGTGTGTGCGGAAAGTATCGGCGCGGTGTCGTTTGTTTCTTTTCCCCGACTGTTTTGTCAGCAGACATGATTTCTTGGCACTTATACGTAAAACAGAGTATAAGGAGTGTGAAGATTTTAGGTTTTGTAAGAAAAACGATAAACGGGTGTAAGAATATGAATGATGATGGTGGTTTGATCAACGCAAATGAAGAGGGCACGCCGCTTTATGTGACGGCCGGACTAAACACAGATGTGTTTGATGGCAAAATTATGATGGTGGATGCGGAGACGTTTTTTGAGGCTGCAGACGATTTATTCGTTATCGAAGACGGGTTTGCCACGCCTGAGAGCGATGTGTTGCGCAAGCATTTGTTTGATAAGCAAAGTGCGGGTGGTGGCGTAGTCGCGCCGAGCATTGCCATTCTTGAAGGATTTGGTGATTACGGCGAAGAGCCATCTTTTCGTGACCCTATGGTTGGTGACGAGCAAGATCGGATTCGTTTGATAAACGGCGCAGAGCTTGCTTATTTGAAAGAGCAAGGCGCGGAAACGATACCGCTCGTGATTACGCTGGAAAATCAGGAGGTGTTCGGGCGCCTGTTTACTGCGCTTGATGTTGATGATGTTGTCGGACTTGAAGATCGTTTATTCGCTCCCGAAGGCGGGTTTACAACCACGGTTACGGATTTGGCGGCGCGTACGTACGTGCAGGGCATTAGAGATTACGAGGCGTTTCATACTGACTTTTTTGATCATATCCGATCGATGCAAGATGACTTGAAAAATGACCGTATGTCTAAAGAGCGATTCGATTGGGAAAATAAGCGTATGGATGAGCTTTATATGCGTGAGACGATGAGGTTCGGTGCATTCCCGCAGATCCATGCGCAAGTGATGGTGCTGGCTGCTGCAGGGGTGGAGCAGGTGCAAATTCCACATTATTTTGACAGTGACCAAATTTTAGAGGCTGTTACGGAGCAGGCGAATGCTGTGCGTGACTTTGATTTAAGTGATGTTGAGCCTTTGGAGCTTGTCTCGCGGTATGAGCGGATGTTGGCGTTGAATCCGCAAGACAGTTTGCAGCGCACGGCGATTTTAAATGTTGATGGCGAAATTGATATGACGCGTCAAATGCTGCGCGGTCAATTGATTGATGCGATTAAGGCTGATGAAGACGCTCTTGCCTTAGCGCGTGAGCATTTGAGTGATGATCAAGTGGTGCGCCTTGAAGCCGATTTGTTGGAAACACCCGGCCCGCTGTTTAACGGGTTGCGCGCCGAGTAATTCCTTTTTTCATTTTTCTACAGAATGCTTTGCCCTGTTTTTTCCCAGTCGGCAACGAAGGCCGCTAACCCCTTATCGGTTAACGGGTGGTTGTAGAGTTGCTTGATTACCTTTGGCGGGGCGGTCATCACATCTGCGCCCATTTTTGCCGCGTCCATAATGTGCATCGGGTTGCGGATTGAGGCGACCAGAACTTCGGTGTCATATTGCGGGTAGCGATCGTAAATTGTGCAGATATCGGCGATGAGGTCGAGGCCCTGAAAACAGATGTCATCGAGACGGCCGACAAAGGGGGAGATGAAGGCCGCGCCTGCTTTGGCGGCGAGCAAGGCCTGACCTGTAGAAAAGCAAAGTGTGACATTGACCATTGTGCCGTCATCGGAAAGTTCTTTACAGACTTTCAAGCCGTCTGGTGTTAAGGGAACTTTGACCGCGACGTGGTCGGCGATTTTTCTTAAAACTTCGGCTTCTTTGCGCATGGTTTCGTAGTCGGTTGCGGCGACTTCTGCGCTGACGGGGCCGGAGACGACATCGCAGATTTCCTTGATGAGAGGAATGAATTCCTGACCTGATTTTGCTATCAGAGACGGGTTGGTTGTGACCCCATCCAATAAGCCTGTGGCGGCTAAATCTTTAATTTCATCAATGTCAGCGGTGTCGACAAAAAACTTCATGTTTTCATTCCCTTACGTGTGAGCTGTTACTTTTAATAATGTGTTTATTAGTAAGCACCGTAAAGGCTTTACGGGGGCAGGGCAAGGGGGATTTATGCTGTTTGAGAATTAGTGGCCGGGGGCGTCATCGGTGTAGTCAGCCATGCTGATAACGCGGCCGCCATTGGCGAATCGTTCGGCGTTTTGATCAAAGCGGATGGCGTTTAATGCCAGTTCACCCGTGTCTGTATTTGCCAGTGTGATTTCAATATCGTGCATCATAGTTGCGACCAATAATTCAGGGCCGACAGCTTGAATATCTTCGTCGATAAAGCCGCGATGCGTCAGTTTTTCAACCAGGTCCGTTAAAACGTCATGAACTTGTTCATCGGTCATCTGGTCAGGAATATCGAGGGTGGATAGCACGCCGTTGAATGTGTCGTAGTCGTGTTTATCAGAATAGGATACCAGCTTATTTCGCATATCAATCAGGCCGGCTTTCATTTGCGTTGAATTCAGCGCGATCTTCGGCTCGCTGTAATCTGTTCCGAAAAGTTTATCTGCAGCTTGTTTTAATTTTAATCCAATATCCATGACTATATAAATATCACAGTTTTGATCGAATAAGGAACAAAAAACTATTCTGTGACTGGCTCGGTTTTTTTCTACGTGATAGATATGGGGTATGGATCAGGGGTCGTTTTTTCAAGAAGAGCAAGAGGCGCAAGAGGTTGCAACGGGTGAGGTTGTCAGCGTTCTTGTGCCATATCCCGTTGATAAGGCGTATGATTACGCTGTGCCTGATAGTATGCATGTGGCGGCAGGTGATTATGTGTGTGTGCCGCTGGGGAATCGTGAGATTGCGGGCGTTGTTTGGGGCGAGGCTGCGGGTGATGTCGCGCGTAAGAAAATTAAGCCGATTGTCTCTAAATACGACATCGACCCGATGCCTAAGCAAGCGCGGGAGTTTGTGGATTGGGTGGCGCAATACACGCTTTCGCCGAAGGGGTTTGTTCTGAAGATGAGTTTGAGCGCACCTGCGGGTTTGTATCCGCCGAAGCCTACACAGGGTTATCGTCGCAATGCGGATGTACGCCTGCCCGAAAAGGGTGTGTCGGAGCAGCGCAAAGCCGTCTGGGCGGTGATGGCGGACGGGCAGGTGCGCGGCGCGTCGGAAATTGCGGATTTAGCCGATTGCAGTGCGGGTGTGGTACGCGGGATGGCGGATAAGGGCTGGCTGGAAGAGGTGAGCGTTTATAACTCCGCGCCGTGTATGACGCCTAACCTTGAGGGCGCGCGCGCGACATTATCAGAAGATCAGGATGCGGCGGCGCAGGAAATGTGCGCGGCGGTGCGTGACGGTTGCTATAAGGCGTTCTTGCTAGACGGGGTCACAGGCGCGGGTAAGACGGAAGTGTATTTCGAAGCCGTGGCGGAGGCTTTGGCGGCGGGTAAACAGGTGGTTTTGATGTTGCCTGAGATTGCGCTGTCGAATGCTTTTTTGGCGCGGTTTAAGGCGCGGTTTGGTTGTGCGCCTGCGTTATGGCATTCTCACCTGACCCCTGCACAACGGCGGACGACGTGGCGCGGTGTGGCGCAAGGAGATACACGCGTTGTTGTGGGTGCGCGCTCTGCCTTGTTTTTGCCGTATCAGGATTTGGGTTTGATCGTGGTGGATGAGGAGCATGACCCTGCCTATAAGCAGGAAGACGGCGTAATTTATCATGCGCGGGATATGGCGGTGGTGCGGGCGCATTTGGGGAAGATTCCTGTTGTTCTGGCTTCGGCCACGCCGTCGCTGGAAACCATGATGAATGCGTGGGACGGGCGGTATCATCATTTGGCGTTGCCTGCGCGTTATGGTGGGGCGGCGCTTCCTGATATCTCCGTGGTTGATGTGCGTGAGGATAAGCCCGAGCGGCAATGTTTTTTATCGCCGACCGTTTTGGATGCGGTGCAGGAGACGTTGGATAAGGGCGAGCAAGCTTTACTGTTTTTGAATCGCCGCGGGTATGCGCCGCTGACACTGTGCCGAACGTGCGGGCATCGGATGGAGTGTCCGCGCTGCACGGCTTGGTTGGTGGAGCATCGAAAATCGGGGCGGCTGCATTGCCATCATTGCGGGTTTCATGCGGCGATTCCGAAAACCTGCCCTGATTGCAATGATAGTGACAGTTTTGCCGCCTGTGGCCCCGGTGTGGAGCGCATTTTTGAGGAGGCGAAGGCGAATTTTCCTGATGCGCGGATTTTGATTCTTGCCAGTGATAGTGCGGAGACGCCTGAGGATATGCGCGCGCTGCTTGATAAAATTATCAATCATGAGGTGGATATTATTATCGGGACGCAGATTATTGCGAAGGGGCATCATTTTCCTGACCTGACTTTTGTTGGTGTGGTGGATGCTGATTTAGGCTTAAAAGGTGGTGATTTGCGCGCGGCGGAGCGTACCTATCAGATGCTCCAGCAAGTTGCGGGGCGCGCGGGGCGAGAGAAGGATAAAAAGGGGCGTGTGATGTTGCAAAGCTACATGCCTGAGCATCGGATTATGAAAGCGATGGCTTTCACGGATAGCACGGGGCGCGATGCGTTTTTGAGTTTGGAAGCAGAAGAGCGCGAGAGTGCGGGGATGCCGCCTTATTCACGGCTGGTCGGGATTATTGTTGCGGGGCGTGAAGAAGCGCAAGTTCTGGATGTTGCCAAGGCACTCGGTAAGACTTCACCGCAGGGGATGACGGAAGACGGCAAGCGCATTCAAACATTAGGGCCTGCGCCTGCGCCGTTTGCGCGGCTTCGCGGGCGGTATCGTTATCGGTTACTGGTGCGGGCGGATAAAGCGATTAATGTGCAAAAGACGGTTTCTGAATGGGTGAATGGCATCAAAGTGCCGTCAACGGTACGCGTTTACATTGATATTGACCCGCAGAGTTTTTTATAGCGAGGCTTTTTATAGTTTAGCCGATAATAAGGTTGGCGCGCGGTTCTTCTTCCCAGCTTTCATCATATTCAGGGCCGTTATGCATGACAGTGTCATCGAAGAGGGCGACTTCGCCGGCCTGAAGTGTGTAGCCTTTTTCGCAATCCTCATCAGCGTAGATAACCGTACCTTCACCTGTGAGCGACATGGCGATGGTTTCATCATGTTTATGTGGTTTTCTGGGGTAGTCGGAATTGATACGTGCATGCAGGGAATAGATGCTTTTGCCCTGTGACGCACCTGCCTTAACGATAAAGGTGTGGGTGAGGTCTGAGACAATCTTATCCAACCCCATATCAATCGCCTGAATTTGAGCGGGCGTTTTGGGATAGGGGAGACCCTTTCCTTCCTGCGTTGGTGGTGGTCTCCAGCCATGTTCGTAAATTGTAAATTGGGCGCGCAGTGCGTTCGGGGCGGTCATGTTGTCGTGTACAAGCGGGTTGAATTCATCAGCGTCCCAACTTCTGGCGTGGCGGACAAGGCGGTCCGAGACATCTTGCAGATGATCCATGTCTGCGGGGTAACGGCATATGATGGTGTTGATACCCAGTTCGGCGCGTTGTTGCCATAGCGTGAAATCATCCAAAGACTGTACGACGGCAACCTTTGGAAAGCCTTCTAATCTTTCAAATTTTGGGGTTTCTTTCGTCATGGCCCGATTATCACATTGTTATGGAATTATTATAAATTTTAGAGACGTTGCGTGTCAAAAGGTAATTTGTGGCTCGATTTTTTTTGGCCTCGTGATACAGTCTTTATTGGTATATGTATTTTCAGGATCCAATTTTATGATGAAAAAACTTTTAAAAACAGATGTCTTGCCCGAAACAGTGACCAGTTACGATGTGTTAAAAACATTGGCCGTGTTGCTGATGATTGTTGACCATTTGGGTGCTTACTTCTTCCCTGAACAGGATTGGTTCCGTGCGGTCGGGCGGTTGTGTGTGCCGATGTGGTTCTTTTTAATCGGGTATGCCAGAACGCGCGATATTCCGTTTACGATGTGGTTCGGCGCGCTGATTTTGTTGTTTGCGAACTTTATGGTTGGCTTGCCTGTTTTGGGGGCAAATGTGCTTGTGACCATGATTATCGTACGTATTGTTCTTGATTACACTGCCAAGTTACATTTGAGCAGCCTTTATAAGATGGTCGGGATATCGATCTTCCTTGTTATCTTAAGTTTTCCAACGATGTTCTTAACTGAATATGGCAGCGTCGGGCTTATGCTGGCTTTGGCGGGGTATTTTGTACGCAATAGCGACCATGTCAAACAAATGGGGTGGAGTGAAGACTTTCCTATGAAATATATGATTTTTTCGATCTTGATTTTCATTGTGCAGCAGCAGCTTGATTTCGGCTTTTCGGTCAATGTGTTTACATTTGTGGCGGGCGGTTCAATTTTGGTCGGCATGGTTTTAATGCGTTTCAAGCCTGTGGAGTTGACCAAAGTCAGTCAGTCCCTCCCGGGGGTTGCCGTTTCTTTTCTGCAATTGTTCGGGCGGCGAACTTTGGAAATTTACGTCTTGCACCTGATTTTATTTAAGTCGCTAGCGCTCTATCTTGGCTATGATTTGTTCGAATTTATGCGATTTATTTTGATTAAAGAAGGCGTCTTTTACTAAGCTACTAAGCGCAATCTTTAAGGTTTTGGGCAGACGTTTTATTGGGTTTTGTCCAAGAATGACGTGTTTTTATTGTCGGTGTAGACTTTGCCCATATCGTAATCTTTTTTGTGTTTGTAAATGTAGGCCACGTTTGACAGTCTTTTCGGGTCTTCGTCCCATAAAAAATACATGTGCGGATTGTCTTTTAATTGTGTCGGCGGTGTCGCGGGGTCGAATGGCGGGATGACGTGCCTTGAAAAGTGCGGAAAGACCGAGCGGAATGTATTATCGACATTGCGCGTGTATTCGTTTTCGAAGCTTGGGGAAAGGATCATGTTGGCGATAACAACGCCATTATCCGTCAATCGGTCACGGACGGATTGAAAGAATTCGCGTGTGACGAGTTGTTCGGGGATGGCCGCTCCGCCGCGATAGGCATCAAGATAGATGACATCGAATTTTTTGTCTGTTTCGTGTATAAATCCGCGTGCGGGTTTTGCGACGAATGTTTTGTTTTCGCCGATCGGTTCACGCAGAATGTATTTCTCAGCAATGTCTTTTAAATCTTCATCGATGTCTACGAAGGTATAAGTGTTGTGTTTGTCTTCGTGGCCAAATGTAAAGCCGCCCGCACCGATGATCAGGATTTCTTTTGGCGGGGATGCGTTGAGGATAGGTTTGATCGCGATATCTTCGGCGAATTCAACATATCTGTGTTTTTCGCGGCGATCATTATATTTTGACGAGGCGTTGTGATTGATGAACATGTTCCTGTCGCCGTCACTATATATCACTTGCACGAGATTGTATTCGTTATTCGCGGCGACGCGGTTGCGGCTGAGTGTGTAATCTGAATTTAAGAGCAGCGCAACGAAGCAGATGCCCATACTGTAGAGAGCGGCTTTTGAAAATTTATCCTTGCTCAATAATATGACCAAGCATGTGAGCAGAACAAAATTCAGCGTGACGGTGTGGTGTACGCCCAGCACGGACATCACAACGATTGTTGAAAACACGGCGCCTAAAAACGAGCCGACGGTTGAGAAGAACAAAATGCGGCCCGTGATTTTGGAGAGTTTTTCTTTTGAGAAATAATTGCTGATCAGCGGTACGGTTTGCCCCAGCAGATAGACGGGAATGACCAGAAAGGCCGTGCAATATAATGAGAGTTGAATCAGGCGGTTTTCAATTTCTGCAGCGTTCATCGCAACGACAAAGAAATAGTAGAGAGAGCGATAGCTCATGCCGATGACGAGGATTGTTGAGGCGATCAGAATGTTCATAATCAGCTTGCGCCGCGTTGAAATGAACATGCCGAACATTTTATGCGGTTTAAATTTTCCGCCCTGTTGATATCCGAAGGCCAGTGGCATAAGCACGGCGGCGATGATGATGGATATTGTGTCCGTACCGCTACCGGTGTAGGGCACGGTTTGGCGCATGAAGATCAACTCGGTTGATAAAACAACATACCCTTCGACCAGAATGATAAGGAAAAACAAAAGTGTATGTTGAAATGTTCTCATAAAGTAATATCCAAATGTGTGTTGGCGAAGTATAGTATGTTTTTTGTAAACATGAAGCACAAAATTTGGAGAGTGAATATATGTCAGAGTCTGATGCTGTTTCAGAAAATAATGATACACAAGATGATGACGCACATGTTGAAGAGGCACGTGTTAACGATGATGGGGAAACAGGCCAGCCTGACCAAACGATTGCAGGGGCGGCGAAAGTGTTGCCGAAAGAGCTGACCTCGTACGACCTTCTTAAAATGCTCGCCGTGGTTTTGATGATTATCGACCATATCGGCTTTCACTTTTACCCGGATGAAATGTGGTATCGCGTTATCGGACGTTGGTGTGTGCCGATTTGGTTCTTTTTAATCGGCTATGCCAAAACCGAAGAGATTACCAGGCCTTTGGTCATCGGTGCGGTTCTGATTGCAGGCTCTGCCGTTATTATGGGGCAATATGTCATGCCGTTTAATATTCTTGTTTCCATCATTGTCATGCGCTGGGCGCGGCAGGGCGTTTTTGCCCGTAGTTTTTATTCGGCAGAAACATTGCGGGGGATGTATTTAATATTGCTGTTCCTGACCTTGCCGACGGCGATTATGTTTGAATATGGCGCGATTGCGATGATGTTTGTGATGTGCGGGCATATGGTGCGTTACCGCGCCGAGTTTTACGAGCGTATAGAGCCAATTTACATTCGTTTGTTCTATGGCGTCGCATTCTTTACCTTTGCCTTATTACAGTCGATTTCGTTTCCGGTTTTATCGAATGCGCAGGCTTTGTCGATTTTTGGCGGGTTTTTCGTTGTTGCTTGGATTTTGTGGTTTTTTAAAGCGCAGACTTATCCGCAAGCGCGCGGCTTTATGGCAGGCTCTGTTATTTCTATCATCCAATTTTTCGGGCGCAGAACGCTGGAGATTTATGTGGCGCACGTTCTGTTGTTTCGTGGCATTGCCGCGTATTTATACCCTGAGAAGTATCAGTTGATGGATTGGCAGCTTGTGCCGCCGCAGCTTCTTTCGTTTTTTATACCGGGTTCGCCGGCTGCTTAGAGCGTTATTTGGTTATGTTTTGCAGGAAATACGCAACGCGAGCGTTCGCTTTTTATAATAATTAAAAAATCAACGTGTTCGCACTTGTCAGTGCGGGGTTGGTGTGCTAATTCTCCTTACGAAAAATTGTTATAGTTAATATGCGCGTATTGTAATTTGACGCGATACTTTTAAGGAAAGAAAGCGTGGCTTCACTCTCTAATGTCCCTGACATCGTTTTATCCCGTTATGCCGGTTCATTAATTGATTTAGCAGAGTCTTCTAAATCGTTGAAAAAAGTATCTGATGACCTTTCGGGGTTGAAGGATGTTTTGTCTCAGTCAGAAGATTTCGCGCATTTTATTTCTACCCCTACATATGGAAAAGGCGAGCAAAAGGGTGTTGTTCAGGATTTGGCGAAAAAGCTGAAGCTTGACGGTCTGACGACGAATTTCCTTATGGTGTTGATCGAGAATGGCCGTCTTAATGCGTTGCCGGGTATTATCGAGACATATTTCAAGGCTGTTGCGAAGCGCGCGGGTGAGGTTGAGGTGAAGATCGAAACCGCTATCCCGATGCTTGCCAAGCAGGAAGCTGATGTTAAAAAGAATATTGAAGCTGCACTTGGCGCGCCGATATCGTTGAGCGCAAGTGTAGAACCCGAAATTTTAGGCGGTATGATTATTACAATCGGTGCCTATATGGTGGATGATTCTGTTCGCCGCAAGTTGGAGCGTTTAGGCGCGCAGCTTGGAAATGAAGCTAATCAAAATGTTACTCAAAACTTAAAAGAGGTCGTGTAATGGAAATTCGTGTTGCAGAAATTTCAGATATTTTAAAGAAACAAATCGCCGATTTTGGCGCGCAAGCTGATATTGCGGAAATCGGTCAGGTTTTGTCCATCGGTGACGGTGTTGCACGCGTGTACGGCCTTGATAATGTTCAGGCCGGTGAGATGGTTGAATTTGCCAGCGGCGTTAAGGGGATGGCTCTTAACCTTGAGGTTGATAATGTCGGTATCGTGGTTTTCGGCGATGACCGTGAGATCAAAGAAGGTGACATCGTACGTCGTACAGGCCGTATTATTGAAGTTCCTGTCGGGCGTGAGCTTTTGGGCCGTGTTGTTGACCCGCTAGGTAACCCGATTGATGGTAAAGGCCCGATCAAGGCCAAGGCGTCGAGCCGTATTGAAGTTAAAGCGCCCGGTATTATGCCGCGTCAGTCGGTGAGTGAGCCGATGCAAACAGGTTTGAAGGCGATTGATGCATTGGTGCCGATTGGTCGTGGTCAGCGTGAATTAATTATTGGTGACCGTCAGACAGGTAAGACGGCGGTTGCGGTTGATACGATTATCAACCAGAAGCGCATTAACGAATCTGACAATGAGAAAGAGCACCTTTACTGTGTGTATATCTCTATCGGTCAGAAGCGTTCAACGGTTGCGCAGCTTGTGAAGGAATTGGAAGAGCAAGGTGCGATGGAATATTCGATTATCGTTGCGGCGACGGCTTCTGATCCTGCGCCGTTGCAGTTCCTTGCGCCATATTGTGGTGCGTGTATGGGTGAGTATTTCCGTGATAACGGTATGCACTCCCTCGCGATTTATGATGACTTGTCTAAGCAGGCGGTTGCTTATCGTCAGATGTCTTTGCTTCTTCGTCGTCCGCCGGGTCGTGAAGCGTACCCGGGTGACGTTTTCTACATTCACTCCCGTCTTTTGGAGCGCGCGTGTAAGCTTTCCGACGAGCATGGTGGCGGGTCGATGACGGCGTTGCCTGTGATTGAAACACAGGGTGGTGATATTTCCGCTTATATTCCGACAAACGTGATTTCGATTACGGACGGTCAGATCTTCCTTGAGACAGGCTTGTTCTTCAAAGGTATTCGTCCGGCGATTGATGTTGGTGCGTCCGTGTCCCGTGTTGGTTCAGCGGCGCAGATTAAGGCGATGAAACAGGTTGCGGGTTCGATTAAGTTGGAGCTTGCGCAGTATCGTGAGATGGAAGCGTTTGCGCAGTTTGCGTCAGACCTTGACCCTGCAACACAGAAATTGTTGGCGCGTGGTGCGCGTTTGACGTTGCTTTTGAAGCAACCGCAATATCAGCCATTGGCCGTACAAGAGCAAGTTGCCGTTATTTTCGCAGGTACGAAAGGGTATCTTGATGACGTGGCGCTTGATCAGGTTGAGAATTATGAGCAAAAGTTGCTTGAAGCGCTACGTAGTTCAGGTGCGAATATTCTTGACGGTATTCGTGACGAGAAAAAGATCACTGATGAGTTGGAAGCCCAGTTGAAGTCATTCTTAGATGATTTTACAAAGGGTTTTGAAAGTGTTCAGGAGCAGGAAGCGGCTTAATGTCGTTTTCTTTTAAACGTTACCGAACGCCACGCTCATTTTTTGAATTAAAGAGGTAGTATGCCGAGTTTAAGAGATTATCGCGATCGCATTAAGTCCGTTAAGTCTACGCGGAAGATTACGTCAGCCATGAAGATGGTTGCGGCATCGAAGCTGCGTAAGGCGCA
>CAZPMH010000024.1:0-30199 GCA_964587815.1 uncultured Micavibrio sp.
TGCTGCCGCTGATTGAGGGCACGACGGTGACGACCAAGCACGGCATTGTGAAGACTGACCATATGCTGTTTATCACCAGCGGCGCGTTTCATTATGCGAAGCCGTCTGATCTGCTCGCGGAATTGCAGGGGCGCCTTCCCATTCGGGTGGAGTTACGCGCGCTGACGGTGGAGGATTTCAAGCTGATTTTGAAAGACACCGAGGCGAGTTTGATCAAGCAATATGAGGCGTTGATTGCAACAGAGAATGTGACTCTGGAGTTTGAAGAAGAGGCGATTGACGAGATTGCCCGCCTGTCTTTTGAAGTGAATGAGCAGGTGGAGAATATCGGCGCGCGGCGCCTGCATACGGTGATGGAAAAATTACTGGAGGAAATCAGCTTTACCGCGAGCGACCGCGGCGGGGAGACGATTACGATAACAGCCGATTACGTGCGCGAGAATGTCGAAAGCCTTGTGAAGAGCGCAGATTTGAGCAAGTTTATTTTGTAGGGCTCGTTTTGAGGGGGGAGTTTCATGCGTTTTTTTGTGATTTTGGCGCTGGCGGTTTTGGCAAGCGGTGATGCGTTTGCGTTGAGTTGTGAAAAGAACCCCGATCCGATTTATGATTATGAGGCCATTTTTTATGGCGAGGCCGTTTCGACCCAGAAAGTTCCAGAAGAAGACAAAGTTAAAACAGATACGTACAAAACGCCACCGAGGGTTACGCGGTTCAAAGTTATAGAGAAATATAAAGGCCCGATTTCGGATTTTGTCGATGTTTATCATAATGATACGGATAGGGTAACGAGCTACATTAAAGGGAAACCAGTTCCAGCATCAATCCCTGGTATCAGCATAAATTTCAAAATGGGAGATAAGCGCTATCTTTTTTTGAACAAAGGTTATATTGACGAATATGTTTGGGCTCCGTGTAGTGGTTCGGCATATAATGTTACAGACTGGCTTCCGCTTGAGAAATACAGAGTGGTTTCTGAGCTTTACGAGAGGATGCTTTCTGCAACGAAAACACCGCATGAGTATCTGGATTTCCCGTTTGTCACGCCAAACTCAAAACGAGGAGTTTTTACGTCTAAAGGCGATTTCCACGGGGAATATAACGCCTTCCCTGAAGCCTTCCACGCTTATAGATCGGCTATTTTCTTTCCTGATACAGTAACCTCTCATGCGCCCATAACTTTAGATGAAATGGATAATATTGATATTGGTGGCCAGTACTTAAAGCTAGCTATTGGCAAGCTGTATTATAAACAAGAAAACTATGACTTGGCTTTGGAGATATTCAAACAAGTTGTTGAGACTTATGAGAAAGAAGAAGAAAGGCTTGCCGCTATAGAGCCTTTACCTGTCAAAGGCAAAGGAACTCGACTTAACGTTCCTCAATCGCGGCATCTTAAGCCAGAACAAAAAGCTGTCTTCAACGATGCGAAAAAGTATCGGGCGTTGACGTTGGAGGCGATGGAGCAGGACAAGTAGCTTTGTTTTGACGGGGCGTGCGGTTTTGTATTATAGTTTTCATAAGATCATCGAGAATAATAACGATGCGGGTGAAATATGGCGGATACAGCAGAGAACGATCAATATTCCATATCTGTGGTTGGGGTTGACCTTGACCACCCCTTAACGTTTGGCGCGGTGCATAATGCGGTTGTTTTTCGTGACCCTGAGGGCGAGGCTATTTTCACCATACAAGGAATTGCCGTCAATCGTGAGACGGGCGAAGCGCAGAGCTTTGCCATTGACCCGCAGGCCAACACGTTACGCGCCTTTGCCCATGATAAGGAAGTTTTGCTAACCGATGGTGAGCCTGCAACCGATATCATGATTTTTGAAGGCAGCGCGATTGAGGTTGGTGAAAAGCTGCTGCAGATGTTGGAGGCGGCTGATTTTATGAATGATCAGAATTTACCTTATGTTTTTGCTGATATTGTTCAAGATTCGCAAAATTCGAATTCGGTTGTGCGCACGCTGGTTGAGGCGGCTGGCCTTGAATACACGCCTGAGCTGGAGAGTGTTTTTGCCCCGGGGGACGGGCGGATTTTGCTGCCGAACGGATGGGAGCCGTCTGTTTCGATTGAGGGTATGGAAGCAGAAGGATTAACAGCAGTAGAGGTTAACCAGCGCATTCGAACGATTGTCAGTGAGATGGAGCAGCATAAAATTATCGAACAGGCCAAGCAAGACCCTGCGCCTGAGGCAACAGATGCGGATTCGCTTTATTATTATCGTAATGAGGGGCAAGGCGGTGCGCAGGCCGAGACTGTCGATGCGTCGTCTGAGGCCACATTCGGGTTCGGCCCTCCCGGGAACGGTCGATAAAATTTTATTCTGTTATAAAACAAAACGCCTTATGATATGGCGGATCAGAATTTTGCTTTAGCACCGAAGTGTGAGTATAGTGTTTTTTCAATTTATGGATGTGTGTGATGGCGGATGAACAAGCGCAGATAGATATGATTTTAGAGCCGCAGATGGTGTTGGAATCTGTGGAGGGTGATGTTGTGACGTGCGCAGTTTCGCCGGAATGGAAGAGGCATCTGGTCGAGTTTCTGGATTATATTCAGGGCGATGGGCGGCAGGATGTTTACATCATGATTCCCGAGTATGAAACCGGCCTGATGCGTGATGAAATCGCCAAGCAAATTGATAGTGATAAACTGGTTGTGCCGAATTTTTATTTTTTACGCATATCTTCTATCTTCAACGCTTTTGGCCATCTTCCGAATGAA
This sequence comes from uncultured Micavibrio sp., assembly GCA_964587815.1. Lineage (GTDB taxonomy): Bacteria > Pseudomonadota > Alphaproteobacteria > Micavibrionales > Micavibrionaceae > UBA1672. The sequence continues at coordinate 2,729 of CAZPMH010000024.1, forward strand.
GGAATATATAAATCTGTTCCCATTTTTTGCCGCTTGCACGATGATATTGAGATCATAACACACAATATATATGGTTACACTGACATGCTCGTTTTAAGAGTTAAGAAAGGCGTAGATGATGACTAATGCTACACCACCTTTGACATTAGATAGTTACATTGAGTACATAACGCAAGGGCATGCGATTAATAAGCATGTTTTGGGGGATGATCGTGAAAGATCTGCATTAAAGGGTGTGAATGCCTTTACAAGCGATGTTGATCGGTATGGTAATGCTCTTGATCCAAACCTTTTCCCAAACTTAAATATCGAAACGCCTGATGACATGGCGCATTATATTCAAAATCGTTTTTTGGATCACCCCAATACAGTTGGATACATATCGCCCATTGACGGAGCCGTCCAGCTTTATAATCCTGATGATAATATCGTTGTCAGTTTTTCACCCCGCAACGGTGATCGTGACTTAGGGACAGTTTTTCGGTATGAGGCAACACCGCAAAACTTTGCTCGAGACCTGAGATCTGCATCCTATGACTCAGGCCCATTTGCTTTCCGAGAAATCGAAAACGCAACGCCCGATGGTATTCGCGGCGCGGTGCAGGGACTGATCGATGATATTAATGCACGGCCCGAAATGTATTTGCGAAACCCTAATAACCCGGAGAGTACGGTTCAAAACCGTGTTCTTGGCAATGAAAATCGCCCCGGGCGGGGGTGGGAGCAGGATGAGGTGATTAAGCCCGTCAATAACATTCGCGGGCATAGTGAGGCCTATGCGGTTGCGAATAATCTGGATGTTGCCCCCTCAACCTACGTTCGTATGGCGGATCACATCCCGCAGCAGCATCTCGAATATCTTAGAAATGCACACGGCAATATTGCTGAGATCGCCAAGGCTTTGGGGGCACGACAGCCTGTATATCCCGTCGCAAGATTTGATTGATGCGTTAAAGTTGTATTTTTTAAAAAAGACAATATAAATTGTTTTAACCGTGTGGATTTGAGGGAAAATGAATATGCCGTTTGTTAATGACAGAACAAAAAGAGGGGATCATAAAACGATTGATCGCGAGCGAAATATTGTGATGCGTAAAATTCCTGGATCACCTGATCCGGAAGTACCTTATACGTTGGAATGGCACGGGCAGATTATTAAATTTCGGTGCGAAACAATTAATCTTGACCAGCACAAAACGGAAAATAACTGGAAATTTGATCTTTTAAAGAAAGTTTCTTGCTTAGACATACCGGAGGGCTTTCTAGAAACGAAACGGGCTGTTCTGGATGTTATTGAGGACGCTCTGATTGTTTATGGATCTGACCAGAGCGCAGAGCGGACAGGACAGGTTGATGTCGAATTTTCGAATGCAGCTTTAAAGGGAGCTTAATATGGAACGGGTTTCAGAACAACATTTAGAGTTTCTTAAAAATGCGCATGGCAACATTGCGGGAATTGCCCAAGCTTTAGGGGCGGTCACAGAGAACCAGTATATTCCATCACAGGATCTCGTTGACGCGTTACAGTCTTTACCACATGATGTCGCATATCCAGATGGATCACTGCCAAACGGGTATATTTTTGGGAGTGCCAAAATTCACGCCGAAAATGATGTACCTTATCAAAAATACACACAACAGCTGGTGGAGACGCAAGACCGATTTGTGACGATTGGTGACACACGCGGGTCGCAGTTGATTGAGCGGACACAGTTTGAAGGTCTTTTAGAAGATGCGCTTATTGAAGAAGGTTCCACATTAGATGCAAATAAAGTTCTCCACGGCTACATGGAAGATGGGGTGCGGCAGCCGGGATTGTGGGATGATATATCGCGTGGCTTTGCGGAGAATGCGCGCGGCGATGTGGTAACGGTTACGCCGCATGCGGATGCGAACCGCGTTTTTGTGCAAACCGAGCTTCCTGCTTTGCTTGATAACGCGGATGTGGAACGGATTAACGGCCTGCCGCGGCAAGTTTATGTTGATCGGCTGGCTGAGATTGCCCAAGGTTTGCCTGATGGCGCGCCAATGGCCGATGCGTACACCCAGTTGAACAGAAACTTTGTTCAACATACGTCAGAGGCCTATATGGCGCGATTTTCCCCGTTGGGATTTGCGCGTGATATGGATGCGCCGCATCTTGATCGTGATTTTATTCGCGCCCATGAAGATTTAAAACCAGTTTTAGATACCATGGAACCGCCAAAGGCAAGTATGTTTCAAACTGTCTTTAATACTGCCTCTGACGTTCTTAAACCTGTCGGCAAGGTGGCGGTGAATTACGGCGGGCCGGTGATGTTGTTTATGGGGCTTGGCATGGATAGTGCGGAAGCATCGGAATTGGGCGGAAAAATCAACGAGGCCGTGCAAAATGGTGCTTTACCGCCAGAGGCTGTGGACGATTATCAAGCCTTAATGTACGGGCATGTTGGTAAGAATTTTGACCCTACGCCGCTGACTGAGATCGGTGTTCAGGTTGCTTATGCGCAATGGGCGGATAAGTATGATGTTGACCCGTCTTTGCGTGAGGCGTTACGCCCGTCTTCGCTGGTTTATGATGTTGCCGATGCCAGTATGGATATCGCGTTTTACAGTGCGGAGCAAACCGTGGATGGGGCGGCGTATGCATATGACAACACAACGCGCGGGCTGGATCATGTTGCCGATAGTGTTACAGGGGATTTGGACGCGCGGCAGCGTTTGTATGACTCCCTTCCTTCGGTGGATGTGCGCGATGCGACGGCGCGAGAGCTGACGGGCGTTCACGTGGTTCTAAACGCGCGCGAGGATGTGATGCCCCTGATTGAATTAAAAGCGCGGGCAGAGTATTTTGAGGCGCAGGCCGCGACGGCGAACGACCCTGATCAGGCCGCCTATTTCGTAGAAAAGGCGCAAGACACGCATGACGCATTTGAGATGAGCGTGAACGGGATGGATGCGGATGAACGCGTCGGATTACAAAACGCGCTTGATATTTACAACCAGCATATTGAGGCAGATGCAAGCGCGGCTGAGCCAACAGCCGGTACGCCTGATGAACAGGCTCTGGTTGCCTCTGCCGCGATGGGGGCGCAAGCCGCTTCTCCTGCTGTTTTCGCGCGGCCCTAAACGCTCCCTGATATAGACTCCTTTAAAAATCGCCGACGTCGCATTGCAGGCAGGTGATGCCGTGTTTGCGCCACATATCGACGACTTGCTGGCGGTCATCGATGGTGAAAAGGATGGTTTTGCCCTCGGCCTGCAGGGTTTGCAGAATTTGTTCCTTCACGATGTGGTCGGCGCGGTGGTCTTTATCGCCCCGCATTAGCATTCTATCAAAGGGAATTTCGTTCCAGATCAGCCATTGTTCGGTGACCTTACGACTGCTCTCGTTTCTGCCTGTGACCAGAATAATCTCATACGCGCCGCTCTCCCACAGGGTTTTATAGAGCGCGACCACGGGCGCGTTCGGTGTGTCATCGCCCATCCTCTCGTTAAAGCTCTTCCAGTCTTGCTCTTCTTTCTCCCCGCGCACAAAGTGGCGGCGGTGTTCAATATCGGCCAGCGTGCCGTCTATATCGCATAAAATCGTGTGCATGTGCTTCCCTGTCTGTCTCATTCACGCTATATCTTAATCATGATTGTTTTAGGATTAACAGGCTCTATTGCGATGGGAAAGTCAACCGTGGGGGCGATGCTGGCTCATCATGGCGTGCCCGTGCATGAGGCCGACCACGCGGTGCATCAACTCATGTCGCTGAAAGGCGAGGCGCGCCCGGCGATTGCGGCGGCGTTTCCCTACTTCGAATATCCTGAGATTTATGTGCGCAAAACTAAGGAATTTGACCGCGCAGCGTTCGGGAAAATTATTTTTGCCGATGATGAGAAGCGGGCCTATCTGGAATCCATTCTGCATCCGCTGGTGCGTATGAAGCAGGCCGAATTTATTGCAGAGCATCGCGCGAAAGGGCGTATAATCGTGTGTTTGGATATTCCGTTGCTGTTTGAAACGGGTTCAGACGCCCGCGTGGATAAGGTGGTGTGCGCCAGCGCGCCGTATTTTCTGCAGAAACAGCGGGTGATGGCGCGACCGGGGATGAGCGCGGAGAAGTTTGCCGATATCCTCGCGCGGCAGATGCCCGATGCGGAAAAACGCAGGCGCAGTGATTACATCATCGAAACGGGGTTAGGTCGCGCCCATTCCATGCGGCAGGTGCGGCAGATGGTGGAAGAGCTACGCGCAGAGATGCGCGGCGATGCGGAGGACGCGCCCCCGTTCGAAGAGATCGAGATTTATTCGTGATGCCGCGGTTTGTATCGATATTGCTGTTCGTTTTTTCGCTGTTTTTCCTTAGCGGGTGTTATTTTTTGTGGCCGAGTGCGACAGTGAATTACAAAGTTACAATTAACATTGACACGCCCGAGGGCGTGAAAAGTGGATACGCGGTGCGGCAGTTCCATGCGAAAAAGGCTATCACGCTTGGTTTTATGTCGATTCCAGAAATATCATACGTCGTTAAAGGTGAGGCTGTTGCAATTGACCTTGGCGAAAGAGGAATTTTATTTTCTCAGATCACCGCAGACTCTTGGGAGGAAGTTATTAATGCTTTCCCTGAGGGGAAGCATTTAGATACGACTCAAAAGTTGAGATTCTATAGCTCTTTACCTAAAGGGCAAAAATCTGAAATCCAAAGACTGCCAACTGGTTTTATAGTATTTGAAAATATGAATGAGCTACAATCAATTAGAGGCTTGCATCCAGATAAAATTAGCGTGGTTTTGGGAGAAGGTGTAAAGCTGAAATCAATACATATTGAGATAACAGACGCACCCGTTAGTTGGGGGCGCGTTGATCAGTATCTTCCGAAAAATTTCAAGCAAGACATTACAGACCGTTGGGAGTCATTTACCCCGAAAGAAAGACAAAGGCTCAAAAGATTAACGGGGTTTAAAGTTCAGTAACGCCAGCCTAAGCCATGCGGTTTGCGCTGCGTGAGGTGCGTTGCACAACAGGTTGGGGCTTGCGCGCGCGGTGTTTCGCGGGTAAGCGGTAGGGGTGATTTTTTTAAACCCGCTAAGAGCCGAAACAATTTATGATTTTTCAAACGCTTATTCTGAATGTTATTCCGCTGTACGGGCTTATTCTGCTCGGCTTTATCATTGGTAAGACGACCGATTTAGATGTGAAGCCGATTGCGACGCTGATGCTGTACGCCCTGCTCCCTGTCGTGATGTTCGGGGCGACGGGGACGATGGATTTTACGGCGGAGTATTTCCTGCCGCCCTTAATTATTGCCTCCATCTCGATTATCACCTCGACCACGGGGTATCTGATCTCTCGCAAAGTGTGGGGGGAGCATGACAAGCGGCATAATCTGCTCGGCATGTTGGGGGTGAGTTCGAATGCCACCTATTTCGGCGTGCCGATTGCGCTGGCGCTGGCGGGGCAGGAGTGGCTGAGCGTTTATATGATGATGGTGTTTTCGCTGTTCGTGCTGGATTGTACGCTCGGGTATTTCTTTGCAGTGCGCGGGGATTTTACCTTTATGGATAGTTTGCGGCGGGTGGCGCGCCTGCCGATTATTTATGGCGCGTTGGCGGGATTGGCAGTGAACATGGCGGGGTTTGATTTACCGCCGATCGCGCTGGAATATTGGGAGCGGTTTACGGGCGCGATGATCGTGCTGGGGATGATGATTATCGGCTCCGGCCTGGCGACGATGGATCGGTTTCGTTTTGATGCCTCGTTCTTTGCGGGTGTGGTGTTGATGCGTTACCTGATGTGGCCTTTGCTTGGGTTTATCTGGGTGTTTGTTGATTTGACGGTGCTGCAGCTGTTGCCCGACACGATCCATATGCTGATTATTCTGATTTGTGCGTGCCCGTTGGCGGCGAACACGGTGGCCTATGCCGCGCAGTTGAATTTGCACCCTGCGCTGACCTCTTGCATGGTGTTGATTACCACGATTTTGGCGCTGGCGTTTATTCCGCTGATGCTGTGGCTGCGGACGGCGGTTTTTTAGTGCGTTTTTAAAAGGAGCAGTGATGGAGATTAACTCGCCTAAATTATGGCAAGATAAATTGCCTGTTAAGGGACTAGATGCGCATAAATATGACCACGGGCATGCGGTGATTTATGGTGCGCCTGCGTTAACGGGGGCGACGCGACTGGCGGCGGCGGCCTGTGCGCGTATGGGCGCGGGTCTGGTGAGCGTTCTGTGCGGCTCTGATGTCGCTGCGGTTTATAAGGCCGCTTTGCCTGCGCATATCATGGTGCGCGATGATTTGGATTGGTGGGATGATCGGGTGAGCGCGCGGCTCTATGGCTCTGGCGGGTTGGCGGTTACGCCTGATTTTGATCGGGATGTGCCCACCGTTTTGGATGCGGATGCGCTAAAGCCTGAAGTTCTGCCGAAGCGGCTGCCTCCATCTTACGTTTTGACTCCTCATGAGGGGGAATTTGCGCGGGTGTTTCCTGATGTGGACGGCACGCGGGAGGAACGGGCGGTTGAGGCCGCACGTATGATCAATGCGCATGTTGTTTTAAAGGGATCGCGGACGGTGATTGCCGCCCCTGACGGGCGTTTGGTTATCAATGAAAACGCGCCGCCCACGCTCGCCACGGCGGGCAGCGGGGATGTGTTGGCGGGGATGATTGCGGGATTGCTCGCGCAAGGCATGCCTGCGTTTGAAGCGTCAGCCGCGGCGGTCTGGCTACACGGCGCAGCGGCAGAGGCGTTTGGCGCAGGGCTTGTGGCGAGCGACTTACCTAATATGCTGCCGCGGGTTTTGGGTGGTTTAATCGGATAACGTTTTTTGAATTATCTCTATCGGATGATATAAAAATAGGATCAGCTCAAATACTATTGATTGAGTAGGCGTATAGGGCCCAACAGGAAACGGGCTGCGTTTGCCGCGAAAGCATACTTCAGGCAACAAACTATGGCCGTCTGTATCATAATAGCCTCGGTAAAATTCAGCATTTTTAAAGTTTGAAAATTCCACCGTTTTAAATGTTGAAGAAACGGATGTTGGAAGGGTTTCATCGTACCTCATTTCATTAGGTAGAAATACTTGGCCGCACAAACTTTTGAAGTTCATGCCATGTTTTATTAGTATAGCTTTTTGTGCCGTTTCAGCAACAAACAAGCTGTACGCGTATGATTTAAAATATTTGTCCCTTTTAATCCCCCTTACAACAATCATTTTATCATCGCCCCAGAAATAGTCGCCTGATCTTTTGTTTAGAATAATATCTTCTAATTCTTTGTCGCTTATATGTGTTTCGTGAAACAAGCTCGTTTCGTGCGTGGCTCTAAGGTTTATCTGATCAGGTAAATCGGTTTTCATATGCAGATTTGCGAAATAATGATCGCTTCCCATTTCTGAATATATAAAAATAACAAACAAACATAATGGAATGATAAAAATGTAAGTTATTAAAAGCGTTCCAAATATTGTGATGAAATTATACTTATTTCGTTCCATGCTTTTACCTTGCTCGCGCTTAACGAAGATATCATAACAAAAAAACGCCGCGGTGGGGCGGCGTTTTGGTGTTTTGTCTGACGCTTTGTTTTAAGCGGCTTTGCGGCGGCGGGGTTGGTTGCCGCCGTTTTTGTTTGGCTTTGCTGACGGTTTGCCTTTTGTCTTATAGGCCGCCTTGAATTCGCCGCCTTTATTTTCGGAGAAATTACGGCTGCGCTTAGTTGATTTTTTGTGCGCGGGCTTTTTACGGTTTTCACCGCCATTTTCATCGCGCACCGGTTTGCGGCGCGACTCTTTCCACTCCCCGCTCGCGGATTGGCCGTTTTCGCCATCAGGTCTGCGGCGTTTTTTGAAGCCCTCTTTTTTCGGGCCGTCTTTTTTAAACGTGCCGCGCTTGTCACCGAATTTGTTGTCTTTCGCGCCGTAGGGTTTTTTCTTATGTCCGCCTTTGCCGCGTTTTCCGCCACCTTTTTTGCCCGGCTTTGCATCACCAAATGCGCCATCGGTGTCTTTTGAGTCAGGGTCGATTAGATTTTCAATCGCGCGCCATTTGCGCCCGTCCTGCGGTGCGATCAAGCACAGGGAATTCCCCTTTGCGCCAGCACGGCCTGTACGACCAATGCGGTGGATGTAGTCCTCCGGCATTTGCGGAAGGTCGTAATTGATGACATGTTCCACGTGCGGCACGTCAAGGCCACGGGCAACAACGTCCGTTCCGACCAAAATGCGGAATTTTTGGTTGCGATAGGCTTGGATCACGCGTTCACGTTTATTTTGTTTCAAATCACCGTGGATAGCCTCGGCATCGAATGCGCCGCCGCTTAGTTTTTTCGCCAAACGGTCTGCGTTGCGTTTTGTTTTCACGAACACAATGACAGAGCCAGAGCGCTGTTCCAACTCTTCACACAACGCGCCGAACTTTTTATCTTGGTCGATGCGAATGATTTTCTGGTCGATATTGGCGGCGGTGTTGTTGCTGCCGCCGACGGCGATACGCTGTGGATTGTTTAGGTATTTATCTGCCATTTGCAGGATGTTTTTCGGCATTGTGGCCGAGAACATAAGGGTTTGACGCTCGCGCGGCATATATTTGATAATTTTGTCAATCTGAATGCTGAAACCCATATCAAGCATACGGTCAGTTTCATCCAACACAAGGAAGGATGTTTGATCGAGGTTTAAATTTCCACGCTCGCGGTGGTCATTGATGCGCCCCGGTGTGCCGACGATCAGACGTGGGCGACGGTTAAGGTGCGCGGTTTGTTTGTGCATGGATTCACCGCCGATTAAAAAAGCGGTTTTGATTTTACCCTTTGGGCCAATCAATTGACGCATGATTTCCATCACCTGCTTCCCAAGCTCGCGCGTTGGGGTCATGACAAGGGCGGATTTACGTTCATCATCCAACAACGCTTGGATTAGGGGAATTGCGAAGGCGGCGGTTTTACCCGTTCCGGTCTGGGCAGAACCCATAATGTCGCGCCCGTCCATGGCGAGCGGGATGGCTTGCGCCTGAATTGGGGTTGGCGTTTCATATTTCATGTGTTTTAGGGAGGTGGCAAGCACAGGATGCAGGCCAAGTTCGTTAAAACTTTGCATAGGTCTTCTCTCATTGTCTTTCACATTTTTTTAAAAAATTCGGCCTTAGTGCCGGTGCATTCGATTGTGATTTAAGGCGATACTCTTTGGCGCTTTTTTGTATAATTAAGCGCCGCTCGCCAGATCGAAAAACCGAACTTTTTGTGAAAGACATATGTATGTCAAGAAAAGCCCTGTTTATGCGGGCCCATGCCCGAACTGCGGGTGGAGATATGACAGGGTTGCGCGGATGTGTCAAGAAAAATGCGGAATATATTGATTTCAGGCTATTTTACACATGCGTTGACAAATATACTCAGTACCATTGATATTAAGAATATGAAAATGTTTAATTTTATAATAGATGGCATCGTTGATGAGCTTATGAGGCTATATCCAGATCACCTGCGCCCTAGAGTCAAGATAGGTGTGATCATTATGTTTTTTGGTATCCTTTTTATAATAGCAATTGCAATCATGGAGACGGTAAGAGCTTTTCAAATGCTCTAAAACTTTTACTCTCTCTGTGAGCCCAAATGTTCTTAAGTAAGTATTGGCATGGGCGGTAAATTTATCGCATACTGCATTCATGGTTAGAGAAATTGCACTTGATACAGAAACGACGGGGTTTGATCCGTTTACGGGGGATCGCATCATTGAGATTGGTGCGGTGGAGATGGTCAACCATTTGCCGACGGGACGGACGTGTCAGCTTTATATCAACCCCGAGCGGGAGGTGCCGTCAGAGGCGATTGCCATTCACGGAATTACCAATGAATTCCTGAAAGATAAGCCCGTTTTTTCGCAAGTTTACACCGACTTTACCGATTTTATCGGCGATGATTCCAAGCTGGTTATTCATAACGCCGAATTTGATATGAAGTTCCTGAATTTCGAGCTGGAGGCGGTGGGGCATAAGCCGCTGTCATGGGATCGGGTGGTGGATACGCTGCTGATTGCGCGCGATAAATTTCCCGGCTCGCCCGCCAATCTGGATGCGCTGTGTCGGCGGTTTGAGATTGATAATACCAGCCGTACGTATCACGGCGCTTTGCTCGATTCTGAATTGCTGGCAGAGGTGTATCTGGAGTTGCTCGGCGGGCGGCAACGCGGCCTCGGCCTTGTGGATGAGAGCGTCGGACGCAGCGCGGGTGGGGCATCAGGCGGAACGGCGGAGCGCCCCTATCGCGAGCCACGGACATTCACGCCCAGCGCAGAAGAATTGGCCGCGCATAAGGCTTTACTGGGAGAACTTTCTGATCCGTTGTGGGAGAAAATGCGGGATCGCCGCTAAGTTTTTTTTAATGCAAAGTCATGCCGTCTTGGTCTGCGGCGGCGCTTGGTCTTGGGGTGTCAGGCTCCTCTTCGTCAATGTCAGCGTCTAAATCGCCTGACTTTACCGCGCTTGGGGCGGCATCGCGGACGGCCTCGATGGGGTCATCATTGAGTGATAATCTTAAATCCAAATCGAAATTGGTGTTTGCGGCGACGGCTTTGCGCACGGCGAAATGATCATCACCTGCTAGTTTTTCCTGCAACCCTATTTCCAAATCTTCTACTTGCGCCAAGGCTTCGCGCACGGAATAGGCCTTTGCATCGGACAGTTCGCGATATGCGCCTTGTCGAGCCATGCTTTTTTCGAAATCATCTTCGATATCCAACGCGTTTAGCGCTTTGATCACGATGCGTGCGCGGTCGGGCAATAAATCGGACGCGCTTTCATTCGGCGCGATCAGCATGTCCATTTGTTGGGAGTCGAGTGCGGTGAGATTGCGAGAGAACGGCGTTTGCTCTACATCTTTAAAACGTCTGACAATGCTTCGGTCTTCTTCGCTCATAATTTAACATAGTATCAGCGCACCCCCATATAGACAAGAAAACTAAACTTTCATTTTCCAAAAAACTTTGTTATACAAGCCGCACTTGGAGGTTGGTCTTCAAGGATGGGTCGCAGCCTACCCCATTTAATAAAACAAGGACGACAGACATGAAAACTCTGGTTATCTGCTCCGGCGGTTTGGATTCCGTGACGCTCGCTTATAAATGCGCGGCGGCGGGGGAGCTTGCGGGGCTTGTTTCTTTTGATTACGGACAGCGACATAAGTGCGAGTTGGAGTATGCGGCGCGGGCGGCGAAGGCCTTGGGTACGCGGCATGATGTGGTTGATATTTCCGCGATTGGTGCGTTGCTCAGCGGCTCTGCACTGACGGATGATGTCGATGTGCCCGACGGGCATTACGCGCAGGACTCGATGAAGATTACGGTGGTGCCGAACCGAAATGCGATCATGCTGACCATCGCTTATGGCATTGCGGCCTCTCGCGGGGCGGCTCGGGTGGCGACGGCGGTGCATGGCGGTGATCATTTCATCTATCCTGATTGTCGGCCTGATTTTATCTCCGCGTTTGCGCGGATGCAGGATTTCGCGTTGGAGGATGTGGCGGATATCGATCTCTATACGCCGTTTTTGAACATTAGCAAGGCCGATATCGCCGCGGAGGGCGCGAAACTGAACGTACCGTTTGCAGATACGTGGTCATGTTATAAGGGCGGTGATGTGCATTGCGGGCGATGCGGAACGTGTGTGGAGCGACGCGAGGCGTTCCATCTGGCTGGGGTGGACGACCCGACGGTTTACGACGATGCAGAATACTGGATGAAAGCCATTGCGGATAAAGACTTTAGCGAAAGGACAAGTGCATAACGATGTATATTATTTCTAAATCTTTCCATTTCTCTGCCGCGCATCATGTGCCTGCGCTCAAAGACGGGCATCCGTGCAAGCGTATGCATGGCCATAATTACGAGGTGCATGTTGAAATGAGCAGTGAAACGGTGAATGAGGCCGGATTTGTGCGTGATATCAAGGATCTTGATACGTTTAAACGCTATATTGATGATAATTTTGATCACCGCCTGCTCAATGATGTTGTGGGCGATGATAAGGTTTCGACGGAATGCCTGGCCAAGCATTTTTATGATTGGTGCAAAGCGCGATGGCCCGAGGTGCGCGCCGTACGTGTGCAGGAAACACCCAAAATCTGGGCGGAGTATCGGGAGTCTCTTTAAAGATCTAACCTTCACAAGCTCGGTTAGAGACACGTAGGATTAGATTTCGAGAAGAAAGCAAGAATGACACAAACCATTCGTGTATCGGAGATTTTTGGGCCGACCGTTCAGGGGGAGGGGGCGTTGATCGGCCTGCCTACGGTGTTTGTGCGTACGGGCGGGTGTGATTTCCGCTGTAGCTGGTGTGATACGATTCATGCGGTGGATAACAGCTTTCGCCATGATTGGAAACCGATGGATGCAGCGGAGATTATGGATGAGGTGGAGCGGCTGTCGGGCGGCGCGCCGTTGATGGTGACGCTGTCGGGTGGGAACCCTGCGATACAACCGCTTGGGGCGTTGATCGCGTTGGGGCAGAAGAAGGGCTATCGCTTTACGATGGAGACGCAGGGCTCGATTGCGCAAGAGTGGTTTTCACAGCTTGATGCGCTGACTCTTTCGCCGAAGCCGCCGAGCAGCGGGATGGATTTTGATGCGGATGCCCTGCAGGCTTGCGTGGATGCAGCAGGAGATGTTGCGGATGTGAGCCTGAAATTCGTGGTGGCGGATGATGCGGATTATGATTTTGCGCGTGACGTTGCGGCCTTGCACCCCGCCCTGCCCGTTTATCTGCAGCCCTGTAACCCCGAGATTGCGACAATTGAGGAGGAGAACCCGCCCATTGATATGGCGGATATGCGCGCGCGTCTGCTCTGGCTGGTGGAGAAGACAAACGCGGATCAGTGGTATGCCGCGCGCGTGTTGCCGCAGTTACACGTCATGATCTGGGGGAATGAAACGGGTGTTTAAAAAGCAGAGACAGGGTAAGCCGTCGTTGATGTATTATCCGCTGTTGGTGATTTTCATTTTGATGGTGGTTAGCCCTGCGGCTTATTACGTCCTTTTGTTTTTGGCGGAGCTTGAAGATTTTACCACCCCTGTGGTTCTTTATCGCGGTAGCGGGCATCTTCTTAACGCGTTGATTTATAGTGGTATTGTATCTGTTATTGGCATTTATATGTATACGACACGCCGTATTTCTCATAACGTTCCTAATACTGCGTATCGTCCGCCTGCAAGTATTGAAGGCGCCCTATTGGGGATTTTAATTGGCTTTACGTGGTTTCATTTTTATCACACATACGAAAAACCGATAACGCTGTACACGGTCGAGCGTTTTATCAATGTTGATGATGTGCATTACAATTTTTGCGGCTATCATTATGCTATTTACAAAAAAGAAAAATACAACAAGCGCGTGCGCTACACTGTTTTTGCCGAACAGTCCTTTGGGTGTGATGCGGTTGCAATGAAAAACGGTGAATGACTTTTGGGTTTCGATGTATTTTTTCATTACAGCTCAAGGGTTTGAGTTAAGGGGCGGGGCGTGGTATGATCTTTTTTCGTTGAACGCAAGCGTTCTCTTTCAAAGTGGCTTTCGCAGCGATTTTAGATTTTCGAAAACAGATAAGGATTTCCATTTATGAGTGATGATTTATACGGTGACTTAAAGCAATTGGGCGCCCCTTCGGAGTTGCCTACTTCGCCTGAAGACGCGGTTTTGGAGCGGATTGAGAACCCGCACCCTGATATGCCGCATTGTGTTCGTTTTACCGCGCCGGAATTTACATCGCTCTGCCCGAAGACGGGCGCGCCTGATTTTGCGCATTTGACGATTGATTATGTGCCGTCGAAATATCTGATTGAAAGTAAATCGCTCAAGCTGTTTTTGGGGAGTTTCCGCAATCATGGCTCTTTCCACGAAGACTGCACGTTGATGATTGCCCAGCGCATTATTAAACGCGCAATTCCGACATGGCTGCGTATTGGTGGATATTGGTACCCGCGCGGCGGCATTCCGATTGACGTGTTTTACCAAACAGGCGTTCCCCCACGCGATGTGTGGATTCCCGATCAAGAGGTGAAGCCTTACCGCGGACGTGGTTGAGGTTTAACCCTTTTTCTTATTACGGGCGCGGCGTTCGGCGATTTTTTCGGATGTGGATTTGAGGTATTCTTTTTCTACGTCCACCGTGTCGCGTTTTCCGATATCATCGAAATGCTTTTTCAGCCATGCATCCATTGTCTCACGCCCCTTATCGCGGAGCATGGTGAGGAAATCCCAATCTGAATTAAATTTACTGGCGACGGATTGTTCTTCTAACGCTTCATCGGCGCGGATGGAATGAACGAGCACATCGGTGAAGTTGTCTTTATACTCATCTTTGAGCATATCGTCGCGGATAAGTTTTTTGACAAACGCGATGGCGCGCATTTCCTTGATCAGGGAGGAATTGAAGCTGATCTCGTTAATGCGGTTCATGATGTCGGGCGAGGTAGTGGGCGTTTCCTTACGCTCCAGCGGGTTGATATGCACGATAATCACATCGCGGATGTCGGTTTCGTAGAAGAGCGGATATAGCGCGGGGTTGCCCATATAGCCGCCATCCCAGTAATCCTCGCCCTTAATATTTACGGCCTTGAAAATATAGGGCAGGCAGGCGGAGGCCATGACGACATCCAGATTGACGTCCTTGGTTTCGAAGACCTTGACGCGGCCCGTTTGGACGTGGGTTGCACTGATGAAGAGTTTGACGCAATCACATTCCTGCAGCACTTTAAAATCGAACAGCTCCTCGACGATATCGCGCAGGGGGTTGATGTCGAACGGGTTGAATTGATAGGGCGAGACAACGCGAGTCATGCTGTCGAACATATAGTGCAGGACGGAATTATCCATGTTCCAATCCATGATGCGTTCCCAGAATGTGGCCTTTACGGGGTTGTGCCCCTGGCCCGAGACGTGGACTTTCCACCAGAAATCATGGAGCGCTTTGCGTGCGCCTTCGGGACCGCCCTTTTGTTTGCCGTAGGCGAGGGCGCAGGCGTTCATTGTTCCCGCGCTGGTTGCACAGATGCCTTCGATATCAATGCGCCCGTCTTCGAGGATTTTATCCAGTACGCCCCACGCGAATGCGCCGTGTGCGCCGCCGCCCTGTAAGGCCAGATTAACGGTTTTTTGCTTTTTAGGCGGTGTGTTGGCTTTAAACTCTGTCTCGCAGAAATCGGGGGATTGGGTCATTTTACTTCTACCTTAAATATGCGCTGTAATATCAGCGGCTCTGCGGATGATTTTCCTTTGCGTACCAACTTCGCTGTGCCCGTGTATGTTCCGTTCATCAGCTGTACGCGTCCGATTTTGCGGCCTGTGAAATAATATTGGCGGGCGCGGTCTTTGATCACATCCTGATGGGTGATGACGAATTCCTCACCGTTCGGGTCGGTAATTTCAGTGGTGATGCGGTCGCCCTTTTCCACGTTGTAAAACCCCGCCCAGAAGGTAAAAGCGGCGCTGTTTTTGCTGATGGTGTTCGGGTTGTCTTCGCCGCGTTGGATGGCGTTGAAATCAGGGGCTGTGGTACGGAAGCCGCCGTCGAAAATGGCGGCGGGCATGTATTGCACGTCAACCGCGCCGTGCCACATGGGATTTTCCTCGGCCGTGCAGTCTTTTTCCATCGTTTGGCCTGTGAAGGGGTCGATAATCGCGCCTTCCCAGATGACGCCGAAATGCAAATGCGGGAAGGACGTAAAGCCTGATTGTCCGATTTGCCCAATTTTTTCGCCCGCGCTGATTTTATCGTTCGGGCGCACGGTGATGGAGCCTTTTTTAAGGTGGCAGTAGATGGTTTGCAAGCCGCTGCCGTGGTCGAGCAAGACGGCGTTGCCGCATTCTTTGCGGTTTTGTTTGATGGCCTCCAAATCTTCATCGGATTTCAGAGCGTCGGACTCGCCGTCACGGGTGCGAATGACGCGACCATCAGCGGCGGCAATGACGTCCACGCCTGCATTCATTTGCGTGATTGAGCCGAGGCCGAAATCCGTTCCCTTATGGTCGTTATAGCTTTTGGCTGTGCATTTGAAATCGCGCACGCCTTCGGTGCGGTCAATATCAACGTAATTGACGGGCCAACAATCTTTGCCCAGCGTGCAGATCACAGGAAAAATAAAGCGTGGTTTTTGAAGGTTTTCGTGACTTTGTGCCGCCGATTTGTTATAAAATGGCACTATGGAAAGAGTGATAAGAAAAAGTACAATCAAAATTCTTTTCATGATGTGATCATAACAGGTGTCAGGCGGCGAACAAGTTCAGATTTATTGTTCAGCATTAAGCGTTTGTTATTGTTATATAAACAGGGTTTATTCAGTGTATAAAAAGCGCTGAGCATGAGGGTGATATGATGGGGTTTGTCAACGACACCAGTGATATTACGGATATTAAAACGATTGATGCGGCGCGCGGTATTGTCTTGCGCGACATTACGCCTGCCATGCCCGATGTTGTGCCGCGCTACGCCTTGGAATGGGGGGAAAAGCGCGTTGAGTTTTCCGCCACGCAGTCGCACGATTTGATTACCGATGATAACGGCGCGGAGAAGTTTCACATGAAATGGCGCGTTGTTTCGGTGGCCGTGCCCGCTGGTTTTAACATTCCCGATGAGAAGATTGAAGCGGTGATTTGCGATGCGCTGGATGCGTTCGGCGAATTTCACGACCGTAGCCGCGTGGCGAAGGTGGATGTGACCGTAACGCCCGACGCGTTTGAAAAAGGGAGGGCGTGAGGATATGGAACGCCAGCCCGTTAGCCAAGAGTTTGAAAACCAATTGATTAAAGCCGCGCGTGACGGCGACATTTACGCGTATGACGGGCATGACGATGTGTTTACCGTACAGGGCGCGTTGACGAATTTAAAAGACGATGAATATGTGCCGCTGGATACGCTGTATGAGATGTTGCACGTGATGAACCAGCCGATTGACTATGTTTACGGGCAAGAAGCGCGCGGGTTCGTGTTCGGCAGCGGGCCGGTCAACGCGCATGATGAATCTTCTGACTACGCCCGCTATCTTCGAAATATCATCACGTCACAAAACGGTTTTGGCTCCATATCAAATACGGATGCAGGGCAGTTTTTGAATAACGGCAGAATTGCAACTATGTTCAGTTTCCGTGTGACACAAAGCGCGCAAGCCGAAGGGATTCGCCGCCCCTATCGCGATGTGATGATGGGATATCGCGGGGATGACGGTGACATGGTTAAGGGGCTGTGGGATGCGGTTTCCGAAGGGTTTGCGGAACGGGCGCACGGGCATATTGTCACGATTACGCCGTGGGCGGATAATGACCGCATTTTTGTACGTACTGAGCTGCCGATCCTAATTCATAATGAGAATGTGGAGACGATTAACGGCCTGCCACGCGCTGATTTTAAGGATAAATTCGACAGTTATGTTGAAAGCGGATTAAGTGAAAAGGACGCCTATGCGCGGTTGAATGATCGGGATGTGAAATCGTCGTCGATCGCGTTTATGCGCGAGGCCTGTTATGATTTTGCAGCCGACTTGTCTCCGCCTGTTCGCACTGATTTTTTGGTAAAAGCAGAGCCCGAATATGGCGATTGGCTGTTGCTTTCTGCGCCTGTTTTCGATGAAACGGCAATGGAACAGCACCAAGTGGTCGGCGCAGATGTCGAAGAGGATGAGAAATTTGGTGCGCATCACATGTGAAGCATGTATACTATTTGCATAAAAATAAGGGGTTAAACCCCAATATAGGGTGAAAATGAGAGATTTCGAAGAGCAGAATAACGCAGGGCTTGCCTACACAGCAAATGTGTCGGTAACCGAAGCTGTGATGTTTGATCCGAAAACGGATGACCCTGACGACCCTGATTCGTGGAATATTCTGGCCGCGGATGATTTTGATAAAGAGATGCATGGGGATTGTAAATTCTATTGCCCGTGTTGTTTGGATAACGGGCATGAAGTGCGATTGAAAAATCCGTCTAAGCCGTTTTTGCAGCCCGTGACGTTCGATTTGATCGACCCTGAGACAAACGAGCCTGTTGTTGACCCCGAGACCGATGCGATTGTGACCGATGTGCGGCGTTACCAGATTCCTGCGCGATATTCGCTGTACCCGGGTGAGAAACATCAGTGTGATCTGGGGATGGAGCAAAGCAATATCAGCCGCACCGTGCGCGAGAATGGCGGTACGGTTTTAAACAGTGAGGCGGGCGCGTATGTCGTTAATTTGAATATTCCCGCAGGGCAAAAACCTGTCGACGGACGCAGAGCGCGCGTCCCGTTGAGCGCGATGGGGAATACATTTAACCACGTCTCGCCCGATGGCTCAGGCGAAGGCAGTAAGAACCCGAAGCGGCGTATCCATCAATCTTCATCCCCGTCAAAATCGGCGTCAAAATCGCACGGGGCAGAAAATGTCGGGGTGATTGCCGATCTTTTGGATGATACGGAATTTGATCGTGGGGCGCGCGCGGGTATTATCATGCGCAATGGCGGGCAGACTGTTCCACTGTCCGAGGCGTTTCACGATAACAGCCTTGATCTTTACCGTGATGTGTATAAACGCACCACGCAGGATCGGGAAAACCCGAATGCGAACCCGAACCATTTGGCGTTATTCAAATTTCAGCCGAACGGAAACCGCAAATTCTGGACGCGTGAGGAAGACGGGTCGATGACTGTCCCATCTCAGCCTGAGCAGATTACGGATTCGCACGGGCGCAAGATGTATGTCTCCACCAAGATTAATTTTCAAACCGAGGGTGCGTTTGAGGCGTTCAAGGCCGCTTATGATGCAGCCGAGACGAAAGATGAGCGTTCCTTCTTGGTTTATAGCGAACACGGGCAGGTCAATCTGGCGGATTTTGAAGCGCAGCGTCAGGCGGTGGATGCGGGGACGAAGCCGCATGCGGATATCGCCGTTCAAACCACAGTTTTCAACGCGGCGCAAATGATGCAATGGGCGCCACGATCACCGCAACTCACGCTGAATTTTGATGATGTGCCGAGCCGCGATGCGGATGGACCCGACGACGATATGCGGATGTAGAAGAAGGCGCTGAGAGAGTTCATTATGCTTATTGATAAAGGAAAAATCAGCGTCTCCGAAGAAACGAGAGAATATTTCGGAGACCCGCTTTTAGAACGGCTGAACGACATGTCAGAACGTGACAGACTCGTTATGGTCGGCATGCATGATTTGCGCGATGAGAATGGAGATTTGAGAGGGAACGGCACTGTTGGCGGGGCGCTGCGCAGTTTTATGTCAGAGCATGGGGTAAACTTTCACGGTGAAGACGTAGACAGGATCGTTGCCTCGTTAGAAAACCCGGATAATGCCTCTGCCTTGTTGTATAAAGAAGATCCGTTTGCCAGAGGCTTCGGCGTGGTTGCGCTTTACGATTTCGACGCCACAAAAGAAGACATGTTCAGCACGATGGCAGGGCCTTATGTTGAGGCAAGCGATCTGAGTTCGATTCCCGGCACGGATAAAGACTGGCACACAGCGATTGTCATTCACGAGATCAAGCACACGGTTCCCGATCAAATGAACATGCAAAGCCATGGAAACGCCGAGAATTACGTCGGCATTAATACAGATCTTGAGGCGATGTCAGATGCGGGCGTGGTTGAAGAATGGCCGCAGCTTTACGCAGACGGGCTTGTTTCAAATGCCGATGTTCCCGATGCGTTGTTGGCGGCGCGGGCTATTTCTACGATTTCTTATCATAATGAGTCGGGCTCCAACCATAATTACCATATTACCAACATTCAAAATGATGCCGATGGCGCTGGATTGGATGTAAGCGCAGATGACGCGCAGCAAGGTGTCGGGAACGCCACTCGTATGATTCACGAACGGGTTGAGCGGCTTTTGGAGCAAACCGTGCCTCAGGAGCGCGCAGAGTATACCGCCCGCGCCGCGGTGGATTTAGACCAAACCGATATCGAAGCGATTGCCCTGCGCACTATGATTTTAGAGGGAGAGTTTACCGCCCACCGACACTATCATGACGGCATGCTTGCGGCGCTGGACGCGCGCGATGAGATTGTGATTGAAAGCATGAAATCCACGCAAAGTGATGGCGGGTTTGATACGGAGGCATTCGAGGCACGTAAAATTGAAGCAATCGAGGCGCTTTCAGGAATAGAGCATAACGTCACAGAAGCCAAAGACTTGATTTATCATGAGGCTGAAGCCTTGTATTTGAGCGGTGCATTCGAAGATGACGCCGTTGCGAAAACCGCCGTGTATGAATTTCTGGTAGCCGCGCGGGATTATGCGCCTGATGCGTTTGGCGCCGATGCAGATGATACATTCCCACCGCCCGATCAGGCGATTGCCGTGCCCGACGCCGAGGCCGCCCCGCAAGCCGAGAGCCAGCCGAGCGCTGTTCCGAAAAGGGGCTTTTAATAGGGATTTGATGATATGACAGCACAGCAAAACGGAGCAGTTTACGCATCACCAGAGACAATCGAATTTTTCGGGGAAGATTTGCTCGGTCAGCTGAATGAGATTGCGGATCGTGACAAGATTGTGATTGTCAGTATGAGCGACCTGCTCAACGAAGATGGTAGCGTGCCCGATGAAGATGTTTTGCGCACCAGACTACAGGCTTTTATGCGTGAACACGGCGTGACGTTGGATGGCAGACATCTTGATCATACCGTTACCATGCTTGATGAGGAGAATGAAACGGGCTTTTTCTATAAAAGGAACCCGCTTTCAGACGGGCATGCGATTATCGCGATGCAGCCGCAGGATATGACGGCGGAAGACATGTTCGAACGACTTGCCGGTAATTGGGTGGATGTTTCAGACGTTCAGAATATTGCGGGAGACGGGCGTGACTGGCGTGTTGCCGTCCTTCTACATGAGGCAGGCCACGCCTCGCCCGAGCAAACACAGCTATTTAACCAGTTTTTCGAAGATTTTGAGCGTCAGTACGGCATTGACCTTCAAGACCCTGCCAATAAGGATATTGACCTAACCGATGAGCAACAGATGCTTGTGAATCAGTTCGTTGCGCAGACCGAGATTTTATCGGACAGGTTGCTTGTTGAACGCTGGGCGCAACTGCATGAGGGTGGGCTGGTTTCTGATGCCAATGTGCCGCAATCGTTACTCGCCGCGCGGGCGATTGGTACGATGACGGAAGAGACGACTCATATTACGAATGTCACTCTTGATGCGGATGGCGATAACCCGAGCATTTCGGGTAATGACGCGCTAAGCGGGGTTTTGTTGGCGAGACAGCGTATTGAAGAGGCCGCCGAAGCCTACCGTGCCGCGTTCAAACAGGATTATATTGATCGCGTGTCGCCGACTGTTGATCAAACCGAGCTAGAGGCGGAGATACTGACCCTAATGATCTTCAAAGGGCAATTAGAGCTTGCCCCCGAGGTTGCAGAAGGCGTTCTTGCTGCATTAGCGGCAGGCGATCAGGAGACGATTGATAATCTCAAGGCTTTGCCGAATTTCCATGAGGGTTTATTTGAGGATCAGCGCCTAATATCGCTGATAAATATATCAGGTGAGCCCTATGATTACGCGCTCAACAGCGATGTGTTTTATCAGGAGGCGAAAAATCTGTATTTGAGCGGCGGGTTTGAAGATGACATTGCAGCGAAGACAGCCGTTTATGAGTTTTTGACCGCCGCGCGGGATTATGCGCCCGATGCCTTTAAAGCAAACCCTGATGATGTGTTCCCGCCGCCCGATCAGCCGATTGTTCCTGATGCGCCTGTTGCGGAAGAAAACGCGCCGCAAGTGAATGCTGGCGCGCCTGTCGTTCGCGTATAGGTTTTGTTTTTATTCTGCTAATCTTATTTTGCAGGCTCGATACGGAACAAGCCTCCGTCGAAGCTGTCTTTGAGGATATAGAGATAACCGTCGGGGCCTGCCTCAACATCACGCACGCGGCCAAAGCCGTCCAGTAAGACTTCCTGTTCCACGACCTGATCACCATCAATAACAAGCCTGCGCAGATGGGTTTTTGCCAATGCGCCAACGAAGATGTTGCCTTGCCAGTTCGGGAATTTATCGCCGTTATAGTAGGCCATGCCGCAGGGCGCGATGGAGGGCGTCCAGTGGATGACGGGTTGTTCCATGCCCGGCATGTGGGTTTTGTCGGAAATTTTTAGCCCTGAATAATCAATGCCATATGTAATCGCAGGCCAGCCGTAATTTGCGCCTGGTTTTAAGATGTTCACTTCATCACCGCCGCGGGGGCCGTGTTCGTGCAGCCAAATCGCGCCTGTTTCAGGGTGTTGGATGACGCCTTGCGCGTTGCGATGGCCGTATGTGTAAATCTCAGACTTTGCGCCCTCTTGCCCGATAAAGGGGTTGTCTTGCGGGATCGTGCCGTCATCGTTGATGCGGATGGTTGTGCCGTGATGGTTGGCGGTGCTTTGTGCTTCGTCCAAGTAATTGTAGCGCTCGCCCAGCGTGATGAGGAGCGTGCCGTCCGCTAAGAACAGAAGCCGCGAGCCGTAATGGTTTGCGCCGCCTGTTTTCGGGTCGGCGCGGAAGATTACCTCGACATTTTCAAGGGCATTACCGTTCAGTGTTGCGCGCGCGACTTCGGTGTTTGCGCCGCCCTCACCTTCACCCGCATAAGAGAAATAGATCAGATTATTGGTTGCATAATCGGGGTGGAGCGCAACGTCGAGCATGCCGCCCTGCCCGCGTACAAAGACATTGTCCGGCAGGCCGCTGATGGGTTCGGATACCGTACCGTCACGGATGATGCGCAGTGCGCCCTCGCGCTCAGTCACCAAAATTGTGTTTTCATCGATAAAGGCCATGCCCCACGGATATTCGAGGCCACTGACAATTTCGTGCACCGTAATGTCGTGCGATTTGGTGGTGATTTTATCTTTTGCGGTGGGCGTTTGCGCGGCGGCCACGGTTGGTACGGGCGGCTTTTGATTAAGGATGTAATTTATTCCCAGCCCTGCTGCGATGATCAGAACAAGGGCAAGGATGATTTTTTTCATTGTGTTCGCCCTTCTTTGTTGAGATATGGATTACAGTTTTTCGATGATCATATTATCGTTGGTGTAGACGCAGATTTCGGCAGCGATTTTTAAGGCTTTTTCAGCGATTTCCTGTGCGGATAGATCCTGATCATACAGAGCGCGTGCCGCGGCGAGAGCATAATTTCCGCCAGAGCCGATGCCGATGACGCCGTCTTGCGGGTCGACCACATCGCCGTTCCCCGTCAGAATTAAAGATGTCTCTTTGTCCGCAACGGCCATCAACGCCTCTAATTTACGCAAATATTTATCGGTGCGCCAGTCTTTCGCCAGTTCCACGCACGCACGGGTGAGTTGCCCGGGGTGGGCTTCCAGCTTGTTTTCGAGACGTTCGAACAGGGTAAATGCATCGGCGGTGGAGCCTGCGAACCCGGCGATGATGTTGTTATCGCGCCCCAAACGGCGGACTTTGCGCGCGTTGGATTTTAATACGGTTTGCCCCATGGAGACTTGCCCGTCCCCAACAATAACCACCTCATCGCCCTTGCGGACGGAGATGATGGTTGTGCCGCGCCATTTTTGCGCATCGGCGTAATCATATGTTTCATAGCTCATGGGTTAAGATATGCTTGAAAGGGTTATGTAAGTCAAGATCGGGCGTAATAACATTTTGGTAAGATGATTGTTTTAGGATATAGTGGCGGCGATTGGGACTTAAGGACATATACGTTATGAGCAAAAGACAAGCAACGATAGAGCGGAAAACCAACGAGACTGATATTTCGGTGAGCGTGACGCTGGATGGATCAGGGAAATCCTCTATCTCCACGGGCGTCGGGTTTTTTGATCATATGCTCGATCAGTTGGCGCGGCACTCGCTGATGGATTTGACCGTGCGCGCGGATGGGGATTTGCACATTGATGCCCACCACACGGTGGAAGATACGGGCATTACCATCGGGCAGGCGTTGAAAGAGGCGCTCGGCGATAAGCTGGGTATTCGCCGCTACGGTCATTTTGATCTGGTGATGGATGAGGCGCGTTCTTCTGTTGCGCTTGATTTTTCGAACAGGCCGTTTTTGGTGTGGGATGTGCCGTTTACCTCCCCCCGATTGGGCGATATGGACACGGAATTGTTTCAGGAATTCTTTCAGGCACTGGCGGGCTCTGCAGGGCTGACGCTACACGCGACCAAGCTGGCGGGGACGAATAACCACCACATTATCGAGGCGACGTTCAAGGCGTTCGCCAAGGCCGTACGCATGGCGGTAGAGATCGACCCGCGCAATGAAGGCCAACTGCCCAGCACGAAGGGTGCTTTGTAGGTTTGCCAACCAAGGTCTTGCTTTGTTTAGGTTGCAAAGAAATTCTGCCAAAAGGGTTATATGAAAGTTGAGGATCAATAACAGGTCAAAAATTGATATACCCCGTATTCTTTGGCATAAAGTCGCGGATGTGATGGGTTTATCCCAAAACCTTCCTCTAGCAGAGGGCTTGGAAGCTTATCTTTGGGCTGATCACAAAAAGCTTCAAGTCACCATTTTTAAAGAAACGGCAATAAAAACAAAAAGTGTCGATACGAGCACGAGAGAAATAACTGTTGGTGATTATGCCTTAGGACGCATTAGCATATACCCTTGCGATTTTTGTAACGGAGCGTATTTAACTCGTATATTTTTACACGAAATATGTCACGCATGGATTAATCAGTACCGCGAAAAGGTTCACGACGATTATATTCTGTGTGCCGAAACAGAACAGAAAACAGAGAAATTCTGCGATTACTTTTCTAATGATGGATTCAAATCTTTAGGCGGCCAAATTCCAGAAAACACCGAATGCCGTAGCTTCATTTTATGTGAAGAGTCTGCTTTGAAAAAAATTAAAAAATTTTCTTCGTATTTTAAATCGTGGCAAATTGAATTTGATAGAGCTTTCAAAAATTCGTGACACGATTTTTCGCCTTTTTTGTCTAGCGTTTGTTGCCGTCGCTTAATTCAATTCGTGTGGCGGGATGTGGTTGCTGCGGTCGATATAGAGCATGCCTGCGCGTTCCAGTTTTTCGGCGACGTTCATCACCGTGTTTTGCAGGCTGGAGAGGGATTTGACCGTAGCGATATAGGCGGCGCGGCGGTCATCATCAAAGGCGATGGTTGTCGGCGCGTCACGCGTTAAATCTGCCAAATGTTGATCTAAGGTTTCGCTGTAGCGTGCGATCTCGCTGAGGGCGTTGTTATCGCCAGCCAATGCGGCGCGCCCCATCATGACGATAGATTGATGGTCGCTTTGTTCCACGCCCTCACCTTCTTGATACATTTTTGCCATTTGAACCATGGCGTCGGCATCACCACCCTCTGCCGCTTTTAAAAACCAATATGCGGCGCGCTCTGCATCAGGCGTTCCTTCGGGTGTGTGGCCTTCATAGGCGAGCTTTCCTGCCAAATACTGGCATTGTGTGTTGCCGCGCCTGCCCATTTCTTCGAAGAGTTCAGCGGCTTTTACTTCATCTTTCTTTGTTCCGAGACCGCCCAAATGAATGTGGCCGAGGCTGATTTTTGCGTCGCTGAGGCCGTTTAATTCTGCAAGCTCATAGTATTCGAATGCTTTGACATAGTCTTGTTCCACGCCCTCCCCGTCAAAATACATACCTGCGATGGTCAGTTGTGCGTTGGGTTGCCCCTGATCGGCGGCTTGACGGATGAGAAGCGCGCCCAGTTGTGCGTCTGTTTCTACGCCGTGGCCTTGGCTGTACATGATGCCGAGATTACATAGTGCGTTGGGGTGATCATGTTCGGCGGCGCGTTCGTAATATTGCTTTGCTTTGGTGAAGTCTTGTTCCACGCCGTCGCCCGTGTGGTAGCGCAGGCCGAGATTGTAGGTTGCATCATCATCGCCCTGATCTGCGAGGTGTTGTAATTCTTCTATATTTTTTCGCTGTGGTTGTTCCATGTTTTCCCGCTTGCTTTTTTGTGTTTAAAACCTAGAGTTTAAGACATCGCCAGAATTTCGTCTTGGATATCGATGCCCTCGCCTTCAAGACGTTGCATTGCTCTGTTTAGGGCTTGTCTTTCCAATGTCAGGCTGCCTTTTGAGCCGATAATGCCGATGACGTTCGCATCGCCGAATTCTTTTTGGCGGTCAGTCATATCGGAGACGGCTTCGCGCTGTTCGATTGCGTCTTTGATGCCAATCAGGTAGGAGACGGCGCCTTGATCGCCGTTTTCGGCGGCGATGCTGAAATATTCGATGGCTTGCGCGCGGTTACCCTTCAGCCTTTCGCCGTCATGGTATTCACCCATCAGATGTTGCAGGCCGAGTTTATGTGCGGCCATGGCGTGCCCCTGATCGGCGGCTTTTTCAAGGAGTAAAGATGAAATGCGGGCGGGCTCTTCGATGATTGCACCGTCGATTATCACCTGTTGATCGGCGGTGAATACGTCACCTTTCTCACAAACCATTGCCAGTTGAAATTGCGCGATGGCGCTGCCCTGTGATGCGCCTGTAATTAAATCTTTAATTACTTCATCGCGTGATTGTGTTCCGTTATCGCCCATGACTTCATCTCTTGTTTTTTATTTCATTGTCATAATGAAACATACTGCCGACGGGCAGTTTTTGTCAAAATAAATCGGGCTTTCTTTTGCGGAGGACTGCGCCGTGGGCGGGGAAATTTTCGTAATCGGTCAGGGTCGTTACCGCGCCCTTCAAGCTCTCAAAGCCGCGCGCGTCGCAACGGGAGAGCGAAGTGCGTTTGAGGAAATCCCACACGGAGGTGCAGGAATAGCTGTGTGCCCAGCCGCCCGTGGGCAGGACGTGGTTGACGCCGATGCCGTAATTGCCCAGCGATGAGGGCGTGTATTCTCCGATTAAGATTTCGCCTGCGTGGTGGAGCGCATCCAGATAGTGATCAGTTTCGCTTTCTGCGACCTTGAGGTGAAGGTGTTCGGGCGCGTATTCGTTGCTGAGCGCGATAGATGCTTCTTTTGATTCCGTCAAGACCACGCCGCCGTATCCTTCGGGTGAGAAGACGTGTGCGCAGATGTCACGGTGCGGTTGTGGCAGGGTTTCGATGGTTTTGCTTAAATTATCGCGGACGAATTCGGCGAGGGTTTCATCATGGGTGATGAACAGAACGCCTGAGTCTGTGCCGTGTTCGGCTTCGTTTAAGATATCGAGCAGGGTGTTTTCAGGGTGTGCGCTCTGGTCTGCCAGAACGATGGCTTCAGACGGGCCGGCGGGCATGCCGGGGTCCATAATATCAGAGAGGATGCGTTTGGCCGCCGCGACATACGGGCTGCCCGGCCCTAAAACTTTGCGGACTTTTGGCACCGTTTCGGTACCGTATGCCAAGGCCGCTATACCTTGCGCGCCGCCTGCCTTATAGACGGTTTCAACGCCGCATAAACGCGCGGTGAATAGGGTTGCGTCATCAATGCTGCCGTTTTCTGTCGGCGGGGTCACGATAGCGATGGTTTTGACCCCGGCGATCACGGCGGGCACGGCGAGCATATAGAGCGCGGAGGGGAATGCGCCCTT
>CAZPMH010000025.1:0-29933 GCA_964587815.1 uncultured Micavibrio sp.
TCAGTTGGTAGAGCAGTTGATTTGTAATCATCAGGTCCGCGGTTCGAGTCCGTGTGAGGGCACCATTTTCTTAAATCAAAATTGTTGGGGTATGGCCAAGTGGTAAGGCACCGGTTTTTGGTATCGGTATCCCTGGTTCGAATCCAGGTACCCCAGCCATTTATTTCCATAATAATTTAGCAAGAGATACGCCGCTGTTTTCAAAGGGTTTCGGGACATGGTCTTGAAACGCTTCGAAGAAATGTGAGCAGTTTAAGTGCCAACATTGCTACGTTTCGAACTCGCCAAAGGTAGCGATCTCGGTGGTGAACTTTATAAGCTCAGTGATTTATGACCAGAGTTTCAATTGAAGTACTGCTTATACCCGTCCTAACCCCTTGAAACCATTCACCCGCGGCAGTGAGCAATCTTTAGAGACTGGAGATTTTCTTCTACGATTAAGTTTTTATATCTGTTCCTGCCTTCATCCATTTGGCGTAAGGGGTATGTGATTTGCTCATGTCCTCATAGAGCCATACCATGCGATCGATAAACCATAGTTTAAGAAGCATGATTAAAGCCATGCCTGACAGGGTTAGCTTTATATCCAAAACAACGAGGCCATAAATAAACAAAATTGTAGCCACAACAGAAAAGCCATTTAAGAGCCATATAATTTTGTTGAAATGATCTGGTATTGGAACATCCCTTTGGTTGATCCAAATCCGTTCCCCCATGACCCCCTTGGACATCCAATTGTTCGTGCTTTTAGGCTCAGCAAAGAGGCGCGGGTTTATCCAGACCCATAAGGCAATAAAAACCCCGAATAATATGGCGATTTCTCCACCAACCCATTCACGGCTCCAGGCGGCAATGGCAGCCAGAGGCAAAACACTAAGACGCGTCCAGGCACTCCAAGGGTTGGTGTGTTTTTTCCACGCATGGTCTGACATGCCCATAATTTTTTCAAAAAATTTTCCGCTATTCATTTTTAGGCAATCACCTCTCCTTAATAGTGAGTATCATTTTTTTCATTATTAAAGAAAATTTTGTAAAGTAAAAATGATTTTAAATAGAAGTGCTGTTTGTATTTGTTCAGTCTGGTGGGGCGTGTGAAATTTCGCAAAAAACGAGTGTTTAGAGACTGCTCTGTTGGAGATTGTGACGATATCATCAAAAATCTTGACAGATTTTCGGATTTTTGACAGGCTTGGATGGCTTAAGCATCTGATTTTAATACAAAAATCGGAGACTCAGTTTTTATTTGGTCGCTCCGCACAGCCATTTATTTCCATATTATTTTAGCAAAAGATAAAGACCGGTTTTCAAGGGGAATTCTAAGGTGAGATATTAATCCCAAACATTGGCGTTATCTTCAAAACCACCTCTAAAGGCTTTGCCAATGCAAAAACGATGGCCGCTAGGTGATTGCATCACAACCCAATCACTTTTATCGATTACAATCTCGGCTCCCAGATTTCTCATGCGCCTTACTTCTTTTTGAATATCATTTGTTTCAATATCTAAATGCATTCCGGATGGATGACTGACAGCTTGTAAAATAATTTGCAGCTCTCCGTCCTTTGTTTTTAATTGAATAAATTTATCATCTTTTCTAACATTCTCGGGCATTTTGCACCCTAGCGCTTTACTCCAGAAGATCGCTTGCTGTTTTAGATTTTGAGTGTTGCAATCAATGACGATATTTCCAATTCTGCTTTTGTGTGTCATGAGGCCTCTTCTATAAATAGACTAATCGCTTATAGCTCTAATAACGTAACTTCTTTTGACAATAATAAGAAGACTCTGCTCCGTTAAAGTCAATCTGGCTTGTTTCATAATCGAACTGCCCAAAGGTAGCGATCAGGTCGGCGAATTTGATAAGCGTAGTGCTTTATGACCAGAACATACGTCGAAATACACTTTACATCCATGCTACCCCATTAAAACCTTTCACTCTCAGCAGTGAGCAATCCTTAAAGACTGGAGGTTGTAATTAATTAACAATTAGGTTTTTTTTCTGTCCATATGAGCAAGGCATCCAGAACAGGGCACAAATTTTGGCCCCATTCGGTGAGGGAATACTCCACACGTGGGGGCATCTCATTATAAGATTTGCGCTTTATTAATCCATCAGCCTCAAGCTGTTTTAGTTGTTGCGAGAGCATTTTCTGTGTGATCTCCGGTATGGCACGTTCAAGCTCTGAAAATCGCATAATCTGTCCGTCGAACAGCTGAAATAAAATAAAAAATTTCCAGCGACCTTCAAGAAACTTAAGACTTTGGCCAACGCCTTCCGCGGCTGTTATGGGCGTATATTTTTCATGATTATTCATTTGTCTCTATACTTACTTTTTTGTGCGTACTTGTCAAAAGTATAGTGCGATGACACTATTTATTAAAACAAAGGAGTGCAGAAGATGCTGAATTTACCAAAGCCTTTAGAAACTTATTTTGAAGCAGCGAACGCACAAGACCGTGAGGCTTTTATAAGCTGTTTTGCAGATGACGCTTTTGTTAGGGACGAAGGTAAAGGCCATAAAGGCCACGATGCAATTGCAAAGTGGAATGCTAATGCCATTCAAAAATACAATTGCTCCTACAAAGTTCTGTCATGTGAGCCGACTGCGGATGGTGCACTTGTCACCGCAAATGTTTCAGGCACTTTCCCTGGTAGCCCAATCGAACTGACATACAGTTTTATCATTGAAGACAATCTGATCAAAGAGATGGGGATTGAATAATGGATGAAGAAAACTTTCGAAGATAAAAGCTGTCTCGTCACAGGCGGAACCAAAGGACTATGGCAAGGGGGGGCTGTGATTTTTCACAAAAAGCGTACTTATAGACCGTCCGATTACAGAGTGTTGCGATATCATCAAAAATCTTGACAGCTTTACGAATTTTTGACAGGCTAGAATGAGGTTAAGACACTGATTTTTAAATATAAAAAATCAGATGCTTAGCTTTTACTAGGTTACTAAGCACAGCAATTTATTTATCCCTCACACTAAAACTCTGACAAAAATGCAGCTTCATAAAGAACAACGAACGACTGGCATGAGCTTAAATGTGAAAAAATAAAGCAATAAGGGCCTAAAAATTTTTGAACTAAAGGCACACCACTATGAAAGGCTCTCTCTTCCTCTTTGTCCTCCTCGGCTTTTGCGTTCTGTTCGCCTATTTCATTTTTAACGGCGCAGGCCGGCTAAACCAATCAAACGCCGAAGCCCCCGTGCGCTACACAGGCCGCATTTACGAAAATTACGGCGGCAACACGGTCGCCAAACCCACATGGAGCGAGGACGCCGACCAAATGGCACTGGTCAATGTCAGCGGCATCCGCCCCTACTACATCGATAAGTTTGAGGCCACCATCTCCCAAGGGCGCGCATGGTCTGTCCCCGGCTTAACGCCAACCACAAAACTCACCAGCCGCGATGCAAAAGATGCCTGCGCCGCTGCAGGAAAACGCCTCTGTACCACAACCGAATGGCGCGTAGCCTGCCGTGACGGGCGCACAAAACCTGTCTATTTCAACAACACACGTGCCCTCGCCAAGCAATGTGACTGGGCACGATCAAGCGGGTATGACGATAAAGATTATGCGGGAAAAAATAATTCTCACCCCGCCTGCGCCACGCCGAATTTAGACATTCACCACATCATCGGTAACGTCGCCGAAATGACCCAAGGGCCACAGGGAAAAACGCGCATTGTCGGCATGACATATCTGGGAATCAAATATTACGGCGCAGGCTTCAAAGACCCCGACAGAGCGCTACAGCAATCCTGCGAATACACAGTGATGGATCACTACCCCGACGGCAGACACAACGAAGGCATGGGCTTCCGCTGCTGCAAATCCGCACGGTAAATAACTGTAAAGTTGACAAATACTGCGAAAGCTATAAGCATACTGAAAGTATAAATGTAAAAGTTTGGAAAAATTTTGAAAACTGACCGCGAGCACAAATCGGAATTTCGAATATCCCTGAAAGCATAATTGTGTTTTCAGGGGGCGTAGCTCAGCGGTAGAGCAGCGGGTTTATACTCCGTAGCGCCAGATTAGCGGCAGGTCGCGGGTTCGAATCCCGCCGCCCCTACCATTAAAACCTCCCACACCTAAAACAAATTTTGCCACCGCCCGTTGGCATCGGTATATCGGAAATATGGCGTGTCCGTGCGCCCGTCCAAGCCGAAAACAATCCGATCAGCGCCGCGCGAATCCTTCATCACCACCGTCGGGGCATCTTGCTGCCCGTGCATCCGAAAAAGCAGGCGCAACGCCCCGCCTTTATCATGCAACCCCAAAAGGCTCTGTCCCTTCTCCGCACCGCGCGAATACGCGCCCATCTGCACGGTGGTTTTATTACTGCCGTTAAACAAAAACAAACTCCCCTCGCCCGATCCATGCGCGCCGATCACACCAATCCGCTGGCCTTGCGCGTTGTAAAAGTTAGTCGTGTAAAAACGTTCCTCCTTCGCCGCAATCGACGATGTCGCGCTAAACAGAACGGAGCCGCAAACCCCGCCCAGAAACGCACAAAAAAAGAAAAGAAAATGTTTCATAGTGCTGTCCTCCCATTGATCAATAGGAAACAGAATATCAAAAACTGATTAGAAAAACAGCGGCTTAAACCTTCATCGCCGCGAAAGACACACCGTCTGACGTTAAATCAGCGGAGACAGGCTGAGGCGGAGCAACCGCCGCGACGGAGAAATCACCCATTAACTGTACCATACCGTCAGGCTCATCTGCTTGCGGCTCGTCACCCGGCTCTAAAACTTCATTCGCGCCCAGTGTAGAGCGCACTTCTTCATCATAATGAACAGGAATCTCTCCCCCTCTGCGCCCGTCCTGCTGGCTGTGAATGTCAATATCTTCGATATCGCCCTCAAAATTCTCAAGGCGAACAGAAACCCCTTCCATCGCGCCGTGATCATCTTCAAACGTTACCAAAACATCACCATTGATCTGCGTCACCAGCGTCGCACTCACCGCACCTTCAGGCGCAACCAGCGCATCTTCCTCTGCGCTTGTGACATAATCATACCAGTCATAATTACCACTCGCCTTGAAATCGGAAACCGTGTCATGCCCGCCATCAGCGTAGAAAACATCATCGCCTCCGCCTCCGCTGAAATGGTCGTTATAAATCGTGCCTTTCTGATAATCCACATTCTCACCGCCATGCAAATCAACACCGGCCTCATCCATCACACGCGCATGATAAGCCTGCTCCGCTTCCGCAGAATATCCATGAGATTGCAACGCCTGCGCCACATCTTCATCAGATGCGCCGCGCACATCGATAACGACACCGCCATGCCCGTTATTCATGCCATAAAGCTGTTGCGACGCCTCGATATCCACCGCGCCCATCTGCAAAGGCGGATTAGAAATAAACCCGTCATATGGCCCTTGCTGCGTGCGCATCATGCTCTCGCCCCAACGCACATTTTGCGTGTTCATGCCATGATTAGGATGCTCAAACCCCAACGCGTGGCCAACCTCATGCATATAGGAAAAAGTCTTTTGCTGATCATTCAAATGCGCCGTTGTATGTGGGTTTGACACAATGGAGTAATGCTCCCCGCGTTCAATTTCGTAAACATGACCGTTATGCAAATTCGTATGCGCACCCGCCGCGCGCTCTTCCACGCTTGTCGACATGAAAGACCCGCCCGTATTATATTGCCCGAACTGAATACCCTTATTATCAGGCAACTCATCCACAATCACAAATTTGATATTCGCGCCCGACTGCTCGGCAACGCGGCTGAGCGCATCTAAAACCAAAGACTGTTCGTGTTCATCCAAAACCAATGTGGAGATATCCAGCTCGCCCGCCTGAATCGCCTGAGCCGTTATCCCGGGAACGCGCCCCAAATCATCTTCCGTCCAATTAAATGTAACAGGAATAACAGCCGTATCGCCAAATCGGCCGCCTTCAAACCCAACGCCTTTGCGCGCATCAATATCATTTTTATAAAGAATGCTGGCATCAACATCGGGGTCTTGCACATCGTCATGCTGAACGTAGTGCGCACGCACTTTATCCTCTGTATTCGGCTCTGTATTCTCAGGATCGGGCATTATTCAACCGTTTTATTCTTATATTTTCATAATTTTACACTAAGAAGAACACGCAGGGCAAACAGTTAAAACTGCGCCCTGCATGTAAATAATGTAATCGGTGATCGATGTTAATCGCCCTACTGGTAATCGGGGTTCAGATCAAATCGATCCAAATCCATCACCTTCGCCCATGCGGCAACAAAATCCTGCACAAATTTGGGCTGCGATTCATCCGTGCCATATACTTCGGCAAGCGCGCGCAATTCGTGGTTATGTCCGAAAATCAAATCAACGCGCGTACCTGTCCATTTGGCCTCGCCGCTCGCTCGATCCGTCCCTTCAAAAACTTGGTTCTTATCATCAACGGGTTTCCACTGCGTCCCGATATCAAGCAAATTGACGAAGAAATCATTGCTCAACACACCTTTTCGGTCTGTGAACACACCATGTGCGGCATCACCATGATTTGCACCCAAGACGCGCAAACCGCCAACCAAGGCCGTCATTTCAGGCGCGGTTAAGGTCAAAAGATGCGCACGATCAACCAGCAAGTCTTCCGCAGGCACGGTGTAAGTCGCCTTCGCAAAATTTCGGAAACCGTCCGTTTCTGGCTCCAAAGGCTCAAACGCTTCTGCGTCCGTGTGCTCATCACCCGCATCCACGCGGCCTGCATTGAACGGTACGCTGATATCATGCCCCGCATCCTTCGCCGCCTTTTCAACCGCAGCGCAGCCACCAAGAACGATCAGATCAGCCAATGACACCTGCTTTGAGCCGCTGTCAAAATCAGCCTTAATCCCTTCCAGAACGCCTAGAACTTTCGCCAACTGCGCGGGGTCATTCGCCGCCCAGTCTTTTTGTGGCGCTAATGCAATACGCGCCCCGTTCGCACCGCCACGACGATCAGAATTCCGATAGGTCGAGGCCGACGCCCACGCCACATTCACAAGCGCGCCGACGGATAAACCGGAGGCAAGAATTTTATCCTTCAGCGCTGCGATATCCTGATCATCAATCAAATCATAATCACGGCTTGGCAACGGGTCTTGCCAGATAAGAACCTCTTCAGGAACCTCTTTACCAAGATAACGAATAATCGGGCCCATATCACGATGGGTCAGCTTATACCAAGCGCGCGCATACGCATCGGCAAGCGCGTCATGATCTTTATGAAAACGCATCGAAATCTCACGGTAAATCGGGTCTTCACGCAACGCAATGTCGGTTGTCGCCATCATCGTCGGCACTTTCTTGCCCGATCCGTCAACCTGCGGCGCAAGGTCTTCATCCTTCACATCTTTCGCATGCCACTGCCACGCGCCAGCGGGGCTTTTGCCAAGCTCCCACTCATAGCCGAACAACATATCGAAGTATCCTGAGTCCCATTTTGTCGGGTTCGGTGTCCAAGCGCCTTCAAGGCCGCTGGTAATCGCATCAACGCCCTTACCGCTCTTATAATCACTCTTCCAACCAAAGCCCTGCTCTTCCAAAGGCGAAGCATTCGGCTCTGCACCGACATGGCTGTCCGGGCCTGCGCCATGACATTTCCCGAACGTATGACCGCCCGCAATCAGCGCGACCGTTTCCTCATCGTTCATCGCCATGCGTCCAAAGGTCTCACGAATATCCTTCGCGGATTCCAGCGGGTCAGGATTACCGTTCGGCCCTTCTGGGTTCACATAGATCAACCCCATATGAACTGCAGCAAGCGGGCGCTCTAAAACTTCCGCGCCTGTCTCCGCACGATCACCGCCATAACGATTTTCATTGCCCATCCATTCGGCTTCTGCCCCCCAATAAATATCTTCCGCAGGCTCCCAAACATCTTCACGACCACCGCCGAAACCGAACGTTTTCAAACCCATATCCTCATGCGCGCAATTGCCCGTCAAAATGAACAAATCTGCCCAGGAAATGCTGTTGCCGTATTTCTTCTTAATCGGCCACAGCAAACGCCGCGCGCGATCTAAATTCGCGTTATCAGGCCAACTGTTCGTCGGCGCAAAACGTTGCAACCCTTGCGAGCTACCGCCGCGTCCGTCCGCGGTTCTGTATGTGCCTGCAACGTGCCATGCCATTCGAATAAAAAATGGCCCGTAATGCCCGTAATCGGCCGGCCACCAATCCTGCGAATCCTTCATCAGCGCGAAAATATCCTGCTTAACCGCATCCAAATCCAATTCCTTAAACGCTTTGATGTAATTGAAATCAGGGCTCATCGGGTTTGAGAGCGAGGAATGTTGGCGCAAAACACTCAAATTCAGCATCTGCGGCCACCAATCGCGATTCTTACGACCACCTCCTGCTGCATGATTACTATTTGCCGCTGAAAATGGGCACCCTCCGCCGCTTTCCATTTTTTCTACGCTCATAATCCGTGATCCTTTCTGTTGTGTTTGGCAATAAAACAGCACACAAAAAATGCTAATCGGCTGCTTCCATGATTAATTCACAAAACACAGTTTAATCAAAATTATCAAAATTAAAAGAAGTTTTGTATCGATTTTTTCGATACAAAACTTCGGAAAAAGCATTTCTGCGCAACACGTAAATCGAGCACGCAAAGCTCGGTTGCTTCTAAAATTTTAAACACCCAGCGCCATCATTGCATCAGCGACCTGAACAAAACCGCCGATATTTGCGCCCTTGATGTAATCGATTTTATTGCCGTCCTGCCCGTGCTCTTTGCACGTGGTATGAATATCTTTCATCATCCGCTGCAACGTCTCATCAACACGCTCGCGCGTCCAAAAACGATATTGCGCATTTTGCGTCCGCTCCAATCCTGATACGGCCACACCGCCCGCATTCGCGGCCTTCGCCGGCGCAATGGTAACGCCCTCTTTTTGGAGGAACTGCGTCGCCTTACTGGTAAGTGGCATATTCGCACCTTCACAAACCGCCAACGCGCCCGCATCCTTAATCGCCTGCGCATCCTCCATCTCAACTTCATTTTGGGTCGCGGATGGAAACGCCAGATCATACTCATGCGCCCACGGCTTTTTGCCATCAAGATACTCAACGCCTTGGCTCCCATAATCAGACAAACGGCCGCGCTGCTCTTCCTTCAGAACATAAATCTCATTCAGCTGGTCTTGCGTAAACCCGTCCTTGGCAACAATCGCGCCGTTACTGTCCGAAAGCGTGATAACTTGCGCACCTTTTTGCAGTAATTTTTCCGCGGTATACAGGGCGACATTCCCCGCGCCCGAAATCGCACAGCGCTTCCCTTCTAGTTCTTCGCCTTTTTCAGCCAACAGGTTTTCTGCAAAATAAACGCAGCCATAGCCCGTGGCCTCTTTCCTGATCCAACTGCCGCCGAACGCCCGCGCCTTACCCGTTAAAACGCCGTTATGCGCGCCTGTAATCTGTTTATATGTACCAAACATATAGCCAATCTCACGACCGCCAACGCCAATATCCCCCGCAGGCACGTCATAATCAGGCCCGATATATTTATACAGCTCCATCATAAAGGCCTGACAAAAACGGAACACTTCCGCATCGCTCTTCCCCTTGGGGTCGAAATCAGAACCGCCCTTACCGCCGCCCATCGGCAAGCCCGTCAACGCATTCTTGAAAACCTGCTCAAAACCCAAAAACTTAAACGTATCAAGCGAAACGGAAGGGTGAAAACGCAAACCGCCCTTATACGCGCCAATTGCGTTGTTATACTGAACGCGCCACCCGCGATTAACCTGCGTCACGCCGTTATCATCATGCCACGTCACCCGAAACTCAATTACGCGGTCAGGCACAAGCAAACGTTCTATAATCTTCGCATCTTGATAATCTTGGCGTTCTGCGACGTAGTCGTAAATATGTTCCAAAACATCATCAACCGCCTGATGAAACTGCTCCTGCCCCTTTGTTTGGTCTTTTATGGCATTGATTCGGCTTTTAAGATCTGGCATACGGTTTAAACTTTCTCTACGTCACTGGTTAATTGTAAAACAGTGTTACCATCATTCTTCAGGATGTAAAAGCGCATCACATCCTTTTAAATGGAAATGCATATTGCTATTCAAAGGCCGTGCTTTTAGCATCATGCAACATTTTCTCGAGCGCGACAAAAACCTCGAAAAGCAAGAGTAAGGGCCTGACATGGCAAAAAGTAAGAAAAATATCGGCGATATGACCGAAGGCCCGATCTGGCAAAAGCTCCTTAATCTCAGCGCGCCAATGGTGTTTGGCATCATGGCTGTGATGTCCATTTCCATCGTGGATACCTATTTCGTAGGTGAACTCGGCATGAAACCTCTCGCCGCATTGTCATTCACCTTTCCTGTTGCCTTCACCATCATGAGCCTCGCGATCGGCCTCAGCGCAGGCTCAGCTTCCGTCGTCTCTCGCGCCATCGGATCGAAAAATGAAGAAAAAACCAAATCCCTCTCAACCGACAGCATCATGCTCTCTTTCATCGTCGTGCTCATTCTCTCCATCATCGGCTATCTGACGATCCGCCCCCTCTTCTCCTTCATGGGCGCGGATGATGAAGTGCTAAACATGACAGAGCGCTACATGAAAATATGGTACATCTCGATGCCGTTTCTGGTCATTCCAATGGTAGTAAACGCCCTGATACGCGCGGCAGGGGACGCGTTCTGGCCGAGCCTGATTATGATCGTTTCCGCCCTGATCAATGTGACTTTAACGCCGATGATGATACATGGCTGGTATGGCTTCCCCGCATGGGATATAGAAGGCGCAGCCATAGCAACCCTTATCGCACACATCTTCGCATTCATCTTCGCCGGCGCAATTATTATCTTTAAAAAACAAATGATCACATTAAACTGGCGCGGCTTACAAAAAACCTGTCACTCATGGCTGGAAATCACAAAAATCGCGATGCCCGCCGCCGCAGGAAACGCACTTTATCCTTTGACCACAGGTATTGTCACATCCATCCTCGCCGCTTATGGGGATGAGGCCGTCGCCGCCTACGGCTCTGCAACACGGATTGAAGCCTTTGCCTGTATTCCGATGTTCGCCCTCTCCTCCGCAATCGGCCCGATCTGCGGACAAAACTGGGGCGCAGGCAAAAAAGACAGGGTCTTTCAGGCGCAAAAACAGAGCTTCTTGGCATGTTTAACATGGTCGATCTTCCTGTTTATCGCTTTTTTAGGGCTCGCCCCTTGGCTTGCCAACCAAT
Source organism: uncultured Micavibrio sp. (assembly GCA_964587815.1). Lineage (GTDB taxonomy): Bacteria > Pseudomonadota > Alphaproteobacteria > Micavibrionales > Micavibrionaceae > UBA1672. The sequence continues at coordinate 11,217 of CAZPMH010000025.1, forward strand.
TTACACCCAACCCGACAGTTGCCGATTTTATCAAAAATTACTTACTGATTATTTCCGCAACATTCTGGGGCTACGGCGTCAGCATCATCGCCGCAGGCTGCTATAACGGCATTGGAAAACCATTTACAGCGCTTAGCTATTACGCCATTCGATGCGCATTAATGTACGCGCCCTTCTGCTGGATTGTCAGCCTGATGTTCGATGACGTTGTGTATATGTTCTACGCAATCGCCCTTGCAAATGTTTTAAGCGGCGTCTTAATCGCGTATGATGCAACAAAACGGTGCAAAGCATGATAGTAGATGTATTCAAAAAAGCAGTTCATTCATGGGCAAACAGCCAGCCCATGACACACAGCGCGGCGGCAGCCTACTTCGCCGTCTTCTCTCTGCCCGGTTTTATGATTATCATTTTTTCCATCACCACCTTCTTCTTGGATGAAGAATTGGTGCGCACACAAATCCAAAATTACATCGGGAATTTCATGGGCCAAAGCGCTGCTGACAGTGTCGAGCAAATCATCGACAAAGCGCGCCTGAACAGCAACGGTCTGGTCACACTCTTAATTGGTGGTGGTATTTTACTTTTTGGCGCGACGGGCCTCTTTAACCAACTAAAAGTTTCGTTTAACGCCGTCTGGAATTTAAAAGCTCGGCCTGAAAGAACAATTTTGCGCCTGCTCTTCAATCGCGCCGTATCACTTGGTATGGCGATTATTGTCGGCTTCTTGTTGCTCATGTCTATGTACCTTTCCGCGGGCTTGAAAGTCGTCAGCAGCTGGCTAGTGGAGGAAGTCCCCGACCTCGGCTTTCTAAAACTGTTTGAAATGAGTGTCAGCTTCCTGACACTCGCAATTCTTTTCACGCTAATCTTTAAAATTCTGCCCGATGTGTTGATCAAACTAAAATACGCCATCGCAGGCGGCGTGCTGTGTTCTTTGCTGTTTATGGCGGGGGAATGGGGCTTCGCTCAGGCACTCGATCGTTTCTTCCCGCAAGACGTTTTCGGCGCGGCAGGCTCAATTATCCTGATCATGGTCTGGGTCACATATGGCTGCATGATTCTGCAATTCGGCGCTGAATTTATACGCGCCATGATGAACGCCGCAGATGAAAAAATAAAAATTTCGCGCTTTGTTGATCTGGTGAAATAAAAGCCGATCTAGCTCATAAAATACAAAAACCCGAGCGACACACAAATCGCACCGAGAAAACCAAGCCCAATCAAAATCCCGTCTTTTGTACTTAAACCCAATGCCAAAAACAGAATCGGCATGCCGAACAAAGCCGGCAACATCGGTATAAACCCGATAAACGTAATTGCAATCGACATCAGTACAGCAGCAAACGCGATCAATCGTTTAGCAACATCACTTTCTGCTAAAAATTCCAACCTGTTGCTGAGGTAAGTGTCAATTTTCTGCGTATAAGGCTTCACATTCTTAAAACCGTTTCTAAACCGATCTTTCGAAAATGACAGGGATTTCAACTTCTTAGGTAACCACGGCGTTTTTTTGCCAAACAAGATTTGAATACTGATCAAAAAAATGAAAACACCGCAAATCGCCGGAACACCCGGGATCGCTCCCGTCGGCAAAATAACCAAAACGGTCGGCGCTATCAAAAGAGGCCCGAAACCGCGATGTTCAAACACATCAAAAATTTGCCCCATCTCAATACAATCCCGATCCGTATTATCGATCAGTGATTTTAAAATCGAGGTAAGTCCGTTTTCAGGCATATCTTGCATATCCGTATCTTGTGTTGTGTCCGACATACCCCTCAATACGCTTAGAAATAGGCATAAGTTCCAAACAAGGCGCATATTTCTGTGATTTTCCACTCTTTTTCGGGAACTTGCGCCGACATTACGCGTTAGATGTTAAAAGAAAGGAAAAAAGAAATGATACAGAATGAAAAAGTAAGCGCGGCAATCAAAGATCCGTCACAAATTTATGATTCCCCCCAAGCCGTCGTGGAAGACACCGAAATTTCCGAAGCTGACAAACTCAAAGTTTTAACCAGCTGGGAGCTGGATCAAATCAGGTTACTCGATTCAGAAACCGAAAATATGGGCGAGAACATTGAAAATGAGCGCAGTGCAAAACGGCTTCAATCCATCCAAAAAGCAAAAAAGGCCCTGTAATAAATGAGAATACGTACACTTTATTTCTTACTTCTTATTTTTTCATTCTGCGCATATCTGCCTGTGGCATATGCGCAAAACAACGTTGAAATAAGCACTCAAAATTTGGATGATTTAATTCAAACGCTCGAAAGCGAGACGGCAAGAGAAGACTTCATTCAAAATTTGAAAACCTTAAAAGACAGCGCGAGTGAAGAAAAAAGCGAAGAATCTGAACAACCACTGACCCTATCCGATCAACTCGGCTTAGGGGAACAGACAGAAGAAATATTAAGTGGCTACAACAAGTTTCTGCAAGATAACAATTTAAAATCTTCTTTAATCGGCCAATTGGGTCTTACGGTTGGTGCACTAATCGCCGCGCTGATCATCGTCATGATTGTTCGAAAGCTCGGCCTTAAATTACGAGACTACCTTCTAAAAATAAAAACAAAATATGCCATTTCTCATAATCGCTATCGTGTTTACGCCCGTGGCCTCCGATACAGCGGATACACTCTGACATTCATTTTATTCCTGCTGTCAATGGCATCAATCTGGAATGTCTCTGATCTTGGCTTCATGCAAAGCGACATGGCTTTGACATTCTTCGGCGAATTTCTAAACATCGTTGTCGTCTCACTCATCGCAGTAACAATTTGGGAAATTGTTAATATCGCTGCCGAATACGCGATGAAAAAAGGCATCGGCGAAAATTCCAGCCGCACACAAACATTACTGCCCATGGTTAAAAACGTTTTGTTCGTGGCATTCGCGTTGCTCTTCACGCTTGTTGTACTGTCCGAAATCGGCATCAATGTCCTCCCCCTCCTCGCCGGTGCAGGTGTATTAGGTATCGCCATCGGTTTCGGTGCGCAAACAATGGTGAAAGACCTGCTCGCAGGCTTCACGATTATTTTGGAAGACTTAATACAAATAGGCGACATCGTAACAATCGCTGGGAGAACAGGCGCCGTCGAGCACATCACAATCCGCAAAATACAACTGCGCGGCCTTGATGGAACAGTCTACACCGTGCCGTTCAGCGAAATCGATGTGATCGAAAACCTCACCAAAGGGTTCAGCTACTACCTCATGGAAGTCGGCATTGCATACCGTGAGAACCCGGACGAAGTTATCGGCTATCTGAAAGAAATATCTGACGATATGCGCAGCGAAGAAGAATGGGAAAACGCGATGCTCGACGATATCGAAATCTTGGGTGTCGACCAATTCGCAGACAGCGCGATCATCATTAAGGCACGCCTGAAAACCGCGCCCGCAAAACAATGGCCTGTCGGACGGGAGTATAACAGGCGATTGAAACATAAATTCGATGAAAACGGTGTCGAAATGCCATTTCCCCATCAAACCATCTATTTCGGTGAAGATAAGGAAGGAAAAGCCCCGCCCGCACCAATTCGCATTGAAGGTCAGGAAAAAATCAAGCAAGATGAAAAGGCAAAAAACAATAATAAAGAAGAACAACAGAAAGATGCCGCATAAATGGACCCAGCCGAATTTTTGAGCCTGAGCGCCTTGTCATGGAACGAAGCCGTTATACGCATTGCGCTGGCTGCCATTTTCGGCCTGGTTTTAGGCTGGGACAGAGACAGAAAAAACAAACCCATCGATTTCCGCGCATACATGATCGTATGCGTCGCGACCTGCATGACGGCAATCCTGTCTTTGGAAATGTACGCCGTCTATAAAAATTCGGAAGATTTCATCGGCCTCGACCTCGGTAAAATCATATCAGGCGCCCTGACCGGAATCGGCTTCCTTGGTGCAGGCGCCATCATCAAAAGAAACAATGACGAAATCGTCGGAACCGCAACGGGCGCAAGCATCTGGGCCGCAGGCAGCATGGGGCTGGCTCTGGGCTATGGCGCGTACGGTTTGGCGCTTCTGGGCTTCATCGTTATTGCATCCATACTGATCATCGGCGGGCTTTGCATGAAAAAATTCAACGGCCGCGACGATAAAGAAGAAAAACCGGGTGGCGGATGATCGGCAGAAAAAAGAAAAGCAAAGGCGCACTTTTCAACATTTATATCAACGCAAATGCCGGCACAATTCAAAGTCTTGGCCACAAAGGCGTCAAACAGCTGATTAAAAAAAGCGGCCTGAAAACCAATATCCTGACAATCCTGCCGCCTGAAAAACTTTTTGACGTGCTGCAAAAAGACGATGGAGAACATCCGCTGTTAATCGGCGGTGGCGACGGCACAATCAGGGGTGCGGCATCCATATTTCAAGGTCGCCATGCTTTTGGCATTCTGCCGCTTGGCACTATGAACCTGCTGGCAAAGGACATGCACATTCCGGTAAAACTGGAACAAGCGCTCAACGCATACGCACAGGGCACAAAAACGATAGCCATCGACATCGCAAAGGCCAACGACGAGGCTTTTCTTTGTAATGCCGCCCTCGGCGCAATCCCCGAATCCTCTGTTTTTCGTGAAAATAACCGCCAACTAAGCCAACCAATCTTATTGACGCGCCTCACATGGTTCGTCATGGGGCGGCTGGACAGGTCAAAACAAAAATACTATCGCGTCACGATAGACGGTAAAAATTTGAAATTGAAATCATCATCACTGGTGATTTCAAACAACAAATATGATCACGGCGATAAATGGAACATCGAAAGCCTGAAAAGATCATCGCTGGAATCAGGGATCATGGCGCTCTACTCCGCAACCCCGTCAAATCTCTGGGAGAAAATCCGCCTCCTCACACGCTTAGGCGTCGGGGGATGGCGCGCCGACCCGAAAATCAACGAATGGGAAGGAAAAACAATTAATGTGCAGGGAAACGAAAAAACAAAACAAATCGCGCTTGATGGTGAAACACTGCCGATGAAATCACCCATCAAATTTACAATTCACCCGAAAAGTTTGGAAATACTTCTTCCTAAAAGACAAAGTATATAAAGAAAGATAAGACCAAGACGATGAGTAACAACACGCCATTAAAAATCATACATCTGTCCGATCTGCACTTCGGCACACACAGCGTTGAAAACGTTGCAATTTTGCAAGCGGAAATCGAAAAGAACGCGCCTGACCTGATTGCAGTGTCCGGCGATTTCGCTCAAATCGCCAACGCGTCGGAATTTGAAATTGCACATGATTTTCTAAACGGCTTAAGCAGCCCGACCTTCTGTGTCCCCGGAAACCATGACGTGCCCGCTTGGAATTTGATCGAGCGCTTTACCCAACCGTACAAAAAATACAAAAAATACATCACCGACGATTTAAACCCCGTTCTGGAAACCGAAAACGCGCTTTTCGCAGGCATAAATTCATCCCGCCGCGCCCTGCCCCACTGGAACTGGGCAAACGGCGCCGTTTCAAACGCCCAGCGCACCAATTTAAGAAAAACATTTGAAGGCGCAAAAGGCTGGCGCATTTGCATGCTGCACCACCCGATACACAAGGTACAGGACATGCCCATTGATGTCACCGTATTCGGCCGCAAACGCACGCTCAACGTTATTCAGGATCTAAAAGTTAATCTCGTCCTGACGGGTCACGTTCATCACGCCTCAATCACAACATTGGGCGACGAACATCATCAAACAATATATCTCAGCGCCTCCACCGCTCTCTCCTCAAGAAAGCGCGGACAGGCAAACGGATTTAACATTATAGAATTGCATCACGATAAAATGACCATCGACGTGCTGGCCTTAAATAACGGCGGGTTCGAACAAATCAAAAAATTCGAACACACTAAACTTTCAGGCGCGCAATCAAGTCATTAATATCGGTATTGAGCCGCTCTCGATCAGCAACCTGATGGTTGATACCATCCAAATCACGTTTTAAGGCATAGACCTGATCCAACAGCGCGACTTTCGCGCTTTTCTGATCCTGAACCAAACGGCACAGCACATCAAATTTCTTCACCATATGGCGAATAATGCTCGGCATCTGCGCGCCGTTAAAACGAATCTGTTCAAACGCGTTGAAAATCAAATCGGGCACATCAACCTGCTTTGCAACCAACCGTTTAACCCCTTCATCATCGTAAAAATCTTGCGACGGCGGCGGATTTTCGAACACAAACGCAATCGCGACAGATAAATGATCCAGTACATGCATCGCCGTAAAGGCATCATTAATCCCGGGGAAAGCGCGCGTATGCCGATCTCCACAAGGTGACGCACGGAATATTCAATATCCTGCGTCGACGTTCGGCTATCCCCGATTATAAAACAGTTTTTAATCGTAAGTTCCGCATCGTCGGGCAACGGCGATTTTGAGTAAAGACGAACTCCGTCCTCTCCACGCACAAGGAAATAGCCAGACTTAAAAATAATCTCCATACGGCAGTCATGTTTGGCCGCGAAATCAATCAACGTGTCGTAATCAATATTTTGCACATAACCTGAGCGATCAAAAAACAAATGTGTGCTGATCTGTTGAAAATCCTTCGGCCAGTCAACTTGCTCATTTACATCCTCCGGTTCTTCGTTCCGTTCATTATTGCGCGTCAAACGTTTCAGTGCTGCCATCAAATCATCAGACACTTTCAAAATAATATTATCGGCAATGCACGACCGTGCCACATGGTTTACAAACGCCAAAAGAACGAACAAATTCACCAGACACAAAACAAAGACAAAACTAATCGTTACCTGTGGTGTCACCGCCTCCGACGTGCGGGAATGCAAAATAACCGTCAAAACAAAACACGCAATCACCGTCCCGAAAAACAACCCGAAAAAGTCTTTCGTCTTCTGATCTTCCATAAAGCTTTTAATCAGCCGCGGCCCCAATTGCGATGCCGCCAAAGACAACACAACAATCGTGATCGATATCGCCAACGTCGCCATCGTAATCATCGCCGACAACAACGCAATGATTACGGATTTCGCATCATCGGTAGAGCCCTGAAAAAAGTAGGCCGGTAAATCCAAATTCGACAGATAATGTGTTTCCAGATAATAACTGGCCAGAGTAACGGCAAAAAAGACAAAACAAAAAAGAGCGGGTATAAACCATAGATCGCTCTTTAAAAGTTGTATCGTGTTATAGAGTTTTGCCAGCATCAGGGGGTGTCTCCATAAAGGCTGCTCGCCAGTGATCGTGTTTGTTCTTCCGTCAATTGGATATCATATCCGTCAGGGTTTTCAACCACCGTTACATTCTCGTAAGGGAACCCGAACAAGCCGACATCTCGCCCTCCCGTCAATGACGGTTTCAAGGCAAACAAAACACGCTGTACTTCGGCATTTTGGTAAATCACCGTCGAGACCTGACCGGCGACATCACCATTATGATCCAGAACCTGCCCATCGCGTAGATGCCTTAAACTTATATATTTATCCCCCATATCTGCATAGCTAAAGCGTGGCTTCTCACCCAAATCGTCACCCGATAGGGTAGCAAGAACAGCACCTGAAGGGTCCTGAACCTGAACATTTTCAAAGGTCAGGCGTGACAAGCCTTGATTGTGATATGTGCCGTCTTTATCAACAATAATCGCTTGCGCTTCACCGGTTTCTTTTTCAATGACAATGTCATGAACCTGACCTGCCTGATTTCCATCTTCGCCCATAACGCGGCTACCGACCACATCTTTCATGGAATACTGAAAACCGTCGTCAAGGCGCGGCGCTAATTTCTCAGCCTGCTGCTCAACCTCGGTTAAAGCCTCCAGCCTGAACTCATCGTCCGGCTCACCGATATTCATGCGGCTTGTATCAAGCCCGTCACCAATACCGCTAAAAACTTTATGAAAAAAATTATAAAAGGAGCTTTGTCCTGTTTGCGGATCGTATTCGTTACCCGGCGCACGCTGTGCAGCGGCTTGACTGTTTACGGGCGTACCATTATCAGGAGAAATGAAGAAATACCACGTCACGAAGCCACCAACGGCAAGAACAACAAAAAGAATAGTTGTAAAAGCGCGAACCGAACGTTGCGCATAAGGTTGGTTCTCATTACTCGTCCATATGTTGGCTTTTGCTTCATTGCCCATATTGTCTTGGTTATTCATTCTCTCTGTCCTTAAATTGTATGCTTCACCTTGCAAACTCTTCATAAGAAAAGCCCTGCTTGCTATCTCTAACAAACAGGGCCTTCAAAAGTTCCCTATACCGTTTCTAGGCGGCGATTGAGCGTTCCCATTCCTGAACTTGCTCTTCCGCCTTTTCGCGGGCAATACCGTATTGTTCTTGAATGGCGCCGACCAGTTTATTGCGATCGCCTTCGGCTTGATCAACAGCATCTCCTGTTAATTCGCCCCATTGTTTTTGAACCTCGCCCTTAAACTGTTTCCAATTTCCACTAAAAATATCTTCATTCATGATATTTATTCCTTTCCTAAATGTTTAATAAAAGCTCAGCCCCCCACTGTAGGGGGCTAAGAACAAAGTATGATCCTCTAGTTAGAGATCGTTTTCTTGTAAGCTTTAAAGTCGCGCGCCTGATTAGCACTCAATTTAAAGTCAACGCTGTCATCATTCTGCTTCATATTCGCATCCTTAAAGGCAATGATCGCTTGCTCTCCGCCCATACCCAGGATTTGTCCGAAGCCGACAACAACATCTGATGCACGACCTTCAACGAAGACAAGATCATCAATTTCTGCCAATGTCTCGCCTTTTGCATCGACAAGCTCACCATCAAGAAGAGCATTCACGCTGTAACCTTCTTTTGGCATCGTTTGAACCTTATCGTTCGCATTTGTTGCATCATAAGAAAATGCACGCGCTGAATCGATCATCTCTTCTGTTAATGGCGCAACAAAATCACCATCTTCATCGCGGTTCATCACTTTACCGTAATCAAAGGCAACCAGCTTACCGATACCTGTAAAGGCACCATCTGCCATAATCACCATCGAAGCCTGACCGTTTTCATCAAGAATAATGTCACTGATATTGGCGACAAAATCACCATCGTAATTCATAACAGGGTTTCCGATAATACCTGTTGCCGTTGCATTTGTGTCATATGTAACTTTTTCAACATCGGCACCGGAATTACTGTCTGAAAACATTTTCTTCGCGGACTTATATGTGTCTTTCGCTGTATCGCTTACGCTTTTTGCTGCACTGCTCGCAGCTTCGCTCACATCATCAACTGCATTTTCAACATCTTTGCTGAAATCACCTGTTGATTTTTCTGCTTGCGTCTTGTCGTAGCTGTTCATGTTTGGCTTATCTGCCATTGCAGGGGTCGCACCCATTAGTGCGATTGCGGATACTGCTGATAAAAATAACTTATTCATTTCAAAATACCTTTCATTATATATGTATGAAGTGTTGTGCTTAACAAACAGATCACCCGTCAGAACGTTCCATTTTTTTTGACAATAAATTTCAAAAAGCAGCACCCATAAAGAAGCCGCCCGAAAACGGGCGGCTGGGGTTTTAATAGATATAATCTAAATATTTATTTATGCGGCGGCCTGCATTTGGTCTTTCAAGGCCTTCATGTAATCATGGCTTTTCTGCAATGAAGTGAGTTCATTTTGCAACGCTGTCTTCGTTGATGGAGAAATATCTTCGTTTTCCATCGCATCCTTGATGTAATGCAGACATTTATCTTCTGCTTCCTCAAGATGGGTGACAAGCATAGCATCGGGGTCATTGCTCACCTTCGCCATCATAGTCGCAAACATCTCGCGCGTGCTTCCTGTAATGGTCTCATCGGCTTCGACATCTGTCTCACCATTGCTTGCTAAAATACCCTGCAAGTTTGTGATGACGGACACATGTAACCCTTCTAAACTCTTGAAGGTTGAAATCATTGTTTCGTCTTCGACCTTCTCCTGGGCAGTTTCATAAAACTCTGCCGCATCTTCGTTTACATTGATAAGTGATTTAAGTGCTCTATTTTCAATTTTGTTGTCATTTGACATTATGAAACAAGATCCTTTCGTTGGTGGGTTAATGTTACTTAATCTAACGGGAGAGCACGAAGAAAGTTCCAAATTATTTGGGAACATTTGCATAGGCTTGTGTCATCGCCTCATCAGCATCTTGAACAGAACCGCGCGCCACAATTGATCCGTGATAAGACACCGACCATTTCCAGCTTTCGCGCTTTTGTTCACATTCCCAATTTGTCTTTTGTTTTTCAATCACAAGCTCATAATCTTCAATGTCAACGCACATTTTTTGAACCTGCCATGTCTGGTCTGTCGCTTCGTGATGTATATCTTCAATCGTCATAAAGTTTCCCTTCTTAAAAAAGATATAAAAATAGCCTGTACTCCTTTGTGTGAGTGGGGGGGGGGGGAGGGAGAGTACAGGCTATTTCGTTTTAAAACATAAAGTATATGAGTAATATGACAGGGATCGGAACACCCAAAAGCCATAACATTATCGCTCTCATTGCGGGCTCCTGACTGTTGCGTCATCAATCTCATCACCAACTTCTTCAACAGTTTCAGAAATGGAGTTACTGATCTGCTCAGCGGGTGTTTCCTCGTTGTAGTTCATAATCATGATCGCAAATATCCCAACGAGGACAAGTAGAATAGCAATCATTAAACCTTTATTAGACATTCGATCCTCACTTTATATTAGTTTTCAACGGCACGTTCTAGTTCTTGACCGGCATGGTTAATGTCTTGTCCGGCACCTTGAATTGTTTCACATGCTGTCAGGCCTAAACTTGCCAAACCCAACGTTGCAAAAGCTAAAAGTTTTAATCTATCGATTTTCATTATTTCATCCTTTCTTTTTCTAACAAGCTAACGCCGCAGCTCGAAAATTAGTTCCAAAAATTTTATTGTAATCGTTGACCGACCATGTATCCCGCAGCAGATGCCGCACAGACTGAGGCCTTCGGATTTTCGCGCACTGGCGCACCATACTCATCATTAAGCACGTCCAAAGCCTCTAAAATGCTCTCGCGTATGTCATCTCGTAACTCCTCGACGCGTTTTCTCTTATAACGCTTGATCAGATACCCCGATAAAGCCAAAACGCCTGACACAATCATGACAAGAAGGCCGGCAAGTGCCGCAGCAACATCAGGTGCAAAATTACTTGTTAACCATAAATAGGCTGCAAAAATAAAGAAGCACAAACCCGCCAAGGCAAAAAGGCCCGACAGAGCACCAAAGCTCAATCGTGCCTTACTGCTGCCTGTTAAGGGGAAATCATTACTGATCAATCGGTCAACAACGAGTTGTTCCGCAACCTTCAACAAGCCGTTCATGTGTTACCTCCGGCCAAGAAGGAAACTGGTGACAAGACCCGCCGCAAAAGCGATTGCGATGGATTCTGCCGGCTTTTGTTTAACGCGTCTTTCAATATCTTTAACGCGCTCTTTACCGGATTGAGCGATATCTTCGTAACGATCAATCGCAGCATCTTTAACCGTGTCTGCTTTCGCCACACCGTCTTTTTTCAGATGCTTGGTTAATTCGACAACATTTGTTTTCAATGAATTTAAATCTTCACGAATATCTGAAATCTCAGGATATTCCGTTGGTGTTGGTGTTTTTGCCTTAGGCATATTTTATATCTCCTTAATATTATTAATCACATTGTCATACGCACAACGATGAAAAACGTTCCGTAAAATCTTAGCCAAACTTTTTATTTTCACCCATGTCAGGCTCTTGATCTGTTAGATTGGCTTTCGCAACCTCATAAATTTGCGCAAACATGTTGCTCTTAGAATCCCAATATTCGCCTTTATGAATTTTCACTTCCAACAATGCGAGTGATGGATCATCTTTTCCTTCAGGAAACCAAGCCGCGACAAACGGATTCCAAAATTCATTGATCAATTCACGATCAAATGCCAACTTTGCAAAACCCGACATTGAGACATAGGTATTGTTGCTGTGGTCGCTAAAAGAAATACAAACCGCACGGTCTTCCTCAATCTCTTCAATTTTCCCTGAGTCAACGCTTGTGAAAAACCAAAGCGTTCCATCGTAATGGTTTTGAATGAGATGCATCGGACGTGCGCGCAAATCGTCTCCGTCTTGAGACGTCATCATGCCCACCTTCACGTCTTTGATAAAATTCCAAAATTTTTCTTTATTCTCTTTGCTGGACATGTGCTCTTTGACTCCTCTAATTATGTTTGAATTAATAAGCAAACTTACAGACAAGCCAAAAGTTCCCTTCCAAGGACTCGGAAAGAAAGCAATAAACGCTATATAATAATGTAGGGAAAAATATCAGACCGCGTCGGCTTTACCGTCATACATGTAACCGACACCGCGTATGGTTTTTATAACGCTGTTATCATCATCACCGATTTTCTTACGAATGCGCGCAATTTGGATATCAATCGCACGATCATAAACATCATACTCTCCGTCACGCGTCTTTTCGAACAACTGCTCTCGCGACAAGGCACGTTTTGCAGACAGGACAAGCGCTTCTAACAACTGAAATTCACCTGTGGTCAGTTCCAGTGATTTACCGTTCTTATCAAACAGCTGATATTGCCCGCGATCCAAAACCCAATGCTCAAGCTCTACGCGATCGGAGGCGGCATTCTCCTCCTCATTTGCCTCAGGGGCCGAAGCCTCGGCACTCTCCATACGGCGCATCACAGCCTTGATACGCGCACTCAATTCACGCATTTCAAACGGCTTCGTTAAATAATCATCAGCGCCCATCTCCAGGCAAATGATCTTTTCAGTCGTATCATCTTTGCCTGACACAACAATAATCGCCGCGTCCGTCTCGTGCTTAAATCTGGAAATAAGGCTTAACCCCTCACCATCAGGCAACCCGAGATCAAGCAATATGACATGAAATGTTTCCTTGCCAACCGCCTCAATCGCGTCTTTGACACTACCGGCTTTAACAACACCGTAATTCTCCGCCTCCAGATAGTGTTCAATCACCGTCTGTAGGTTGGCATCATCATCAACGGTTAAAACAAGACCTCTCTCCATGCCCAAATTTTTATCACCCTTGTTACAAAAATGATACAAAGTTTTTCAAAACTGAAACATTTTCGGCAAATCTCTGTAACAATCGAGTCGTATTCTCTTCTCACAACAAACGAAGAAGGAACAAACAAATGTTTAAGAATTCGACACTGATAGAACACACTGATCGTTTAGAAAGATTTGCATACAGACTTACAAACAATAAGGCTGATGCGGAAGATCTTCTTCAGTCAACCCTCGTCAGAGCGATTGAGAAAAAGCATTTATTCAAAGAAGGAACAAACCTTTACAGCTGGATGTCAAAAATCATGTACAACATGTTTGTTTCAGCATACAGACGTAAAACAAAATTTGAATCAAAGTATGACCCTGAACCTTACATCGAAAAACAAAGCATCGATGCAGGACAAGAGATTAAGATGGAAGTGCAGGATGTTGATCATGCAATGAACAACATTTCAGAAGACCATAGAGAAATTCTTGTGATGGTATGTGTTAAGGGTATGCAATATGCCGAAGTGTCAGAAGCACTACAAATTCCTGTTGGAACCGTACGTTCACGCCTCTCACGCGCAAGACAAAGCTTGCAAGATGAGCTGGAAAGACCAAGTGCAAAAATCGTTGTTGAAAATCTTCACAACAATTCACAAGCGATAGCAGCTTAATAAGAATATAGTTTTAAGAAAACCGGCCATAATGTGGTCGGTTTTTTTATGCGGCATCTTCCTGATACTTGACAAGAAAACGTAAAATTTCACGTTTCAAATCAGCCTCAACCAAAGGCTTGGGCAAATAACTATCCATTCCCGCCGCGATACATTTATCTTTATCCCCCACCAATGCGTGTGCGGTCATACCGATAATCGGCGTATGATCTAAAGACCCTTGCTTTTCCTTGTTTCTAATCAACGACGTCGCGCTAAATCCGTCCATCTCTGGCATTTGTACATCCATCAAAATCAAATCATAATGGTGCGCATCCCACAAATCCACGGCCTCGACGCCGTTCTTTGCAACATCATAAGCAAGACCCATTTCCTCAAGGATGTACCCGAGAACCACCAAATTGCCTTCATAATCCTCAACAACAAGAATTTTCGTGTCGTTGTTCAGGTCAGCAAGAATTTGTTTTTGCACTTTGTTGTCACTGTGACGGGCTGTTTCCGTTCCCGCAGCGCGCATATGTTTGCGCAAAGGCAATAACAGTGAAAAAGTCGACCCCTCGCCCAGCGCACTACTTAGGAAAATATCACCGCCCATAATCTTCGCGAGCTGCTTCGAAATCGGAAGGCCTAAACCCGTGCCTCCGTACTTACGGGATACAGACGAATCCGCCTGCCTGAAACGCTCAAAGACAAGATGGAAATTATCAGGCGATATACCAATGCCCGTATCAGAAACATCAACGCGCAAAAATTCCATACTGTCCCGATCTTCAAAATGACATTGTATGGTAACCCCGCCCTCATCGGTAAATTTAATCGCATTACCGATAAGGTTCACAAGAATCTGACGAATACGAACCTTATCACCGAAAAACTCATCATCCTTAATCGTACCGTAATCAAAAACGAAGCTGATTCCTTTTTCGTTCGCTTTCAAGGCCATCATGCTGATTGTCTCTTCAAACACCGTATCCAAACGGAAAAAATCATCTTCCAACTCTATTTCGCCGCTTTCAATTTTGGAAAAATCCAGAATATCAGTAATTAATTCCTTCAAAGCATTTGCGCTTGAATTCAGGGTTTTGATCAGATGCTTTTGCTTATCATCAAAATCAACCGCCTGTCGGGTCAAAATTTCGCCAATGCCCGTAATCGCGTTCAAAGGCGTGCGGATCTCGTGACTCATATGCGCCAAAAACTCGCTTTTCGCCTGATTCTTCTCTTCCGCGGCGCGCTTTTCCATCGCCAAAACCTGCTGCTTTTGTTTCAACGCGGTAATATCCGTATGCGCCCCGACAAGGCGCGTGGCCTGCCCTTTTTTATCGAAAACTGCTTTTGCACGCGCCTTCACCCACACCCAACGCCCTGACGAATGTTTCAGACGAAAATCTAATTCGAATTCGGAAAGCTCACCTGCAAGATATGTATCAACATAGTCCCAAACACGATCCTGATCATCAGGATGCAATAACCCTTTGAAATCATCCAACGTTCCGGTCTCATCTCGATCGTACCCAAGCATACGAAAATATTGCTTAGAATAAAAAACCTCACCACTTTTGATATCCCAGTCAAAAATACCATCTTGCATGCCGCTTACGGCCAGAACGAAACGCTCTTCCGATGACTGAAGCGACGTTTCCGCAAGGCTCCTTTTACGCTGCGCTTTCAACAAAAATCCGTTAAATAAAATGATCAGCAACGTCCCGACAATAATCGCGGTAATCAGAATTTGAAAATATTCGTCTTTCTGTCTGTCAACATCCGCTAACCTGTTTTCCAAACGGCTATATTCACTATGCAAAATAACGTTATTGATGCGGAAAATATTATCCCGCAACCCGTTAATGTAATCAACATCATCCAAAAATTCAGGGTCGACCAACGGTGTTAATTGCGATGCGCGCTCTTCGATAGCGTTTGAAAACTCAACGAAATACTGGCGAATTTCTTCGATGCGACTCTGCTGTTTCAAATCATTTTGTGTAATGCTGTAAAGGGTTGCAATGCGTTCAGAAACACCGCTTTTCTTGGCTTGATACTGGGCCCAGAATGAATCATTTCCTGTAAGCATGTAGCCACGCTGCGCCGCAAGCATACCTTCTGTCAGTTTAGAAAGCTGTTCCGCTTCGGTCAAAACCGCCTGTGTCTCCTCAACCAAAGTGTCCGTAGCATCAAGCGAGTTGTGCCCTGAATATAAAACGTAAATAAGGCTGAATGTGCATGATAAAAGCACAATTAAGAACACAACAAAGTTTCTTAAAAATATTTGATCCAAAGCATACGCCCCCATTTGATAAGACTTAACCGTATAGGAAAAAACGCATAACAACCATAAAAAAACACCCGCCTGAAAAGACGGGTGCAACAATTATGTACTTTTGGTTAGTATAACGTAAAATCGTTTATACTGATGGCGGGTTACCTTTGACGGCATGTACAATGGCCGATACGATGAATAATGCAATAAATACAATAAACAATAATTGCGCAACATCAGCGGCAAGAACTGCCACACCACCCAGGCCTAAAACGCCTGCTATCAACGCAATAACTAAAAATGTAAGTGCCCAACCGAGCATAATAAATCTCCTTTCAATATAAATTTTATTCAATCATGTTGTGCCCATACCAACAGACGGCACACACAAAAGTTCCGCATTTTTTAAGGAACATTTTCCTGATTTAAATGTTTGTTAAGTGAATGGTTGCAAAGATAGTAAAAAATTTGTCATGTATATGACAGGCCTGCGACAGAATTCTAACGCGAAAAAGGATAAATCAAACAAATCAGTTATGACTTTACTCAAAAATTTTTCAGATTATGATCTTCAGGCACTTCTTGATAATGAACTTGATGAACAAGAAAAAAACCATGTCCTCAATTTCATAAAAAACAATCCAAGTGCCCAAAAACGCTTTGAAGAGCTTTTAAAGCAAAAAAACATTCTCAAAAAATGGTATAAAAACAAAGGCTAAGGCCTGCCCTCTCCTTCACGGCAAGGGAATAAATTCCTTCTCATCACCCGGCACTTTGGCAAATTTTCCGTCTTTCCAATCTAACTTGGCCTGCTCCAACCTGTCTTTATCCGATGCCACAAAATTCCAGAAAATATAGCGCGGCCCGTCCATAACCGCGCCCCCTAAAACCATCATATGCACATCATCTTCGGCCTTAATCACAACATCATCACCAGGTTTTAACACCATCATCTGGTTCGGCGCATAAGACACACCGCCAATCTCAATCGTCCCTTTTAAAACATATAACGCGCGCTCTTCCGTCGTCCGCGGCACTTGAACCCGCGCCCCCGCATCAAGCCGCAACTCCGCATACAGCGTATCCCACTGCGTTTCAATGGTTGAGCGAACGCCCGCAAAAGAACCGAGAATAATCCGCCCCGAAACCCCGTCAGAATCAAAAGTCGGCAAATCATCCGCCCCCGTATGCTGAAAGCTCGGCGCACCGTTCTCATATTTTTTCGGCTGCGCGATCCAGCTCTGAATACCGTAAAGCGAAGACGGCTTCTCGCGAATATCTTCGCCCGTCCGCTCCGAATGCACAATGCCGCTGCCTGCGGTCATCAAATTCACCGCCCCGGGCTTAATGCGCATATCCGTCCCCAGCGAATCCTTATGATCCAACGTGCCACGAAGCAAATAGGTCACCGTAGACAGGCCGATATGCGGATGCGGACGCACATCCACTCCCTGCCCCGTCAAGAATTCCCCCGGTCCCATCTGATCCCAAAAGATAAACGGCCCGACCATACGCTTATTGCGAAACGGCAAGGCGCGCTGCACCTCAAAATTACCAATATCACTCGTCCGCGGCACAATCACCATCTCAACGGGATGATCACCATCCATATCATCCGCATGCCCGGGAATCTGACTCATAAAAATCCTTTAGTTTTTAGTGTACTGTTTTAGTTAAATATCAATCGGTGAACCAAGGCGGAAATCCCGCTCTTGCACAGGTAAGTGCCGTACCTCCAATGTAGGGCTGGAGCCGAGCGCTTGCAACAGTTCGGGCGAAGTTGCCGATGTCGTCGCCACAACGCCCTCTTCGATGAAATACACCAAATCCGCGGGGTCTTCACCAAAATCAAACCCAAGTCCGTTATAACGTGCCAGTTGCGCCGCATAGTCCTGCTCATATTGTTCACGATTCAGCGCCAAATCAATCTTCACCGCGCCACCGTCAAACCCCTCTTCAAAATCAGAATGACGCGATCCATGCGCCGCGCCGTATAAAATCAAGCTACGCCCACCATTTGCAATGTCATTCACGCGCTCTGCTTGCGGCAAATCGTTGTTCCGCGCCGTCAAAAACGCCCGTTGCTGCGCCTCATAAATCTCTCTTTGTTCGCTATATTGCGTGCGTAATTGATCAAGCCGCGCCGCCACCGCAGGCGAAGACACATCCCCGCTTTCCCGCAGGCGTCTCATCTCCTCACGCGTTTCAATCAAATCACGCCGCGCTCCGTTGCGCATCGCCTTTTCAAATTCGCCGTTATCAGGGTCGAGCAAATTAACATCCATGCCAAAACGTGTCGCCTGCATCAAAAGCGGCGTCACGCTGTTATTCAAAAAATTCTGCGTTTGCGCAGGCTGGGAAAACACCCACTCACTGACATTGGCCTGATAATCATCCTCATGCTGAAATCTGTAGGAAAAGCCGGGGCCATTTACGATAGGAGAGCCCGCGCGCACCTGCGCCTGAAATTCATCCACCAACCCCTGACGATAGGTCGGCAATTCCAAAAACATATTCGAAACGCCCTGCTCCGCCGCTACGGCCATTACATCGGGGCTGGTCACCGCGCCGTAAATCTGGCTATGTGCCTGATGATCGGTATCACCAAGCAGAACCGTATTCCCTTGACCATAACCAATCCGCACCACATCAGCCAGACTGATACGATACCCGCCATGCTGCAATCCTGTAACGCTGCCACCCATAAAATTAATCCGCTTATGAATTATTTTTTATTCAAACAAAAGTATGCCTGCAAACACCGCCCTCTGTCAAAATAAC
>CAZPMH010000026.1:0-27374 GCA_964587815.1 uncultured Micavibrio sp.
TCACGCTTCACCGCATCAATCATATGAAAAGCCAGATATTTATCGCGCCGCTCCAAACACGTCACTCCCGTATACTTATTTATAGCTATAAGTTTACGGCAAAATGAGTGCGTTATGCAAACAGATTACGGCCACTTCACTTCCGGCGGCATAGACATCAAAATCGCCTCGGTATTACCGCCCGTTTTCAGGCCGAATGTCGTACCGCGATCATAGAGCAGGTTAAACTCAACATAGCGCCCGCGCCGCACCAACTGATGCTCGCGCTGCTCTGCCGTCCAGGATTTATGCATATGCCGCCTGACAATCTCACAGTAAATATCTTTAAAAGACCTGCCGACATCCTTGGTAAAGGCAAAATCCGCATCCCACTCCTTACGATCGAGGTAATCGTAAAAGATACCACCAACACCCCGTGGCTCATTCCGATGAGGCAGGAAAAAATACCGATCGCACCAGTCTTTAAATTCAGGGTAGTAGTCAGGATCATGCCTGTCGCAACACTCTTTCAACGCGCCGTGAAAATCCGCCGTGTCTTGATCATCCACATACATCGGCGTTAAATCCGCGCCGCCACCAAACCAGCTTTTAGAGGTCACAATCATGCGCGTATTCATATGCACCGCAGGGACGAGGGGGGATCGCATATGCGCCACCAGTGAAATGCCTGAAGCCCAAAACGCGCCGTCACTGTCCTCCGCACCGGGAATTTTAGACGCGAACTCTTCGCTAAACGTGCCGTGAACCTCGGAAAAGTTCACGCCGACCTTTTCAAACACACGCCCGCGCATCACGCCCATGCGCCCGCCACCTTTTAACTCCGCCCCCGCGCCGACATCTTTTTGTTTGGAGGAGGGCAGCTTTTCCCGCTCCCACTCATCCAAATCAAACCGCCCCGTAGGCAACTCAGAGTGCTGGCCTTGTGTGTATTCGTTCTCAATCTCTTCAAAGGCGGAACAAATCTCCTCCTGCAAAGACCGAAACCACGCCGCCGCCAACTCTTTTCTTTTGTCTAAATCATCCATAGGAAAAGGTGTAATCCAAATGAGCCAAAAAGCAAAGAATCATTTTCGATACGGAAATTTATTAAAAAAAGAGAGATTAATTATAGCAATTTACTTTAAATTTTCTTTAAAACATTTGCTGCTTCTTCATGGCCATTATTCGCTGCTTCAGTTAGCCAGTATAGATATTTTTCTTTTGAAGCTTCAACACCTTCACCATATTTGTAGCAGAGAGATAGATTCCATTGTGCGTATTTGTCCCCTTTATCAGCTGCTTTCGAATATAAAGATACGGCTTTTCTGAGATTTTTTTGAACATCTAAGCCTTCAAAATAATGAAACCCCAAGGTTCTGATTGCATCCAGATGGCCATTATTTGCCGCCTCAGTTAACCAGTAAAAAGCATTTTCAAAATCTTGTACTACACCGTCACCGTTGTAGTACATAACGTGTAGATTATATTGAGCGCCTTTATGACCATTTTCTGCAGCATCTTTATAATACTCAAACGCCTTGCAGATGTTCCTTTCTGTACCGATACCTAAATCATAACAAACACCTAGAAGAAAAATAGAGCCAATATATCCTTTTCGCGCTAGCTCTTCGGATATTTCATAAATCTTCGTTGAGTGATCATTTGATAACGAATTACCGTTGTAAAGGCTGAAAGCTAAATCGTATTTTTCTTTATCTTCTTTATTCATCTAACAAAACAATCCTAAAGGAAAACATGAGGGAGAATTTCTTACTCATGTTTCTTTTACATTTATCTAGCGCCTGTGCTCCTCCTGTAGGCGAACCGAAACCGAACGCGCCAATGTCTCATGACCAGAACTGTACACCGCGGATGTTGCTTGCAAAGATAATCCGCCTTCTATTGTTGAGTCTGCCTGATCGCCTCACCCAAAATCATAGAGGTTGCATTAACGATATTCAATGAGCGCAAGCCCGCATGCATGGGAATGAAAATGCGCCCTTCAACCGCCTCATGCACAAAATCAGGCACGCCCGCGCTTTCACGACCTGCGAGCAGAATATCATCGCTACGAAATTCAAAATCAAGATAAGGCACGGAGGCCTTCGTCGTCATCAAAATCACACGCCTCTCACCGCTATAATGGCTCCGAAACGCATCCCAATCCGAATGTTTGTTCAAATCAACCGAATCGTAATAATCCATCGCTGATTGACGTATTTTACGCGCATTCCACAAAAACCCGCACGGCTCAATAATATCAAGCCCCACATCCATACAGGCGCATAACCGCATCATAGCGCCTAAGTTTTGCGGGATATCCGGTTGATATAGCGCGATTTTCATGAATTCGTCCCTTTCGTTCGCCCAAATTATCTACACCGAAAAGTCGAAAATTACAATTTTCTTATCTAAGGCTGGAAAGCTAGGGGTTGATCTATTATAAAGAGAGGGATAAAAGACTGTCAGAAAAATTATTTTTCTCAACGAATAGCAAAGATAAAAAGAGGTTTCGGCACGATGTCAGCCCAGGATTTGAAACAAAATAACAACACTCCCGAAGCAGGCAAAGAAGAAGAGGGCACACGCCGCGACTTCATGCAACTGGTCGCTGCGTTTTTCGGCGCGATTGGTGGAGCGTTTGCCATATGGCCGTTCATCGACTCTCTAAACCCTGCGAAAGACACGCTTGCCCTTGCGACAGTCGAAGTCGACGTCAGCGGCATTCCAAAGGGGCAGGCCAAAACAATTATGTGGCGCGGTAAGCCTGTGTTCATTAAACACAGAACAGATGACGAAATTGCCGAAGCGCGTGACGTTGATATTAAATCCCTTCCTGACGCTGAAACTGACGAAGATCGTGTGAAGAAGCCAGAATGGCTTATAACAGTTGGGATTTGTACACACCTTGGTTGCGTACCTTCAGGCCAAAAAACAGGCGATAATAAGGGGGAGTATGATGGCTGGATGTGCCCCTGTCATGGCTCGCACTACGACACATCAGGCCGCATCCGCAAAGGACCTGCGCCGAAGAATTTAGAAGTGCCGCCATATGAATTTGTCAGCGATACGCTTGTAAGAATTGGATAGAATTGAAGTGTTTTTGGGGTATATGCACCTGTTTAAAACGCACGAAGAGAGTGATAGAGGATAGAAAAAGCTATGGGTAGCGCAGTAAGAGAAGAATTTGACAACCCCGTCATAGAGTGGATTGATTCACGCCTTCCGATCTTCACGGTCTTGAATAAGGAATATGGCGTATTCCCAACCCCGCGAAACTTCAACTATTTTTGGAATTTCGGCGCAATCGCGATGTTCATGCTGATGGCCATGATTGTCAGCGGTATTGTCTTGGCAATGCATTATACCGCAGATACCAAACTTGCCTTTGACAGCGTGGAGCGTATTACCCGTGATGTAAATGGCGGCTGGTTGCTCCGTAACATTCACATGAACGGCGCGTCCTTCTTCTTTATCGCGGTCTACATCCATATCTTCCGCGGCATGTACTACGGATCATACAAAAAGCCGCGCGAGCTTTTGTGGATGCTGGGCGTTGTGATTTTCCTTCTTATGATGGCAACGGCCTTTATCGGCTACGTTCTGCCTTGGGGGCAGATGAGCCTGTGGGGTGCAACAGTGATTACAAACTTATTCTCCGCAATACCATTCGTAGGTGAGTCAATCGTTCAACTCCTATGGGGCGGTTTTGCCGTTGATAACCCGACACTGACGCGCTTCTTCGCGCTTCACTATTTATTACCATTCGTAATTTTCGCGATCGTATTCCTGCACATCTGGGCGCTGCACGTTACGGGATCGAACAACCCGCTGGGGATTGATGTGAAGGGGCCGCAAGACACGCTGCCGTTCAACCCGTATTATACGATGAAAGATGTCTTCGGCCTTCTGGTTTTCCTGATTGTCTACGCGGCGTTCATCTTCTATATGCCCGATGCACTCGGCCACCCTGATAACTACATTCCCGCAAACCCGTTGGTAACGCCCGCACACATTGTGCCCGAATGGTACTTCCTGCCATTCTATGCAATTCTGCGCGCGGTTACATTTAATATTAATGTCTACACCATCGGCGGGCTGTTGTTCCTTGCGATCTTCATGGTGGAATTCATCTGGAAACATGAAACAAAAATGTCAAAATTTAATGGAGCTTTAATGTTAGCGCTCGGCGGCGGCCTGGCCTTGTTCGGCTTGGTTGGTGACGCTGTGAAAGAAGTATACATCCCATTCACGGATACGCTCGTGCCATTACTCGAAGCTGAAAAAGCACCGATCTCTGCAAAACTTGGCGGTGTATTGGCAATGTTCGGCTCAATCGGTTTGTTGTTTATCTTGCCGTGGCTTGATAACCACCCGATCCGTTCCGCACGTTTTCGTCCGATTTTCCGCGTGTCCGTCATTGTGTTCACAGCTGGCGTATTTATTCTGGGCTATGCCGGTTCGCAAGCTGCAGACAAAGTGTACTGGTCAACCTGTATCGGCGAAACGCAAGCCTGTTACGACGTCCAGCACGGCCACCCTGAAAAAGTAGCAGAGGCAGATATGCCGCTGATCTTAAAGTTCGACAACACCATGTTGGCGCAGCTCTTCACGGCATTTTACTTCTTCTTTTTCCTTATTCTGTTGCCGCTGCTCAGCCGTTTTGAAAAGGGGCGCGAACTACCGCCATCCATTCACGAAGCTGTGTTGGCAAAACACAAAAAAGCAGGAGCGTAACAATGAAATATATCTGTCTGACAATAGCGCTCTTATTCGCAGGAGTAACCCATACGGCACCTGCATACGCAGCAGGTGATGCGCCGAAGCCGCCAAACCTTAATTGGAGCTTTGAAGGCCCGTTCGGTATGTATGACAAGGCCGCGAAGCAAAGAGGGCTAAAAGTGTATCGCGAAGTGTGTTCAGCATGCCACAGCCTGAAACGCATTTACTTCCGTAACTTCGAAGCTCTTGGCTATAACGAGGCACAGGTTAAAAACATTGCCGCTGAATATACGGTAACGGACGGCCCGAACGATGAAGGTGAAATGTTCGAACGCACAGCAATACCAAGCGATGCATTCCCATCACCGTTTCCAAATTCGCAAGCCGCAGCATACGCCAACGGTGGTGCAATCCCGCCTGACATGTCTTTGATTACAAAGGCCCGCGTGAATGGTGATGACTATCTCCACGCGCTTCTAACCGGTTATGTTGAACCGCCCGAGGGCGCCGAAGTTGTCGAAGGGAAGTATTGGAACAAATATTATCCGGGACACAATATCTCAATGGCTGCTCCGCTGATCGACGGGCAAGTTGCTTACGAAGACGGAACGCCCGAAACGGTGGATCAATATGCACGCGACTTAACGCAATTTCTGATGTGGGCGGCTGACCCGCATATGGAAGAACGCAAACGGACAGGGCTGCGCGTCATTATATTCCTGATCGTTTTTGCAGGTGTCATGTATAGCGTGAAGCGTCGTATATGGGCGCATCTACACGATCACTGATCAAAGAAAACAAAAAGAAAGAAACGCCTTTGCGCGATACAAAACAAGAAGTCCTTAGTTTTTGGTTTGATGAGATTGAACCCGCGCAATGGTTTCAAAAAAACGAAAGTTTCGATGCTGAAATAAAAGAACGTTTTCTCACCACCTACAACATGGCACGTAAAGATCTTTGCAGCGATTGGACACGCGATGCAGACGGTGTTCTTTCTTTATGTCTGGTTCTTGACCAATTCCCCCGTAATATGTTCCGCGACACCCCCAAAGCATTTGAAACGGACTCGAAAATCCTGCTGACGGTAAAGGAGGCGCTCCATAAAGGATTCGACACCGTTTTAACACCAAAAAAACGCCGTTTCTTTTACATGCCTTTTATGCACAGTGAAAATTTAGCTGACCAAAAAAGAAGTGTTGAGTTGTTTAAAACAATGTCAAAAGAAGATCCTTTAAGCTACGAATACGCCCAAAAACACTACGAAGTCATTGAAAAGTTTGGCCGTTTCCCTCACCGTAACGATATACTCGGTCGTGAAAGCTCAGAAGAAGAAAAAGAATACCTCAAACTTCCCGGCGCAGGTTTCTAAGGTTTACCCTTGTGAAAATATGCATCAGCGACCTCTTTATTAGAGAATCATATAAACAAAGATCAAGGGTTATGTTAAACTGATGTGTGTGACATAGCGCTGATATCGTTGCGTTAATTCCGATCATTTGCCAGCGCTATACTGTTTTGGTTACTATTTTATACACATAACAAAAAACGGAGAGGTAAAAATGAGTGTTTCTGAAATAAATACTGCTTATGTAAATCCGAGAGTTGAGGCGTTGCGCAAAAAACATACGCTCTTATCAGAGGAAATAGAGAACACCCGAAAACATATCTCTGCCAGTGACGAAGATATTAGCGCACTGAAAAAGCAAAAGCTGCGTGTGAAAGAGGAATTGTATCACGAAGAATCCCGAATGACAGCTGCACAGTAGGTGCGGAAAATGAACAAAAAAGCCGCTCTTTACAAAATGAGCGGCTTTTATAATGTTCAAATTAAATTGAGGGCTTTAATCGTCCTTTGTCTCACCGGCAGGTGCAGCAGAGGAATCAGGCAAAAAGTTTGAAAAATCAAACCCGCCGGTATTTTCATCAGGCGCAGTTTCAATATTCGACTCCGTAGACAGCGCCTGAAGCCGCTCTGCTTCGCGCTGTGCCTTAATCGCTTCGGGGTCTTTACCGGCTGCTTTTAAACCTTTTTCGTAGGCAATCTCGAATTCCTGATAGGTGCACAAACCCAACTCAGCAGGGTGGCGCGGTCGCAAATTCGGTGTGTTCTGGTGCGTGCGATCACGAATAGCTTGAATAGTCGGCTTTGTTGTACCGACCAACTTGCAAATCTGCGCATCCGAAATTTCAGAATGATTTTTCAGGATAAACGCAATTGCATCCGGCTTATCTCCACGTTTAGAAACAGGCGTATAACGCGGTCCTTTTGAACGCGGCTTCGCGGCAGGCAAGTCACGCTTTGCAGCCTTCAAGCTAGCACCTGCATCCTTTTCGCATCGCTCCAATTCTTCCTGCGTTAATTCGTTATGATCAATCGGGTTGCGACCAACAAGGCCCTTACCAATTTCCTCATTCGCCAATGCTTCCACTTCAATTTCAGTAATGCCCGTAAAATCGGCAATCTGTCTAAAAGTCAGCCCGCTATTTTCAATCAGCCATACGGACGTTGCTTTTGGCATAAGAAGTGGTGCTGTTTTGTTTGCGGCCTTCGCCATCATTCTTCTCCTGATAAACGTAAATTTAAGTTACGTCATGTAAAAATATTACGACCATCAAAACCCGTTCCAAAGACTTGATGATCACGTTAAATACGACTTAAAATTTAGGGAACGATATATGCATAAACGAAATGCCGATCAAATTCCAGTTTTTTTTATAATCAATCATACTGTTTGCGTTGCTTTTAAACACGCGCGCTTTTATTCTGTTTGAACAATAATACGAAAGAAAAGAGCAATACAATAATGTTTGATGATCTTGAGATAACAAAAAAATCAGAAGACTTCCCGCGTGACCTTGAAAAAATGTCCGTCTCTGAACTGGCGCAATATGTGAAAGAGCTTGAAAGCGAGATCACACGCGTCAAAGCAGACATGATCGCCAAAAAAGAATCACAAGACGCCGCCGCGTCCATTTTCAAATAGGACAATATCAACAGCATGCTTTCTGACCTCAAAATGAATATTCGAAGACATATGCCGGAAAAAGCAAAGCGAACGCTGCGCGGCATATCGTTAGCAATGAAAACCCCGCCGCCGCCCGCGCCTGAACTGCCTCAGACGGCTTTGAACAATTGCCGGTTTTTAACAAACAGAGATGAAATGCTCAAACATCTTCCCCAAAACGCGCAGTGTATTGAGGTTGGAACGCTCTATGGCAATTATGCACACACGATTTTAGAAGAAACGAAACCGCAGTCATTGCTTCTTATTGATCTTAATTTCAGTGAATTACGAGAGGATGTAAGAAATCACCCTAATGTGGAATTACGCGAGGGACAATCCCCTGACATCCTGAAGTCATTAAAAGACAGCACGTATGACTGGATTTACATTGATGGTGATCACACGTATGAAGGTGTCAAAAAAGATATCGAGGCCGCCAAAACAAAGTTGAAACCCGGCGGATATTTAGTGTTCAACGATTTTTGCAGAATATCAGGAAATGGCCTTGGCACATTTGGCGTGCATCAGGCTGTATGCGAATTTGTTGTAAAAGAACAATGGGATGTGGCGTATTTTTGTTTTCAACGTCACGCATTATATGACATTGCTCTCCAAAAACCCAAAACAGATGGTGAATAAATATGCGTATCGAACAAGAAACCAAACTCGACTTTAAAGACGTGCTGATCCGCCCGAAAAGATCGACACTGAAAAGCAGAAAAGACGTCGATATCACGCGTGAATTTACCTTCAAATGGAGCGGGCATAAATACCACGGAACCCCAATCATCGCCGCCAATATGGACGGAGTCGGAACGTTCGAGATGGCAAAGGCCTTCAGTGAAAATGATTCAAAAATGAGCGTGGCCTTACACAAACACTATGATCTTGAAAAATTGCTAAAGTTTTTCGACAGTCCTGCCGCCGAATCTGCATGGTACAGCATTGGCATGGTCAAGGCCGATCAGGAAAAATTAGCGGAATTCGTAAAACAACGTCCCGATGCCGTAAACAAAATTTGCGTCGATGTTGCCAACGGATATAGCGAACATTTCGTTGATTTCGTCAAGTCCGTGCGCGAAACATACCCTGATTTCACAATCATGGCTGGAAACGTCGTCACGGGGGAGATGGTCGAGGAACTCATCCTATCGGGCGTTGATGTGGTAAAGGTCGGTATCGGCCCGGGCAGTGTTTGTACAACGCGCAAAATGACAGGAGTCGGCTACCCTCAACTTTCCGCTATCATCGAATGTGCTGACGCCGCACATGGCCTTGGCGGCCTGATTTGCGCCGATGGCGGATGTACCGTCCCGGGAGATTTGGCCAAAGCCTTTGGAGCAGGCGCAGATTTCATCATGCTGGGCGGCATGCTCGCAGGGCACGACCAGTCTGAAATGTCAGTTATTGAAGAAGACGGGCAAAAATACGTCACCTTCTACGGGATGAGTAGTGATACGGCTATGACAAAGCACAAAGGCGGCGTCGCCGAATACCGCGCAAGTGAAGGGAAAACCGTGAAAATACCATATCGAGGCGACGTCAACGGAACGTTGCAAGATATTTTAGGTGGCGTACGTTCAGCCTGCACATATGTCGGGGCAGGGCGTTTGAAAGAGCTCCCCAGACGCACAACCTTCGTGCAAGTCACACAACAAATTAACAACGTGTTCGGCGCAAGTTAGCCAAAAAAGTAAGACTATCGTGTTGCGAAAGAACAGAGGAAAAGATACTCTTCCCCCTGAGTAATACAGTTTTGTGAGTAAAATTTACCAATAAAGAAGAAAAGGACGGCTTTTGATGGATGAGAATATCAAAGAAAGACTAGAAGAAACCTCGAAGAATTGCATAGAAGCCTTCAGCACGTGGAACGAAAATAAAAAAGACGCCAAGGCGCAGGAAGAATTGCACGGCGCTATTCATGAACTTAGAAAAGTGTCATCACGCCTTGAAATCGAACTGGCTATCAGTGAGCGTGACCAGATGACATCAAAGCCGCTGCCAATTCCTGCGCACCGATCAAACTCTAAATCAGGTGGAAACAACATTCTGGAGGGGGAAGACCAAAATAGCGGCGGCCCGGTTGTTCAAACCAAAACAAAGCGCAGACGCAGCAGCCCGAAAAAACAGGGCGGCGATAAAAACTAAGGCGCCTATCCTCTAAAAGTTATCTTTCTGCGCGCGGAGCTGACCAAAATGCTCCGCGTTTTTTGCACGCATAAACACATTCGTAGACTTTTCATCGCCGATCGTTGTGGGAACCGTATATTCGCCGTTTGCACGCATATTCGAAACATCTTCGGCACGCGTCTTTAAATCTTGATTATCCTGCTCCACGGCGAGGCAAAATTCCGCATTAGATTGCGTATATTCATGCCCGCAATAAACCAAAGTCTCATCAGGCAAGGCTTTGAGTTTTTCAAAACTCTGAAACATATCCTCCGCGCTGCCTTCAAAAAGACGACCGCACCCCATGACAAACAGCGTATCCCCCGTAAAAACAATGCCGCTCTCTTTAAAATAGTAACAAATACCGCCCGCCGTATGGCCTGGCGTTTCGATGATACGTGCTTCTGACTGTCCTAAGGAAAAAACGTCGCTGTCAGACAGTAAAACCTCAGCCCCCTTAATTTTCGAAGCCTCAGCCTTGGGCGCGACAATCTTCGCCCCATATTTTTTAACCAGCTTCGGGTTACCATTTACATGGTCCCAATGGTGATGTGTATTTAAAATATAATCAGGTCGAAGCCCGTGCTGTTCCAAAAAATCAATAACGGGATCAGCCACACCGGGGTCAAGAACAGCAACCGCGCCGCAATCACTTTTGATCACGTAACAATAATTATCATCAAGAATAGGAAGGATTTCTACATCAATCATCGGGGTTCGCTTTCTCTCCTGTTTTAATTTCTGTTGTTCCGAGTGCATCAGCAAGGCGTGTTTTCGCGCTACCCGGCCTCAAAGGCTTTTGCTGGCTCTCATGCGGCGACCATCCCAAAAGGAAAATAATCTCAAATGAAGCCGTTATCCGACCATCATCAGAAGTGTACATCTCTTGATATAATTTGGCCGCTTCCATGAAAAAGTCACGGCTCAGCAGACGCTTATCACGTTTTAAAATCGCGTTCGTCTCCCCCATGCCGCGCAAATCATGGAACAATTTAAACACATGATCATAGGTAACCGTGATAATTTCTGAATCCACAACAGGAAGCGCAAATCCTGCCCGCTGAAGCAAATCACCCATTTGTGGTTTGTCAGCAAACGGAAATACGCGCGGGCTAACCCCGCCATAGATATTGCTCTCCGCGCGCATCATCACATCGCGCAATTCATAAAGCGTCTCACCACCGAACATACAGGCCAAAAACAGCCCATCTGCTTTTAACGCCTGGCGTATCTGCAACAACGCCCCGGGCAAATCATTCACACTATGCAAACACAAATTGCTGAGAATAAGGTCGAGCGCAGAACGTTTAAGCGGCAAAAACTCCTCGTCACCAACAAAATAGGGCGGGGTGGTCGGCTGAACAGGTTGCGGCGTCAAATCCATCGTAAATAATTGATCAATTTTAGGATGCTCCATGTCGCTAAAAGCGCCGCGTGAGCCAAGCTGAGCGCCAAGCTCGAACTGTCGGTTAATATCAGAAAGCCGATCACTCAAAACATTTTTCGACCATTCAAATAAAAAGTCGTGGCGTTCAAAGTTACGCGTCGCACGCAAACGGTTGAAACGAATACGATCACGATCAAAAACGGCAAAGTCAGAAGGTGTGTTTTTCATCACAATAGGTGCCTATTCAGGCTTTGGTTTTTCTTCTGCATCGGGCTCGTCTTCCTCATCCAGAAGGTCTTGCAGCGTATCAATATCATCTTGTAATTGTTCAATTAAATTCAAATCATCATCATCCAAAGCATCGAACCCGTCTGAACCGTCTTGATCCTGCTCTTTCGGCCCTTCGCCCTCAAGAATACCGAGTTTCAGTTTTAAGCGCTTAATCTTCTCCGCCCGCTCTTCCTTGGTAAGGTATTCGTGCTCCTCTTCTTCCTCTGGCTCATCACTTAACGGCGGTGGGTGATGCTCCGCAACCTCATCAACAATGGTCTGCGGCACTTTCAGGTCAGAAATATCATGGTTTTCCATCATAATCGGCAAAGACCAATCCGGCTTTTTTACATCAAACATCTTCTGAACAATCAGCTTTACCTTTTGGCGAGCCTCCATCTTCAACTCGCTCGGCATATACCGATACGCACGCGCAATCGTCACCATAAAATGCTGCTCTTTCGAAAGAGACTTCCACAGCATCATATACTGACGAACAGGGATAAAACGCATTTTTTGTCCCTTTAAAAGATTAGCAGGCGCGGCAATCGCAAACGGGTGAATACGTTGCGGCGTAATGCTGACATGGTTGAAATAACTCTCGCCCAATTTCAAAACCATGTTTGGGGTAACGCCGAATTTTTCCGCGATAAACTGCTTCAACATGCGGTAATTTACGATTTCCTTCGGAATATTAAACTGTGGCACGCTCAATGCGATGCCTGTGCCTTCATACCGTTGCGGAACGGGCATATGCTTAATATTAAAGCCAGCATGAACATCGCCTTTTGTTCCCTTCGTAATAGGAAGAATAACCGCCGTATTCACCGTGCGCTCATCAGACACAACGAAATCAAGATATTCTGAAGCCAGCCCAGTGCGCCCGCCACGCCTTACACCCTCTTCCACAAACACGGAATTAACAGAGCGCAACTGCCCCGCAGAGCCTTTAACTTCCTTGAAGCGCTTGTCACTATCAGCTGCTTGGCGCAAAAATTCTTTAACATCAAAGGTTTGCGTTACTTTGCTTCGGGAAAGCCTTACATCTCTACTGATCCAATTTTCATACTTAACGCCCGCATGCTGCATCAAAGAAAGCAACTGCAACTCCAGCCGCGAATTCGGGATCAATCCAACTGAAATCGCATCCAAAACAGATTGCGCATTAAATTCCCTGATCACACCTTTTTCCTGAAACTGCGTAGGCTCGAGTAACTTCCGAAGCGGTGTAACACTCTTCGGGCAATCGTATTTTATTTTCACATAGTGTGTGCTAACGCGCTCATCAATATAGCTTGGGTCGGGATAATAATGCGGCCCGCTCTCTAAAACGGCCTTCTTCTCAGGCTTCAACCCGATATAGCTTTCCATGAATGTCTTCGTGTTCTCGGGCGTAATCTCACCTAGAGCTGAAACGTTGGCATAGTCGGTCGAAATTGTTTCAACCATATGCCCTGACCATTCGCGCTGATCAATATTAACGCCCGTACGGCCAACAGCATTCGAAATACCGCGCAATATATCCTCATGCAGGTAAATATACATCCGCCCGCGCTCATCCGTGCGATAGGGGAGGATCTCGGCCAATTCTTTATTACGGGTAACAACATCAACAATATCACCGCTTACCTGATCACGCAGGGTCTTAATATCCAGCAGGCCGTCTTCTTCACGTGCGATGCGGCGCTCCTTAACAGACAGGCTGCGCTGTTCCGGCATCTTCCGCGCCACAGCCACAAAACTCGTCGCAGGGTCACCAAGCACATCACCCGCCATATTCAACAGCCTGAATTTGCCTTCGAAGTTCTTGCGGATAAAATCCTCATTCCATTGCGGCGCTGAATATTGAACCCGCGCACCGAGTGCGTTCAAATCCTTGCGAAAATCATCAATTGTGAAAAACGTAAATTCAAACGGCAGGTTATTTTCCCATAAATCGCGCTGATCTTTACGCATGATAAATTCATACGCCCATTTATACGGCAGGCGAAAAAGACGCGTGCGTGGGAAACGTGGCGGCAGTTCCTCTAGGAAAAAACCGCGACACCCGGGGTCTTGCTTTGGTTGTGCATGTTCCGAATACCACACGAGCAAGTCAGCCTGAGACAAGTCTTTAATCTCTTCACTCGGGCTTTCTTTATCATGCATCTCCATCAAAACATATTCATCACCGCTCGGCTTCGCATAATCATGAATGAACAGCGATCCGCCTTCTTTCAGCATTGAATATTGCCGCCTGATCGTATCACTCACAATTCTGTCATTGTAACGGGATTCTGAATAAAGGCGGTGCAAAATGTACGAATTGATGAACGCATCAATCGAGTTTTCTTCGAACAAATCATCCGAGATATCACCAACCTTGAACGTCAAATTCGGCAGGATATATTTCTTCTGTGCCTGCGCGACGGTTTTCTTGTTTTTATCAACGCCGATAAACTCAATTTCAGGGTTGAGCGCAGCCATGGTAAAAGTAATCTCGCCATCGCCGCTGCCCATATGCACGGCTTTCGACCCTGCAGGTAAAAGCATATGCGATAAGGTAAACCAAGCCTTGCGCATGGTCTCATATTTGACGTCGGCCAAAATCGTGTTGCGTTCCTCGATATAATGCACCTGGTGCGAATCGAACAAGCCGTCATCGTCATTGCTGTCGTTGGTATCATCTGCCATTGTGTAAGCAACCCCCTATCACCAAGGTTATAGCGTATTTATTTATTTTTTCCAATGCCTTGGATTGTTATGTATCATAAAGGGAAATGCCGTTATTATGCAAAAACTATTTGCTTTGCCGTACAGCAATAGCGTGCCTATACTAACGCTTATAATGAGCGATGAAATCAAACAAAACACACCCAAAGCCGTCATAAACGCCGTCAATATGATCGAGCAGGGCATAAATATCATATTGCCGCCCCGCTGTGTCGTGACGGGCGATATCGTTGACGCACCCGGAATGATCTCATCAAGCGCATGGGCGAAGATAGACTTTATTACAAACCCATTTTGTAGCGCTTGCGGCATCCCGTTCGAATTCAGCGACGCGGAGGAGGGTGATCACGGCAAATGTATGGAGTGCTTGAAAACGCCGCAACCTTTCGAAACGGCGCGTTCTGCTGTAATCTATAACGACGTTAGCCGCGATCTCATCCTTGCCTTTAAACACGGCGATCAAACCTACATGGTTAAAAATTTTGTTCCATGGCTCAGGCGCATCGGTCAAACCATTTTAGAGCAAACTGATGTCATCATTCCTGTGCCATTGCATTATACGCGCCTGATATCGCGCCGTTACAATCAAGCCGCACTTATCGCCGCTGAGCTTTCGAAGCAAACGAATATTGCGCATATGCCCGCAGCAATTAAACGCGTTCGCGCAACACAATCTCAAGGTCATTTAAAAACGGAAGAGCGTGCAAAGAACGTGCATAACGCATTTCAAATCTGCCCAAAGCACGCGGAAAAGCTAAAAGATAAATCCGTCACGCTCATTGATGATGTCTACACCACGGGCGCAACATTAAAAGAATGCTGCAAAGTTCTGAATGCCGTAGGTGTTAGTAAGGTAAACATCCTTACACTCGCGCGGGTTTTGAAAACATAATTAAAGGGTGAGGCTATAACGCCTCGCCGCGCGCCAAAGGCCCTTGGTCAAAAGCAGGCGCAAGCCCGAGTTTCATTGCCCCTAATTTAAGGGGTGAAAAACGATCCATCATTTTCAATCCTGTACGGCGCAAATCTTTTATCGGCAAAAGATCATTGCTGACAATTTGATTAAGCCCATTCACACCCGCAAAGCGCGTGCCAATATCCAATGATCGACGTCGTGCATAGCGTTTTAAAATTGCTGCACTCCCTAAGTCTGATCCAACACGTGCGGCATGCACCAATTCCTCCGTCAAACTCGCAACATCACGTAAAGATAAATTGAGACCCTGTGCTGTAATAGGGGACATAACATGCGCTGCTTCAGCAATAAGCGCCGTGCGTGGTGCAATCAAATCCTTCGCCTTAATGGCGCACAATGGCCATGATTTGGGGGACGTCTCTAACGACACACCGCCCAACACATTATTGGTCGCTTTTTGTAAGGCGTTTTCAAACGCATCCTTCGGCAAACGCATCAAAGATTCCGCGTCTGCTGTTTTCTCCACCCAAACGACACTACACTGATTACCCTGCATCGGCACGAGCGCAAAAGGCCCGCCGGGTCTGTGAAATTCAGTGGATATATTATCGTGACTGCGCGAATGGTTCATAATGAATGTCAGGGCGCTCTGGTCATAGACACGTTTTTGCACCTGAATGCCAGCTCCATCGCGCACAACAGAAGATCGCCCGTCAGCACCAATAATCAACGGTGCACGCAACGTAGTGCCACCCTCCAAATGCGCGTAAACCTCATGCGCATCAACGTTAAAACGGCTCAAACTGTCCTGATGAACGGTAACGGCCTTGCTGGTTTGAATACCTTCATACAGCGTCGCCCGTAAAAGGCTGTTCGGTATATTCAGCCCGAAATGATCCAAGCCAATGTCAAAGGCGTCAAATTCAGATATAACAGGCTTTTGACCCGGCACGCTGTCATCATAAAGGCGCATCATGTTTAATGGTGTACCATATTCGGTACAGAAATCCTCTAAACCTGCCGCCTTTAAAATATTTAAAGAGGCCTGCATTAACGCTACGGTACGTCCCGACGCTTGCGTATCGGAAAACGCTTCCGGCGGGTAGGGCTCAACCAAATGAACGTGCAAACCGATATCTCCCATCAGCTTCGTCAGGGTAAGCCCTGCAACGCCGCCACCAACAACAATCAGATCGCCCTGAACTTCTTTATTTTTTTCTGCTTTTGTCATGTTCAAACCTTTCGCAAATGATTATAGTTTTCCTTGATAAAACTTTAAAGTTAAAAGGACTTAACAATGACAACGGTTGAAATCTACACATGGACAACCTGCCCGTACTGCATCCGCGCAAAAGCGCTTTTGGACTCAAAGGGCGTAAAATACACAGAGTACAACATTAGTGGCGATGACAATGCACGCGAGAAAATGGCCGAGCGCACGGGCGGCCCGCGCACTGTGCCGCAAATCTTTATCAATGATGTGCATTATGGCGGGTGTGATGACATCCACGCGCTTGATGCGGAAGGCAAGCTCGACGATATCTTGAAGGGCTAAATATGACGGAAACACTGAAAACGGCGTGCATACAGCTCAATTGCGGGCCAAACATCGAAGAAAACCTGGTAAAAACGGAAAAACTCATCCGTGAAGCGGCGGCGCAGGGCGCGTCATTTATTGCAACCCCTGAAAATACCTGCCACATCCGTTTCCCGCCCGAACAAAAACGGGAATCGGCATATGCAGAAAAAGACCATCCTTGCATTCCAAAATTTTCTAGTTTGGCCAAAGAGTTAGGCGTTGTTCTTCTGATCGGATCTGTATCAATAAAGGGCGAGGGCGATAAGATTTTCAATCGCTCTTACGTCTTTGATGCGCAAGGCAATGTTAAGGCGACATATAATAAAATCCACCTGTTCGATATCACACTGCCAAGCGAAACAATCCACGCGGAAAGCAGCCTCGTTACACCGGGCGAACAAGCCGTAACGGTGAAGCTGGATGACGCGTTCACGCTTGGTTTAAGCATTTGCTACGATATCCGTTTCGCCTACCTTTACCGCGACCTCGCACAATCAGGGGCAAACATCCTGTGCGCGCCTGCGGCTTTCACTGTGCCGACAGGAAAAGCGCACTGGGAAACCTTGCTGCGTGCCCGCGCCATAGAGACAGGCAGCTACGTCGTCGCCCCTGCACAGGTGGGTGAACATGAAGGCGGACGCAAAACATATGGCCTTTCCATGATCATCAATCCCTGGGGCAAAGTAATCGCGTGCTTGGAAGAGGGCGAAGGCGTCATCACCGCCGACATCCAAAACTCAGATATCGACAAAATCCGCGGCATGATCCCCGCGTTAACCCATGATCGCAAATATGAAAGCGTGCAAAAATGAGTGAGAAAAGCGACAAATTGAGCCGAGACACTAAACTCGTCCATTCAGGTCACAAACCGTCCGATTATCACGGCGTGGTCGGAACGCCCGTCGTGCGCACGTCAACAATCGCGTACGACGATTTGGCGGCCTATGAAAATCCTGACACGAAATATCGCTATGGTCGCTTTGTCACACCGCTTTCGGAGAATTTCACGGATGCACTTACCACGTTGGAAAATGGTTATAACGCCGTTGTCGCACCTTCTGGTTTGGGCGCGATCACATCTGCTTTGCTCGGCTTTTTAAACAGTGGCGATCACCTTCTCATCGTCGACACGATCTACGGCCCGACACGCGATTTCTGCGATGATGTCCTCATCCGCATGGGCGTAGAAGTCGAATATTACCCCGCCAATATCGGCGCAGACATTGCGAACAAAGTAAAACCGAACACCGCCGTGATCTATATGGAAAGCCCGGGGTCAGCCACATTCGACATTCAGGACGTGCCCGCCATTGTAAAAGTCGCAAAAGAAAACGATATCATAACGATGCTGGATAATTCATGGGCGAGCGGCGTGTTGTTCCGCCCGATTGAACATGGCGTGAACCTGTCCATTCTGTCCTGCACAAAATATATTAACGGCCATTCAGACGGGATGCTTGGGGCGGTCGTAGCGGATACGGAAAAGACCTTCAATATTCTCAATCGATCCGTTCGTAACCTAGGTGTTTGTGCAGGATCAGAGGAAACAAACCTTGGTATACGAGGTCTGAAAACCATATCCATCCGCATGAAGGAGGCGGGAGAGCGCGCTTTAAAAGTTGCAAAATGGCTGGAACAGCATGAGCATATTCAGCGCGTCTATCACCCCGCATTGCCAAGCCATCCTGCACATGATATTTGGAAACGCGATTTTGATGGATGCAACGGCCTCTTATCCATATTGCTAAAGCCCGCATCAAAACAGGCAAACAAGGCATTTGTTGACGGTTTAAATATTTTTGTGATCGGATCAAGCTGGGGCGGCTATGAAAGCCTTCTACAGCCGCAATATTTAAAGAAATACCGCACCGCCGAAGTGTGGGAAGAAGAGGGTTTCGTCGCAAGGCTACAAATCGGTTTTGAAGACACACAAGATTTGATAGACGATCTTGATCAGGCATTAGAAAAATTTGGAGCATTACTATGAGTATCTTAAAAGATGACGCCATCTATATCGGCACCAGCAATAACGGCGAGGGCGAGCATCAATATTTCCCGTTAAAATGGGGGAACAGACATGGCTTGATCGCAGGCGCAACCGGAACAGGAAAAACTGTTACATTACAGGTTCTTGCGGAAGGTTTCTCAAGCGCAGGCGTGCCCGTTTTTATGGCGGATGTAAAAGGTGACTTGTCAGGCCTCGCGCGTGAATCCGAAATGGAAGACTTTCTGGTCAAGCGCGCAAAACTAATCGGCTTGCTTGATGAATATGAACGAAAAGAATTCCCCGCCGTATTCTGGGATGTCTTCGGCGACCAAGGCCACCCCGTCAGAACAACAATATCCGAAATCGGCCCGCTGCTTCTCTCGCGTATGCTGGAATTAAACGACACGCAGGAAGGGGTATTGAATATCGCCTTTCGTGTTGCTGATGAGCAAGGGCTTTTATTGTTAGATTTGAAAGACTTGCGCGCCCTTCTTAATACAGTAAATGAGCAAAGAAAAGAAATTTCAGCAGCATACGGAAATGTCTCCCCGCAATCCGTTGGTGCAATCCAACGCGCGCTTTTACGTCTGGAAGATCAAGGCGCGGATAAATTCTTCGGTGAACCTGCGCTGGACTTAAAAGATTTTATGCGCACCGATAAAGATGGTAGGGGAATGGTAAACATCCTCGCGGCTGATAAGCTCATGAATTCACCACGTCTCTACGGCACGTTCCTGCTCTGGATGCTCTCCGAGTTATTCGAAGAACTGCCAGAAGCCGGTGATTCAGACCGTCCGAAGCTCGTCTTTTTCTTCGACGAGGCGCATCTCTTATTTAATGATGCGCCCAAGGCCTTGCTCGAAAAAGTGGAGCAAGTTGTGCGTCTTATCCGCTCCAAAGGCGTCGGGGTGTTCTTCATCACGCAAAGCCCTGACGATGTGCCTGATTCTGTTCTGGGGCAACTCGGTAACCGCGTTCAGCATGCCTTACGCGCCTTCACCCCACGCCAGCAAAAGGCGATTAAAATGGCGGCGCAAACCTATCGTGCAAACCCTAAATTCGAAGTGCAGGATGTGATTAAAGAATTAGGCGTTGGTGAAGCACTGGTCTCAACCTTAGAGAAAAAGGGTCAACCTTCCATCGTTCAGCGCACGATGATCCGCCCGCCATCGTCAAAATTAGGGCCAATCACTAAGGCCGCGCGCAAAAGCATTATGATGGATAGTAATCTATCCGACAAATACGATGAAACCATCGACAATGAATCCGCGTATGAAATTCTGCAGGAACGCGCGAAAAAGGCCGCCACAGCCGCGGAAAAGGCTGAAAAAGAAGCGCCGAAGAAGAAAAAATTATCCAATCGCCAAAGCGTCGGCGAGGCCGCGGTCAAATCACTCGTTCGTTCAGTGAGCTCTTCTGTCGGTCGAACAATCGCAAAGGAATTGGTGCGCGGTATATTAGGGGCATTCAAACGCTAAATTTAGGCTGTAAGCGTGCCGACAGTCACATTCAACGCTTCAGCAATCGCTTTCATCGCACGTAGTGATCCGTCCTTCTTGCCCGTTTCGATTTCGGTCAGATAGGGGCGGGATAAGCCCGCTTTTTTTGCCAATTCGGCCTGTGTCATGTTGCGGTAATTCCGAACAATCTTGATCGGGTGATGCTCCCGCGCTGTAATTTTGTTTAAAACATCATCGGGTAAGGCCGTATTTTCATTTTGGTTACTCATCTCACGATAATCATGCAACGGCACCAAAACATATGGTTTCCCCTGAATATGCAGTAAATCATATTTCATTCCACACTCCACACGTCATATTGAAATACGCAATATTTAATTTTAGCAAAAACTATAAACGTATGTATAGGGAAAAGACGATAACGCTAAAAACGCGTCGTCAGCGTGAGTGAGCCAAACACGCTGTCTTCGCTCTGTCCGCGGAATTCGCGCGTGCGAAGATTTAATGTATAAGACAGGCTGAAATCATCATAAATCAATGATGCGCCACCACTGAAATCGGCAACGAAATGGTTTTTATCGACACTCTCGCTGTCTCTGAACGTATTGCCGTCCAGAAAAACATTCCGCGCAACCGCGCGCCCGTCAACGCCTGCAAACAACAGCCAGTTTAATTCGTTATCACGGGTAACAAACACACCTGTACCGGGAACAGCAGGGCGCACACGTGTTGGTGTATCAATAAATTGTTCTGATGATAAAACAACCGTCGCCCCCGTGCTGGCATGGGTGCGAACATTCCCCAAGGAAACGCCAACATTTGGCTCAATACGAAAATGCGCAAGGCCAAGATCATAATGCACGGCTAGCGGATAACGACGCTCCCACGATAAAATCAGCCCCGGCTCAGTTTTTAATTGGTTATCCCACCCGCGCGGCTCAGGTGAACTGGAGATATTCTCATGCACAAATCGCTGCGTTGGCTCCGCCAGCGACCCCGGTCCGATAATCCCAAGTGTAAATTCCATCGTATCAATATGGCTTGGCTCTTTAATAACTGCGTTATCATCGCGGTACGTAGTGTTGGCAAGCCCTACAGAGCCATACAAAAAGCCTGCCCACGGCCTGTCATCAGGCTGCGCGGCGCTAATCGTGATATCTTCGGGCGTGTAAATATTCTGTCCGACAGAGAAAAACGTCGTAACACTATCATCCAACTCAAATGTCGGAACCGCGTCGGCAATTTTATCAATGACAGGCGGCACTTTTGTTGAGCGATCAAACCATGTCGCACGCACACCGCTTGTGTAAAATCGATCCGTACCACCGCCAAAATTATCATTTTCCGCCGAAAGGCTGAGGTAACGGTCATTCGTCCCATCAATTTTGTCAGAGTGCTCCGTATTTTCTTGCGCAAAAACGTACGGCGCTGAAAGCGCGACCGCGAAGAAACAAAAAAGAGATGTAAAAGCCGAAAATTTCATATTTCTTTTCTATATTAGGCCGCGCGTCTGTGCTAGGACTAATTTTATGAATATTGAAAACGCATATGCTTGGGGGCCTGAAAACAAGGCCGACGTAAAACAGATCGTAATCATGCTACACGGAGTAGGCTCCAACGGGCAAGATTTGATGTCGATTGCGCCATACTGGGCACAGACATTTCCGAACACGATGTTTATCTCACCTGATGCACCGTTTGAATGCGATATGGCTCCACCAGGCTATCCAAACTCTTTTCAGTGGTTCTCCCTGCAGGATCGTGACCCTGATGCCATGATGGATGGTGTACAAAACGTTTTTTCAATCGTTGAGAAGTTCATTGATGAAAAAATGGAAGAATTTGACGTCACACCCGAAAACCTCGTTCTGATGGGCTTTTCTCAAGGCACAATGACCAGCCTCTATGTCGCTCCGCGCCTTAAATATACAATAGGCGGTGTTCTGGGGTACTCAGGCGCGTTGATTTGGGATGGTTTAACAGTGGAATCAGGCTTGCAAAAAATGCCGATACATCTTATCCACGGCGATGCCGACGAGGTTGTGCCTGTAGAGGAATGGATCGCAGCAAAAGAAACACTGGAACAAAGCGGTTACACCGTAACTGGCCATTCAACGCCGGGGTTAGGGCATACACTTGATCATGATGGCGTTGACAGTGGCGCAGAATTCCTGAAAAAAACATTTAAAATCAAATAAATAAAAGATTTTTCCTTCTAAACACGCTCGAGCCGTCTTGTGTGCGGTGCAATAAAATGTGGAAGACATGGCATCTTCCTGCATTATTTGGCGAAAACCACATCTGTTATGGTATAATAATATTACAAATCGCGGGATAT
Organism: uncultured Micavibrio sp.; assembly: GCA_964587815.1. Classification (GTDB taxonomy): domain Bacteria; phylum Pseudomonadota; class Alphaproteobacteria; order Micavibrionales; family Micavibrionaceae; genus UBA1672. The sequence goes on from CAZPMH010000026.1 coordinate 22,525, forward strand.
CTGCGAACCTTTGGCAACCGTTTGCAATACCCCTTAGGAAATGAGCGTAAAACCTTACGCAAAAGCTAAGAAGGACGACAAATGCAAGCCAATTTACCCAATAAAATGCCCTTAGAGCAATGTGGCGCCTTAATACTGAATGCCGATTTCAGGCCGCTCAGCTATTTCCCGCTTTCTATATGGCCTTGGCAGGATGCTGTTAAGGCCATTTTTAGAGGAAGCGTAACAGTCATCTCCGAATATGAACGCAAGGTACATTCCCCGCAAATCGAAATGAATTTGCCCTCGGTCTTGGCGCTGAAGGAATATGTGACAATATCGCGCTCACCTGCATTTACAAGATTCAACGTGTTCCTACGTGACAAGTGGACATGTCAATATTGCGGCGGAAAATTCAAAACCCATGAGCTGACATTCGACCACGTCGTCCCGCGCTCCAAAGGCGGGCGAACAAGCTGGGATAATATCGTCTCCGCATGTCAGGTGTGTAACCGTAAAAAGGGCAACATGATGCCGCATGACATTAACATGCACCCTTTGATCAAGCCGCAGCAACCCTCGGTCTTCGAACTGCAAGACAGCGGCCGCAGTTTTCCCCCGAACTTCCTTCACGAAAGCTGGAGCGATTTCCTCTACTGGGATTCCGAACTGGAAGATGAATAGTCTTTCGTTGCGGCTTTCGACTTTTGCAACGCCGCGCAAATCAAACAAACGACAGCAATTCCAAAACATAACATCACATTGTAATTCGCCATAGACAGACCAAGAACGGGGTCTTGCCATGGAATTTTGCTGCAATCCGCAACGGGCGTGCTCATCAAATTCTCGAGGATGGATTGACCGCTCGTATCTGGTGTATCAAACAACGGAACCGCGCATCCTTCAACCTGTGACGCCCACCATTTCTGTTCAACGCCTGTGTGATAAAAGGCAATCCCGCTATTAACAAAAAAATTCAGCGCCATAAGGCCAAGAACAGCTTGTGCCGCGCGTATTTTCTTACGCACGAAAAAACCAATCGTGCCAAGCGCCGCACCAATCGCAAAAGGCCACCTTTGGTAAATACATAAAACACAGGGCTCTAGCCCCAGAAAAATCTCAGACGATATCGCCGCGGCAAGCGAGAATATTGACAGGAACACCACCGCCATGAAAATGAAAGAAGAGTCCGATAGTAAAGATTTAATCACGGTATATTCCTTTTAAAAAAAGCCCTTAATAAACTCTTTCGCGATTAACACGCCTTCGGTTCCAAAAAAAATCGTAAAATATACAAGCATACTTACCCAGGCCATGCCGATGACCAGCCCCGCAAGCACCGCCAGCCCGTCACGCATCAACACACCAACCGCCATCAGGGCAATGCCAAGGCTGGGCACGGTATTGGTAAACGGCAGAGGAACGCAAACGGATAAAGCCATGATAAACCCCGCAACTCCGATGAAATTTGAAAATAATCCCGATGTGACAAAGGCTAATCGAGGCTTCACAATCATTTCAATTCTCTCAACCCACGGCGTCGCTTTTGAAACGAACGCGGCCATGAATTCACGCGAAAATGATTTTGACTGAACAGATTTCGGAAGCCAGATCGTTCTTGATCCTATGGCCTGTTGTGCGGTTAAAAACACCAAGGGCAAACCTAAAATCGTGCCAACCCCAACTGCAGGCAAGGGCAGGGCGGCAGGCAAGGCAAACAAAAACAGTAAAACGCCAAACCCGCGTTCATGAAACACATCCAGCAATCGCGCCACGCTTATCGAGTCCCCCTCAATATTGGCTTCAATATGATCAAAAATTTCAGATAAGCGTCTCATGGATGATCTTTTATCAAATTTGCCTCTCTTTGGCGATGCAGAAAAGCAAAGAGAAAAAATTATATTGAAGATTTTTAAAATCCCGTTATAGTCCCACTTCTACGCATCATAGTGCCCCTGTGGTGGAATTGGTAGACGCGCCGGATTCAAAATCCGGTTCCTTCGGGAGTGCGAGTTCGAGTCTCGCTGGGGGCACCATCTTTCTGTTGTTCGCATTTGTAAACGCTCTTCAACGCTCATGCGTAAGGAAAACAGTGTCGGTTTTTTTGTCTTGTATCTGCTCATGCCCCCATGATAGGCGTGAGGGAGCGTAGGTTGAGCACTGCAGTGACTATGTAGATCAAAGATAAAATATATTTTAAAAGCTAAGGTTGCCTCTTCTATTTGGTTTGGTAAAAGTTTAGGCTGTCTTAAATCAAAATAGGTGAGTAGTTGTAGATTCAAAATCCCGCTTTTGATTACGAAACATTTTTATATAATTTTGAATATGTTATGAGGCTATTTCAATGCGACTAAAGACTGTACTTTTCACTTTTACTATACTGGCTTTGCTAGTGACATCACCTTCTGTGCATGCAGAAGACTATATCAAAGATTCGAATAAGGCGAAAATCGTCATGTCGTATCCATTTTTAGGTATAGAGCCTGATGGCTCATTAGATACAATATTGGCGTTTTTTGAGCGCATGGGATACGAAAAAACTGAAGATAAGTTTGATGAAGCCGCAAAATCCCGAGTTGCCACGTTTCAGATTAGACGACCACCTCAACTCATAAAGATTAAAATTACTGATTCAGAAGAGCTGGGAAAGCGTACGATACAATTTAAAGGCTCTAATCCGGATAAAGCATTTTTAGAACAAGTTACAGATATTATTGTGAACGATCTATGTGACGGAGAGCTTGAAACCCGTCGTGCGCCAGACCATAACGCTGCATTGTCATGCACTACCCGTCCGAAAGATATGACAGCAGTAAAAGCAAAAACAAAAGATGGCAATGGAGTAAAATATAATTTGAGTTTCATACGTCGTGGCGATAAAAAAATGGACCTTATCTATTACCGTGAGAAGTGATTAATATCCTGCTATTCGTAGAGTAGGGAACGCCAATGAAAAGGATTTTCACAATGCGTACTTTATATATGTTCTCCGTTTTTTTGTTATTGCTGACTAGCGTCACTAAAAGCAGATGATCGGCCGTTTGCATCCGATAACGCGCAAGCTGAATATTTGGAGACTTTAGACTTCTCAGGAATATCACTCAATGCTTCAGTAGACGAGTTAATCGAACATTTTAAGGCGCAAGGCTATCGCAATATACAAGATATGCCTCTAGGCTTAAAAGGTCGCAATGTTAGTATGAGAAACCCTGATGCAATGGGGAGTTCTGTTACGATCATGGATGTGCCTTCTACGGGCGTACGTAATGCCACCATTGGCCTTCGTAGCGCCAGCAAGGGGAAGACATGGAAGGACATGCCTTACGGCTCGGACCTGCAGAGTATTATAGGCACATTATGTGACGGTAAGCTTGAGCAAAAAAACTCAAACTGAAGCCGTCTATTGCGCAGAAGATAGCGGGATTCTTTATATTCTTGCGAATGTTACTGACGACTCTGGCGTAAAATATCGCTTGAATGTTATGGCAACAGCGGAATCTATGCTACGTATAAGCTATTCTCATGATTAAGCTGTAAATTAAACATTGATATCATTCTGGAAAAACCTTAGCCCAATCCTCAAAAACCTTGAATAATGCGTTCGAGGTTTCTCTCTCGTGGCACCATCTTATACTCACCGTCCTTAATTTGGTCTAAAAGCGAGAATGGAAGCGCTTTTGCGGGAGTTCGAAAACCTTCATTCCGCACATCAATTTAGTTTAAAAAACTGCAACATCAGAACGATCGTAAAATCGCTGAAGATGTAGCCCATGTCCAAATAAAGAAATGACTATACTGTAGAAAAAAGGCGCATGCTTCGGTAAAGTTTATAAAACCTAAGGAGTGCGGTATGTACCTTCAAACAAACATAATAAACACATTTCCATCGGTTCAAATTCCGAATGAAAACGGCCTGCCCATTGAGGTTTGCCTTATTGCTCAACTGGGGCATGGTGCAGGAAACCATTTGTTCGCCCATGTCTCAGCGCGCCAGAAGGGGCATGCCGACTTTGTTGATGAATTGGAAGAGCCCTCTGCAAAGCTGGGCGGAACAAATTTTGACCTTGATGATACGACTTCGCTTTATTCTTTTGTTGTCGGGCCGAAAGGCCACCCCTTTCACCGTCACGCCGGCCATCGTATATTCACTGCTGTGTCAGGCAGCGGCGGCGCACAGCTTAGGTTTTCAACGGCAAAAGCGGATGAGATAGAAAAAGACCCGCACGCTTTTATCGAGAAACTGCATTTTATAAACATACCGCCCGATTGTATGTTCACAGTCCGCTTCGGTGGTGAGACGTGGCACCAATTTTGGCCGCTCTCGAAAAAGTCACTTCACCCTGTCTTTTTCGCGCTGTCTTGCCATACTGATGAACTGGGCGGTGACTTGTCAGACGAGTTGAAAGAAAAAATTAAGGCCAACAAGGCAGACATCCCGTCTTTGACTGAATTGCTCCCTGAAAAGGTAACGAAGCTGATCCATGCAAAAGATTTTCAAGAGAAAGTGATCCCAACCACAACACTTTCTCTTGATGCTGCGGCGGGCACAACGCAGCGTAAAGTATGCGACACGTTTCGCGGGAATATGGGAAGATTGCGTGGTGCTTGGGGGCGCTGGTATGGCTCAGGCGGGTATATTTCAAAAACGGATCAAACCAAAACCGTGACTGAGCTGGACACGGTTCCTGAAGGTTCACTTTTGAAAAGCCATTTGAATGAAGAAACAATCCATCATGAAGATACATTCATGATTTCACTCAATAGCACCGACATCAAAACGCATGCAGCAGACAAAATTCTTGAACATGTCTTAGAATGTACCCCGTCAGCACAAGTTGGACAGTTGATGGTGTATTGTTAAGGTGATGTTT
>CAZPMH010000027.1:0-19907 GCA_964587815.1 uncultured Micavibrio sp.
CCGCGAAGGCGGCCGCACAGTCGGCGCAGGCGTCGTCGCCAAAATTGTGGAATAAAATTTTTGAGAATGTGTTAAGCGAATAGGATAAAGAAAATGGAAACGCAAAGTATTAGAATCACACTCAAAGCATTTGATCACCGTATCTTGGATACGGCGAGTGCCGAGATTTTAAATACGGCAAAAAGAACAGGAGCATCCGTACGCGGGCCGGTTCCATTGCCAAATCGGATTAAGAAATTTTCTGTTATCCGTTCGCCGCACGTGAACAAAGGCTCTCAGGAGCAGTGGGAAATGCGCACACATAAGCGTCTTCTTGATGTTGTTGAGCCAACACCACAAACAATTGACGCGCTAATGAAGCTAGACCTACCGGCTGGTGTGGATGTAGAAATTAAAATCGGTCAAATGGCAGCATAAGCACAAAAAGCCAAATGACAGCTATGTTGGAAATAAGTCCAACCTCTGGAAAGGAAAAAGAAAATGAGAACTGGATTAATTGCACGCAAAGAGGGCATGAGCCGTATCTTCGACGAAGATGGTCGTCACATCCCTGTTACAGTTTTAAAAGTTGATGAATGTCAGGTTATTGCCGTGCGTTCGGAAGAAAAAGACGGATACGTCTCCGTTCAGCTGGGCGCAGGAAAAGCAAAAGTTAAGCGCGTTTCCAAGCAAAACCGCGGCCACTTTGCCAAATCAAAGGTTGAGCCAAAGAAAAAGCTGGCGGAATTCCGCGTCTCCAACGAAAACGTTCTTGAAGTCGGCGCTGAGCTTGGTGCAAACCATTTCATCGCAGGCCAGTATGTTGACGTATGTGCGACATCAAAAGGTAAAGGCTTTGCCGGTGCGATGAAGCGTCACAATTTCGGTGGTCTTCGTGCATCACACGGTGTGTCTGTGTCTCACCGCTCACACGGTTCGACAGGTCAGTGTCAAGATCCCGGTAAGGTCTTTAAGGGCAAGAAAATGGCCGGACACATGGGCGCAGAGCGTGTAACAACTCAAAATCTGGAAGTCGTGGGCGTTGACCTAGAAGACAACCTGATTTTGGTTAAAGGCGCAGTCCCGGGTGCGAGATCAGCATGGGTTTTAATCTCAGATGCTGTGAAAAAGCCCGCACCTGAAGGCGTTCCACTACCCGCTGGTTTCCGTGAGGTTCCAAAAGCTGAAGAGCAAAACGAAGACAAGCCGGAAGCTGAAAATGCCGAAGCAAACGCTGAAGAGCAGGCTGTAGAAGCTGCGACAGAAAAAGCAGAAGACAATAAGCCAGAAGAAAAAAAGGAAGACTAAGCCATGAAAGCAGAAGTCAAAACATTAGAAAATAAAGCCGCTGGCGATATCACACTGAACAAAGAGATTTTTGGTGCAGAAGTACGCAGCGACATTATCCATCGTATGGTGAATTACCAATTGGCAAAACGCCGCTCTGGTAATCACAAGGTAAAACAGCGTCATGAAATTTCAGGCACTGGTAAAAAGCCGTGGGCGCAAAAGGGAACTGGCCGCGCACGCGCAGGTGACCTAAAGCGTAACATCGACCGCGGCGGCGCAACTGTGTTCGGACCTGTAGTTCGCTCGCACGCTGTGTCCATGCCAAAGAAATTACGCAAATTGGCGTTAAAATCCGCTCTCTCTGCGAAAGCAGCGGATGGCAAGCTGATCATCCTTGATGACGTAAAAGCAAAAACGCACAAAACAAAACCAATGGCAGAGGCCTTGGCAAAGTTTGGTGTTGATTCTGCACTTATCGTCGGCGGCGCGGAAATCGATGTGAACTTCGCACGCGCAACGGCAAACTTGCCACGCATTGATGTCTTGCCATCACAGGGTGCAAACGTGTATGACATCATTCGTCGCGATGTGTTGATTTTGACAAAAGACGCGGTTAATGACCTAACCGAGAAATTGAAAGGCTAAAACAATGGCAAAAGCAAAGAAAAAAGAAGCAGCCGAATGGATGTACACCATCATCTCTTCTCCACACATCACGGAAAAGGCAACTTTGGGCAGCCAATACGGCCAGGTGACTTTTAAAGTGCCAAACAACGCGACAAAGCCACAAATTAAAGAGGCAGTCGAAGTGTTGTTTGACGTAAAAGTGAAGGGCGTAAACACGCTGATTCAAAAAGGGAAGAACAAGCGTTTCAAGGGGATCTTGGGTCGCCGTTCAGACTTTAAAAAGGCAATCGTGACCTTGGAAGAAGGTCAGACAATTGACGGAGCAACAATGCTCTCTTAATTAGAGTGAAAAGTTTAATGCAAATCATGGTGGCTCGCCGATAAGGGGCGTAAGTAAAAAGGAAAAAGAAAATGGCATTGAAAAAATATAACCCGATAACACCTGGTATGCGCCAGCTGGTTCAGATCGACAGATCTGACCTGCACAAGGGTGCGCCTGAAAAGACATTGACCGAAGGTTTGACAAAGTCTGGCGGTCGTAACAACATGGGCCGCATCACATCACGCCATATCGGTGGTGGTCACAAGCGCAAATACCGCATCATCGACTGGAAGCGTCGCAAGTTCGACGTTGCTGCAACGGTTGAGCGTCTGGAATATGACCCGAACCGTACAGCTTTCATCGCATTGATCAAATATGAAGATGGCGAAAAAGCCTACATCCTTGCGCCGCAGCGTTTAAATGTTGGTGACAAAGTGATCTCTGGTGAGAAAACAGATGTGAAGCCGGGCAATGCCATGAAGCTGAAAAACATGCCTGTCGGTACAATCATTCACAACATCGAAATGAAGCCGGGCAAAGGCGCGCAAATGATCCGCGCGGCTGGTACATACGCTCAGCTCGTTGGTCGTGACCAAGGCTATGCTCAGATCAAACTGGCATCTGGCGAACTTCGCATCGTATTGTCCGAATGTATGGCAAGCGTTGGTGCAGTATCGAACCCTGACCACATGAACACAAACATGGGTAAGGCCGGGCGTAACCGCTGGAAAGGCCGTCGTCCGCACGTTCGCGGTGTTGTGATGAACCCGGTTGATCACCCGCATGGTGGTGGTGAAGGGAAATCCTCAGGTGGTCGTAACCCTGTTACACCATGGGGTGTGCCGACCAAAGGATATCGTACACGTAAAAAAGGCAAGGCGAGTGACAAATACATCATCCGTCGCCGCAAGAAATAAGAATTTAAGAAGGAGCATATATCAATGGCACGCAGTATCTGGAAAGGCCCGTTCGTCGAAAAAAGCCTTCTGAAAAAGGTTGAGGAAGCACGCGCGAGCGGTAAAAACACTGTGATTAAAACATGGTCACGCAGATCAACAATTCTGCCGAACATGATAGGTTTGACATTTGGCGTTCATAACGGCCGCAAATTCATCCCTGTTCTTGTGACAGACCAAATGATCGGTCACAAATTGGGCGAATTCGCACCAACACGCACATATCACGGCCACGGCGCAGACAAAAAAGCCAAAAAGTAAGGCTGACAAAGGAAGATAAGGAATAAAACGATGGGACAGAGCAAAAACCCGAGCAGAACAAAGCCAAATGAGGCACGCGCATTCGCAAAATATATGCGCACATCACCGCAGAAGCTGAATCTTGTTGCAAGAACAATTCGCGGCAAAAGTGCATCACGCGCGTTGATTGATTTGGAATTCTCAAACAGACGCATTGCGGAAGACGTGCGCAAGCTGTTACAGTCCGCTGTGGCAAACGCAGAAAACAACCACGGCTTGGATGTTGACCGTCTGATCGTATCCGAAGCCTATGTTGGCAAAGCAATCACAATGAAGCGTTTTCGTGCCCGTGCTCGCGGCCGTGGAACCCGCATCCTAAAAACAATCAGCAACATGACAATCGTCGTTAAAGAAGCAGAAGAGGCATAATTCAATATGGGACAGAAAATTAATCCAATTGGTTTAAGAGTAGGCATCAACCGTACGTGGGACTCACGTTGGTATGCCGGTCGTGACTATGCCGACAAGCTGATCGACGATTTGAAACTTCGCGAATATGTTCAGGAACATCTGAAAGCCGCAGGCATCAGCAAAGTCATTATCGAGCGCGCCGCGAAAACAACAAAGGTGACTGTTCATACAGCCCGCCCCGGTGTGATCATCGGTAAAAAAGGCGCAGACATTGAGAAACTACGCCAGAAATTGTCACAAATCTCAGGCGGCGAAGTCAGCTTGAATATCGTTGAAGTGCGCAAGCCCGAGGTTGATGCACAATTGGTAGCAGAAGGTGTTGCACAACAGCTTGAGCGTCGTGTCTCTTTCCGTCGTGCGATGAAGCGCGCGGTTCAAAACGCTCTTCGCTTTGGCGCGCAAGGTATTCGTATTAACGTGTCCGGTCGTTTAGGCGGCGCAGACATCGCGCGTACCGAATGGTACCGTGAGGGTCGCGTGCCACTACACACACTCCGCGCGGATGTTGACTACGGCACAGCCGAAGCATTGACAACATACGGCATCATCGGCGTAAAAATTTGGCTTTACAAAGGTGACATCATGGAAAACGACCCGATGGCACGTGATAAGCGTATTGAAAACGCACAAGGCGGCATGCCACGCGGTGAATTTAAAAAGTAAACTTTAAGTGAAAAAAGTTCTGGATTTTTTCTCTTAAGTGCGATATGTTCGCGCAAATTTAGCAAAAAGCTTTGAGAAAAGCGACATATAGGAACTCCTATCTAAAAGATAGAAAGTCTATGTGAAGAAATTTTTTTTGTGCCTAACGCGGTAACGCACTTGGCGGAGAAAACAAGACTAGGAATTTTGAAGGTTTAAAACGAAAGACGATAAGACATGTTAAGTCCAAAGAAGTTTAAACATCGCAAACAGTTCAAAGGCCGCATTCACGGGAATGCAAAAGGCGGAACAACATTGGCGTTTGGCGCATACGGTTTGAAGGCGACTACGCCCGACCGCGTAACAGCCCGCCAGATTGAGGCTGCACGTCGTGCAATCACACGCTGCATGAAGCGTCAGGGTAAAGTTTGGATCCGCATTTTTCCCGATGTTCCTGTAACATCAAAGCCTTTGGAAGTGCGTCAGGGTAAGGGTAAAGGATCCCCTGATTATTGGGCGGCACGTGTTAAGCCCGGTCGTATCATGTTTGAATTAGACGGTGTGTCCGAAGAAGTGGCGCGCGAGGCATTCGAATTGGCGGCAATGAAATTGCCCGTCAAAACAAGATTTATTAAGCGCGTAGGCGCAACAGAGGAGGCAGCATAATGAACGCTGAAGACCTAAGAGCAAAAACTGAAGATGAGCTTGCAAAGATCATCTTGGATTTAAGAAAAGATCAATTCAACCAGCGTTTTCAAAAGGCGCAGGGTGCATTGGAAAACACAGCTCAAATTTTGCAAACGCGCCGCACAATTGCACGCGCAAAAACAATTTTGAACAAAAAACGTAGCGCCGCTAAGGCGAAAACAAAGGCCGCCTAAGGGAGTTTAAAATATGCCACGTCGCATCTTAGAGGGAAATGTAGTTAGCGCAAAAACAGACAAAACAATTACCGTTTTGGTTGAGCGTCGCTTCATGCACCCAATGTACAAAAAATACGTTAAAAGCAGCAGCAAATATAAAGCGCACGATGAAGCCAACACATATAAAGAAGGTGATCGCGTTTCTATTATTGAGTGTCGCCCGATTTCTAAAACAAAAAGCTGGACTGTTTTGACAGAAGGCGAAAAAGTAAAGTCTGACGAAGAAAAAACAGTGTCTGCCGCTACCGCTAAGAAGGCAGAAGCAAAAAAGGCTGAAGAAAAAAAGCCAGCTAAAAAAGCTACGACAAAAGCTAAAGCAGAGCCGAAAAAAGAGACGGCAAAAAAAGCAGCAGCAAAAAAGGACGATGCAAAGAAGAAGGCACCGGCAAAGAAAAAGCCGGCCGCTTCTAAGGCAAAAGCAACAAAGAAGGATGCGAAGTAATGATACAGATGCAATCACGCATGGCTGTTGCAGATAACAGCGGCGCAAAAGAAGTGCAGTGCATCAAGGTTCTTGGTGGCTCACACAGAAGAACAGCAAACATCGGCGATGTTGTCGTTGTCTCTGTTAAAGATGCTATTCCACGCGGTAAAGTGAAAAAAGGTGACGTTCGTCGCGCCGTTATCGTAAGGAGCCGTTTCGGCCTTCAGCGTAAATACGGTGAGAAAATTCGCTTTGACACAAACGCTTGCGTTTTGATCAACAACAATGGTGAGCCAATCGGCACACGTATTTTTGGCCCCGTAACACGTGAATTGCGTGTTGGTGGTTACATGAAAATTATTTCTCTAGCATCGGAGGTGCTATAGCTATGGCACAAGCTCAAAAGAAGACAAAAATGAAAATCAAAAAGGGCGATCAGGTTATCGTTCTGACTGGTCGCGACAAGGGCGCAAAGGGTGAGGTTCTAAAGGTTATTCCTGCTGAATCCCGCGTAATCGTCCAGGGCGTAAACGTTGTGACAAAGCACCAAAAGCCGTCACAGCTTTCACCGGGTGGTATCCAGAAAAAAGAATTGTCGATCCACGTATCGAACGTCGCTATCGCAGACCCTAAAACAGGCGAGGCAACGCGCGTTGGTTACAAAACATTAAAAGACGGCAAAAAGGTGCGTGTGACGAAAAAGTCAGGCGAAACACTTTAATAACGAAAAGATAAGAACAAGCGAGAAGCAATATGAAACCGCGCTATAAAGAGTTATACGAAAAAGAAATTGTTCCGGCCTTGGATAAAAAGTTCGGCTACAAAAACCCGCACCAGCGCCCAAAGCTCGACAAGATCGTGATCAACATGGGTGTAGGCGAGGCGACGCAAGATCGTAAGCACATGGAAAACGCAGTCAATGACCTGACTCTTATTGCCGGTCAAAAACCTGTTGTGAATGTGGCGCGTAAATCAAACGCATCATTCAAAATTCGCGACGGTCAGGCCATCGGCACAAAGGTAACGTTGCGCGGCGATCGTATGTATGAATTCTTGGATCGTTTGATCACAATCGCGATGCCACGTATTCGTGACTTCCGCGGTATTAATCCGAAAAGCTTCGATGGTCGTGGAAACTACGCAATGGGCGTAACAGAACACATCATCTTCCCAGAGATTGAGTACGACAAGGTCGACAAAATCCGCGGAATGGACATCGTAATTTGTACAACTGCATCAAACGATGAAGAAGCAAAAGAGTTACTCAGCGCATTTAAAATGCCTTTTAAAAAGTAAAAGATACGACAAAAGTAAGGAAAGATTGACACATGGCTAAAGTCAGTATGATTGAAAGAGACAAGAAGCGCAAAAAAATGGTAAAGCGCGATGCTGCAAAACGTGCAGAGCTAAAGGCGATCATTAAAGATCAGTCTATCCCTGCCGATGAGCGTTTTCAGGCGGTTTTAAAGCTTGCTGAAATGCCGCGCAACGGTTCAAAAACACGCATGCGCAACCGCTGTGCACTAACAGGGCGCCCGCGCTCTTACTATCGTAAATTCAACCTCTCACGCATCGCGTTGAGGGATCTGGCATCTCGTGGTGAGTTGCCGGGCGTAACAAAGTCAAGCTGGTAGAAGGAGGATTGAACTATGGCAATGAGTGATCCCCTGGGAGATATGCTAACCCGCCTACGCAATGGGCAACAAGCATCAAAAGATATCGTCGAATGTCCTTTTTCAAAGCTACGTGAAAACGTATGTAAAGTTTTGGAAGATGAAGGCTTCATTCGCGGATATAAAGTGGAAGAGCGTGAAGGCAATAAAAAATACCTTCAAATTCAGCTGAAATATGCGGAAGGTCGCGGTGTGATCCAGCAGATTGACCGTGTGTCAAAGCCTGGCCGTCGTGTCTATTCCGGCTCTAAGGCGATGCCGCGTTTCTTCAACGGTTTGGGCGTTTTGGTTGTCTCCACACCACAAGGTGTTATGACCGACCATAAAGCACGCGCTGCCAATGTTGGCGGAGAGGTTTTGTGCCAAGTCTTCTAATAGTAAGGCGGGCGATAAGAAAGAAATATAAAGGACGATAAAATGTCACGTATTGGTAAAAATCCTGTCACTGTTCCCGAAGGTGTTGAAGTCAACATCAGCGGTCAGGACGTAAAAGTTAAAGGCAAACTAGGCGAGCTGGAATTGCGCTTGCATGATGAGGTTGCTGCGAAAATTGAAGATGTTGCCAATGATGAAGGCAAAACATCAAAGATCGTTAGCTTGGAGCCGAAATCAAAGTCACGCTTCGCACAGCAAATCTGGCCGACTATGCGCACACTTGTTGACAATCTGTGCATCGGCGTTAGCCAAGGCTATGAGAAAAAGCTGGAAATCCACGGTGTTGGTTACCGTGCGAACATGCAAGGCAACACGCTTGTTCTTGCGCTTGGTTTCTCACACGATGTGCGTTATGACGTGCCCGAAGGCATCAAGATCGAAGTTGAAAAGCAGACAGCTTTGAAAGTCAGCGGCATCGACAAGCAGCTTGTTGGCGAAGTAGCGGCAAAAATCCGCGCGTTCAAAAAGCCTGAGCCGTATAAGGGTAAAGGTATTCGCTACGCTGATGAATATATCATCCGTAAAGAAGGTAAGAAAAAGTAAGATATAAATTATATCAAACGCTTTATAAGGAATTAAAAAAATGGCAAAAGCAGCAGCAACAAAAACCACAGGGGCACAGCGCCGTACATACAGAACACGCAACAAAATCCGTCGCGTGAACCGTGACCGCGTTGGTATTCGCGAAACACGCCCGCGCCTTTCTGTGTTCCGCAGTGGCAAACAAATCTACGCGCAAGTTATTGATGATTTGAACGGAAAAACATTGGCCGCCGCATCAACGTTGGAAAAGCCGTTGAAAGAAAAGCTGAAATCCGGCTCAAACAAAGACGCCGCAACAGAAGTCGGCAAACTTGTCGCAGAGCGCGCGAAAAAAGCAGGCGTTTCTAAGGTTGTTTTCGACCGCGGCCGCTATGTTTATCATGGCCGCGTAAAGGCTTTGGCTGATGGCGCACGCGAAGGCGGACTGGACTTTTAAGATAAGATTTAAAGAGATTTTGAGAAAAATAAGGACATAAAAATGGCACGTGGACAACAAGCACCAAACCACAGAAGTGAGCGCGAAGAACCCGAACTGATCGAAAGACTAGTTGGTATTAACCGCGTTGCAAAAGTTGTAAAAGGCGGACGTCGTTTCGGTTTTGCGGCTCTTGTTATTGTTGGTGATGGTAAAGGCCGTGTTGGTTACGGCCACGGTAAGGCGAAAGAAGTGCCTGAGGCGATCAAAAAAGCGACAGATCAGGCAAAACGCAAAATGATCCGCGTTGCATTACGCGAAGGCCGCACATTGCACCATGACGTGCACGGCAGAGACGGCGCAGGGAAGGTGTTCTTGCGTTCGGCCCCTCCGGGTAAAGGTATTATTGCCGGTGGTCCGATGCGTGCGGTATTCGAAGCATTGGGTGTTCAGGACGTTGTTGCTAAGGCAATCGGCTCAAACAACCCATACAGCATGGTAAACGCAACATTTGATGCATTGAAAAACACACAAAGCCCTCGTCAGGTTGCCTCACGTCGCAACAAAAAAGTCAGCGACATCGTTGTAAACCGCGAGGCACAGGAAACACAGGGTATTATCGATACAGGCGAATAAGAAGAGAGAGTAAAAAGGCGCAAAGAACGCTTATCTCTGTTTTAAAAATAGGAAAAGATCATGGCTGAAGACAAAAAGACAAAAAAACCTGCACCAAAAAAAGCAGCGGCAAAAAAGCCTGCCGCTAAAAAAGCACCTGCCAAGGCAAAAAAGGATGACCAACCTGAAGAAGCAGTAAGCAAAAAAGCAACTGGTGAGAAGAAGGCAGAGAAAAAGACAACAAAGTCTAAGGCTGCGGATAAAAAGCCGGCTGAGAAGAAGGCAACAAAAAAACCTGCTGCTAAGAAGCCTGCAAAGAAAAAGCCATCAGGTAAGACAGTACGCGTAACGCAAATCGGCTCTCCAATCGGCCGTAAAGCATATCAGCGTGCAACTCTTATTGGTTTGGGCTTAAACAAAATGCACCGCACAAGCGAGCTGGAAGACACACCATCCGTTCGCGGCATGATCAACAAGGTCAGCCATTTGGTGAAAATTGAAGACGACGCGGCTTAAGAATAAGACGACGCGAAATACCGAAAATAAGGATTAAAGCAATGAAACTCAACGATCTAAAACCAAGTGAAGGCTCAACAAAGAACCGCACACGCGTTGGTCGCGGTATCGGATCCGGCAAGGGTAAAACATGTGGATCCGGTCAAAAAGGTCAAAAAGCACGCTCCGGCGTTGCGATCAAAGGTTTTGAAGGTGGTCAAATGCCACTCTACCAACGTATGCCAAAGGTTGGTTTCCGCAACACTAAATTCGCAACAACTCTGGCAGAGCTGACACTCGTTCAACTGCAACACGCAATTGATGAGAAAAAGCTGGATGCAAAAAAAGAAATCAACGAAGACACGCTTGTCGAAGCAGGTGTAGTTCGCCGTAACAAAGACGGTATCAAGTTGCTTGCAACAGGTGAATTAAAGGCGAAGGTGAACCTAAAGCTGACCAAAGCATCAAAAGGCGCACAGGAAGCTGTTGAAAAAGCCGGCGGTAAAATCGAATTTATCGTTAAAGACGTAGCACCTGTTAAAAAGCGTGGTGAAAAAAAAAGCATAAAAGCCTAACTTCTTAACGTTAAAGTACAAATTATAAGCCCACAGAATAAAATGTGGGCTTTGTTTGTTTTGACAGAATGCTCAGGAATGTTTAAACTTCCTTTGGTTATATAATTATTCTTTTTTCGGATTTAAAATTCATGCGTAAGTCTTTATCTCTCCTTACTTTATTTGCATTGGTGTTTGGAGCCAATTATTTCATACCGACAAAACATGCAAATGCAGGGATTGATCGCTGCCCCAGGCACGAAGTCATAACCAAATTGAAGGCCAAGCGAGCAAAAACCAAGTTTCAACGAGCGTCTTTCAAAGATATTAACGACTATCTGAGCAGCCACGGCGTTATGGCTTTCGTACAGCGTGAGCTGGATGTGGCCTCACGTTTCCGTTTCGATTTTGTTAATGTCGGCAGTGGCTTTTACTGCGTCAGGCTTCTCGAGGTGCAGTCTCTTTTCATCTCTGCCAACACAATCGTAATGCCGGCAGATTATAAAAAGAAAAGCTGTGAATATAAAATCATCCTTGAACATGAAAAACGCCACTTGCGCGAAAACTACATTTACCACGAAACGCACACAAAAAAGTTTGAGAATTATCAAGGCCGTATCGCAAAAGATATTCCCATCTTTCCACCGGTAGACAATCCGCAAGATGCTGAAAAAATCCAAGAAGATATTAAGCGTTATTTCGCAAACCGCTTTGGCGAGCTTCTGGAAGTGTCATTGATAGAATTGGACAAGATCCAGTCAAAAATTGACAGCCCGCAGGAATATCTCTACACCAACCGCCGCATTGACAGATGCGCAAGATTGGAAGAAGAGGGCAGCAAAGCAAACAGCAAGGTCTTCAACAGATAAAATAAACCGAAGTTATACCTGTTAAAAGTCAATGTTTTTAAGCGCGAGGTACTTGTATCTTGCGCTTGTTTTCTTTAAGACTAAAAGCTGTTTTCTAAGATAAGAGTTAAAGGGTCATAAATCATGGCAACTGCTGTTGAGCAATTGGCGAAAAATGCAAATTGGGGTGCAATTTCAAAGGCAAAAGAATTAAGACAACGAATTTTATTCGTTCTGGGTGCACTAATCGTTTACCGTTTGGGAACGTATATCCCGATCCCCGGTATTGATCCGCTCGTATGGAATGACTTTTTCAGCCAAAGAGGCGGCGGAATTCTGGACATGCTTAATATGTTTTCTGGTGGTGCGCTCTCGCGTATGACCATCTTCGCGCTTAATATTATGCCCTATATCTCGGCCTCCATTATCATGCAGCTTGGTACGGCGATGTCCAAACATCTGGAAGAGCTGAAGAAAGAAGGCGAAGTCGGTCGCATGAAAATCAACCAATATACGCGCTATCTCACCGTATTATTGGCAACCGTCCAAGCCTACGCTTTAGCTGTCGGCCTGGAGTCCATGCAAGGTCAGGCGGGAAGCGCCGTCATCAACCCCGGCTGGTTCTTCCGCATTTCAACGGTCATCACAATCGTTGGCGGAACAGTCTTCCTCGTATGGTTGGGCGAACAAATTACAAGTCGCGGCGTCGGAAACGGTATCTCCTTGATTATCTATGCGGGTATCGTGGCTGAATTACCGCGCGCGGTCGGGAGTACTTTGGAGCTAACGCGTCAAGGCACATTCAGTGGCGCGGCACTTTTGTTACTTTTCTTAATGGTCATCGGTGTGATTGCGCTGATCGTCTTTGTTGAACGCGCGCAACGGCGCGTCGTGGTGCAATACCCCAAACGCCAAGTCGGCAACCAAATGACGCAAGGCCAAACCAACCACATCCCGCTAAAGCTGAATACAGCAGGTGTGATTCCGCCAATCTTTGCATCATCGCTCCTGTTACTTCCACTAACCATCGTCGGCTTTGTCGGAGTGAGTGGCAGTGATTTCTGGTCTGACGTCACACGATATCTACAGCACGGCCAGCCCGTTTATATGGTTCTGTACGGTATTCTCGTCGCCTTCTTCTGCTTCTTCTACACGGCCATCGTGTTTAACCCCGAAGAAAACGCAGAAACTTTGCGTAAGTATGGCGGCTTCGTCCCCGGTATTCGGCCCGGTAAAAACACCGCAGATTATTTGGATTATGTCCTAACCCGTATCAGCACGGTCGGCGCGATTTATCTGGTGTTCATATGTTTGCTGCCTGAATTCCTGATTTCGCAATATTCCATGCCGTTCTATTTTGGCGGAACGAGCCTTTTGATCGTGGTCAGCGTAACCATGGACACAGTGGCGCAAATCCACTCGCATTTGATTGCGCACCAATATGAAGGGCTTGTAAAGAAAACCAAACTGCGCGGCAGCCGAAGCGGGCGCGGAAACCGCCGACGCTAAATGACGTTGAATAACAGCGAGCATACTGCCGAACGGTCGTAACATATAAGATAAAAGGAGAGAAATCTGTGAACATCATCATGTTTGGCCCGCCGGGCGCAGGGAAGGGAACGCAAGCCGTTCGCATTCAGGAAAAGCATAAGGTAAAGCAACTCGCAACGGGCGACATGCTCCGCGCGGAAGTCGCTAGCGAAAGCGAACTGGGAAAAACCCTTAAAGAAATCATGAGCTCAGGCGCACTTGTTTCTGATGAAATCATCATCGAACTGATCGCCAACTGTATTTCAGAACCGGAATGCGAACGCGGCTTTATCTTGGACGGTTTCCCGCGCACAGTTGCACAAGCCGAAGCCTTGGATGATATGCTCAAAAATATGGGCCGTGAAATCGACCATGTTATCGTGCTCGATGTTGATCACGAACAATTGATCAACCGCATTAAGTCACGCGCCGCAGAAAGCGGTCAAACCAGAGATGATGACAATGAAGAGGTGTTGAAAAACCGCCTTGAGGTCTACACATCGCAAACCGCGCCTTTGCTGCCTTATTACAAGGAACGCGGGCTTTTGCGTCATGTTGACGGCATGCAATCCATTGACGATGTGACCAACGACATTGAAAAAATCATCGCATAGCCTTAAAACAGCGCAAAAACCCTTAAAAACCAAATAAAACCGCGCCTTTACTGCATTATTTTATTGACGTGCGGTGCGCAATACATATAATGCGCACAATCCGAATATTCGGAATAATTTGTTTACAAACCGGCGGAGTGGAAGTTTAACGCACGGAACTCTATACGGTTTGGCTGAAACCCGGCGCTAGGCTTGGTTTCTGGAAATATTGAAAGGAAATAAAATGGCACGTATCGCCGGGGTAAACGTACCCGATAATAAGCGTATTCCAATTGCTTTGACATATGTTCACGGCATCGGAACAACAACAGCATTCAAAATCTGTGAAAAATTAAAAATCGACGTTCAAATGCGCATGGGCCAGGCCGATGAAGACACGTTGAACGCGAT
This sequence comes from uncultured Micavibrio sp., assembly GCA_964587815.1. Classification (GTDB taxonomy): domain Bacteria; phylum Pseudomonadota; class Alphaproteobacteria; order Micavibrionales; family Micavibrionaceae; genus UBA1672. Next base: position 13,987 of record CAZPMH010000027.1, read on the forward strand.
CAGAACGGAAATTGATTCTCCCGAATATAAAATCGAAGGGGATCTGCGCCGTGAAGTATCGATGAACATCAAACGCTTGATGGACATGAAATGCTACCGCGGGCTACGTCACAGAAACGGCCTTCCTGTACGCGGGCAAAACACACGCGTGAACGCAAGAACACGCAAAGGCCCCGCAAAACCAATCGCCGGTAAGAAGAAATAAGAGAATAGGGAAGGATTAGAACAATGGCTAAGCCAAAGGTAAAAGCAAAGAAAAAAGAGAAAAAGAATATCGTTTCCGGCATCGCGCACGTGAATTCGACATTCAACAACACGCTTGTGACAATCTCTGATGAGCAGGGCAACGTTGTGTCATGGTCATCATCAGGCATGATGGGCTTCAAAGGCTCACGTAAATCAACACCATACGCCTCACAGGTTGCCGCAGAAGATGCGGGCCGTAAGGCACAAGATCACGGCATGAAGGAACTTGATGTTCTTGTCAAAGGCCCGGGGTCAGGTCGTGAGTCAGCATTACGTGCATTGCAAGCAATCGGCTTTACAATCAAGTCGATCAAAGACATCACACCAATTCCACACAATGGTTGCCGCCCGCCAAAGCGTCGCCGCGTGTAATTAAAGTTTCGGTATTTCCCCGAATGGGTCGGGGAAAACCGCTAAACCAAGAGCAAAGAGTGTTTGGTTTGAATTAGGAACGAAGAGCGAAGTGACCCTCCGGTCATGAGCGACTGAGTAACGCAAGACAGACGAAACAATCAAAGCTCTAAGCAAGAGACCGGTTAAGAGCCGGGTGAAGCAAGGAAGAAAACATGATACAGAAAAACTGGCAAGAGCTTATTAAGCCAAACAAACTAGACGTTGCTGAAACAGGCAACCCGAATATCGGTAAAGTCATCGCAGAACCATTGGAGCGCGGTTTTGGCTTAACATTAGGAAACGCGATCCGTCGCATTCTTCTTTCATCCCTTCAGGGCGCGGCTGTAACAGCTGTTCAAATCGATGGCGTTCTGCACGAATTCTCATCAATCGAAGGTGTGCGCGAAGACGTAACAGACATCATTCTAAACCTAAAGGCTTTGGCTGTGCGCATGCACGCAGAAGGCCCGAAGAAAATGCGCCTTTCAGCAGAAGGCCCATGTGAAGTAACCGCCGCTCAAATTGAAGCAGGCGCAGACATCGAAATCATGAACCCTGATCTGATCATCTGTACACTTGATGCAGGCGCAAAGCTGAACATGGAAATGACGGCAAACACAGGGAAGGGCTACTGCCCCGCGGCACAAAACCGCCCCGAAGAATGCCCTGTTGGCATGATTCCAATCGATTCTGTCTTCTCACCTGTGCGTAAAGTAACGTACGAAGTAACTGATACACGTGTTGGCCAAATCACTGACTACGACAAGCTGGAAATGAGCATCGAAACAAACGGTGTAATCTCTCCGGAAGATGCCGTGGCCTATGCCGCACGCATCATGCAAGACCAGTTGCAAATCTTCGTAAACTTCGACGAGCCAAAGGCCGAAAAAGAAAAAGAAGAAGAGCAGGAATTGCCATTCAACAAAAACCTTCTCAAGAAGGTGGAAGAGTTGGAACTGTCAGTACGTTCAGCAAACTGCTTGAAGAACGACAACATCGTCTATATCGGTGACCTCGTTCAGAAAAGCGAGAGCGATATGCTTCGTACACCAAACTTCGGTCGTAAGTCATTGAACGAGATCAAAGAAGTCCTTCAAATGATGGGTCTTTATCTCGGCATGCAGGTTGAAGGCTGGCCGCCGGAGAACATTGAAGAGTTGGCCCGTAAAATTGACGACCAGCAATTCTAAAGATTTAGCATTGTGCTAAAAACCAGCGCGTAAATCTGCAGAGAAGGTTGCGCGCTGGAGTATGAAATGGATCTCACCCGTTGAGGCCGCAACCGCCCGAAAGTGGCAGAAAGTGATTTAGTATGAAACATCGTATTAAACAACGTAAATTAAACAGAACCTCCAGCCACCGCAAGGCGATGCTGGCAAACATGGCAGCGAGCTTGATCAAGCACGAGCAGATCAAAACAACACTGCCAAAGGCAAAAGAACTACGCCCGTTTGTAGAAAAGCTGATCACATTGGGTAAGCACGCCGCGGCAAACCCTGACACAGCCGTTGCAAAACGCCGTCAGGTTGTTTCAAAAATCCGCGACGTCGACCAGGCAAAGAAAATCTTTGATGTTCTGGCCGAGCGCTACGAAGACCGCCCGGGTGGTTATGTCCGCGTCCTAAAGGCAGGCTTCCGTTACGGCGACGCCGCGCCAATGGCAATCATCGAACTTGTTGACCGCGACCCGACTGCAAAAGGTCAGGATTCAGGCCCATTACAATTCGACGATGAATACGCCGAAGATGTAGAACAGCAGGTCGCTGCAGGCTAATCAAAGCCAATAGTTTAAGAATAAAGAAAGCCCGATCACAACGATGCGGGCTTTTTCTTTGCCTGAAATTCTATAAAAGGCAAAGCGCTTCTAATCTTGGGGTACATTGTCAATCAACCGTGTCTTGCCGAGCCAAGCTGCACCTAAAACACGCCCCCAACGCTCTGCAACGTAATCAACCTTATCAAACCCATTCGCGAGCAGGGCTGCTTCCGCGGCGTCATAATCACCACTGCGCGCGGCGGCACGCAGTAAAACATTCAAACTACGGGCAATTTCAAGCTCTGCGTCGGACAAGTAAGCGTTACGCGAGGACAGCGCGAGCCCTTGCGCATCACGCACAATCTCGCCGCCGATAATTCTGATCGGCAGATCCAGCGTCTCCACCATCTCGCGAATAACCATCAATTGCTGATAATCCTTCTCCCCAAATACGGCGATATCAGGCTTTACCGCATCAAACAGCCGATGCACAACATTCACAACGCCATCAAAAAAATGCGGGCGAAAATCGGTCTCTAATCCTTGTGCCGCCTGACCGGCCTTGATGTCCGTCTCCGTCCCGTCAGGGTAAAGCACATTTTTGGCAGGCATGAACACAACATCAACGCCCGCATGACCTAACTTCTCACAATCCTCGTCTTCGGTTCTGGGATAGCTCTCAAAATCCTCGCCTGGCGCAAACTGCGTCGGGTTGACGAAGATGCTGGCCACTACAATATCGCAATGCTGGCGCGCGAGGCTCACCAAAGAAAGATGCCCTGCATGCAAAGCACCCATCGTCGGCACAAAGCCGATAGATGTCTCATCGCGTCGATAGGGCGCGAGCGCATTCTCTAAGTCAGCAATGTCACGAACAATCATCATTGCGCGGCTTTCTTAACATAAACATGATCGCGGCCTGGAAAAGCCCGCGCGCGCACATCCTTTGCGTAAGACTCAGCGGCCTGTTCAACCTGATCCAGAATATGAGCGTATTGCTTGGCAAATTTCGGAATATGCCCTGCGGTAAAGCCCGTCATATCGTCCGTCACCAAAATCTGACCGTCACATTCAACAGATGCACCAATTCCGATGCTTGGGATAGAAATCGCCTTGGTCAAATCCGCGCTCACATGCTCCAACGTCCCCTCCAGAACATAGGAAAACGCACCCGCATCAGCCACCGCCTGACCATCCTGATGCAACGCCTGTATCTGCGCATCCGTCTTGCCTTTAATTTTATAGCCGCCTTCTTTCACAACCGATTGCGGTAACAAACCGATATGCCCCATAACGGGAATACCGTTCTGCACCAAATGCGCTATTTGCTCCGCCATGGCAACACCGCCCTCCATTTTAACGGCATCACATCCCGTCTCCTCAACAAGACGTCGCGCATTTTTCAGGGCAACTTCGGGGCCTTCTTCATAAGAGCCATAAGGCATATCAACCACAAGACAGGCGTTCTCAACGCCTTTCGCAACCGCGCGCCCGTGATTAATCATCATATCCATCGTCACGCCCGTCGTATTCTCCATCCCGTATAAAACCGTGCCGAGAGAGTCGCCGACCAGAACAAGATCACAATGCGGATCAACCGCCTTCGCCGTTGAATATCCATATGCGGTCAGGCACACAATCGGTGTATCGCCGCCTTTCATAGATTTAATTTGCTCTGGATTTTTACGTGTCATATCTTATATCTCGATTACATACGTTAACTATAAACAGGTTTTGGCTATGATTATCAGAAATTTTTTGGCTCTGCTAGTGCTCTTCTTTGCTGTAAACGCCCATGCGGAAGAAGCAATTGTTACGGTTCCGCAATCTGAGGGTGAGATTAAGCTGTCTTTTGCGCCTTTGGTCAAAAAGGTCGCTCCCGCGGTTGTGAACATTTATACGCGCCGAAATCTCGCCAAAGCATATCGCGCCCCGTTTATGGATGACCCGTTTTTCGGTCAGCTTTTCAATCACGAATTTTTCGGCGGAATCCGTAAACAGCTGGAAAGCGCGCTTGGCTCAGGCGTGATCGTGTCAGAAGATGGTTTAATCGTCACCAACGCCCATGTCGTGCAACATGCTGAGGAAATCACCATCGCTATGTCAGACGGCACGGAGTATGACGCGCGCGTTGTTCTGGCAGACGAAGCCTCTGATTTGGCCTTGCTCCGCGTCAATCAAAGCGGCGTATCTCTACCCTTTGTAAAACTAAAGCCGAGCGCATCCCTAGAGGTTGGGGATTTGGTTCTGGCCATCGGTAACCCGTTCGGTGTTGGCCAAACCGTAACCAGCGGGATCGTCTCCGCGCAAGGGCGATCAACGCTCGATATCAATGACTATAACTTCTTCATCCAAACGGACGCGGCAATCAACCCGGGGAATTCAGGGGGCGCGCTCGTCTCAATGGATGGCGGCGTGGTCGGCATTAATACCGCCATTTATTCACGCTCAGGCGGCTCACTTGGCATCGGCTTTGCCATTCCATCCGAAATGGTCGCCAGCGTTATTGCAGCCGAACTCAGCGGACAAAAGGGCGTAAAGGGAATTCTGCGCCCGTGGTTTGGTGTCGAATCGCAAGACGTCACAAAAGAAATCGCTGAGGCGTTTGGTTTAGACCAAGCAGGCGGTGCACTCATTTCTGAATTACACAGCGCAAGCCCGTTGAAAGAAGCTGGCGCTGAAGTAGGGGATATCATAACTTCCGTAAACAAAAGCGCAATCAAAAGCGCGGCGGAGCTAAAGTTTCGTATGGCAACCGTGCTCATCGGTCAAAGCGCAAAAGTAGAAATGATAAGAAAAGGCAAGCCGTTAACCATAACGCTAACCGCCGTTGCTCCGCCAAACATTCCACCGCGTAATGAGACAATATTAAGAGGGCAACACCCTTTGAACGGCTTTGTCGTCTCAAATTTGAACCCTGCCGTTTCCGTGGAGCTTGGCCTCAAAGGGGAAGAGAAGGGCGTTGTGATTATTCAAACGCCGCAAAATTTCGGTTTCTTCCGAATCTTAGAGGTCGGGGACATGTTGCTGGATGTTAACGGCCGAAAAATCGAGAAACCGGAAGATGTAGAGCCCGCGTTAAAAAGCGGCAACCCGCGCGCTGCATCGTTAACCATCAGAAGAAACGGCAGAACGAGCCGATTAATGATTAACCGTTAATCATTGGTTCGGAGCATCGGTGTGTAAATATTTAAAAAGAACTGTCTGTAAGTAAGAAAAGAAAAAAGACGCCATATTCAGGTCGCCTCGTTTTCTGCTTTTTCGCTGTCCCAAACTCAAAGGCTACGTGTTCGTGCCTTCTTTTTTATTTTTAGGAACCGGACTTCTGTCCTTAATTCCTCTGTTTCAACTTCGCTTTATTTTCAACCGGAGGGTTTTCCCTCTCATTTTTAGTCCCAAACTCAAAGGCTACGTGTTCGTGCCTTCTTTTTTATTTTTTGAAGAACCGAACTTTTGTTCTTAATTCTTCTTTTTCAACTTCGCTTTATTTTCAACCGGAGGGTTTTCCCTCTCATTTTTAGTCCCA
>CAZPMH010000027.1:20007-25649 GCA_964587815.1 uncultured Micavibrio sp.
TTTCAACTTCGCTTTATTTTCAACCGGAGGGTTTTCCCTCTCATTTTTAGTCCCAAACTCAAAGGCTACATATTCGTGCCTTCTTTTTCTTAGTACTCAGGTGCAACGTAGTTTTTACCATCTAAGCCTTCTGCGAAATTCAAGATCATTTCTACGAAAGTCTTAACAGGTTCAAATGCAACCCATGTGCCGTTCACGTTAATACCGGGAGCGGCCTTTTTGAAAGGAGGTCTGCTTGAGTCGTAAACCTGTAAAGCGCTATCCGGGATACCGCCATACTGCTTAGCTTTACCGCGTGCAGCTCTGTTTGTCTGTTGGTTACCGACACGACCGGCTTCGGTTTTAACGTTTTTATCGCTACCGAATGACTGACCTGGTTGGTTACCTGAAAAGTTAGCAGACATTTCTTTTTCCTTTCTATATTCTCAATATACGGGAACAAAAAATAAAATGCAACAAAAAAGCATGTAAAAATGAAGAAAAGTTTTTAAGTAAAAGTGCATAAAATTACTTATTTACTTAGCGTTTATTTAAATAAACTTAAATATTTTTTCAATAAAACGTAAATTTATACTTATTGGTCCCGCTTTTGAATATTATAATTCCGCTTTTGATTATTAAAGCATTTTTTTCACTTTTTTTCACCCAAAAAGCCCGATCCTCTTGTTTTAAAGGGGATTTCGGTTAATCTCTTCTTGATTTTGACGGTAATCAGAAAAGACGATAAGGGGTTAAAAATGGATCAATCCACCATGAAAGACATCGTAGCCTTGTGTAAAAGGCGCGGATTCATCTTTGCAGCGAGCGATATTTACGGCGGAATCAATGGGTTTTGGGACTATGGCCCGCTCGGGACAGAGCTGAAGAACAACCTGCGCGACCGCTGGTGGAAAGATATGGTCATCACGCCGCCCATCGGCCCGGACGGAAACCCGATTGATATTGTCGGTGTCGATTCGACCATTATCCAAAACCCGAAATGTTGGGAAGCATCAGGCCATGTCGGCGGATTTAACGACCCGATGGTCGATTGCCGCGAATCGAAAAAACGCTACCGCGCAGATCACGTGATCGTTTTGATGCCAAAAGACGGGCAGGGCGTATCTATTGCGTTCGATCAAGATGCGGAATCGGCTGAGATTGACGCACGCCTGAAAAAACTGGCCAAAGGCAAAGCACAAAGCGATTTCGAAAAACACGCTCTTGATCAAATCCCGTTTACAGAATTCGCTAACATCATCGGCCCTGATGTTAAAAAGCCTGGTTCTTTGACCGAGCCGCGCCAGTTCAACATGATGTTCCACACCTATGTCGGCGCCAACGCGGGCGAGGAAAACAAAGCCTACCTCCGCCCTGAAACCTGCGCAGGAATTTTCCTGAACTTTAAAAACGTGGTCGACAGCTCCCGCGTGAAAGTCCCTTTCGGTATTGCGCAAATCGGGAAAGCCTTCCGCAATGAGGTCACGCCTCGTAATTTCATCTTCCGCAGCCGCGAATTTGAACAAATGGAACTGGAATGGTTCTGCGCGGAAGAAGACGTGAAAATGTGGTTCGACTTCTGGGTCGAGCAACGTACCAATTTCTGGCTATCCCTCGGTATTGAAAAATCAAAACTCCACTTCCTTGATGTGCCGAAAGAAGAACTGGCGCATTATTCCTCCCGCACCATTGATGTGGAATACCAATTCCCCTTCGCCGCGCCTGACTTTGATGAGCTGGAAGGAATCGCACATCGCGGTAATTTTGACTTAACCCAACATCAGGAATTCTCAGGCCAAAAAATGGAATATTTCGACCAAGCCGAAAACAAACGCTTCTTGCCGCATGTGATTGAGCCATCAACCGGCCTCACGCGGGGTGTTCTCGCACTTATATGTGAGGCTTATACAGTGGATGAAAGCCGCCCGTCAGGCGTCTACATGAACTTCCACCCCTCCATGGCACCGAAAAAGGCAGCCATTCTTCCATTAACCGCAAAGCCTGATCACGTGCCAACCGCGCAAAAACTCTACATGGATCTGCGCGAGGACTTCGCGGTTGATCTCGATATCAAGCAAAATATCGGTAAACGCTACGCCCGTCAGGATGAAATCGGCACACCATATTGCTTCACAATCGACAATGACACGCTCAGTGATCAGACCGTAACCGTGCGCGACCGCAACACAATGGCACAGGAACGAATCGGAATCGATAACGTCAAAGCATACTTGAAAGAGAAGATGTAAGGTATAGATGGCCAAACAAACGCTTGTCACAAATCGGCACTACCATGATATCGACACGCTCCGTGGTTTTGCCGTACTTTTGGTGATTTGGTTTCACGCCTCAAATTTCACATACAATCTCCTTGCCGACACGTCACTGGATAGCTTTACTTTAAACTATCTAAATATAGCGCTTCTCGGTCAAACAGGCGTTGACCTGTTCTTTGTTCTGTCCGGCTTTTTAATCACCGGCATTTTGATTGATACGCATAAAGATCCTGATCGGTATAAGAAGTTTTTAATCAGGCGAACACTTCGTATTTTCCCGCTCTATTATGGTTTTTTAGCAGCCTTCGTCGTCATGTCGATTATATTGGGTGCAACCGTTTGGCCTGACATATTGCAATATATTTTCTATGTTCAAAATTGGTCACTGCAACATCGCCTTGATCATTTCGCCTATCTCAATCACACATGGTCTCTTGCCGTAGAGGAGCAGTTCTACATCATATGGCCTGTTCTATTCTGGGCGTGCTACAAAAGATCGTTAAAGTTAACCATAGGAATGACACTGGCGTTGATAATACTTTCAACGCTCCTGAGGTTTTATTTCATTGAAATTGACCAATATAAACGTGCGGCCAATTTCACATTGTCTCATATGGACGGGCTTGTCTTGGGCGCGCTCTTAAGTATACTCGTAAAACATTATGGCGCTTCATTAGAAAAGAACCTGAAAAACATTAAATATGTCGCCATTTTTTGTGGTCTTATTGCGCTTTGTATTCCCGTGCTCTCACATACACCGCTCGACGCACATCAAAATATCATAAAATACGGCTTGTCTGTGTCGGCGCTCTTCTACGTTAGTATACTCGCGATAATCATATTAAAAGCATCACGTCAGGAGACAGAAAAGTCGCACTCGATAAACATGATGCAAAAAATCGGTAAGGTAAGTTATGGCGTCTATGTCTTTCACATGCCTGTTTGCCTGATCGCCGCAGATTTATGCAACAAATACATAGGCGGTTTCTGGCTGTCTCATGTTATCGTTTTTCTTCTGACTGCGTTTGTAAGCTATTTCTGTGCCAAATTATGTTACGAAGAATACGAAAAAAGGTTTTTGCAATTAAAGGATAAGTGGGCGCCACACACGTAAAAACTTTGTAGCGGTAACACGTTTTTTCCTTGTATCAGGCGCAAAACTTGGCTTTTATAGAAAAACATTGTTTTAACACAGAGAGAAGGATGTCAAAAATGGCAGGATATTACGAAATCAAGCAAGCCAAAGATGGTCAGTTTCATTTCAACCTAAAAGCAGGAAACCACGAGGTTATCCTAAGCAGCGAACTATACACAACACGCTCAGCATGTGAAAACGGTATCGCATCCGTGCAGAAAAACTGTGCCGACGCAGACAAGTACGAGCGCAGAAAGCAAAAAGACGGTCAAGATTATTTCATCCTAAAAGCAGGTAACCACCAGGAAATCGGCCGCAGCGAAGCATACACATCACCTGCAGGCATGGAAAACGGCATTGAGTCTGTTATGAAAAACGGCCCGTCAACAGAAGTAAAAGACAAAACAGCGGCTTAATTTTTAAGCGCTAAATGCTAATCAGAATAAAGAGGCCGCATGTCGCAAGACGTTTTCGGCCTCTTTTGTATACTCACCATCCGAATCATGGACAATCAAACCGGGGTGCAAAATCAGCGGAGACTGTTTGTGCTTCCACGCCCGCACAATCACACGCTTTGCAATACGCCCAACTTTTGAATAAAGCGGAAATACTTCAATGCGGCCAAAACGTCGCCCGCCGCGCTCACCGTACATCGCGTGGATAATCGTATCAAGCTGCTCCGAATTATGAACAATCGTCAGCGAGCCTTGCCCCTTAATATGATGCCATGCGCGCGTCACCCACATGCGCAAATCCAGATCATCGGCAACGTGCCCCATGGCGCGCGCCTTTTCTACGGAAGGGGATTGCTTGTGACTGCCGTATGACATGTAAGGCGGGTTACAAATCACATGATCAAACCGCTCTAAATCGAGGGTGTCACGAACATCCCCCACAACAAAGCGACTGCGCGGCTCCATATTATTATGCTGCGCGTTCTTCTTCGCCAGCGCGATATGGCTATCCTGAAAATCAAACCCCGTCAGGCTTGCCCCGTCCACGCGTTTAAGCACACAAAGCCCCGCACTGCCGACACCGCAGCCCATATCCAAAACGCTTGCACCATCAGAAATAGGGCAGGCCGCCCCGAGGAAAACACTGTCCGTTGACGTCTTAAACCCACTCTCGGCTTGATAGAGTGTCAAAGCGCCGTTTAAGACGTGAATTTGTTTTGCATCATCATTCATAGCGCCGTTTTAATAACGATTTCAGCTTTTGTCACCAAAATTTGAAGAAATGGCACTTTTCGGCGTGACCGTTTGCGTCAAGAGCATCACATCAACAGGATGCGTCATCAGGCTTAAAAAAGGCATTCGCTTCGCCGCGTGAGAAGAAGACTTTGTGTAAATAGATGTTTCCGCAAAACGATCTGAACGTGCAGTCTGCTCAATCGGGAAGCCCGCAATTTGTGTCAGAAAGGCACGCCCTGAAATTTGCCCGTGATGCCCAGATTGTTGTTCTTCATTCTGCTGGCTTGCACCGCTGCCGGCCGCCAAGCGCATCGCATGCGATCGTTGCATAATCGGATGATCACCCATCGCGCGAACTGGCACGTTTTGCGAGGCGAGAGCAATATCAGGTTTGCGATCAGGCACGGGCGCCTCTGCTATTAAGCTATTGGATGTATTAAAACTATCTTTAAATTTCCGATCAAAAAACTGGTAAACTTCTTCCAACGTGCGCGGCTCGTTTGTCTGGCGATCATAAAACACGCCGCGATTGGCTCGTGCCGCCTTCGGGAAAAGGTCATCAGCCCGTGCAATCGGATTTTCATCCCGCGCATTTAAAAATGAAGCCGCACCCGACGCACCAAGGAAATGGGCAAAATAAAGCTCTGTCGCGCCGACATCACCGCCCCAATGCGTGTTGAGAAATTTCTCATTTTCCGACGCAAATGCCGCCGCCATAAAAGACGCCGCTTCGGGGTCTTTTCGCATGTTCAAAACATCGCGTTTGCTCATGCCCCGTGTGTCTATACCGTAATCCGCGCCGTAACGTTCAACCATCTGCAACCACGTCGAATCAATAAACTGATACAACCCCGTCGCTGAACTGGTTTTGGCCTTGGCCTGCGGGTTAAAATTGCTCTCCGCCTTGGCCTGATTAACCAGATAGGAAAAATCGACCCCGCTCTTTGCGCTGGCTTGATAAATCGCATTGCCGATTTTCGATGGCACACGCGCGGGCAATATGCCTGCTAAACTCTTGATATCTGGCGTATTTACAGCTGTATGCATAATATGGTCTACTAT
>CAZPMH010000028.1:0-22796 GCA_964587815.1 uncultured Micavibrio sp.
GCGGCGGGAATTGCGCCTAGATGGTTTTATGGCAGGAATGTTGTTGGAAGAGGCATCTGTTAGACCAACGCTTGATCAGCAAGTTGAAAATCACCGTTACAAGAAAACTAGTGAAATATCAAAGTCATCGTATGGTAATTTAGTTAAAGAAGTGCTCTATCACCATCATGGGCACGTACCGACATTCGATCAGGAATTATATCTAGCCTATTCAGATGAAGGCAAAATTAACGACTATATACGCTGCAGCACTTCAGGTTCTGTGCCTATATCCAGCTGTAGTCATAAGTTTATCGATAAAGGTCTTGTTTATCGAATTCGCTATAACCGCGCCCGTTATCTCACTAAATGGCAAGAGCAACGCGCCGCTGCGATTGCTTTTATCGATTCCTTTGAAGTGCGAGCGCAAAAAGGCGACTGACGTAACATTTTTACGGTTTTCACCTAATGTATGTATAATGAGAGACATGACACGGTTTTTGCTTTTGACAGTGATGTTGGTGTTTAGCGTGAACTCGGTGAGTTTGGCGGGCGTTTTGCCGTGTATAGATAAAGGCGCGCCGTCACAAGAGATTAGTGCTGAAATGGATGGCATGGATATGCCGTCTTGTCATGAGAAATTTGAGAAGAAAACGGCAGACGATTCAAATTCTTATGCGCCGCATTGTGATGGCGTGTGTTTTTGTTTGCACGCTTTGTTGAGCGGGAGCGCCGTTGTTCCTGATTTTTCTTTGATCAGTTCGACTGTTGATTCTGAAACGCAGGTTTTCGTATCTGATCGTTTTTCCCTTATTTCCCCTTCTTTTCTGCCGTTCAGGCCCCCTTCCTCTTTGATCTAAATTCACTTTTTTTGATTTAGACTTTTTGAAAGGGAGGTTGCCATGTGGCGATTTTTATCCGGATTTTTTATTCTGAGTATTTGTTTTGCGTTCGCACGTGATGTGCAGGCGCGGCCTGTTTCCTACCCCGGGGGGTATACGGCGATGTTTACCAATGACGGGGATGCCAATGCGATGCATCTGCATTATTCGCCGAGCGCGAAATACTCGCTCGGTTATCGTTTCGAACATCAGCGTGATGAGGATTATGAGCTGCATGCGTTGCAAGGGAATGTTCTGCTTAAACGGTGGAATAACCCGAACTCGCAGGCTAATTTTTACCTAAAATCAGGTGTTGGTTTTGCGGACGGTTCCGATGATAACTCGCTTGCGGGCTTTACAGGCATTGCGGCGGATTGGGAAGATCGGCGGTTTTTCACATCCTATGAAAATCGCGTTGTTGAGGCGGGGGATGTTGATTCCTTTTTCATGCAACATGCGCGCGTTGGTGTTGCCCCGTATGTCGGTGATTATGGCGATTTGCACACATGGTTGATGGTGCAGGTTCATCATCGGCCCGAGGCAGAGGATGCCGTGACGGTGATGCCGTTGGTTCGATTTTTTAAGGGCGTTCATTTGGCCGAGATCGGGATGAATAACCAAGGCAAAGTCTTATTCAATTATGTCATTCGATATTAAAATTTATATGAGGAGTATTACTATGAAACGTTTTCTTTTAATTGCCGGTTTTTTAAGTGTGTTTGCTATTCCTGTTCATGCGGAGGTGGTTAAGGTTGGTGTCAACGGGATGGTGTGTGATTTTTGCGCGCGCGCCATTGAGAAAGTTTTTACCCGTCACGAGGCGGTGGAGTCTGTTGACGTTAATTTGGACGATAAGCTGATCACGGTTGATGTAAAGGACGGGCAAAGCCTTGATGATGAGGCGATTACCAAGATGGTCAATGATTCAGGCTATGCGCTGGTTGATATTACGCGTGAGGCCGAAGATGAGTGACCAAGGGCTTTATAAGCAGACCTTGTTGCCGATGCTGAGTTTATTTACCAGCGTCGGCACGTTGATTTGTTGCGCTTTGCCCGCGCTGCTCGTGAGTTTGGGTATGGGGGCGGTGATGGCGGGGCTTGTGTCGAACGTGCCTTGGATCACCGCGCTTTCGGCGCATAAGCCGATTGTGTTTGCGGTTTCGGGAGTTGTTTTGGCGGTTGCGGCTTTTCTGCAATGGCGGGCTCGATTTGCGCCGTGTCCCGCTGACCCCGCGAAAGCCCGCGCGTGCAAAATCTTACGGCGCGTGAGTTGGGGAATTCTTGCCTTTTCCGTTGTCGCGTATCTGGTCGGGTTTTTCTTTGCGTTTTTTGCGGTTTATCTGTTGTAAAGCTTAGCGCAAAGGCGGCTTGTTTTTTCGGGTAAATTTAAATAGTGTATAAAAAGCAGAGTTCAGTCTTTATTTTTAAGGTTTTTTAAATCTTGCATGCCAGAGTGAATGACGCAATTACACTGATAAACAATACGTAAGATCCAAGGATATTCGTGGCGGACAATACTAAAAAAGATGATGAGCCTGAAAACCCAAATGCCAATCCTATGGCTGCTTTTGGGCCGCATCTGGATGATATCGCAGAGGCTTTGGATATTTTGTATATTCCTAAAAATCCGAGCGGTCGTCTCAAATTTAGGGAGAAGTGGGATTTTCTGGCTGACTATATCTTCGATGATGAGTTGGTTGATTACGACATTAACGGCGTTAAGGATCATGATCGTCGTAAGATTTTAGAAGAGCAAGCCAATGAGCGTCGCCTGAAATTAAAAGCGACGTTGCAGGAAATTGTCGCGAAAAGCGTTAAGTCGGCGCAGCTTCAGTTTGATTATGTCGGCCAGATTATTGACGATTATGGGGCGACCTTATCACAGCATCTTTATGCAGGCGATGTTGTAGAGCGTGTACGCCCGGGGTTGTTGAAAAAAGAAAAGGATGTGGCTGAGGAAAAAGCTGAAAAAGATTCAGAAGATCAAAAACTATCGGTCGATGAAGCGGCTATTTTGCAGAATAAAGAAGCGTCTGAGCAGTTCGACGAATCTGATTATAATGATGTTAAGCCTATCGTTACAGATGCGCCTGCAACAGGCAAACCCGGAAAAATGCGGGATTCTCTTGATGACATGGTCAGTGATTTTAAGTCCGATTCTCTTAAAGCGTCGACTGACGGCACGGCACCGGAGAATTCTGAAGAAAGCACTTCTGAGAGTGAAGAGCAGAGTGCCAATGATCAGCCTGCAAAAGCTGCGCAGGATGATATGGATGATCTGGAAGACGTCTCGACCAACCAAGTGGATGACGGATTCGATGATTTGAAGTCAGGGGACGGCGCTTTGGAGGATCCGAAGACCGAGTTGCTCGACATTATGGATGTTGTTGAGAAGCAGGATGATTTAGCTGATGTTTCGGATGTTGGGAATATTCTGCCCGAGACGGATGACGCGTCGCAGACGACTGATGATGAACAGCCCGCTCTTGATGCTACCGCCCCTATCGTTGATGAAAAGCCTGATTTGCCTGAGCCCAAGAAAGATGCTTTGCACAGCGCGGCGCAGGTTGAAGACAAGCCGCAGGAAGCGATTGCCCAGAAAATTGAAACACCAAGTGAGCCGTCTGTCGCTTCTGCTGCTGATGGCGAAAAGTCCCAAGATGATGCAGATAAGCAGGAAGATAATAACGCGGATACGAAAGCTGAAAATGATTCTGTAGAGACCGAGGCGCCAACAGAGCCTGATGATCGCGGCGTTTTTGTCGGGCGTGGTTCTGCGAGTCAAGATGCGGCGGATGATGAGGTCAATGAGGATTTTTGGGCTGAGACAACGCAGGAACAGCCATCGCCTCCAGCCGCGCCACCGAAGGTAGAAGAAAAGGTTGCGCCAGCTCCTGATGAAAAGTCGCCTGCCGCAGTTGAGGTAGAACCGCCTAAAGCCGATGTGCCTGTTCCGCCCCCTGTTTCAGATGCGGTGCCGCCGCCTGTTGCTGACACGATTCCTCCTGCGCTTGCGCCTGATGTAGAGGCGGATGTAAAACCTACTCCTGAGCCTGCAGCTATGCCTGATGCGGATGTGAAGGTCGACGATAAGCCAGAGGCAAAAGCCGAGGCTAAAGAAGAAGCCCCCAAGCCTGAGGCTGTTATTACAGAAGATGTGCCTAAGGTTGACGCTGCGCCTGCGCCCGATGCTGCTAAAGCTCCAGATGTTGCGCAAGATGCAAAAGAGCCTGCCGTAGAAGAACCAAAGGTTGCGGAGCCGCCCGCTACACCTGCCGAAGAGAACGGCGGGGAGGCAAAGCCTTCGGTTTTTGGATCGCCGACTCTGGCGGGTGAGAAAAAGCAGGAGCCTTATTCGGGCATGTTTAATCGTTTGGCTAGTGTGATATCCGAAGAGAGCCTTGGCGTTGAGATTTAATCACGCCGCACTTTTTGCTTTCGTGACTTTTCTATTTGTAAATTTAACCGTATGAAGTGCGATCAGTGTTGCTGATAGCAAAATGACCGCGCCCGCCTGATGTAGTACGGCGAGATTCAGTTCAACATGGCTGAATAGGGTTGCTATGCCCAATGCCAATTGCCCGCAGACGAGCAAAGCCAGAAGAGGGAAGATGAATTCCTTGCGCTGTTTTATAAGCGCGTGAGCGGTGAGGGAGAATATTGCCAGTACTGTTAGTTTTGCCAGCCAGCGGTGGATGAATTGTACGCCCGCGTGGTTTTCGATGAAATTGAGCCAGACGGGCTTATAAAACCAGACTTCTTCGGGAATCCATGTGTCGCCCATTTTGGGATAGCCGTCATTATAAACGAGGCCCGCATCAAGGCCGGCGACAAATGCGCCCCATAAAATGGTGATAATAAGAATGATCAGAACGCCTAAGCCGTGTGTAAATAAAGGCTTTGACGGGTTTGGCAAAACGCCCCGTGCCGTTTTTCTGAATGTCATTGAGAGCCAAAACATCAGCCCGTATATCAGAAAAGCCAGCCCCAGATGTGCGGCAAGGCGATAATGCGAGACTGCGGGTTCATCGATCAGGCCGCTTTTGACCATGTACCAGCCCATCAGGCCTTGCCCGCCGCCAAGCAGGAGGAGGGCGAAGAGTTTCAGCTTGTAGCCTTGCGGGATCCAGCCGCGGACGAGAAAGAATAAGAACGGCAGTGTGTAGATCATGCCGATCAAACGGCCGAAAAGGCGATGAAACCACTCCCAGAAGAAAATATATTTAAAATCTTCAACATTCATCCAGTAATTTTTATGAATGAATTCAGGGGTTTGCTTGTAAAGCTCAAAGACGCGTAACCATTCGGCTTGGTTAAGCGGTGGCAGGATTCCCATCATCGGGCGCCATTCGACCATCGATAAGCCTGAACCGCTGAGCCTTGTTACCGCGCCGATGATGATCATGCAAAAGACAGCGCCACAACAAAAAAGCAACCAGTATGAGAGGGCTTTTAATTGATATGCAGGTGCGTTTTCTAAGGTTGGTGTGTGTTGTTTTTCGGTGTTCACGTTGCTTTTCATGTCAGGCGCTATTTTTATGTTTTCTTACACTAAAAGGTTTAAACCCCTTGCCTATAATGATAGTTTCACCGCACAGTAGTGATAACCTTAGAAGGGCATAATGGCAAGTTTTGATTTCATTGATGTTTCGGTGCGTGCTTATGAGTTTTTCTTCTCTAAGGCACATTACCTGATGAAGGTTGCCATTCCTGTGATGTTCATCAAGCTGATTTGTTATCTGGGTATTTTCGTTCTTGGTTATGAGGAGATGTTCTGGCGTCAGGGGCTGGTCTTGTTGCCTAGCTTTTTGATCGAAGGTTTGTTTATCGCGGGGCTTATTCGCTACATCGTTTATAATGAGCCGATTTTTATCTGGGGGCGCTTGGTTGAGCCCGGGGAGCGCGCGCCTGATACAGAAAACGGTTTGCCTGCGCAATATATCGGCAGTTTGGGGCGCACCCAATGTTTGCAGGCAGGGATTGCGGTTTACACGCTTATCCAGATGACCGTTTGGGGTATTTACAGCGCGCTCACTGATTTTACAAATCGCCCTGAGGTTCAGGCCATGGTAGAGGAGGCGCGTCAGGCGAAAGAGGAAGAGAGAGAAGCGGCGCTTAATACGGGGGTAGGAAACACTGAACTGCCCTCCGAGCTGAGCCCTGACATGCTGAATGGAAGCGGGCCGAACATGGCAGAAATGTTTGTTGATGCGGTATTGATGTTTGCGATTGTGGTTTCGATGATTTGGGTGTTTCGGTTGTTCTGGCTTTATATTCCCGCGGCGATGGGGGTTTCAATGCGATATTTTCTTCATACTATCCGCGGGCTTTCCAGTTCGATTTTGCTTTTTGTAACGTGGTTTTCTTGCTTTTTTCCTTCTGTTGTTGCGCTTTCCCTCGTCGCTGGATTGTTCTTATTTCTTTTCCCGAACGGTAGTGCAGGCTTTATTTTATTGGAAGCTGTTTTCAAAAGCGTCGTTGACGTCATTACGCTTACGATCACGGTTATCGGCATGACGTTTGGGATCTTCGCTATTTTATCTCCGGTGAAGAAAAAGTAGTTACGGGTTTTGATATGAAGATTTTCGTTATTGACCATACAGGACGCGAACACATGTTAGAGGCCGTTGAAGGCTGGCGTGTGATGGAAATTATTCGTGACTATGGCCTGCCGATCAAGGCGGAGTGCGGTGGGGCGTGTGCCTGTGCCACGTGTCATGTTTATGTTGATGATGCGTGGATTGAGCGCCTTGTGCCGATGCGCGAGGAGGAGGAGGATATGCTGGATGAGGCGATGGAGGTGGAAGAAAATTCACGCCTGTCTTGCCAGATTATTCTTGATGAGAATCTGGACGGCCTTAGGGTTCGACTTGCCCCGATGGTATGATCAGGAGTTTTTTTGTTTGTCTAATCGTGGCGAAAATTTGGCGATTATGTGGCAAAAAATTTGCAAGTTTTCATGACACGGTTTAATATTAGATGGTATTAAAGAAACGTGTATTTATTAACCTTGTTAGGAATATATCAGAATGTCTCAGGCTCAAGCCCCTCAAGCGTGGCAATATCAGAATAACTGGCTGTCCGGTTTTCGTTTTGACAGTCTTTTTATCTTTGGCGTTCTCGGCGTCGCTTTGTTGTCGGGTTTTATCGTTTGGCACAATCCTGCGCTGTTCGCTCCTGTTTTGTTCCTTGATTTGTGGTTTTTAGGGTATCACCATGTGATTTCAACCTTTACCAAACTTGCAGGTACGCCTGAGGATCGGGCGGAGAATAAGTTTCTGATTTATCAATTGCCGTTTTTGGTGGTCGGAGCAGTGATTGCGCTCTCACAGATCGTGGGATTGTGGAGCATCATCACAATTTATTTCTTCTGGCAGTGGTATCACTATGTGCGCCAGTCTTATGGTGTATCTTCGTTCTATCACAGAAAGGCGGAGTTTAAGATTGAAGAGCCGAAATGGCTTAATCAGGCGACGTTGTGGTCGATCCCTGCTTGGGGGCTGTTGTACAGATGTCACCAAGGGTGGGATAAGTTTTTAGGGCAGGAGTTTTGGACGCCGTACGTGCCTGGTGCTTTGGTCGTTATCGCAGGGCTTGTGTCTCTCGGTTTGCTCGGTTATTGGGTGTTAACACGATTTTTGGCTTTTTCTGAGGGGCGTTTACCATTGGGGCAGACCATGTTTATGGCGTCTCACTTTACTGCCTTTTATGTCGGTTATATTTTCATTCCCGACATTAACATCGGCTGGCTTGTTGCGAATATTTGGCACAATGCGCAGTATATTTTGTTCGTTTGGCTTTATAATACGAACCGTTTCAAGAACGTCGATAATGACAGTGAAACCGTGATTGCGTGGGCCAGTCAGATTAAGCCTGTTCGGATCATGGCGTATTTTGTCGGCTGTTTAATCATTACAACGATCTTGTATAAATCTTTGATGATCGGTTTCGGCAGTCTGGCAGGTGAGGATGTTTTGTTATTAACGACCTTCTATGTTGTCGCATTTCAGACGATTAATTTTCATCACTACATCGTTGATAGTTTGATCTGGAAAGCGCGTAAGAAAAAGCATCAGCAGGTTATGGGCATTAAGAGTTCTTAGCGCTGATGCACCTTTAAAAATTTTTAATTTTCATCTGAGCGAAAAATCTTGAAAATTTTCTTCAAGGGGAGTATGACTCTTTCTTGTATAGCCAAGGCTATGCATTGGGAGGGGCTTTCCGGTTTCCGGCTCTGTTTGAGCGGTATGGAAAGCTCGCTTGTTAAACCATAGAAGAAGGAGATGGAAATATGAAATTTCGTCCTTTACATGATCGCGTACTCGTCCGCCGCGCGGAAGCAGAAACAAAAACTGCAGGTGGCATTATTATCCCCGGAACAGCCGAAGAAAAACCATCAGAAGGTGAAATCGTTGCCATCGGTAGCGGTTACGTCAATGACAATGGTGATGTTCGCGCCCTTGATGTTAAAGAAGGTGACAAGGTCATTTTCTCAAAATGGGCGGGCACAGAAGTGACCATTGACGGTGAAGAATTGATGGTTATGAAAGAGTCCGACATTATCGGAATCATCGCAGCCTAAATCTTTGGATTTTTGCTTGGTGTCGTTGTTGCGTTTCGCCTCGCGTATAACTATACGCTTCGTCTTACGCGCCTAGACACAAACAAAAACTCTTTGATTTAACAAAAAGAATTAACATTAAAATTAGAATTTTCTTTAAAGGAGAAAAATTATGAGTGCTAAAGACGTCGTATTTAAAGAGCAAGCGCGTGAAGACTTGCTAAAAGGTGTCGATATTATTGCAAACGCCGTGAAGGTAACATTGGGCCCGAAGGGTCGTAATGTTGTGATCCAGAAATCTTTTGGTGCGCCACGCACAACAAAAGATGGTGTATCAGTTGCGAAGGAGATCGAATTGAAGGATGCACGCCAGAATATTGGTGCGCAGCTTATCCGTGAAGTGGCTTCAAAAGCTAATGATCATTCAGGTGACGGTACAACAACCGCAACTGTTCTTGCGCAGGCGATTGTTCGCGAAGGTGTGAAAGCCGTTTCAGCGGGTCGTAACCCGATGGACCTTAAGCGTGGTATCGACTTGGCTGTTGCTGCTGCTGTTGAAAATATTGCAGGTCGCGCGAAAAACGTGAAAAGCAACGATGAAATCAAGCAGATCGGTACAATCTCTGCCAATGGTGAAGCCGAGATCGGTGAAATGTTGGCTGAAGCGATGGATAAGGTCGGTAATGAAGGCGTTATCACTGTTGAAGAAGCGAAATCTTTGAGCAACGAATTGGAAGTTGTTGAAGGGATGCAGTTCGACCGCGGTTACCTTTCACCATACTTCATCACAGATGCTGATAAAATGGTATGTGAGTTGGAAAACCCATACATCCTGCTTCATGAAAGCAAGTTGTCTAACCTTCAGGCGATGTTGCCTGTTTTGGAAGCTGTTGTTCAATCAAGCCGTCCGCTTTTGATCGTGGCCGAAGATGTTGAAGGCGAAGCCCTTGCGAC
Source organism: uncultured Micavibrio sp. (assembly GCA_964587815.1). Taxonomy (GTDB): domain Bacteria; phylum Pseudomonadota; class Alphaproteobacteria; order Micavibrionales; family Micavibrionaceae; genus UBA1672. The sequence continues at coordinate 9,376 of CAZPMH010000028.1, forward strand.
ATTGGTTGTGAACAAGCTACGCGGTGGTTTGAAAATCGCTGCTGTTAAGGCGCCTGGTTTCGGTGATCGTCGTAAGGCGATGTTGGAAGACATGGCAATTTTGACAGGCGGTCAGGTTGTTTCTGAAGATCTTGGCATTAAGCTAGAGAACGTGACACTTGATATGCTTGGTACAGCGAAGAAGGTATCGATTACCAAAGACGACACAACTGTTGTTGACGGTGCCGGTGAAAAGGCTGAGATTGAAGCACGCTGTAAGCAAATCCGCGCGCAGATCGAAGAGACATCAAGCGATTACGACAAAGAGAAGTTGCAAGAGCGTCTTGCAAAACTTTCCGGTGGTGTTGCTGTTCTTCGCGTTGGCGGTATCACAGAAGTGGAAGTGAAAGAGCGTAAGGACCGCGTTGATGACGCGCTTCACGCGACACGCGCTGCTGTGGAAGAAGGTATCGTTGCCGGTGGTGGTACAGCTCTTCTTTATGCAGGCCAGGCTCTTGAGAAGGTGCAAGGTGAGAACGAAGACCAGAATGTTGGTATCGAAATCATTAAGCGCGCTTTAAAGGCCCCGATCCGTCAAATCTGTGAAAATGCAGGTGAAGAAGGTTCTGTGATCGTTGGTAAGTTGCTTGAGCAAAAAGACACCAACCACGGCTTTGATGCGCAAAAAGGTGAATATACTGACCTTGTTAAGGCCGGTATCATCGACCCAGCCAAGGTTGTGCGCACTGCATTGCAGGATGCGGCATCTGTTGCAGGCCTGTTGATCACGACCGAAGCGGTTATCACTGACGTTCCATCCGAAGATGGTGATGCCGGTGCAGGCGCGATGGGCGGTATGGGTGGCATGGGCGGTATGCCCGGCATGATGTAAAATTGCTTTGACTGTTTGGACTTGGCGTTGTCAGGTTTCTGCTCGTTTGGTTTTTGCCAAACTTCGCCTTACCTTCTTCGCCCTGTCCTAAACATTCTGTGCAATTTTCCCGTATAAGTAAGATTTATAAAAAAGGCTCTCATGATTTGGGAGCCTTTTTCGTTGTTCGGGATTTTTTTTGTGTGTTGTTTATAGACCCGGCATGTCCATCTCGCCATCGTTGGCGGCGCCGAATTTTGCAGACATGCGTGCTTTTTGTTCTCCGATGGCGGTGCGGCATCTGCTTTCAAGTTCTGCGCGATGTTCGGGGGCGTCTTCGCTGCTGTAATGCTCCAAGATGTAATCGAGCATTTCTTCCGTGTCGACAAGATGGATATCATACACGTCCTTGGCGTGTTCAATTTCTTCGGGTGTCGGAACGGTTTTATAGCTGCTGTTTGCGGCTGGTGGGACGACGATGCTTCTTTGTCCCGCGTGAAATACCCTGATTTCAATTTCCTTCGCAATCATGTCTGCGATGGCAGGGGCGGCGTGGATTGTCTCTGTTCCGATGGCACGATCAGGATCGAAAGGTACATTTGAAAAATCGGTAATCGGGCCTTTATCAATTTCGTGATCATTGACGCGGTGCATGGTGATCGCGCAGCTGTTGATGCCGTTTTCTTCTGCATCAATGCGCGACCAGAATGTGCCCATCAGCCCCCTTATTCCGGGCAGCCTTGCAGGGTGGATGTTCATCAGCATGCCTTCACGCTTTTTCTCGCATTCTTCCACGAGATGTTTCGCGATTGTTCTTTGACGGATCATGAATAATTCTTGCGGCGAAGGATTATCCGTGACTTGTGCCTTTACGAAATCGGGCGCATTCATGTCGGGAACGTGCATGATATCGGCGTTATATTTTTGAGCCAGAATATCGAGCGGTAGATAAGTACCATCAGGTTGTGTGCCGTTTTCAACAGATTCGCGTATGAAGGGGTTTACAACATCGCGCATCAGGGTTTTTTCCATGAAGCCGAGCGTTTCTAAATCAGAATGCAGGCCGTAGCGTTCATCAGGGGGTTGATCGACAAAATAAAAGACAGGTTTCACCGCATGATCTTTGATTTTCGGCAACAGAAGATTCATGACACGATCAGATGTCATTTCTGTTTCAGGGATGAGGAAGCCTGCCTGCATCACCCCTTGTTCAGAGCTGTCTTTAAACGTACTTCGCATATGCCAATTTTACTTTGTAGGAATTTTGGCGATATGGTCCCAGGCGCTGTTGAACAGCACGCGAAACCCTTCGCTGAATTCCCTGTTTTTTAGTATCTGGACAATCGAATCATCGGCTGTAAAGCGGATAAAGGCCAGCTTTGAGCCGTAAGCGTAAATCGATTGATCATTAAATAAGTGTTTCGGAAACCATCGGTATTCTGCGAAATCGCCGCCGATGAAATTCCAATCCCCTTCGGATGCTGTAATTTTTAGGTCAATATTGTCTCTGACTTCGACCATTCTGCTCGCGTGTACCTCGTGGTACCATTCGGTTCCGACCATTTTGTACCAGTTTTCAGGCTTTGCGTTATGCAGGCAGAATTCGCCGCCTTCGTTTTTCGCAACGTCATAGATATCATCTAAGAATGCCTTAAAGCCTTCCGAACCCTTTAAGGTGCGTATCTCGCCCGTTCGCTTTTTAACGCCTGATTCGCCGATAAATTCAATATCTGCGCGATCAAATGCGCTCGTAATTTTCTGGATTGTTGTTGAGTTTGGCTGGTTGGTGCCGTTTTCAATGCGTGCGATCCCGGTTTGTGACAGGTTTGATTGCGCAGCGAGCTCCCCCTGGCTCCATCCAATTAAAGCGCGGGCGGCGCGTATTTGTTGAATCGTCGGCATTTACACACTCTCGGAATGTTACTTTAAATTTTCATATTCACAGGAGCAGACAATATCATGCTTCGTGGCCTATGGCTATATGATATCTTTCTTATTTATGATATGGAAACACGGTCCGGATCGGTGTTTTATCGTGCCTTTTTTAGGCTTGTGCTGATGCGTTTTGCGCGATTCTGCTGCTGCGTGTTTGTCGCCTGCCGATACGGAGTTTTTGTGCGTGCGATACTGTGAAGAGCGTATTGAAAATCAGTGCTGGCGCAGATAACGCTAAACCGCCAGTTATGGTTAGCAGAATACCTGCTGATATTGCGTATAGACGAAATGATTTCAGATCCTCTGATAGTCTTGATCGGATGCTGAGTATGGCGGCCATAATGCACAGCACATCAATGAGTGTTCCCGATGATACAGACATGACCAAAACGATAGCGCAAGGATAGAGTGCAGGAGAAAGACGTTGGAGTATGTTGCTTTGTTTAACGCCCAAAGCATAAAGGCTTGTGGTGACGGCAATTATGTTTATGACAATCAGCGCAGGTTGAGCAAGCAGATACCATTGCACGGACAGAAGGGCGTAGCCGATTATTCCTGATTGCACGATTGCTTTTTGAGTCTTACACTGCGGAGATAGAATATAGATGCAATAGCCGAGGAGGCCGAAAATCTGGGCAGCGATGATTTCTGTCATGGGTTTTTCCTTTGCTCATCTTCTTTTATATAGGAGAGATGTTAAAATTGTGTAAAATCAAAGACTTACACTGAATTCTGTATGTCTTTTTGTGCATAAAAAATGCATTCACAAGGGAGTTTTGAGATGAATCAAAAGAATACTGTATCTACACGTTCAAAGCGGAATGACGTTCCTTTGTCGCTGGTTTTAACCGTTGTCGGTGTTGTCTTAATTGTGTGTGTCGGGTTTTTTGTCATGCGCAGTCAGCCTGAGCAAAATGTTCAAAAAGCAAAGAAAACAGTTACCAGGCAGCCAAGTTCAGCGTCAAAGGCGCGCTCTGCGGTTGAGGCAGATATGGCAAAGAAGCTTCCGGCCGCGCAAAGTGCGATGCTTGTTCCTAAGCTGAGCGGTGTTACCGGTGGTTGGGTCATGCGTTACGGCACGTCGGGAATTGCGGAGCTTAAAATAGGAGAAAATAGCTTTGAGCTGATCACAACTGAAGATCCGGAGGGGCGCCTTCGCCGATATTCGCGTGGTGATATTCGTTATGATGAAAAGACGGGGAAGCTGTCACTCGTGCCGTCGCCCGCTGCGGGAGCACCGCAAGAGATTGATTCTGTGATCTATCGCATTTTGACGATGCGTGCGCATGACGTTTTTGTTCGTAAGTATTCAAACAGCTCTGTTCTCTATTTGCTTGCGTCGACGGATCAATTTATGGCGAAGGATTTGCATCCGCTCTTTTCTAAGGTTGATTTTGGCGGTGCGCCGCTTTTGAAATTTTTCCCTATAGAAGAGCAAGCGGGACGCCCGTAATGCCAGAGCTGCCTGAAGTTGAAACCGTTATGCGCGGCTTGGAGCAGAGCGTTTTAGGGCAGCGTATCTCCTCTGTTCAAATTAATCGGTATGATTTGCGTGTTCCTGTTGCGGAAGATTTCGGGCAGCAGGTTGCGGGGCAAAATATTGATCGGCTGCATCGGCGCGGGAAATACATTATTCTTGATTTTGGTGATGATTTAAGTGGCGTATTGCATCTCGGCATGTCGGGGCGTGTGCGCATCTTTGATACGGCTTCGGCGTATGTGGCGCGGCCGCATGATCATCTGATTTTTCATCTTGATAACGGCGCGTGTTTTGCGTTCGAAGACCCGAGGCGCTTTGGCATGTTTTTGCTGCGTTCGCGTGAGGGCTGGGCGCAGGAGCCGCCTTTTTCCAAGATGGGCGCTGAGCCGCTTGAGGATGTGTGGGACGGGCAGAATTTGTTTGAGGCGCTCTCACGAAAGAAGACACCGATTAAAGCTGCATTGCTTGATCAGCGAGTTGTTGCGGGGCTGGGCAATATTTATGTATGTGAGGCGTTGTTCTGTGCAGGCGTTTCGCCAACGCGCATTTGTTCTTCGATCACGTTGGAGGAGGCATTGCGAATTGTTTCTTGCTCTAAGAAAATTCTGCTCCGCGCGATTGAGGCGGGTGGATCGACATTGCGGGATTTTCAAAAAATTGACGGATCGCTCGGGTATTTTCAATATCAATTTTCTGTCTATGATCAGGAAGGGGAGCCGTGCCCTTCGGCCTGTGGGGCGGAGGTTATCCGCATCGTTCAATCGGGGCGATCGACATTTTATTGTCCATCGTGCCAGAAGTGATGTAAATTTTACGTATGAGAAGGTTTCCCAAGATCAGAGCTTTTGTTCGCGTGACTGTTTGTTTTGCGGCAGTGCTTATGGTTTATGACGTTGGCGTCGCGCGGGCACAAGATGCCCTTTTCTTTGACGGGGCAGATGAGATTCCCGTGATGCCGGGAACGGAAGAGGCGCAAGCGCGCGGTTTTCGTTTTGATAAGCCGGAAGGCGAGATTGTTGAGGTTTATGCCGATATTGGTGCTTTCAAGCCGTCTCAGGTTTTGTCGTTTTACAGGCAGACATTGCCGCAGCTGGGTTGGGGGCGCGTGGATGCGGACTCGTTTTACAGAGACGCGCAGCAGCTTGATATTTCCTTCTCACAAGAGGCGGGTGCGCATATGATGCGTATTCTGATTCGACCCAGCCTTTAGCGTGTTGTTTTGATTCGCATAAATCTTTACGAATCACTTGACATCTGCCCCCTATAACCCTTATTACTCACGTTCAGTTTTCGATTGTTGGCGTTTCACCCACCAGACGAAAGAAATAAGAAAATAATCCTGTGGATTACTTTGGTATAAAAATTGTACTATTTGTGCATAAAGAAATGTAAGTAAAGATTTGAAAAGGTTTGAATAATGGCAAATCATGCATCAGCAAGAAAGCGCGTCCGTCGTAATAAAAGACGCGAAGACATTAACAAAGCGCGTCGTAGCCGCATCCGTACCTTCGTAAAAAAGGTTGAGGCAGCGATCAGTGAAGGTAACGCAAAAGAAGCGAATCAAGCGTTAACCAAGGCTCAGCCTGAGATGTACAAGGGTGTGTCAAAGGGTATTTTGCACAAAAACACTGTTGCACGTAAACTTTCACGCCTGAATAAGCGTATTAAAGCGCTTTAATATTACGGTGTTTTACGTGAGTTTTTTTGTTCTTAACTAAGACTCATATCATTTTGAAAATATTAATTAATGGGCCTTTTGCATATGTCAGGAGGCCCTTTGTTCTGGGCGGACTCATCTTTTGTATTAAAATTTCTTTTTTTCATGTTTATGATTTGTTCTCATTGCGCGATTGTATTTTTATGGTGTAGGGTTCTTTTCAAGGTTGGCAGGGAAAATTCTACAACCCGTTGGTTTGGTATCGTTCGCGCCTTAAAATTAATTAAGGTAGATTGATCAGAGAGCGTCATAGTTTCATGACGCAGGGGAAGTCCTTACATAATAACCGTAGCACGTGCTGCTTGCGATGATTCTGTAAACGGGCCTCAAAAAAACGAAAAGACTGAAGAAAATATTGTTGGTCGCTTATGCGCTCAAGCCCTTTTCTTCGACCTGATTTAAGGTTCGTGCGAAAAAAGAATTTTTTCGTAAACGCTCCTTACTGCCAAAACCTAATTGTTTAAAAAAATAAAAAAAATGGAGAAAATTATGTCTGAGATTTCTGGTAAAACGTCTGTTGGAAAAACAGCGGCAGGTGCTGATTTAGGTGAAGCACCGCTGGTGCCAACGCCGGAGATCAAAGCTTTGTGGGATGCTGTTCATAATGATATGCGCCAAGAATTCGGCGAAGCAATCTTCCGTAGCTGGCTCAAGCCTTTAACATTGCGTGCCTGTTATCACGGCACAATGGAAGTGTCTGTTCCAACGCGTTTTATGCGTGACTGGATTCAAACGCATTATGCAGAGCGCCTTTCTGAGATGTGCACTGAACGTGACGAGACGATCAAGCGCATTCAGATTGTTGTTGTGCAAAATGCGATGACTGACGAAGCCCTTAGTTCTGCTTCTTCTGCATCTGCGGATGTTGCGCCGGAACAAACAGACGCCCAGTTAAAAGCGGATATCGCGGAAGTGTCCTCTCCATTGGATGCGCGCTATACGTTTGATAGCTTTGTTGTCGGGAAATCAAATGCGTTGGCGCATGCAGCTGCACGTCGTGTTGTCGGCAGTGCAAATATCCCGTTTAATCCGCTGTTTCTTTATGGCGGTGTTGGTTTGGGTAAAACCCACCTTTTGCACGCGATTGCGCATATCATTAACGAGAATGCGCCAGAGAAGAACGTGATGTATCTTTCGGCTGAGAAGTTTATGTATCAGTTCGTCAAGGCGTTGCGTGCGAATGATACGATGAGCTTTAAGGAGCTGTTCCGTAGCGTCGATGTTTTGATGATTGATGACATCCAGTTTATCGCAGGCAAGGAATCAACGCAGGAAGAGTTTTTCCATACGTTCAACGCTCTGATTGATCAGAACAAGCAGATTGTTATTTCTGCGGATCGTCCGCCGAGCGAGCTAAACGGTATTGATGAGCGTCTTCGTTCACGCCTTGCCTGGGGCTTGGTTGCGGATATTCACCCCTCAACCTATGAATTGCGCCTTGGGATTTTGCAGTCCAAGCGTGAGCGTTTGGGCGCGGATGTGCCGGATAGTGTTCTTGAGTTTCTGGCGTTGAAAGTGACATCGAATATTCGTGAATTGGAGGGTGCGCTGAACCGAATCGTTGCGCATGCGGATGTGTCTTCACAAGAGATTACGCTTTCCTCCACTCAAGAGGTTCTACAAGATTTGCTTCGTGCGCATGATCGCCGAATCACGATTGATGAAATTCAGCGCAAAGTGGCCGAGCATTATAATCTTCGTTTGTCTGATATGCATTCTGCGCGTCGTGCGCGTGCGGTTGCGCGCCCACGTCAGGTTGCGATGTATCTTGCGAAGTTGTTGACCGCGCGCTCATTGCCTGAGATTGGCCGCAAGTTTGGCGGGCGTGACCATACCACGGTTATGCATGCGATTCGCAAGGTTGAGGAGTTGATCGGTGACGATGAGCAAATCGCACAGGATGTTGAAGTTGTGCGCCGCGCGCTGACCGGTTAATTCCAAAACTATAAGTTTTCTCCTAAAAAGGTGCGGGCGTTCATTATTGGATGCTCGTTTCTTTTTGTGCTAGGGCGGAACAATAATTACGCTACTATCACTTGCTGAAAATCTTATGTTTCCGTTTTCTGCTGTCGTTGATGTGGTAACTGTCAGAACCCCGTCGACTATTGTTGTTGAGCCGCTTAGAACACTTGCGCCGCCGCTTATGGAGACTGAGCATGTTTCAGTCGGTAAAAGTGTGCCGCTGCAATCGGTTTCAAGAAGCAGAAATCCGTTTATAGCGCTCAGCGGGCAAAGTGCATTCGGAGTGGGGCCGATGAATACAACGCTACATCCGTTGGTTGGCGAAACGGAAACGGAGATTATGTCTTGATCGCAGGTTCCGTTGTTCGTGATGGTGATGCTCTGGCTTTGTAAATTATATCCAGGACTTCCGTTTGTTATGCTCCATGTCGTTAATGTTGGTATATCAAGGCTTCCAATATTTCCCGGTGAAAGGCCAATGACTGAGATGCTGTTTGACCCATTGCAAATTTCTATGGCATTGCTCGATGTGTTAAATTCAATTTGCCCCGTATCACTGCAGGCTGATCCGATTGCGCTGCTTGCAAACGCAATCCAGTTTGTGCCATCGCAATATTCGAAATTATTCGATGTAGTGTTATATTCCATCGTTCCTTCCGTTACGCCACCACATGTGCCTGTTACAGAACCTGATGACATGGAGACGAAGTTCGTACCATTACAATATCGGTAGATTTGAATCGCAGGATCATATTCCCATAAACCGGCTTGCGTGCAGGTTGCAAGGCTGCCACCCGCGGTGCAGGGGGCTGCCATAGCGTGATTCGGTGCGTAACACATTGATATCAATAAACATAATATGGAAAGCGTGCGAAACATGGGATCGGTGTGTTTTTGGTGGAATGCTATGATTTACAGCCCTTCTATTGTCTTATAACTATTGACCGCATGCAAGCATCATCCTAGTTTAAGGGGATGAGTAGTGAGGAAAACATGACATATTCTTTGGAAGAGGTTACGGCGCTCTATAATCGTCCGTTGTTGGATTTGGTTTATGAGGCGGCAGGCGTGCATCGCGCGAATCACAAGGCGAATGAGATGCAGATGTGTACCTTGCTCTCAATCAAGACGGGCGGATGTGCAGAAGATTGCGGCTATTGTTCGCAGAGTATTCATAATGACGCGGAGCTTGATAAAGAAATTTTGATGAAAACCGATGCGGTTTTAGAGCAAGCGCGGGCGGCCAAAGAATCAGGCTCGACGCGGTTTTGCATGGGCGCGGCCTGGCCGAAAGTGATGGATGGGCGCGCGTTTGACCGTGTGTGCGAGATGGTGAAGGGCGTAACGGATATGGGCATGGAGGCGTGTTGTACGCTGGGTATGCTGACCGAAGACCAAGCCATGAAATTAAAAGAGGCGGGGCTGACGGCTTATAATCACAATCTGGATACATCCCGTGAATTTTATGACAAGGTGATTACGACCCGCACCTATGATGATCGGTTGGATACGCTTAAAAACGTCGCGAAGGCTGGGATTTCAGCCTGTTGTGGTGGTATTTTGGGGCTTGGCGAATCGGAAGAGGATCGGATTTCATTGCTCCATACCCTCTCGAATTTAGAGCCGCAGCCCGAATCGGTGCCGATTAATATGTTGGTGCCTGTGGCAGGGACACCGATGGAAAATAACAAGATGCTCGATATTTTTGAGTGGATTCGCTGTATTGCGGTGGCGCGTATTTTGATGCCGAAGGCGATGGTACGCTTGTCTGCGGGGCGTTTGACGATTTCTAAGGAAGCGCAGGCGATGGCCTTTATGGCGGGCGCGAACGCGATTTTCACAGGTGAGAAGCTGCTGACGACGCCGAATCCTGAAAAAGATGCGGATTACGGCCTGCTCGCTGAGCTGGGGATCGAGCCACGCAAACCCTTTAAGGACGAGCGAAATGTTTCAGAAGATATTGTCGCAGCTTAAATCTGCCGGGCGGTATCGTTCTCTTTCCCTTCCAAACGGTATTGATCTTACCTCTAATGATTATTTGGGGATGGCGGCGCATGAGGGTTTGCGCCGTTTGGCGATTGATGCCCTGTCTGATGGTTTGGATGTTGGTGCGGCGGGCTCGCGGTTATTACGTGGGCATACGAAGGCGCATCAGGATTTAGAGGATTTTGCCGCGACTCACTTTGCCGCGGGGGCGTGTCTTTATTTTTCCAGCGGGTTTCAGGCCAATTATGCGGTTTTGACGACCTTGCCGCGGCGGGGGGATGTTGTTGTCTATGATTCGCTGGTGCATGCGAGCATGCGGGACGGGCTGAAAGCCTGCGATGCGAAAGCATTTAAGTTTGCGCATAATGATGCGGATGCTTTGGAGGATGTTTTAAAGCGGTATCGCGAAAAGGCAAAAAATTTATGGATTGCGGTTGAGTCGGTTTATTCGATGGATGGTGATGTTGCGCCCCTTGATGATTTTTATGCTTTGGCGGAAAAATATAATGCCTATCTGATTATTGATGAGGCGCATGGAACGGGTGTGTTTGGTGATGGTGGCCGGGGTGTGAGCTGGGATTTGATTTCGCGTTATGGCTATGATCGGATCATGAGCCTGCATACATGCGGGAAGGCGATTGGCGTTGCGGGCGGTTTGGTGTGTGCGTCTGACGATGTGATTTCTTATATGATTAATGCCGCGCGGCCGTTCATTTATTCGACGGCGCCGATGCCGTTGCAGGCGATTTTGGTGCAGCGATCTTTGGAGATGTTAGCCGGAGAAGAGGGAGACGTACGGCGCAAAAAATTGATGTCGCTTTGTGAAATTTCGCACGAGATTTACGGAGGGGAGGGGACGCAAATTGTGCCGATTATTTTGGGCTCTGATGAGCGTGCCGTTTTCGTTTCACAGGCGCTTCAGAAAGAGGGGTTTGATGTGCGAGCGATCCGTCCGCCGACTGTTCCTGAGGGCACGGCACGTCTTCGATTGTCGTTGAGCTCAGCGCTGTCAGAGCAAAATTTACGCGACTTTGCGTCTTGTTATAAATCAATCAATAAATGATTTTATTACCTTGCTTTATGTAATTGATTTTAAATTATAATTTAGCTTCATATAAAATATATACAGCACGTAGCGTATACAGACTTTTGTTCTTTATTTTCGTGTTTTATAAATTTGATTCTGAAGCGTATAGAATCGGTAAGAAAAATACCGTATGGTCAGTGTGCCTTATTTTGCAAATTAATAAAGAGTGGTGGATCGCTTTCTAGCGTTTATCCACATATGAAAAGGGATCATTATGACGCGCATTGTGATTGCAGGCACGGATACGGATATCGGTAAAACCGTTTTTTCAGCCGCGCTGATGGTGGGTTTGGAGGCGGCCGGATTTACCCCTCATTATTGGAAGCCGATTCAATCGGGCATCGAGACGATTGATAAGCATACGGTGAAAACATTGAGTGGTTTGGAAGCAGACCGGTTTTTGCCCGAACGCTATGTTTTGACAGAGCCTCTTTCCCCGCATCGATCGGCGGAGTTGGACGATGTGTTGTTGGATGCGGATGATTTACATGACTCAGAAAACATCCCGCCTTGTGACGGTGCGTTGGTTATAGAAGGGGCGGGCGGATTGATGGTTCCGCTGACACGTGAGGATTTGCAGATTGATCTCTATAAGGCGTGGGATGTTCCCGTTGTGTTGTGTGCGCGTACCACGCTCGGCACAATCAATCACAGTTTGTTATCGGTTGAGGTGTTGAAGGCGCGCAATATTCCAATCAAAGGTTTGGTTTTCATTGGCGAAGATAATCCTGATAATATTCGAACGATCGCAGAGTTTTCAGGTGTTCCTGTTTTGGGGCATATGCCGAGGATGGAAAAACTTGATCCCGAGTCTTTGCGGGATATGTTCGCCGCGCGATTTAAAGCGACTGATTTCGTCGATCCATGACGTTCCCCTTGACGTTTTTTACGGGTTTTGACACTACTAAGCCTTATGAAACACGCATCTCCAGTTTGGCATCCGTTTACGCAGCACGCGATTGCGCCTAACCCTATTTTTGTGGAGCGTTCCAAGGGCACGTTGCTTTACACCAATGACGGGCGAGAGGTTGTTGATGCAATTTCCAGCTGGTGGGTGATTAATCACGGGCATTCGCACCCTGATATTGTTGCAGCGGTTCGGGAGCAAGCGGAAAAGCTGGATCAAGTGATTTTTGCAGGCTTTACGCATGCACCGGCAGAGGAGTTGGCGGCGAGTCTTATCGATCTAAGCGATGGTGCTTTTGATCATGTGTTTTATTCCGATAGCGGATCGACGGCCGTTGAGGTCGCGTTAAAAATGGCGATTGGCTATTGGGAGCATACGGGGCGGCCGCGGCAGAAGGTGATTGCCTTTGAAGACGGGTATCACGGGGATACGTTCGGTACGATGTCGGCGGGTGGACGGAGTGTTTATAATAAGATTTACGAGCCGTTTTTGTTTGAGGTGGAGCATTTACCCGTGCCTGTCGCGGGGAAAGAAGCGAAAACGCTGGAGCGCCTTGAGCATGTTTTAAAAGCGCATAAAGATGATGTGGCGGCGTTTGTGTTTGAGCCACTGGTTTTAGGCGCGGGGGGTATGATTTTCTATTCTGCTGATGTTTTGTGTCAGATGGCGGAGATGTGTCGTGCGCATGATGTGTTGTTGATTGCTGATGAGGTGATGACAGGTTTTGGTCGTACGGGCAGTATTTTTGCCTGTGAACAGGCGGGATTTATGCCTGATATTATTTGTTTATCGAAGGGTTTAACGGGCGGTTTTTTGCCTTTAGGTGCGACGCTGTGTACGCGTGATATTTATCAAGCGTTTTATCATAAAGATAAAGCGAAGATGTTTTTTCATTCCTCGTCTTTTACGGGTAATCCGATGGCGTGTGCGGCGGCGAATGCGGCGTTGAAGATTTGGCAAGACGAGCCCGTGACGGAGCGTATTGAAAACTTAGCGTCCGTTCATGCCAAAGCTGCGAAGCGGTTTGAGGCGCGGCCTGATATTGAAAATGTAAGACAGCAAGGCACGATTTTAGCGATGGATATCAAAACCGAAGGGCGCAGCGGGTATCTGTCGGATATTCAGCCCAAATTATACGATTCCTTTCTTAGCCAAGATGTTCTCTTGCGTCCGTTGGGGAATACGGTTTATATTTTGCCACCATACTGCATAACAAAAGAAGAGTTGGAGCGCACCTATGACGCAATCGATTTCGCCTTGGACAGCCTCGGGGATGACGGAAAATAACCGCCAATATGAGGGGCGCGTTCGTTCGTTTTTAACGACAATAGTTGAGGATAAGCCGCGGCATGCCCTGTTTTTGAATATGTTGGCGATGTTGGAGCATTTGGGGAGTCGTAAGATTATGATCTCTCAAATGGATAAGGTGATGACGCAGGATACGCTTCAGCATCTTTCTGAAGAGGCGCGCCATGCGTATTTTTTCAAGCGCAATGC
>CAZPMH010000029.1:0-20622 GCA_964587815.1 uncultured Micavibrio sp.
CTTTATCGATTAAGGCGATCGCATCGGGGTTTTCTTGTGCGCGGCGTTCGAACAGGCCGTGAATGGTGCGCGGCGTGCTATTTTCGATTTGGAGCGGCGCATCAGGTTTTGCCCAGAGATTTAAAATTTGATCACGTTCGTGATCATCAAGGATGCTGTATTCGCTTATGTTTTGATCAGGTTTCTCGGCGACTTGTTTCAGCAACATGTGCAGATGTTTGAGCATATCGTCGATAAATTCGGGTTCGAATAAATCAATGCGGTATTCAATCCAAAGGCCGATGCGCCCGTCTTCTAAAAGCTCGTATGAGAGTGATAGATCATCGTTTACATCATTATATTCGGCCTCCAGCGGGATGGATTTAATGCCGTCCAGATTGAGATTGACCAGCCGCGAGACGGTTTGAGCCATTGAGACATTAAAGACGCGACCGTCAAAGCCAGCGACTGATTTTCGTACTTCTCTTACAATATCGAGCGCAGGAAATGTTTGGTGCTTCTTGTCTTTTTTTCGTGCGGCAGAGACGCGGGATACAAGCTCATCGAAGGTTGGGTCGCCTGAGAGATCAACGCGTATCGGGATGATGTTGACGAAAAAGCCGAACAGGTATTTGTAGCCCGGCGGCCTGATATTCACGGGGTAGCCGATCAATAAATCTTCCTGATTGTAATATCGATTGATCAATGTTCCGAACGAGGCGACCAGCGTGCTGAACAGGGTTGTGCGGTTGGCGCGTGAGTAGTCTTTCAGCTTTTTTGATAAGTTTGTGTCTAAATCGAAATAGACGCGTTTTCCTGTTTTCACATCGTTATCGGGAGCCTTTTGACCATGAGAGAAATCGACAGCATGCTGGGCGTTACGCATGTTTTCCTGCCAGTATTCGGCCGCCTCTTTTGATGTTTTTTTCGTGTGTGCACCTTCAAATTCCTGAAAATAATCGCTCCAGTCTTTGTGGTTTTCGCTGTAGGCCTCAACCAAGCCTTCATAGCCTTTGTTATAGGCGATGGATGTTGATTCCAGGAATAGAATCGCGGAGGCACCGTCAGAGATGATGTGTGGGACAAGGCCGATGAAATAATGGGTTTTTTCGGCTGTTTTTACCAAGCCTGCGCGTACGATCGGGAAGGTTTTTAAATCAACGGGTGTGCGGAGTTTTTCTTCTAAAAATTCTTTGGCCTGTCTTTCCTGTTCAGGTGTTTCCTCGGTTTGGCCGGGTTTGGATAAATCCAGATAATCGAGCGTATATTTGGCTTTTTCTTCAATGCTTTGATAGGGGCGGCCGTTTTTTTCGATGAAGTAAACGCGAAGCGAGCTGAAGAATTGAACCACATCATGCAGGGCGCGTTCAAAACGCTTTTCGTCAAGCGTGCCTTCCAAGCGCAATTTAACGCAAGTGTTGTATGAGGTGTTATCAGGGTGGAGGCGCCATTCAATCCATAGGCCTTCTTGTTGCTTTGTGATGGGGAAGATTTCGGACATAGTGGTATTAACGCGTAACTTTCAGCTGTTTCTTTTCGTCTTTCAAACTTCTGTCTTCGTTTAAAGTCATATTACACTTTGGCTTCAGTGGAAAGACCCCTTTATGACGATACGATTTTTGCATTTTGACGTTGTTCTTCTTCCTGTTTAGGGGCAATACGCATTTTGACATCAAGTGATATTAAAAACCCTGCCAGATAGATGCTGCCCCAAATCATACCGGGTAAGATGGCTTCCCAAATATCGGGCGTGCCGACGGCGTTATGCACAAGTAAGGGGATTGCGATCATTACGAAAAAGCTCGCCAGAAAGCCTGTGGCGATGCCGGCAAGCCCGCATTTGAATTTCAAGAATACGAATTTGGCGATGTGTGTGATAGATAGAGTTGAGATGAAGGCATAAACTCCTTGAGCTAATGCGGCTTTTATCCATAGTGAAAAGCCGTGTTCGCTATTCGTAAAACCTGCCCAGCTACCGTAAATAACTGCGGCTAATATCGCGGTCGATAGAATTGATAATTTCAATTTTTCTTTTTTCATATACTTATGTTTCTAGCATGTGCAGGTGATATTTCTTAAGTATAAATCGCTTTATTTTACTTTGCGTTTTGTATAGTTTTTCAGGCATCACTTTTAAATCTTACAATCTTCATAAGGGTTATTCTATGAAAGTCGGCCTAAAGTTACTTCTTAGTTCTTCAGTTCTTTTGTGTGCAGCGATGCCTGCTTATGCGATGGATGCTGAAACGGCAAAGAAATTTGAGCAATTGATGGCCGTTGTTGAAGCGCAGAATGCAAAAATTGAAGCTTTAGAGAAGAAATTAGCGGACATGGAAAAGTCTGAGCCTCCGACAAAAACGGAGCAGAGTTCACTAGCGCAGAACAAAGCCTTAGATAAAGTTATTGCCCTTGAAAACCGCGTTGAAAAACAACAGATTTTAATCGAAGAGCAGGCGGAGACGATTGCGGCGGTTCAATCTTCTAAACCTGATACGTTCAAAGGCGAGGGGGTGACGATTACGCGCAAAGACGGTGCGCCTGTTTTTGATTTTGGCGATGGTAATACGTTCCAGTTTCACGGGCGTTTGCAAACGGATTACGCTTTTTTTAATGAAGATGACGGCGTTGACCTTCCGAATCAGGGGGATATCAGGCGTTTGCGTCTTGGTGTGAAGGGCACGTTTGCACATGATTGGGCGTATGCCTTTTTCACCGACGCAAATGGCGGGCAACCGACGGTTGGTGATGCGTGGTTAGCATATAACGGTTTTGATAATGTGAGTTTGAAGCTGGGTAGTCAAGTTGAGTTGGTCACGTTGGAGCAAAATATCAGCAACCTGAACCAGACGATGCTTGAACGTTCGGTTGTACATGGTGCGTTTTTCCCGGGTCGTAATATCGGAGCGACAGCAGCATATAGCGGTGAGAACTGGAGGTTGGCTGCGGGTGTTTTTGGTGATGGTGTGAATGACGGTAATGAGACGGATGAAACCGAACATGCTTTTGGCACACGCGCTACTTACGCGCCGATTAACGATGATAATCAGGTTTTGCATCTTGGCGCGTCCTATCGTTATGCTGAGCCGAATGCGGGCGATGAGACTGTACGGTTTAATGCACGTCCGGGTACGCGTATGTCTGATGGTATAAGGGCGGCTGATACAGGTGATATTGCGAATGTTAAGAGTTTTGACAGCGCAGGTCTGGAGTTGGCGTATACGTATGATAATTATGCGCTTCAGGCCGAATATATCCGTGCAGGCGTTGACCGTCAGGGCGGCAGTGATTTGGATTTTGACGGGTGGTACCTGCAAGGCTCATGGTTTTTAACGGGCGAACAAAGGCGCTATAAAGTTGGAAGTGGCGGTTTTAGCGGTATTAAAGTCAACAATCCTCTTGGCGATGGTGGCTGGGGCGCTTGGGAGTTGGCGGCCAGATATGCTTCGCTAAATTTGAGCGATGATGATATCGATGGCGGTGAGTTAGACACGATTCATATGGGTGTTAACTGGCATCCGAATAATAATGTTCGTTTCAATCTAAACTATATCATTAACGAGATTGATGACGGGCCGCTAAACGGTCAGGATATTGATGCAGTTGTGATGCGTGTGCAAGTTGATTTTTAAGATTTGCTTTTTCGGACAAAAGCGATCAAAGTTTTCTCATGAAAAAACGGACGCTTTTTTTAATTTTTCTTGGTGTGCTTTTCACTGGTGCCACCGTCTTTTTTTACAAGTTTTTTGCACCGATTAGGTATGAGGCAAACCTTGCGCATCTTTCCCGTTTTGACCATTTTGTTGACGGGCAGCGCGTTTACGGTGTCAAGGCGGGTGAGGCATGCAAGCCTGCGGTGTTGTTCATTCATGGTGCGCCCGGAAGTTGGAAGGCTTGGGCGCGGTATTTGGGCGATGATGATCTTTTGGCTCAGGTTTCCATGATTGCAGTTGACCGTCCGGGCTATGGTTTTTCCGATGTTAAAGATGGGCTTAGCTTGCCTTTGGTTGGCCAGTCTTCTGCAATTATGGGCGCAGTTTTAAAGGAGCATAAGGGTCCGTTTTTGATTGTCGGGCATTCTTATGGCGGGCCTATACAGGCCAGGATGGCGATTGATTATCCAAAAAATGTTTCTGGTTTGCTAATTTTGGCGGGTGCAGTTGATCCGAAATTACACAGGCCGCGACCGTACCATCGGTTGGCCAATATGTGGCCGTTTAATGCGATGCTCCCTTTTCCGTTGCAGGTGGCGAATGATGAGATGATGGCATTGGATAGATATTTGAAGAATGACCTTCTTGATGCGAGTAAAATTGAAATCCCGACCACAGTCATACAGGGGCGTAAAGACTGGCTCGTCCCGCATGAAAATGTTCGTTTTATTGAAAAAACATTTGTGAAATCAGAGGTTAATACGATCTCTTTGGACAAAGAGGGGCATTTTATTCCTTGGGAGCAATATGATTTGGTGCGTGATCAGATTTTGAAAAAGGCCAAGTATATGAAAGCCCCTTGTGAGAATGCTGCGCCTGAGTAGATGGGCTCATTTTTTATCCGGTTTCCTTTGTGTGCTATAATGATGTTTGATTCGACTGTGACCTTCGAAGGAGAAAGAATATGAGAGGATTACTGGCTTTATTGAGTTTTGCGTTTGTGTTTACGGCTTTTTCTGCGCAGGCAGAGTGGAATAACACCAAGGGGCTGACCGAATGGAACCGCGTTGAAGGGTATTGGTTTAACGATAACGATAAAGACGTTGTGGTGCATATTAAGGTTTGTGACACGTCGATTTGCGGCAAGGTGTATTGGATGCGTGATGATCTTCGCAGCCGTGCGCCGCATATTTGTGACGTTACGGTATTTAGTGAATTTAAACGTTCAAAAGATGATGCGAATAAGTGGAGTGATGGGACGGTTTATAAAGCTTCGAAAGACAAATATTATAAAGGTAATTTAGAGCAATTGTCTGATGATCAGTTGAAATTACGGGCTTATGTCGGCACGCCGTTTTTAGGCAAAACAGTGATGTTTAAACGTGTTGACGCAAAAGATTACCCTGCTTGTGAAGTGGTCAAGAAATAGAAGTTTATATTTTAGCGATTTTTTTAGGGCGCACATGTTTGCGCCCTTTATTTTTTCTTTTTCTGTTGTGCTCTGGTCATGTGATTCAGGCTTTGGTAAAGATAATAACGTTTTAAATTTTAGATGTAAGGAATGTTTTTATGGAGACCAAGGCAGCAATCGCATATAAGGCCGGAGCGCCGTTGAGTATTGAGACTGTTCAGCTTGACGGACCGCGTGATGATGAGGTTTTGGTTGAGGTGATGGCGACAGGCGTTTGCCATACGGATGCTTTTACGTTGTCGGGCGATGATCCTGAAGGCGCCTTTCCCGCGATTTTGGGGCATGAAGGTGCGGGTATTGTGCGCGAGGTCGGTAAAGATGTGCGGTCAGTTGCCGTTGGTGATCATGTTATTCCGCTTTACACGCCTGAATGTCGCGAGTGTGATTTTTGTTTGCATCCGAAGACTAATCTTTGTCAGAAAATCCGCGCAACGCAGGGCAAAGGGCTGATGCCTGACGGGACATCGCGCTTTTCGATCAATGGTGAGCCGATTTTGCATTATATGGGGTGTTCAACCTTTTCGAACTTTACCGTCATGCCTGAAATTTCTGTGGCGAAGGTGCGTAAAGACGCGCCTTTTGACAAGATTTGCTATATTGGGTGCGGCGTGACGACGGGTGTTGGTGCGGTTGTGTTTGATGCGAAAGTTGAGCCCGGCTCGACTGTTGCGGTGTTTGGTCTTGGTGGGATTGGGCTCAACGTTATCCAAGGGGCGCGTATGGTTGGGGCGTCGCGCATTATCGGAATTGATCTTAACGAGAAGAAAGTTGAGTTAGCCAAACAGTTTGGCATGACTGATTTTATCAACCCTAAGAAGACAGACAATTTGGTTGAGGCCATTTGTGATTTAACGAATGGCGGAGTTGACTATTCCTTTGAATGTATCGGCAATGTGAATGTGATGCGTGATGCTTTGGAATGTTGCCATAAAGGATGGGGGGAGAGCATTATCATCGGCGTTGCGGGCGCAGGACAGGAAATCTCTACCCGCCCGTTTCAGCTTGTAACGGGACGCGTCTGGCGCGGGTCGGCATTTGGCGGTGCGCGCGGTCGTAGTGACGTGCCGAAAATTGTTGATTGGTACATGGATGGCAAGATCAACATTGATGATTTGATTACGCATAAAATGCCGCTTTCGGATATTAACAAAGCTTTTGATATGATGCATGAAGGGTCCAGCATCCGCAGCGTGGTGGAGTTTTAAGATATGGATATGATTAAATCACATGCCTGTCACGGCGGGACTTTAGAATATTACAGCCATGAGAGCGCGGAAACGAAAACGTCGATGCGTTTTTCTGTCTTTCATCCGCCTGAAGGGCAGGCGAGTGGGGCGATGGTTGTCTTTTTATCGGGTTTGACCTGCACAGAAGATAATTTTACGACCAAGGCCGGGGCGTATCGAAAAGCTGCGGAGCTGGGGTTGTGCATCCTTGCGCCTGATACATCGCCACGCGGAGAGGGCGTTCCCGATGATGAGGCTTATGATTTGGGGCAGGGCGCGGGGTTTTATATTGATGCCACGCAAGAGCCATGGTCGCACAATTTTCGCATGGAAAGTTATATTGTGAAGGAGCTTGTGCCGCAGTGTATTGAACGTTTTGGCATCGATTCGAGCCGTGTCGGAATCTCGGGGCATTCTATGGGCGGGCATGGTGCGCTAACATTGCATTTTAAATATCCGGGCGTGTTTCCCTCATGTTCTGCGTTTTCACCGATTGTCGCGCCTACGCAAGTTCCTTGGGGGCAGAAGGGCTTTGGCGCTTATTTGGGAGATGATCAGGATGCGTGGCGCAATCATGATGCCTGCATACTTGCCGAACGATCAGAAGCAGAAGAAGGTGGGCGCGGTATTCTTATCGATCAAGGTCTTAGTGATGATTTCTTAAACGAGCAGTTGAAGCCTGAGTTGTTTGAGGCGGCATGTAAAAAGTCAGGGCAAAGCGTAACTATTCGTCTTCATGACGGTTACGATCATAGTTATTTCTTTATTCAAAGCTTTATTGATGATCACCTTAAATGGCATGCGGATTGCCTGAAATAAGATCTGTTTCTTTCGAGACAGTGACATAATGGTTAGATGCACTTTTTGCATATCTGCGTTATTCTGGATTAAAGAATGACGAAAAGTAGCAATTCATGACTGTTTTAATTATTGCATATCTCTGCACGGCTGGCGTGTTTCTGGCGATTGATTTCATTTGGCTTGGCTTTGTCGCAAAGAATTTTTACGCGTCCCAGTTGGAACATTTGATGGCTGATCAGGTTAATTTCGTGACGGCGGGGGGCTTTTATTTGGTCTATGCCATCGGAATTGTGATTTTTGCCGTTGCACCTGCGCTTGAGAATAATCAATGGACGCATGCTGCGCTCTATGGCGCTTTGTTTGGGTTCTTTGCCTATGCGACGTATGATTTTACCAATCAAGCGACCTTAAAAGACTGGCCCGTGATTGTTACAATTGCGGATGTGAGTTGGGGAACGGTGCTGACCGGCACGTCTGCCACTTTGGGTTATTTTCTCACCCGTATGATTTCAGCGCCGATCAGTTAAGCTTTATTTGCCGTGTTTTTCTTTCAATAATTTTATAACGTGCTCGGCCGCGGCTTCGGATGATGGCGGGTTTTGGCCTGTTACCAAATTGCCGTCCACAACAGCATGGACTTCGAAATTTGACGCGGTGATGACATCAGCGCCGAGTTCTTTCAAGCGGGTCTCAAGTAGAAACGGCATATCATCTGTTAAGCCAACTGCATCTTCTTCTGCGTTAGTGAAGGCTGCTATTTTTTTGCCTTTCACGATGGGGGTGCCGTTTTCATCAACTGCCGAAACAAGTGCTGCGGGGCCATGACAAACGGCGGCGACGATGCGATCATCTGCCAATGTTGATGACACAATACCTGCTAGTGTTTCGTTTTCGGGCATATCGAACATCGTGCCGTGACCACCAGGGATGAAAACAGCCGCATATTTTGATGTGTCTAACCCTTCGATAGACTTTGTGTTTTTCGCGCGTGCCATAGCGTTTTCATCATTTAAGAAACGCGTGACACTTTCGGGATTTTCTCCCTCTTCATTGACAGAGCGCGGATCAATCGGAATTTCACCGCCTGAGATAGAAACAATTTTTACTTCGTATCCTGCCTCAATAAATGCGTAGTAGGGTGTTGAGAGTTCCTCTAGCCAAAGCCCTGTCGGTTCGTTCGTGTTCCCGAGCATGGCGTGAGAGGTTACGATGAATAAAATCGTCAATGTTTTCATTTTCTAAATCCTGTTTGCTCTGTTGTTTGGACGTCATATTAATCATTTTTGTTTGGAACTTAAATGCGTTAATTTGCGTATAGTATATTGAGTCAAATTTCATAAGGATTTCCGACATGTTACCAACCGTTCAGCCACATGAAGAGCAGCCAGACCACCATCCGTTATTCGGGGCGATGACGATGGGGGATGTGGTTTTGAAAAATCGCGTAGTTATGGCGCCGTTGACGCGCTCGCGTTCAAAACATCCTGAAAATACGCAAACGCCTTTGCATGCGCTTTATTATTCACAGCGTGCGTCAGCAGGTTTTATCGTTTCTGAGGCCACACAGATTAGCCAAGAAGGGCAGGGATATGCCTGGACACCCGGAATTCATACAGATGAGCAAGTCAAGCATTGGCGGCTTGTCACGGACGCCGTGCATAATGCGGGAGGGCGCATTTTCTGTCAGTTGTGGCATGTCGGCGCGATTTCGCACACTGTGTTTCAACCCGATGGCGGGCAGCCTGTTTCTTCCAGTGCGTTTACGCCAGGTGGAGAGGCATTTGTCGGTGATTTGCATGAGGACGGCCCGACAACGCCCCACCCCGAAGCGCGTGCGTTGAGTCTAGATGAGATAGAGCGTGTTAAAGGCGATTACAAACATGCGGCGAAATGCGCGCGCGATGCGGGATTTGACGGTGTTGAGTTGCACGCGGCAAACGGATATTTGATTGATCAATTCTTGCGTAGTTCTGTCAATGAGCGCGACGATCAATATGGTGGTTCCATCGAAAACCGTGTGCGGCTGTTGGTTGAAACCGTTGATGCATTATTGGAGGTTCTTCCTGCATCTCGCATTGGTGTAAGGCTGACGCCATCGGGCGGCGCCGGCGGCAGTTACGATGATGATCCTGAAACCTTATATGTTGCCGCGGCAAAGGCCATAAGCGGGAAGGGGCTTGCGTATTTACACGTTGTGCGCCCCAATTCACACGGTGGCGGGGACGAAGATGCAACGGCCGGATGTAGCTTGCTTAGCAAAATGCGGGACGCGTTCGATGGTGTTTTTATCGCGAATGGCGGATTTACACCTGAGGAGGCGGAAGAATGGGTGCGCGAAGGGCGAGCAGACGCAATCGCCTTTGGACGCTTGTTCCTTGCAAATCCTGATTTGCCGGCACGAATTGCGCAGGACGGGCCCTATAACGAGCCTGATCAAGACACGTTTTATGGAGGAGATGAGAAAGGATATGTTGATTATCCAACTCTTGAAAAAACAGAGGGTGCGTTGAACACCCTTTAGCGCGCATGGGCGTTGCTTAACTTCCTAATATTTAAAATAAAAGGAGACTATTTATGACTGATATTTCTGCATATGCTGCGAAATCTAATGATGGCCACATGGAGCCTTACACAATACAAAGGCGTGATTGCGGGCCGGATGATGTTCAGATTGATATCGAATATTGCGGCGTGTGCCATAGTGATCTGCATTTTGTGAAAGATGATTGGGGGATGACGCAATATCCTGTCGTTCCCGGGCATGAAATTATCGGCACGGTCAGTGCGGTTGGCGATAATGTGAAACGTTTCAAAGTCGGTGACACAGCGGCCGTCGGGTGTATGGTGGACTCATGTCGTACATGTGATGCCTGTCATGATGATTTGGAACAGCATTGTTTAAACGGCATGACAATGACCTACGGCAGTGAAACGGATGATTCCGGCGGTATGACACAAGGTGGGTATTCCAAAAGAATTGTGTCAAAAGAACATTTCGTTCTGAATGTTCCTGAACATTTGGATAAGGCAGGTGCTGCGCCACTTTTATGTGCGGGCATTACGACTTATTCCCCCTTAAAAAATCATAATGTGCAAAAAGGTATGACTGTTGGTGTTATCGGGCTGGGTGGCCTTGGGCATATGGGAATTAAGTTGGCCTCTGCGATGGGGGCGAGAGTGGTCATGATTACGACCTCACCCGAGAAAGGTGAGGATGCAAAGGCTCTGGGCGCACATGATGTGCTGATTTCTAAAGATGAAGAAGCAATGGAAAAGTGGGCCGGGCAGTTTGATTTCTTGCTCAACACTATACCTGTCGGGCATGACGTTAATCCGTACATTAATCTTCTGCGCTATGATGCTGCGATGTCATTGGTGGGCGCTATTGAGCCTTTGGATGCGGTTAATGGAGCCCCCCTTATTTTCGGGCGAAAAAAGCTGGAAGGTTCTTTAATCGGTGGGATTAAGGAAACGCAGGAGATGCTCGATTTTTGTGGTGAGCATGATATCACAGCGACGGTTGAGATGATCAAAATGGATGACATTAATTCGGCGTTTAAACGTATGCAAAATAGCGAGGTGAAGTATCGCTTTGTTATCGACATGAATAGTTTTTAGAGCGTGCGCCAGAATTGTAGTGTGAGGTAACTGCGGTATGGGGCGGCGTTTGCAGGCGTGAAATCAGCGGGCAGGCTTTTGTGTATTTTTTTAACGCCAAGATCCGTGCCCATGAAAATATCGGGGTTGTTTTGCCCGCGCATTTGGACATATTGCACTGTCCATGGGCCAATGCGTTTGAGATTGATCCAAGCTTGCGGGTCTGTGTCCTCGCCGTTATCGGCAATATGCTGGGACAATCGCCTTAGCGTCTCTTTCTTTGCACCGGGCATGCGGAAGAAATCAAGATTGCTTTGCGCAACGGATTGCGGGGTTGGGAACAGTTTGTGCGGGCCGTAATTTTCGCCAAGGGTTTCGACCAGTTGTGTGCAATATTTATGTGCAGCGGTGACGGAGATTTGTTGCCCCAAAATGGCTCGAATTCCTGCCTCATATGTGTTCCAGATGCCCGGTAGTTTTGTACCGCTTTGAAATGGGAAGGCAGGGCCGAGAGCTTTTTTGAGGACTTCATCTATTTGTGCGCAGTTGCTGTTTAGATCGAGAATACGGGTAATGTTTTCCAGAACGGCTTTGAGTTTGTCTTTATCTGAAATCTCTATTTCGATGTCAATGGCGTGTTTTTTTGCGTTGTGTGATGCGGTGAACTTGCCGCGTGCGCCTTGTGTTTGAAATGTGCGGCCATACAGATTTTCATCCGTCCATTCTATGCCGTCAACTTTTCGGGCGGATAGAAAGTCTAGTACCATTTGCCAATCATAAGGCGCGCGATAGGGCAGGCTGCATGTGTGCTTATGGCTCATGCTTTATGGCTTTGGCGCGGTTGGTGCTAAGGGAGCAGCAGGGGTTTGAAGCGGCGTTTGCACATCTTCTGAAGGGCCTGCAGGTGGCTCCGTACCTTCAGGGTTTTGCTCTCGTTCATTGATTTGGAATGTGATTTCAAAGGCGATTGTGTCTGCGTCGCTTTTTGCTGTGCGTTCGACATGTTGCGCCTCGTAATTTGCCTGTCCTGCCGTATCTGTCCTGACATAGTTCATCGTGTTGAGGACATACAGGCTGGTGTGGTCAAAGGCGGGGTGTTCGGGGCTGAGTTCGCCGTTTAGTAGTCGGTCGCCGTAGATGTTATCTGCGGTGTGCTGTAATTCTTCGATTGTTGTTCTGAGGAAGGCATTCGTGCTTGATTCATCGTTCAGGCCGTTGCCGCCTTTGCTGGGGTGGGTGCGAATTAAATCGGCCAGCGGGTGGTAATTGACCAGAATGGCTTCGTCGTTTTCAACGCCTACGGTTGATGCGTAGGCGACGGCCAGTGAGGTATCCATGATGAATTCATCGATGCTTTTGTGTGCGAAAAACATGTCGTCGGCGTTGAAGTTTTCCAAACCGTAAGCGCGGGCATATTCGGTTGCCATCATGTCAGTCAGTTCGGCTCTGACGGTGTATTGGCGTTCAATTTCTTCGCGTGTACTTAAGTTGACGGGTGATCTTATTTCTTCCAAACGCGATGTGATTTCAGGATTGTTTACGACAGCGGCGATGAAGGCGTCTTGTCGATCATAATTCCAGCTGTTGTACGACGCGTCGTTTTCCGCAACGTAGAAAATATTGACTGATGCCATATCGAGAAAATCCGTGTCCTGATTGGCGGCTGCGAATTCGGGGTCAATTGCCGCCATATCTGCGCGTCTGGTATCCAGCATAATATAGGCCGTTGCCATCAAAATATTTGGGTCTGCATCTTTGAATTTTTCTCTGGTTGCAGTTTCAGCAGACCCCCCGCTTGCGAGCGCTATGGCATCTTCCAAATCAAAGCCGTTTAATGCAGGGACATTTTGTGTTAAGCGGCTCAGAACTGTCTCGTTGCGTGTTTGGGCGTTGCGCATGCTTTCTTCGGGGCGCGGTATATTTGCCGTAGCGATGTCAAACGGTGTCACGATTTCTGTTGTGTCCGGATCAGTTTGCTCACTTAATATATTCCTATGTCTGTTTGCGAGTTGTGACAGCTCGGTGTCCAAGACTTGACGCTCGGCATTATAGCGTTCCGCCTCTGTGTCAGAAATACCATCTTGGAATTCGCCGTTTAATGCTCGGGTTTGTATGTCGAGCGTTACAGCGTAGGATCGTTCAAGCGGGTCGGCAGATTGTGCGCGTTGCATACCTGCCAAAGCGTTGTCGATTTCGGCCATCTCCTTGGCGCTTATTTGATTTTCAGTGGTATCACCCATGATTTCAACTTTTTAGATCTTATTTTTTTACTTAGCCTTTGTAGTATATATGTTTTTTATTTGCAGTATCAAACTTAAATTGCGTGTTCATTTTACGTATAAGTTTGGGATGAATCGCGGAAATAACAGGGTTGGGTCTGGTAATATGCTCTCGGCGCGATTAGAATATTGCAATATTCATTTTATATATTCTGCGTAAATTTATGCCTTTGTGCGCTTGGTCGCGCCGTTGTTTCTTAGGTAATGGTTTGAAATTGTCGCGTAAAAGTTTACTGAGCGTTACTGTAGCGCTTGCCGTATTTATAAAAGTCGGTGCTTTTTCTGCCGATTTTTCGTATGCGCGACAGGTAGAGAAAACGTCCGTTCATATCGGTGTGTTTAACAGTGAAGAAGAGGCGCGAGGTTTTTACGAGTCTTTGCCTTCACATATCAAAGATCGTATCGCCCCTGATTCTTTGTGGTTGGATGTTTACAAAACGCATCGCGGTTTTATAGAGCACCAGATCAATATTGATGATGTTTCATCTGAGCATGCGCGATTATTATGTGAAAATATTCAAAGGCTTAAAGTGCAATGTTTGGTAACAGGGTCAAAGCCTTTTTTGCCTGTTGAGAAGAATGAGGATGTTGCAAATGCCCCGTCGCGTGAAACAATCCCTGATCTTGCGTTCATCCCGATGCCTGATAAGAAGCCTAATCTTCTCAGCCCTATGGATTTACGTGTTGAATATGATGTTTCTGAGGCTGAGCTGGACGCGTTGAAAGCCGAGGTTTCTGATGATGTTGAAATCCAGCCAACAGTGCAGCAAGATTTGCAGCATTATGGCAATCAATTTAGCACAGCGTTTGTCCAAGGTGATTTAAGCCATGCAAATAACACGCCTTACGCTGAGGCACGTGATCGGCTGCTTGTCACGTTACAGAATATTGGCGAAGAGGGGGGAACGGAGGCTTTGCGTGCGACGGCGAGAACGGAGCTCCGAAAATTGGGGCGCGTTGCCTTTGAAGCCGCAGGCGAGGCGTATTTCTCAGGGTTTTTAAACCGATATGATGCGCCGAAGGAGGCGTTGTCCCCCGATGCGCGCGCAGGGAAGGCTTTTGTGCATCATGTCAGTCAGAACCTTAGTGCAAGTGTTGATCAAACTGTTGATGCGCTGGTTTCGAATGCATTGGGCCAAATATCATCGGGAGGGGGCATAGATTCCGACCTTTTAACGCAAAGCGCGGATCAGCTATTTATGGCAGGCGCGCGCGGGTTTATTGATGCGGGCTTGGCGACAGCGCGGCGGAGTGACCTATACGCGCTGCGGCATCTGGAGCTGGAATATAATATTAACGATTTTGAAAACGCTTATTTCAGCGCATTGATCACGCAGCCTGTCTATCAGTCTGCAGATTTACGTCATAACGTCTTTTTTCAGGGCGGTGGGGTTATTAATGAACGCAGTGTTGATGTTGAAGAGAATGACCGAAATCGCCATACCGTCAATTTGGGGGCGGCTTATCGTTATTTAACGCCGGATGAGAAATATCTTATTGGCGGGAATGTTTTTGTTGATCATCAATGGCCTTATGATCATGCACGCATGAGTGTGGGCGCCGATGTGCGCATGGATGATTTGAATTTTGCGACGAATTACTATCAACCGCTGACAGGGTTTCAGGAAAGCCGAACGGAGGATAACGGCCTGCAATATGAAGAGCGAGCGTTGCGTGGCTATGATGTGGAGGTCGGTTATAAACCGAAATTTGACCGCAATCTGGAGGTGTTTGGTAAGGGCTATCATTACTGGCGCACGAACGGCGAGGAGAATTTGCGCGGTGTTGAGATCGGCGCGGAATATAAAATTGCCGAGCATTTCAAAATTAAAGGCGCGGTGATTGAGGAAAATGGCGGGCGTGACGGCGCTGAGCTAACGTTGCAATATTACACGCCGCTTTATGATGAGGAGGAAGCGAATCTGGCTTTGGCTGATATGCCTGAGGAGTCGTTACGCTCTCATATTTTTGATAAAGTGCGCCGCGAAAACCGTATGCGCATTGAGGAGCGGTTGCAGCCGGGGTCAGAGCCAATTGTGGTTGACGGGCCTGCCTTCGCTTCGTCCAGCCCTGCGGATGATGCGACTGGGGTTTCGATTGGTACGGATGTGACCTTAACGTTTGGGGCGAATGTTCTTGCGGGAGCTGGGGATATCGTGTTTATCGACCTGACCGACGGCACGGGTAATTTTACCGTGGCGGTCAACGATGCGCGTGTGGGCATTACCAATAATGTGGTCACGCTCGATTTGTCGGCCATGCTGTTGGAATTTAATACTAATTATCAAGTGACGTTTGCGCGCGGTGTGTTCATGGATGCTGCGGGGAATGACTCGCCAGCGCTCAATGCAGGGGATTTGAATTTCAACACGGTCGTCAACCCGATTGCAGGCTTCCCTGCGGCAACCACAACACGCAGCCCGAACACCACGGGCTCTGCGTTTACGCCTCGTGGTTTAACGGCGACATGGCAGACGACGGTGAATGTTACGGGCGCGCCTGATGGGGTGATTTTTGAATCGGGCGCGAACGGGCGCGGCATTGCGGCATCGTTTGGTTCAGGCTCGCTCGTGTTTGCGGCGGGAACGGGGAATGTCAGCTCGACAACGGGCGGCGCGATTTTCGGCTCTTTCCCTATTGCCTCTATTCCTGCGGGCTTGCATCATTTTGTGTTCGTGGCAAAGCCGACGGCGCCCGCTGAGATTGGGGTTTACATGGATGGTATTCGTATTATTGATGAGTCAACCGTGGCGGCGATGGGTGGAGGAACGACCGAATGGGCGGGGACGGATGCTGCGGGCTATGGCCTGACGGGGAGCAGTTTGCGCGCAGGGGTTGATACCAGCCCGCTGGGGGGTGTGACATTGACGAATAACTTGAGCTTTTTCTCTAACCAGCAGCCTGCTGATTTCTAAGGGGTCGTAGCGAAGTGAAGAACCGCTTTAGCGGTTGATCTGAGGAACATGGCGATAAGTTCTCGGTCGGATCAGAAGAGGGCGCGTATACCTCGTAAGCGGAAACAAGTCATGTAGATTTATTCTTGTATCTAAGCCAGTTTAATTGTCTTGATGATGCTTTAATTTATTTAACAACGATTTTACCAAAAAGGGGTTAATTGCCTCTTTAGGCAAATTTTCTAAAAATGCAAAATCATATTCTAATTCATCATCCTTAAAAGTGTGATCCAACAGAAAAAGGACAGCTTCATTAAGCAATTTCGAATCTCTTTCTCTTACGGCAAATCTAGCCAGTTCATTATAAGCATAACCGACCATAGAAGGTTGTTGCTCAAGTGCTAGATTAATTGAAGATCTCATTAGCTGGTAGCTATAACTCTTGCTCTCAGCAGAACGCGATAAGTGATGAGCCAGAGAAATTAGAAACTCAATCCTGTTTGGAAACAAATCAACACGTTCACGAAGCGTCGTATCATACTCCTGTGACATATCGTAAAGTAAATATTCACTTACAAGCAGGCTCGTTAACTCTGCTTTCTTATCTAAGTCTACTGTACTTTGTAAAGCGCCTAATAAATAAGAAACGCTTGGAGGAATATCGTCTCCCAACCGTCTCAAGCCGTAATTTAAACGAATCTTCTTTAATTCATCAATAATAACTGAATCTTCGCTTATCATAGTTTTTACTTATTAGGGTTATATGAACTTTCAGCGTCTGCCTCTTCCCAAGGTATCGGAGAATTGTCTGTTGTATTTGACCAACAAGATACATACATGCTGCTAACGTTCTAAGACAATTTATCGGGGTTGACGCCGATGGCTTTCATGCGTTCGCGCCATCTTTGGTTGGCGATGCTTTGCATATCTTCAATCGTGTCCAGTTCGTCTGTAATCTCTAAGCCGAGCAGGGTTTCGATGACGTCTTCCTGAGTGATCAGGCCTTGGGTTGTGCCGTACTCATCGACGATCAGTGCGATGTGACTTTTTTCTGACATCAGCTTTTTATAGGCTTGGGAGACGCTTAAAGACTGGTCGATCACGGGTAGGTCGCGCTTGAACTCTTCGATTTTTGTGTCGAAATCATCTTTGGCTTGGGCGAGCAGTAGGTCCGTTTTCAAAACGTAGCTGGTTATCGCGTTGGATTTTTTATCAATGATCGGAATGCGCGAGAAAACAGTTTCGGAATGGTCTTTAAAAAAGTCCTTCACGCTGAGCCCTGATGATACGGAAAACATAACGGTGCGCGGGGTCATGACTTTGCGCACGGAAATGTTTTTCAAGGCCATCAGGTTTGAGACGATGGAATGCTCGCTTTCATCCAGAACGCCTTCTTCTTTTCCAATCTCGACCATAGCGGTGACTTCGCTGCGGCTGAAGGTGGAGCCGTGCAGGCTGGATTGTGATAGTACGCGGGTGAGTTTTTCGGACATCCACACAATCGGGTAGAGGGAGATTGTCAGCCAGTCTATCAATGTGCCGAATGTCGGCGCCAGCTGTTTCCAATAGACCGCGCCGAGGGTTTTGGGGATGATCTCACTGAACAGCAAGACGAGTATTGTGAGAATGGCTGAGGTTATGCCCAGATATTCATTTCCGAAGACAACGGCGGATTGCGCGCCAACGCCCGCCGCGCCAACCGTGTGTGCGATGGTGTTCGCCGTTAGGATCGCCGCCAGTGGCCTGTCCAGATTTTTTGTGAGTTTCTGCAGCGTTTTGGTCGATGATTTATCTTTTTTCAATGCGGCAATGTATGACGGCCTGACGGAGAGCAACACGGCCTCTGCGATTGAGCAGAAGAACGATACGACGAGTGCGAGTAAAAGATAGAAAATGAGTAATGACATGACGGACTATAATTTTTCTCTGATTGTGTTTGAAATTTATAGCGCGTGGCAGGGGCACCAGGACTCGAACCCGGGACCTACGGATTTGGAATCCGTTGCTCTACCAACTGAGCTATACCCCTACAGATTTAGTATAGACAGTCATACACTAAATATTTCAATTTTGTAAAGCGTCTAGGGCTCTATGCTGCGTTTAAAATTTGTTTTCTCATGGCGAAGAAGTCTTGTTGTGCGTTGATGGCGTAGGTTTTTGGTAGGGTTTTGTAGTTGCCGAGTGTTTTTACGACATGCTCCCATCCTGCTTTTTCTGCCAGATCAAAGGCTTGCAATCCTTTTTCAATGCGCTCGTCTTTATTCGCAAAATTTTTGAAGTAGAGTTTCGTTGTCTTTGGGAAATATTTTAACCCTATCGGCGGTCTTAGCACTAAGAATTTTATAAATGGCCAATCCAGTTTTTTTACGGCTGCGGCTACTGCATCGCTAACTACGTCTTTTTGTTCCCAACGAAATAGCGCTTCATAGAGAGCTCTTTTTTCTTCTGAAGTCTGCTGTTTCTTTTCTTTACGATCCGTGTGGCATTTGACGAGAAGCGAAACCAAATTATGCGGGAATACGTCCTGTGCTATGTCTGGATGGCGATCTGTGATGTGATAAGCGGCATAACTCTGAACGCAAACCTGTCTGTTAATTTCTCTAAAGTCTTCGGCTAGTGTTTCGAGGGCGTCTAATTGTTGTCTGCGCTTTTTGGGATTATCGTAATATTGCAGGGCGCAAATTTTCCCTATTGTTTGTCCGCGTTCAAAATGTATTTTCCCCCACAATGCGCCGTGAGCAGCGATGAGAGGAAAAATGTTATTTCCGCCGGAATGCTGATACATGTGAAAATAAGTACGTGCCCTTTGTTCCAAATCTGTGGTGAGACCCGCGAGGAGAGTGGCTTCTTTATGAATATTGCTGTAGCTTTTACTTAACATAGGGCGTATCCTTTTGTTATACTGTTAGCTAATAGGCTAATTACTAGCATGATTCTTTGTTTAGTCAATAGGCTAATTAGTCAAAAAGCTAATTAATTATGAGGTTTTTGTGTCTATAAAACGTATTTCAGAAGTTTTGGAATGGAAGGAAATGGTCTTTCAGGCGTTGTCGTCTCGTGTGCGTCGCACGATTTTGGCGCATTTGTCTGACGGGAGTATGACGGCAGGAGAGATTGCTGAACATTTTGATATCAGTAAGCCATCGCTTTCGAAACATCTAAGCATTCTGGAGAATGCCGGATTAATCACAAGCGAGAAAAAAGGGCAATTTGTTCACTACACGCTTGTTCCTGATAATCTGGTCAATACGTTGCATGGCTTTATGCAAGAGGTTTGTCCGACGGCACGAAAGATCAAAAAATAATAAAGGCTTTCGCTTGATTTTTGGATGTAAAGCGGATAATTGATTAAAGACTTACAGAGCGCGGGCGTAGTTCAATGGTAGAACGTCAGCCTTCCAAGCTGAATATGCCGGTTCGATCCCGGTCGCCCGCTCCAGCTTATTTTTCTAAAATCTTCTCATATAATTCCAAGACGTTCTTTTTGAAGACGTCGCGCGTGAAGCCGTCCTGATATGACTTTAGGCCGTTTTTGACCATTTGATCGGCGAGAGCTTTGTCGGTGATAACGCGGTTTATGGCTTCGCTTAAGCCTTTTACATCGTCGATTTCGACGAGCAGGCCATCTTGTTCGTGGGTGACGTAGGCTTTTGGTCCTTGTGATTTTGCGGCGATGAGCGGTTTTTCCGTGCCCCAGGCTTCGATTACAACCGCGCCGAACGGTTCATAGCGAGAGGGGAAAACGCAGACATCGCAGGTAGCAAGCAGGTCTTCGCGATCAGTGCGCCAGCCGAGGAATCGGACGCGGTTTTCTAATTCTAGCTCTTTCATTTGCGCTTTTAATTCTTGTTCGAGCGGACCTGATCCTGCGATCCAGAGGTAAGCTTCGGGTACGTCGATAAGGGATTTGAGCAAGACATCCAAGCCTTTTTTGACATGCAGGCGCGCGAGGGCGAGTAAAAGGGGTGCATCTTCGGGTGTGTCAAAGTCTGCACGATTTAGAGGCGTTCCCTTTTCGAATTCGGCATAGATATGGAGGAGGTGGGCGTTTTGCTCGGCGACGCCCTGTTCCTTTATGTGCCTTACGATGTCGCGGCTGACGCCTGCATGGTGGGTGCAGTGTTTGAATCGTTCGGGCTTGTAATACCCGCCATACCAGCCGAGATTGACGTGATTACCACTTTGGGAGAATGCGCCTGCGCGCCCCATCCAGTGGTGGACGATATCAGGTTGAAAATCTTTGATTTGTTTGTTGATTGTACGGCTGGTCGGAAACGGCCATATATTCGAGAAACCCGCTGTTTCTAATGGGATGTTATGTTTTTTGATCGTGTCGATTTTATGTTGATTGTTCGGGCGTGTGATAACGCGTTGTTCGCACGTTGTTTCTGCCAGTGCTTCGATTGCATCAATGAAGAATGTTTCTGCGCCGCCGACATCAGCGCCGGCCATGATATGAAGGATTTTCATGTGTCTTAAAAGTGCCCGTTTCATTCCGATCGTTCGGAAATTTTTACTTTATTTTTGCGCTTTACGATAGGGGAGAGGCTAAAATTTTTATTTTGGGTTCTTTTCATGCAAGATTTTGATAAAAATACGCAAATAGCCATTGACTTTACAGCGCGGGTTTCCTACACCAATGCAATGGTTTTGCCGTAAATGGCACAGAATTAAAGAAGGAGCATTTTAGATGTCGAAGGAAAAGTTTGAGCGGACAAAGCCGCA
>CAZPMH010000030.1:0-20006 GCA_964587815.1 uncultured Micavibrio sp.
ACACATCAATATTCTGCGCCTTCGCTTTCGCATAAGCCTCATAAGCCACAGACGCAGAATCCGCACCAATATCTTTAGAAAACATTTCCGCGCCTGCACGCTTTGCCCACACGCCAAGCTGTTCAACCGCAGCCGCACGGAACGTATCACCCGCTGCAATCATAACGCTCATGCCTCGCTCTTTAACCAGCTGCTTGGTATATTTACCAATCGTCGTGGTTTTACCAGCGCCATTCACACCGCACACAAGCAAAACAAACGGCCCATCTGCAGGCTTTTGGATATTCAGCGGCACAGCCACAGGATCCAGTATTTTAGAAACAGTCTCTGCCAACGCCTCTTTGATCTCTTCTTCGGAAATATCTTTGCCAAAACGGTCTTTGGCAAAATCCTCAATCACGCGCGCAGCTGTTTTCGGCCCTAAATCCGCCTGAATAAGAACATCTTCCAAATTGTCCAAACTATCTTGGTCAAGTTTTGACTTGGTGACGATATCCGTCAGACCCTGCGTGATCTTACTGGTCGATTTCCCAAGCCCCTT
This sequence comes from uncultured Micavibrio sp., assembly GCA_964587815.1. Lineage (GTDB taxonomy): Bacteria > Pseudomonadota > Alphaproteobacteria > Micavibrionales > Micavibrionaceae > UBA1672. The sequence goes on from CAZPMH010000030.1 coordinate 542, forward strand.
GGTCAGGCGCGAAAACCACCCGCCCTCTTCGGAATGATCAGCTTCCAATTCATCGTGATCTTCTAAATCTTCAAGGGGGTCGGGTTCAGGCGTTGGAACTTCGTCAATCTCCTCCAGAACATCCATATCGCTAACGTGCAATTCGTCTTGCACATCTTCATCTTCAGCCAGATCGGCATCATAGTCTGTGGAGGGCTCAATCGCAGGCTCACCTTCAGGGCGAAGGAGTTTATCTTCCTGCTCTTCCTGTTCCTGCTCAGCTATATTTTTCTTTTTTCGCCAAAATACCATACCCAAACTATACGCCTGTTTGGGGAGGTTAGACAAGCGCAGATGTCAGTTTTTGATCGCGAACACCCGTCAACGTTACATCCACCAAATGCCCAACCTCTAAGGCATCATCGACCGCCACACTCATAAAGTTCTCCGCGCGACCCACGCCACCTTTTTCAATCAGAACAGTGGATTGCCTGCCAATATGCTTATCCATTAATGCAGCGACCTGCGCCTCTCCAAGCGCACGCAAACGCGCCGCCCGCTCCTTACGTTCAGGCACATGAACTTGGTTTGGAATGCGCGCAGCAGGCGTGCCCTCACGCTCAGAGTAAGGGAAAACATGCAGATAGCTGATATCGCACTCCTCAACAATCCGCAGGGAGTTTTGAAACATTTCCTCCGTCTCGGTCGGGAAGCCCGCGATAATATCCGCACCAAAAGCCATATCAGGCCGCAAATCACGCGCCTTACGGCACACATCAATCACATCTTGTCGCAAATGCCTGCGCTTCATCCGCTTTAAAATCATGTCATCCCCCGCCTGCAGGGAAAGATGCAAATGCGGCATCAGGCGCGGCTCTTCTGCAATCAACCGCCACAAATCCTCATCAATTTCAACAGGATCAAGCGACGAAAGCCTCAGGCGCGGCAATTCAGGCACCAAGGCCAACACACGCCGTATCATCTGCCCGAATGTCGGCGAACCCGGTAAATCAGGCCCGTAAGACGTGACATCAACGCCTGTAAAAACAATCTCGTTATAGCCCTGATCAACGAGCGCCCGCACCTGATCGGCAATCACCCCTATGGGCACAGAACGCGAATTCCCCCGACCATACGGAATAATACAAAAAGTACAGCGATGATCACACCCGTTTTGCACTTGTAAAAACGCGCGGCTTTTATCCTCATAACCGTTAATCAAATGCCCCGCCGTTTCCTGCACCGACATAATATCATTCACCAAAACGGCTTCGGTGTTTTCTCTGCCCCAGCTTTCGGCTTTCAACTTCAAATCATTACCGATCACCTGATCAACTTCATCCATGCCCGAATATGTTTCGGGGCTAATCTGCGCACTGCACCCCGTTACGATAATTTTCGCATCGGGGTTTTCCCGCCGTGCACGCCTGATGGATTGTCGAGCCTGTCGCTCCGCTTCCTTCGTCACGGCACATGTGTTGAAAATAATCGCATCATCAAGGCCGGCATTCTGCGCATGATCACGCATGACCTCTGACTCATAGAAATTCAGGCGACATCCAAACGTCACCAATTTCGGCTCAGCTTTTGAGGATTGATCACCCATTATCGGCCAGCACCCCGTCAAAAACGTAAGCCACACCGCCAGTCATCAAGAGGTTATCGTCCCCATCATACTCAAGCGTTAACGGCCCGCCATCCAACATAATTTCAACCGTCTCATCGACCAAATCACGATGCTTCGCGGCGACATAAACCGCGCAAGCCCCCGACCCACAAGCCTCGGTCACACCAACGCCGCGCTCCCACGTGCGTTGACGCAAATGCGTTTTATCGATGACCTGAACAAATTCAACATTCGTACGATTAGGAAATTCCTCATGCGTCTCAAAATACGCGCCGACCTCTTCAATATCGACCCTTTCAACGTCATCGACAAAGAACACCAGGTGCGGGTTGCCCATATCGACCGCGACAGGCTTGGACACGCCATCTTTTTCAAGCTCCAAATTGCGCACATCCTTCGCTGCACCCATATTCACTTGAACGGTTAAATCACCTGCGCGCTTGCACTCTAATATGCGATCGCTCGTCTCAATCGTGCACGCATCCTTTTTGGCCTCTGTCATTACCAAATCAGCCACACAGCGTGACGCATTCCCGCACGACGCACTCTCCGACCCATCCGCGTTGAAAAAGTACGCATACACATCCGCTTTCGCTGATTGATCAATCACCGTGATCAGGTCGCATCCAACCCCCCAATGACGATCGGCAATCAAGCTCATATCATCAGGCGTTAAATACAAATTCTCTTCTCTGGCATCGAAAATAACAAAATCATTCCCTAGGCCATGCATTTTCTTAAACTTCATCTCGAACAACTTCCGATATCAAACAAAATGCATGGCCTTCTTTTATAATGCAAACAAACCGATGGTTTGCTTTGCCCATGCATCTTTTTAAATTTCATAAGCCAAAACCTTTTCTTGACATACGCGCACAATAATCATACTTTACGCCAAATTTCCACTGAAATAATAGTGTTTCAGTGCTTAACGGTACACCGCACCCGGCGAATTTACGCTCAGTGCGGCTTAATCGTTTGTTTGATGATGTTGATATAGGAAACCTAACCAAGTTTAGGCAGGTTAGGCTTTTAAAAAAGAAAGAGCGTAGCGATTAATGTTTGAATCTTTAAGCGAAAAACTAGGCGGCGTATTCGGTAAACTCAGAGGGAAAGCCTCTTTAAGTGAGAACGATGTCATGGCCGTTAGCCGCGAGATCCGCATCGCTTTGCTTGAGGCCGACGTCGCCCTGCCCGTTGTTAAAGATTTCATCGCAACCATCAAAGACAAGGCCGTTGGCCAAGATGTGATTAAGGGCGTAAACCCCGCACAGCAAGTCATCAAAATCGTCAATGACGCATTGGTCGAAATGCTCGGCAGTGAGAGCGCTGATCTCGCCTTTACAACCCCGCCATGCGCTTACCTTATGGTCGGGCTACAAGGCTCGGGTAAAACCACGTCCACGGCGAAAATATCAAAAATTCTGACCGAAAAGCACAATAAGAAAGTGCTGATGGCCTCCCTCGACGTGTATCGCCCCGCCGCGCAGAAACAGCTTGCCATCCTCGGGGAGCAAACAGGCATCGACTCACTCGAAATTATCGACGGACAAAAGCCAGTCGATATCGCTAAACGCGCAATGGATCAGGGGCGCAAAGGCGGCTATGACGTCGTTATGCTCGACACCGCAGGCCGCCTGACAATCGACGAAGAACTGATGCAGGAAGTCGAAGCCATTAAAAAGGCAACAAAGCCTGCCGAAACGCTTCTCGTCGCCGATGCCATGACAGGGCAAGACGCCGTAAACACCGCCAAAATCTTCGATGAACGCGTCGAAATCAGCGGCATCATGCTGACCCGTGTTGATGGTGACGCCCGCGGTGGTGCGGCAATGAGCATGAAAGCCGTCACAGGCAAACCGATCAAACTACTCGGTACAGGCGAAAAATGGGATGAATTCGAATATTTCCACCCTGAACGTATCGCAGGCCGCATCCTCGGCATGGGCGATATCGTTTCCCTTGTGGAAAAAGCATCTGAGCATGTCGATCAGGAAGACGCCAAGAAAATGGCGGCAAAGCTGAAAAAAGGAAAATTCGACTTTAACGACCTGCTCATGCAAATCCAGCAAATGGGCAAAATGGGTGGTATGGGCTCCATCATGAAAATGATGCCCGGCCTCGGCGGCATGGCCTCAAAACTCGAAGATGCGGGCATGAACGACGATTTGATCAAACGCCAAAAGGCCATGATCATGTCTATGACGCCAAAAGAACGCGCAAAACCCGAACTGCTTAATGGCTCACGTAAAAAGCGCATCGCGGCAGGCTCTGGCACAACCGTGCAGGAACTCAACACCCTGATCAAACAGCAAAAGCAAATGCAGGTCATGATGAAGAAAATGCGCAAAATGGGCAAAGGCCAGATGATGGGCATGATGAAAGACCTGATGGGCGGCAAAGCCGACGATCTGGAGATGATGGCGCAAAGCATGGACCCCGATGCACTCGGCGCAGATATGGCACAAGCCAACGCCGACAACCCGCTCGGCCCGAACCCGTTCGCGGGCGGAGGAAACCCGTTAGGTGGCCTTGGCGGCATGGGCGGCGGCCTTCCCGGAATGGGCAATCCCGCTGGTGGCCTGCCAACACGTGGCGGCACAAAGAAAAACCGAAAGAAGAAAAAGAAGAAATAACCCCTCATATCCCCTGATCGCTCTTTCGCTGAGTGATCGGATGATCTGAGAAATATAGCTATGACTTAAAAGGAGAAAAAACTATGGCACTAGCAATCAGACTGTCTCGCGGGGGACGTAAAAAACGCCCGTTTTATCGTATCGTTGTTGCGGATAAACGCATGCCGCGCGATGGTCGTTACATCGAAAGACTGGGAACATACAACCCACTTTTGAACGATGACAACGAAAACCGCGTTCAACTTGTCGAAGACCGTATTAAATACTGGCTCGGCGAAGGCGCACAACCATCTGAGCGTGTTGCGATTTTCTTGGGTAAAGCAGGAATTATTCCAATGCCTGAGCAGCCAAACCGCCCACAAAAATCAGCACCTGGCGAAAAGGCCAAAATGCTGATCGCGGATAAAGAAGAAAAGCGCAAAGCAGCTGAAGAAGAAGCCAAGGCCGCTGAAGAGGAGGCAAAAGCAGCCGCCGCAGCTGAAGCCGAAACACCTGCTGAGGAAAAAGCCGAAGAGGCTCCTGCGGAAGACGCGCCAGCTGAAGAAGAGAAAAAGGAAGAAGCAGCAGAATAATATCCTGCGCTTCACTTTTATAGATAATGACCAGCCCCGATCAAAAACAAAAACGTGCATGCCTCGGTAAAATAACCGCACCGCACGGCGTTAAGGGGCTGGTCAAAATTTTCCCATATGGCGAAGAGCCGACACTAATCGAAACACTTTCCCCCGTTTTCACCAGCGAAGACAAAGACGAAACAGTATCCGTCACGCTTAAAAACGCCATGGGCAAGCATATCCTCGCCCAAATCGAGGGTTGCAACAGCCGCGAAAGCGCAGACGCCCTAAAAGGGATAGAACTCTGGGTTAATCGTCACAATCTGCCTGATTTAGATAATCAAGACGAATTCTACATCGACGATCTGAAGGGCTTAGAGGCCTTCGACGAGAACACAAATGAAAAAATCGGAAAAATCATAAGCGTCCAAAATTACGGCGCAGGCGACTTGCTCGAATTCAAGCCGCTCATCGGCGACAGCTATTTCATTCCGTTTCAAAATGAGCATGTCGGCGATGTATTTATAGACGAAAAGAAACTGTTCTTGCGCGATGCTGAACGGTTCAAAATCGAATAACACGATATGAAAGCACAATACGCCATACTAGATTTTGACGGCGTAGTCGCCGATACGGAAAGCGTATTCGCTAAATTTGATTGCGCCTTGCTAAACGCGGCACTTAAACAAGCAGGAAAAAAAGAACGCCTCACCATTAAAGAGGTAAGAAGTCTTGCTGGCATGTCAGGCGAAAACAAGCTCATACATGTCGCGAAAACATACAGCTTTGATGTGAAATCCGTCGAAAAAGAATTTTTGGAAACACGCAAACAACAACGCCCTGAATTATTCGAAACACGCACGATAGATCTTGGCAAAAACTTATCCTTATTCGTTGAAAATAACCGAACGTGTATTGCCCTTGGGACGAACAAGCGCGGATATAAACTTAAAATGGATGCTGCTGCACTCAACTTGGAAACATTATTCGATATTATCGTTACATGCGACCCGCCGCTTAACGCGAAGCCTGAGCCAGACATCTTGCTTGAGGCCGCAAAACAGCTAAATGCGTTGCCCGAACACTGCCTTTACGTCGGCGACAATCCGAATGACATGATCGCCGCCAAGGCCGCAAACATGCTTCCCATCGGCTTTATTATCAACGGCGTAGAAAATGATAAAACACGGGCGCAGGCTTTGCGTGATTCCGGAGCAGAATTTGTTTATGATGATTTCAGGGACATTCAAAACCACATGGTAAATCTATGACCGCGCCTTGGCACGTAAACCTTCTGACGCTTTTCCCCGACATGTTCCCGGGCATGCTGGGCCAATCTTTGAGCGGTAAAGCATTAGAAAAAAACCTATGGTCATATAGCTGCATCAACATTCGCGATTTCGCAACAGGCATTCACAAATCCGTTGACGAAACGCCCTATGGCGGCGGCGCAGGCATGGTAATGCGCGCCGACATCATCAATGCCGCCCTACTTTCCATTGAAAAACCCGGGCGTAAAATTTATATGAGCCCGCGCGGAAAGTCACTCACGCAACAAACCGTTATCGACCTCTCAAAAGAAGAAAACCTGACCATACTTTGCGGTCGCTACGAAGGGGTCGACCAACGCGTTTTAGATACACACGATTTTGAAGAAATTAGCATCGGTGATTATGTCCTCTCAGGCGGTGAACCTGCCGCTATGATACTGATGGATTCTTGCATCCGCCTGCTCGATGGCGTGATGGGTAACGTAGAGACACCAAACGAGGAAAGCTTTTCCAACGGATTACTGGAATATCCTCACTACACAAAACCTGATATTTGGACAGACCAAAACGGTGTTGAACATAAGGTTCCTGATATTTTAAAGTCAGGCCACCACAAAAACATAGAAGAATGGCGCCTCAAACAATCAGAGGCCATCACAAAAGAACGGCGTAAAGATTTGTGGCAAACCTATGAAACAGAGAATAAAAAGAATAAATAAAACAAGTAACAATCCGTAAAAATAACTTGTTTTTTACCAACGCCTGATATAAAGATAGCGCCAATAAGGCGTAATCCGCTAAAAAAGAAAATTAAGCCGCTATCTGTAAAGATAAAATCGGGCTTTGATAAAAGGATATAAAAACGATGAACACATTACAAAAATTCGAAGCAAAGCAGCTCGAAAAATTACAAAGCACAAAAGAAGTGCCGGACTTTAACGCTGGTGACACTGTTAAAGTGAACGTGAAAATTAAAGAAGGCACGCGCGAACGTATTCAGGCATATGAAGGCGTATGTATCTCACGCGAAGGCTCAGGCGTGAACGAAAGCTTCACAGTCCGCAAAATCAGCTACGGCGAAGGCGTTGAGCGTGTATTCCCACTATGGAGCAGCCGTGTAGACTCAATTGAACTTGTACGCCGTGGTTCAGTACGCCGTGCGAAACTGTACTACTTGCGCGATCGTCGCGGTAAATCAGCCCGTATTTCTGAGCGTACAACAGGCCACGGCATCGAAAAGCGCGAAGAAAAGAAGTCTGCCAAGGGTAAAAAGTAAGAAACGCTTCTAAAAAAATCAGAACAAAATAAAAGCCTTCGATTTGAAGGCTTTTTTATTATCAATCTTTTCTTAGAAACCAAACTGGAGTTAGGGCTTCATTTCCGCACCTGTTGATGGGTCAACATCACTCGGTGTTTGACGATATTCTGAGAAATCCATATCAGACTGGCTATCAATACCCGGACCTGGCGGCTTAACGTCACTGTAAACCACGCCGGCAATATCGCTACCGATAGCGCCGAACCTCTGAACATCGCCGATTGCATTTTCCAGAGTTTCTAAATCCTGAGAAAACTGCGTCATGTCCTGATCAGGATAGCTATCTCCCATAAATTCCAAATGGTTACGACCCGCAGAAAGCGTACCTTCCATAAAGTTTGCATGCCCTTCCCACGTGCGGCTCTCATTAACATCGTAAACATTTTGATTATCACTCGGTGCGGCAATATCATCCATGCCAAGCTCTGATCGAATTCTGTTTTGTGCCGCACTCGCCTCGACAAGGGCCTCATCCAAATTCTGTCCGACAACGTCAGCCAGTGTTTTCAAATCAACATACGGCGCACCATTATCAGCACCTGTCAGAACACCATCTTGCTCAAGTCTTGCCACATCCAATTCCAAACCACGAAGCTCATTTCGAACAACTGCGGCAGTCGCAGAGTCAAAATTCATCTCATAGTCTTTCATTTCGCCTTCCCAGTCCCTGAGAATGACGTGAACGCTACCGGAATTCGGCGCGATATATTCTTCAAATGTCTGTGCTAATTGCGCATCGCTAGTCATAAATCACCTGTGTAGTTTTATTTATTATATTTAACCCAACAAAGATTATGCCTCAGGTGGAAATAGAATCGCAAATAAAAAATGATAAAAAGCACAAATTCTCGACAAAAAATGAATTTATTTGTATATGTTACACCGAATAAGAAGACACAGGCTAAAAGGATAACACATGCAACCGCGCACACTTTATCAAAAGATTTGGGATGATCATGTTGTAAACAAACAAGATGACGGCACATGCCTGATTTATATTGATCGCCACCTTGTGCATGAGGTCACCAGCCCGCAAGCCTTTGAAGGTTTGCGCATGGCAGGACGCAAGGTGCGCAAGCCCGAAAACACTTTGGCTGTAATGGATCATAATGTGCCGACAACCGACCGTAGCCTGCCGATTGAAGAAGAAGACAGCCGTATTCAAATCGACACTTTGCGCAAAAACTGCGAAGAATTCGGCGTAAACTTGTTCGACTTGACGGACAAGCGACAAGGCATCGTCCACATTATCGGCCCTGAACAAGGCTTCACACAGCCTGGCATGACCATCGTTTGCGGCGACAGCCACACCTCAACACATGGCGCATTCGGCGCACTAGCCTTCGGGATAGGAACATCAGAAGTTGAACATGTTTTAGCCACACAAACGCTGATTCAAAAACCTGCAAAAAATATGCGCATCACTGTAAATGGCGAATTGCCTGCAGGCGTAACAGCCAAAGACATGATCTTAGCCATCATCGGTGAAATCGGCACCGCAGGCGGCACAGGCCACGTCATCGAATATGCAGGTGACGCGGTGAAATCCCTTTCTATGGAGGGGCGCATGACCATCTGTAACATGTCGATTGAGGGCGGCGCACGTGCGGGGTTAGTCGCACCTGATGAAACAACGTTCCAATACATCAAAGGCCGCCCCATGGCACCAAAAGGTGAAGACTGGGATAAAGCCGTCACGTACTGGAAAACATTCTTCTCCGACGATGGCGCAACATACGATAAAGAAATTGTACTGAACGCAGAGGACATATCCCCAACCGTAACATGGGGAACGACGCCTGAAGATGTAGTCTCCATCACAGGTATAGTCCCTGCCCCATCAGATTTTGAAGCCCCTAACAAACAAGAGTCCGTCAAACGTATGCTTGATTACATGGGCTTAGAGTCAGGCACAAAAATGGAAGATATTCAGGTCGATAAAATCTTCATCGGCTCCTGCACAAACGCCAGAATTGAAGATTTACGCGAAGTCGCAAAAATCGCAAAAGGCAAGAAGGTCGCCGATAATATCAAAGAAGCGATGGTCGTTCCGGGCTCTGGCCTTGTCAAAGCAATGGCCGAAGAAGAAGGCATCGCCGACATTTTAAAAGAAGCAGGCTTTGACTGGCGCGAACCTGGATGTTCCATGTGCCTTGGCATGAACCCTGATCAACTCGCCCCGGGCGAGCGTTGCGCATCGACATCTAACCGAAATTTCGAAGGTCGCCAGGGTCGCGGCGGACGTACACACTTGCTTTCCCCCGCAATGGCCGCCGCGGCTGCAATCACGGGCAAATTAACCGATGTGCGCAATCTGAAATAATTATGTTAAATTTTTCAACTTGCTTGTGTTTTCTGGTATAGTGGCCATATGAATTTTAATGATCTTATTCAAAAAGAAGACATTCCCGCAGATTTCAGCGATGAAGAACTGCGCGCACAAGGCTGGCCTGTTGATTTCGATTTTGAAAGCGACGATACGTGCCAAACGCTTTTCAAACCCTTTATCGAAGAACAACTTCAAATACTCGCAGAGTATGATGAACAGCGCATTCTTCTCTCTGACTATGTTTTTCACATACACGCACAAGATGCCGCAGAAGATGTTTATGAAACCTGCGTTGAACTCGGTTTGGGCAGTGTAGTGGCCAGAAATATGGCCTACGCAACACTCATTCATGACATCGGCAAACCTGAATTGCCCGCCGAAATTTGGGATTATGAGGAAAGCCCGCCACCAGAGGTAAAAAAACAAAAAAGAGAGCATGTTTCGATAGGCGCAGACTTAATGGAGCAACGCTTTTCCGACGTCGAACATCCATTCAAAGCACTCGCACTTGATATTATCCGCAATCATCACGAACGCCTTGACGGGCTTGGCGAAAACGGCCTTAGCGCAGCAGAAATATCAAAGCCTGCAAGGCTCGCCGCAATCGTAGAAGATTACGACGGACGCACACATCTGCGTGCGCACCACATCGAGATGGGCTTAAAAAACGATGCGGCTTCGGTGTTTGAGAGAATGGAAGAAAAATGCGACGGTTGGTTCGATCCTGAGCTATATGACGCATTCAAAACCATGAAGTTGCAAGAGCAAGCAAACCTAACACCCGCCCCCTCCTCAGAAGGCGATGCCCCCCATATTTAAATGAGGCTGCCGCTTGATTTTTCAAATTCAATATTGTCTATTACACCCCATAAATAACATTTGGATGTAAGAAATGGATGCCTTCACCGCACTGACTGCTCGCGCCGCGCCCTTGGACATGATTAATGTCGATACGGACATTATTATTCCGAAACAATTTCTAAAAACCGTCAAGCGTACAGGCCTCGGCGTCAGCGCGTTTTATAATATTCGCTACGACGAAGACGGGAACGAGAAACCTGACTTTGTTTTAAACAAGTCCGAATATAAAGGCGCACAAATTCTGATCACAGGCGAAAATTTTGGCTGTGGCTCATCGCGCGAGCACGCACCGTGGGCAATTCTGGATATGGGCATAAAATGCATCATCGCCCCGTCTTTCGCTGATATTTTCTACAATAACAGCTTCAAAAACGGCATCTTGCCTATAGAATTACCGCAGGCTCAAGTTGATCAATTGATGCAAGAAGCCAAAGACAACCCAGATGCAGAAATAACCGTCGATTTGGAAAACCAAACAATCACACGCGGAAACAAATTCTCATTCGATTTTGAGATTGATCCTTTCCGCAAACATTGCCTGCTCAACGGCCTCGACGACATAGGGCTGACCCTACAAAAAGACAACGCAATTGCAGATTTCGAAAACAAACGCGAACAAAACAAACCCTGGATTTAAATATGAATTATACACTACAAATACTTGCCGGTGACGGCATCGGCCCTGAAATTTTGGCCGAAGCCAAAAAGGTGATTGCATGGATTAATGAAAACGAGGGCATTACAATAAACACGCGTGATGGCTTGGTCGGCGGTTGCTCCATTGATGAACACGGCATCCCGCTGAGCGATGAAACACTCGAAGAGTGCCGAAATGCCGATGCGATCTTACTCGGCGCGGTCGGCGGCCCCAAATGGGATGGCGTAGAATACACAAAACGCCCCGAAGCAGGCCTTTTAAGATTGCGCAAAGAACTGGATTTATTCGCCAATCTCCGCCCTGCCCTCGTCTTCGATGCTTTAATTGATGCATCAACATTAAAGCCCGAAATCGTTCGCGGCCTTGATATTCTAATCGTTCGTGAATTGACCGGCGGCGTCTATTTCGGTGAACCACGCGGCATCGAAGACCTCGGAAACGGACAACGCCGCGGCGTGAACACCCAAGTCTACACAACCGCCGAAATCGAACGCGTTGCCCGTGTCGCCTTTGATCTGGCGAAAAAGCGAGGCAATAAGGTTCATTCTTGCGAAAAAGCAAACGTCATGGAAAGCGGCAAACTCTGGCGCGAAGATGTCACGGCACTTCACGCAAAAGAATTCGCTGATGTTACACTGGAACATATGTATGCCGACAATTGCGCGATGCAACTCCTGCGCAATCCGTCACAATTTGACGTGATTGTGACCGATAACCTCTTCGGCGATATTCTTTCAGACGAGGCTGCCATGCTGACAGGCTCATTAGGAATGCTGCCCTCCGCCTCTCTTGGCGCGGAAGGTTCAACCGCACTTTACGAACCCGTCCACGGCTCCGCACCTGACATCGCTGATCAAGGCAAAGCCAACCCATTGGCAACAATTTTGAGCCTCGCAATGTGTCTTCGCTATTCTTTCGACCAAGGCACTTTAGCCGACAAAATCGAAACAGCCGTTCAAACCGTTCTGAACAACGGCACAAGAACCCCCGACATCATGGCGGATAACTGCCAAGAAGTCTCGACATCCGAAATGGGAGATGCTTTAATAGCACAATTACAGAAATAGTTAGGACAAAACCGTGATCGCAAGCCTTATCACCGCGTTATACTTGCTTGAAATTATTGATATTTCAAGCGCGACGACATCCCTTTATGTTGCAGGCGTAATGCTGCTGGTTGCAGAAATTGCCATTATTTCATTCGGCTTGCTTGCTTTTAACGGCCTAATCGCGCTTTACGCTGCATTTACCCTTCAACGCGGCACAGATTATATTTTCGGCATATCAATAGGCTGGCCGACCTTATTCGGCATCGCATTTGTCGAATTCTTCATTATTTTTATCGTCATCTCGATTCACGTCTGGCTCAGACGTCAAAAAACAACGACAGGTATTGAAGGCATGATCGGCGCTGAAGCAACAGTTCTATCATGGGACGGAAAAACAGGAACGGTCCGCGTTGAAGGCGAAATCTGGAAAGCCATCGCCGAAAACGAAATGGATTTCGAAGAAAACGAACAAGTCAAAGTCAAATCCGTTGGAAAAATGCAAGTCACTGTAACAGCATAATTTTTTATTACTTTAAGGAGAGAGCAACATGGAATTTTTTATCCCTTTTTTGGTATTTCTGGTCATCGTACTATTTTCGTCAGTACGCATCATTCAGGAATATGAACGCGGCGTCATTTATACGCTAGGTCGCTACACAAGCAACCGCGGTCCCGGCATTCAAATTATCATTCCGGGCATTCAGCGCGTCCTACTGGTTGATATGCGTATCCGCACCGAAGACATCCCGTCTCAAGACGTGATCTCAAAAGATAACATCTCCGTTAAAGTGAATGCGGTTGTTTATTACCGTGTTGTTGATCCGGGCCACGCGGTCAACAAGGTGGAAGATTTCATCATGGCAACCAGCCAGCTTGCGCAAACAACGTTGCGTTCGGTACTGGGTAAGCACGAAATGGATGATATGCTGTCAAAAAGAGATCAGCTCAATCACGACATTCAGGAAATCCTCGACCAGCAAACCGAAGGCTGGGGCGTTAAGGTCACAAACGTAGAAATTAAAAACCTCGATATCGATGCGACAATGGTTCGTGCAATTGCCAAGCAAGCCGAAGCCGAGCGTGAGCGTCGCGCTAAAATCATTAATGCCGAAGGTGAATTACAAGCTGCTGTACAACTTGATGAAGCCGCAACAATTCTTGCAAAACGCCCTGAAACAATGCAATTGCGTTATCTGGGAACAATGTCGGAATTCACAAACGCAAAAGGCTCAACTGTAATCCTGCCTTTACCGATGGATCTTATTGCATCCGTGACCAAGGTCGCACAAACAATTACGAAAACAAACGAAAAATAAAAAAAAGAGCCTCATTATGAGGCTCTTTCTAAATTCATTTGGTTTTTGAATTAACCTTGGATACGTACGCTAAATGTACATGTCTGCCCCTGGTTATCTTCATCATATGCACCAGCAGCACCACATGTAGCGCCACCGCCACCACCAGCAGCACCAGTAGTTGGGTCACCATCATCCATTTTGCGATCCATACGTGCAGCATCAATCGGCTTCAAGCCAAGACCAGCAGCTGTACCTGACTGTACAACAGACAGATAGTGACCTGAACGTGGTGTCGCCAATAATCCAACGGCAGCACCGTTCGTGAAGCCAGGTACGATTTCGTTACCTGTTACGCTTGCATCCATAAGGTTACCAACGTTAACACCAGAAACAAGATCAGCAGCTTCTAAATGAGGGAAAAACGAAAGTTCTTCACCCGCCGCCACTGCTGCTAATGGAACAGTTTCCAAACGTGTGTCACCATCACCCGCTACGTTACACGGTGCAGCGGCACAGTTCGGTAGACGTGTGGTTGGTGTCAACATGTCACCAGGGAAAGCATTATAAATATCACGGAATGTACCCGTGGCAGCATCAATAGCTTTGATTTGTGCAACAGTCGATGTGACCTGTGCGTTTGCGATCATTTCCTGACCTTTAAGGATACCACCAACAAGTAAGCCGATAATAACCATAACAACCGCCAATTCGACAAGGGTAAAGCCCTTTTCATCCTTTGCGGCATGAGTGATAGATGTATTCATTATAGAATCTCCTCTAGAAGTTTTGAAAGTGTCTTAAGTTTGTTAAGATTTTTTTTGGACGTGTTGAACAACACAAAACGAATCATACACGCCTTTTTAAAATCAGAACAGTCCCAATATCTTCAGATTGCGAAAAAACAGCTAAAAAACCTTTAAATTAAAGGATAGAGTCAAGCAAAAAAACAAATTGACAAGTCAAAAAAACAAAAAGCGTGGATATGTTGATAATCTTAAGGCTTAATTAATCATATTCTTGCGATAAGCGCTCGGACTTTGCCCAACGATCGATTTAAACGCACGATTATAAGACGCCAAAGAGTTAAACCCGACCTCTTCCGCAACAACTTTGATCGTTTCCTGCGTGCCGAGCAGTAATCTTTTTGAATCTTCAATGCGATATTCATTCAAAAGCTGCGGAAATGACTTGTTAAAATGTAAATTAATAATACGCGAAACTGCTCCATCAGGTACACCAAGCTCCTTCGCAAGGTCGGATCGTGAATAACTCACCTCATGATAAATCTTATCTCGCTCTAAAAGCGTTACAATCTGTTGCGCCACTTTAAGTTCTTCATCTGAAAGAGTAGATGCATACGCCGTCTTCTCTTGCGTCACAATAAATGCACTTGGATAGATACGAAACAGGCTTGTCGAAATCAAGTAAACAAACCCTAGACCAATAACCGTCCTGAAAAGTGAAAACTGAACCGGTCCCACAAGGCCTGAACCAAAAATACCAACCCCCAGATAAGCAATATTGATGGTTATAAAAGACAGGATGAGCCAATATCGCTCCTGCCCCGCCTTTTGTTTTTGTATATCCTCAAAAATTGTTCGCTTAAACCAAATCAATAAAAGACTTACAGCACCAACGAAGGAACCGGAAAGGCTCAGCAACGTATAAAATTCTCTGCAGTTTCCTTCCGTACAGTTTTCATCAATAAACCCAATCAAAAACACAGACGTGAAATAAGCCAATGGAACGAGCAAGGGCAAAAACCAAAACATGAGGCTAGGCAAACGTGCGGTTTGCGATATTTGAATAATCAGCAAAACGCTGACAGGGATTCCCAAAGTCCAAAAGAACCATTGCAAGGACGCATAATCCTGAAAGCCTTCACTTAAAAAACGTTCTGCCACATCTGTGAAAAACGCTACGCCTAATATCAGAAAATATAAACATGGCAAAAACGCATTCGCAAAACGTCGCGCACGAAAGCATATGTGAACGATAACATACACACACTGGAAAACCCCAAACAGGGATAACACTTCTGTAAATGTAAAACGCAAGCTATCCATGATCAAATTAAACGCATTTTATCTAAAGATAGCAAGCGCATAACGTTATTCGCCCTCAACACAAAGGGGGTTATCTTTACGCTCATCCTCGGTCAAAACACGCACACATATATACTCTTTCATGGCATTCACTTCATTAGGGTGAAGTTCATCAATCTGGCTGCGCAAAATCTCCACCATAATCGTATATGCGGCCTTACTGTCCCCTTCGCTGTTTAAAATGATCGCAGGCATTTGCCTTGTCCACCCCGGCATATCCGGATGCTCCGAACGAGCCAACTTATAGGCAAGAGAAAGCGCTTTTTCCTGATCATCAAGCTTAAAGCGAGCAAAATAAACAGCATGCGCAAGCCAACGCCAGCGCTCGCCCTCAGTGCGCACGCCCACATGCTCTAAATAATCTAAAACAGGCCTGTATTTTTCCGGCTCTTGCAAGGATCCGAAATAATAGGATGCTAGTTGCGGAATATAATTTGAACGCGGATCAAGATAGTCCTGAACAAAAAACCACTTCGTCAAAGTTTCAAAATTATAATCCTTAAGCGGCGTAACACGCCCTCCGCTATCCCCCATATTTTGAAGCATAAGGGAATTTACACGATACGCAAAACTTTTATCTCCCAAACCAAAAATCGCTGCATAATAATTTTCAGGCGCAGGCGGAACATTACCCCATTGCGCCTGCACATCGCGAACGGAAAACCAGTAAACCACATTTAATAAAAGCGCGACCGCAATACAAATTTGCAGTCCCAGTACTCGCTTATTTTTTTTTGTAACGTTTGCTGTCATCAAAATTGCCGTTTAACAAAGTCAAAAGACGCAGCAGATAAAACAAGAGCAGAGAATACAACGCCCTGAACAAGAACCATTAAAAGGCTGAAATGACTATCAATGCCGTAAAGCAGCCAGGAACTTTGCCCAAGAAGGTCAAGACGCGGCGTGATAACGGAAACAAGCTGTAATGCCATAGCAAAAACGCCTGTATCGTCAACAAGGTTGGCATCAATGATCCCTAAAAACTGCCCCATCAAACGACCGAGAACATAAACGCCTAAACTGGCCATCACGGCTGTCACTGCGCTGGAAATATACATGGAAAAAAACAACGCCAGATTAACCATGATGACGCATTCCACAAAAACGCTAAAAATCCACAGGACATGTCCTTGCGAAAATAAGTGCGGCCCCACAGCAAACAAAACAGCTCCGAGGCAAATACAAATAAAGAACGATAGAACAGCAAAAGAAAAAGCGTAAGAGAATATAATGGACGTCCGAGAGACAGGTCGAGACAACAGGAATTCAATATCCTTATTGTCAAACGAACGACGAACAAAGAAAACAACAAAAAGCACCAGCGCAAAGACCACAATAATGCGCATACCGCTTGCCGCAAAAATTAACGTAAACTCGTCCTTCTCAGAAAGCGCAGAGTCCCCCAGAAAAAAAGACAAACTCGCCGCGACCACCAAACACACAATTAGGGATAAAAACAACTTATCCCTAATCGCTGCGAGTAATGCATATTTAACTAAAGTTGACGACACAGTGAAAGACCCTCAGCTTACAAATCAAATGGACGACGATCCGCTGAAAACATCTTGTAAAGATCGCGATCAGTGGTATGAACCGTTTCATTACCATTATTAATGATCGTTGCTTTCAAAAAGATGATCAATTCAGTCTTACTTATGCTATCACTGTGGGTACGGAAAGCCTTACCAACAAGAGGCAACTCGCCGAGAACAGGGATCGATTCCTGCCTTGTTTCAGCCTTATCCTGTAACAAACCGCCCATAACGACGGGTTGACCAGAATTAACCTTAATAACTGTGTCAATCTCCTGAATATTGACCTCAGGAATTTGCGACTCAACGCCTGTAACACCACTAAGGAACGCGACGGAAGGGTCTGGAACAGAGCCGACAATCCTTGTGATCGTGGGACGAACAAGCATGGAAACAGTTTGCTCCTGAATATTAACTGATGGCTGCACATTAATAAGAACACCTTCGGGAACACTTCTAATGTCGGCGTCAACATCTGTATTTCCTGGTGCTTCAAGCGTAGGGGGCTGAAAATCAACGTCGATTTCAAAGAAAACACGATTTGTTGCGACATTCAATATCGCTGCTTGATTGTTCAAAACAGTCATGCGAGGGCTCGCCAGAGCACGAACAGTACCGAAAGCTGACAATGCCTCAATAAAGGCGCCAAAATCATTTCCTGTGTAATCAACGAAACTATTAGAAACAGCAGGAATAACGCCACCTACCGTTGTTCCCGGCTCCTGTAAAGCAAACGGCGCAGAAACATCCAGAAAACCGAAACCGAACTCACCAGAGAATGCACTCCATTGCACACCGCTCGAGTGCTCATCAAATAAACTAACCTCAAAAATCTTCGCCTCAACCAAGACTTGCGCAGTAACAGATCTCCGCAATTCTTCTAAGTATTTTACAACCTGCTTATGCACGCGCTCAGATCCAAACACGGTAATCATACCCGCCTGCCTGTTAATACTAAACGTCGTTGAACGTTCCGCATCATCCTCTTCACCATTGACATCATCGACAGGCAAAGCCTCAACATTCAAGACAGCTTGCGGCGGCTGCACCTGAACACCGTCCGCACCCGCCTGCTCTGGTGCGACAGGAACAACATCAGGATTCTGCTGTGCGGCAGTAATACGCGGATCTCTTCGTGTCCTCAAAGAGGCAACATTAGAACCATCAAGAATTTGAGCAAGATTGACCTCCAACTCCCCCCAGAAATCTGCTGTATTCTCAGAAGACGATGTATAGCTCGAACCTGTAGACGCACCATTACCCTCTTCAGAAACAACAGAAACAGTTGTGTTTACGTTACCTTGATTAGTACGAACAAAGCTAAGATAGTCAATTTTATAAGTCTTCAGATACGGACGATCCAACTCAACACGCAGGAATGAATCTTCAAATTTGTAACGCAACCCGGCGATGGAAGAAATACGCTTAACCACAACATCAAACGGCTTGTTACGCGCTGTAAAAATAATTGATCCACGAATATTAGGATCCAACTCAATGTCGTAATTTGCCTGCTCGGCTAACTCATATAAAATATCGCGCAACGGCACTGACTGGTTAACAGAAATCGACACCAATGGCATCGTCTTCATTTCAGCAGGCGTCATAGAAACATAGGGCTGCAATTGCGGAATTGAGGCAACCTTTTCCTCTTTTTCATCATCCTCTGGCAAACGCTCAGCAAGCGCATCTCTGAAATCCTGAACCTCCGCATTTGCTGCACGATCAGTCTTTGTATAATTCTTCGCAAGATCACACGCACTCAGCAAAAAAAGTGAAGCGAAAAGTACTGGAAAACAGGCGCGAGCCTTTAAGGTATGCGGACGCATGGAAAACATGACAGGAAATACTCCGAGTTATAAACTTTTGAAAAGAAAGGCAAAAGAACTTCTGCCCATTGATTCGTTTCAATAGTATATCAGAATAAAAAACTTTTCAAAACAGGAGATGTGCGGCTGTTCTCTAAAAATGTGAATAAAACACGGCGGTTATTCACTAAACGAAATACGCGATGTATCAACAGCATCAAGCGCATTCGTGTTTGCACTCCGCGATTCTTGCACCAACTTTGTTTGCTGAACTTTGATTTTCATATCCGAAGGCTTATCGGAATTCGTGATCGCACTGTCTTCCGTGATAAGATCTTCAATATAAAGGCGCATCAATGATTGGTCAAAAGTCGACATACCAATGGAATTATTCTGTTCCATCACATCATGAATCTTGCCAATCTCACCCTTTAAGATCA
>CAZPMH010000031.1:0-19579 GCA_964587815.1 uncultured Micavibrio sp.
ACATCACCTTAACAATACACCATCAACTGTCCAACTTGTGCTGACGGGGTACAGTTGAAGGCATGTCTCTATATGCTCTCACAGTTTCAAGAGAACGGGTTTTGTCAAAAACATCAAAAAAACTGAAAAAATGGGGGCTGCCCTATTCTTTTGTAACACATCGCTTCCCTTATGACTTAGCCCAAAAAGGAATTCCAACCTATGCACATACCGTGAATTCTCAGGAAGAGTGGGAAAGCTTGCATAATATAGGTGTGTCAGAAATATATACTGACTGGTTGACCGTTAGCAATTGACTATAAACTTTGGCTTTAATATAGATTTAAAAAATATAAATGGTGTTCTTTAATTGTGATAATTCAAAATATTTTAAAATATATCCTGATATATCTGGCTCTTTTCTTTGTATTCTTATCCTTATGGCTGGAGCGAAAATTTGGATCAGTAAGCCTTTCTCAACTTTTATTTCACACAACGCTTTTTTCTGATGGCCTTTTTACAGCTGATCCCGAATATATAAGTAGCTTTATTCGTTCTGTATTGCTCGCGAGTGTGTATGCCGCAGTCGGGATTTACGTTTTGGAGTCGCTATTTTATCAAAAAAAACGAGAGCGGTTAACATCATCTATCAGAGTGTTTTTTAAGCCCTTCATTTGGGTTTTCAAGAATACAATTCTTAAACTCAAAATCCCTACAATTCGAAAGTCAAACGGATTTTCTGTGTCTTTAAGTCTGCTTTTATTTGTCTTGAGCTTGTCATGCTTTCTATACAGTCTTAATGCTTTTTCGAGTGTAAGAACTCTTTTTACAGAACAGACTGATCAAATTGACAATTTTGCACCTTTATATACCGCCCCCAGTGATGTGACTCTACCGTCAGGTCAGCCGAAAAATTTAGTGCTTATATATGTTGAAAGTTTAGAAAGCGCCTATTCCAATCCAGATTTGGTGGGCAGTGGCTGGAAAAAGGATATCAAAAACAGCATTTTAACCAATGGGGATTGCATGATGATGATTTGTTTCAAGAAGCCAAGCTAAAGCTAAGTGATTTAATGCAAGAAGACCAACCTTTCAACCTGACTCTTTTGACTGTTGATATGCACCCACCGCATGGATTTTTAAATAAAAAATGCGGAAGGCATGGCCACAAAGGATTTAAAGGTATAATAGAATGTACTGCGCTGCAGACTGCAGATTTCATAGACTTTATTGAAAAAAACGGTTGGTCAAATGATATTCAGATCGTTGTTATGGGAGACCATTTGGCATTTGGAGGTGGTCCGCTGAATGAACAATTTGATATTTTGGGGTCGGAAAGATCAATTTATAACTTATTCATATCTTCAGATGGGGCATTCAACAAAAAAAGAGAATTTATAACTCACTTTGATATCTTTCCGACAATTCTTGAATTTATTGGCTTTGATGTTCCTGATGGTAAAATGGCTTTAGGGTATTCAGGCTTAGATAATGGTAAGAGAGATATACCTGAGAATTATCGCCAAGACCTTCAAAAAGCCTTGAAAGGGAATAGTGAAGTTTATAAAGCACTCTGGAAACCAAAATCTGATTAATAAGCGGCAATTCAAGGCGTTCAAAAGCAGCGACAGGTATCATCAGGCACAAAATATTGGCGCTGTGCAGCTATTGCCAAGTGCTTCTTCCAAAGCGCTAAAATCTCAAAAAAATCAGTTCGAGATATCTCTCGGTACATTTCAGGGCTCCCCATCTAATGCGGCGTTTTTCCTGTAGTTGTAAGGCGTTTTTAGAATTTAAAATCTTTCATGATTTTTAGCGTTTCTTCGCTGATGTGGTGCTCGATGCCCTCTGCGTCGAATTCGGCTGTTTCGGGATTAACGCCGAGGCGGATGAGAAAGTCCAATACGATTTGGTGGCGTTCTTTGCATTTTGCGGCGAGCTTTTCGCCTTTTGTGGTCAAAAAGATTGAGCGATAAGGCTGGCTTTCAATATAGCCCTCCTCTTGCAGGCGGGAGAGCATTTTGCTGACGGTCGGGTTTGCGACGCCCAGACGTGCCGCAAGGTCGCTGGCACGGGCTTCTTTTTGTACGGCGATTAGATCGGCAATCAGTTCGACATAATCTTCCGTGGTTTCTGTTTGGTGCGCCTCTCGCACGCGGTTGAACCAACTGGCTTGTGTTTCCGGATCCGCCAGTGTTACTTCATGCTTCTTTTGTACTTTATTCGGCATAAGGAACTCCTTTCGTTTCGTTGCTGAGCCCCTTGCTGAAGAAGAGCGCCAACATGAATAATACGGCTTGGATGACGACAATCAGCGGGGCGGTTGCTGCATCCATGTGAAAGCTTAAGATCGTTCCGACAAGGCAAGATAATATTGATGCTGATAACGCGATGATCAACATTTTATCAAATGAGCGGGTAAGTAAAAAGCCGATAGCGCCCGGGGCTATTAACATGGCTATAACCAAAATAATGCCTGCGGCCTTTAATGATGAGACGATTGTCAGCGACAGTAAAATCAACAAACCAAAGTGAAGAATGCGAACAGGCAGCCCGATCACAGCAGCGTGGGCAGGGTCAAAACAATAAAGCATCAAATCCTTGCGCTTGATCAACATGATCGCGGAACAGAGTGCCGCAATACTCCCTGCCTCTATCAAATCTGCCTTAGAAATTCCGAGCACATTTCCAAATAAGACGTGGAGCAAATGTATATCGCTTTCGATTTTAGATAATAGTACCAAGCCAAAAGCAAACATGCCCGAAAATACGATCCCCATGACGGCGTCTTCTTTTACGCGACTATTTTGCTTTAGGTACCCTGTGGACAGCGCGCAGAACACACCGGCAAGGAAAGCTCCTATCGCTAGCGGTATACCGATGACATAGGCGATGGCCAAACCGGGCAAAATAGCGTGCGACACGGCATCGCCCATTAATGACCACCCTTTTAAAATCAAAAAGCATGAGAAAATTGAACAGACGCAGGCAATCAGGACGGACATGATCAGTGCGCGTTGCATGAATTCATAAGAGAGTGGCTCTGTCACAAATGTGATTATGCTATCCATGGATTGTCGCCCTTCTTTTAACAAGCCCGTATTTCGGTGCAAAAACAAAGGCGACCAGGAAAATGAGAGTTTGAAAGGAGACGATCAGCCCCCCCGGGTTGGCATCAAGAAAGTAGCTGGCGTACGCGCCTGCTGCGCTGGTTACGCTTCCCAAGCTGACCGCGATGATGATTAATCGGTGAAATTTGTCTGTCAGCAAATACGCCGTTGCCCCCGGCGTAATAACCATAGCAATCACAAGGCATGCCCCGACTGTTTGCAAAGCCGCGACGCAGGCCGCGCTTAACAACGTGAAAAACAGGATTTTAAGACCGTTTACGGGAATTCCGATACTACGCGCATGTTTTTCATCGAAGAACACCGCCATGAGATCTTTCCACTTCAAGAGAAGAGCAACGAAGCAGACAATCGAAATAATAACCACTTGAATGAGATCATAATCAGAAATGGCGAGAATATTGCCCAAAATGATGGCTTGAATGTTTACTGCTGTCGGGTTTATTGACACCATCAGGAGGCCTGCCGCAAAAAAAGACGTAAATATCAGGCCTATAACGGCATCCTCTCTTAGCTTTGTTTTCTGTTTGATCATAACCATACTTAGCGCGGCCAAGAGCCCGGTAAAAAACGCCCCGATCGCATAAGGCAGAGCCAAAAGATGTGCCAGAGCAACGCCGGGCACGATGGAATGTGCCAACGCATCCCCCATCAACGACCAACCTTTGAGCATCAAGTACGCAGATAAAAACGCACACACACCGCCCACAAGCGCACTTACCCATATGGCCTTAACCATATAGTTGTAAGCGAAGGGCTCGAGAAGATATTCAATCATCTTTACCGCCATGCGATGTGATTTTTTCGCCGCCACGCTCCCCGTATAGAACTAGCGGACGTTCATCGTCAGTTAGAACGGTGATGCCGCGCTGATCCTCATCATCATGCAGATCTGCCCCGACAAGCTGGTGGTGGCGCAACATGCCGCCGAAGGCTTTGGCAAGGTTTTCTTGTGTGAATGTTGTTTCGACAGGCCCGTATGCAAGCAGCTCTTTATTGATCAGTATGACTTCATCACAAAAGCTTGGGACGCTACCAAGATTGTGTGTGGAGACTAAAATCAGGTGATCTTCTGCCGCCAAAGAGCGGAAAAGGGTAATCAGCGATTCTTCAGTTTTGATATCAACACCTGTAAAAGGTTCATCCAGTAATATAATCTTTCCGCCTTGTGCCAAGGCACGGGCAACGAACACCCTCTTTTTTTGGCCACCGCTTAATTCGCCGATCTGGTGGTTTTTATAGGCACTCATCCCGACACGTTCCAGCGCTTGTTCAACCACTTGCCTGTCTTCCTTCGATGCGCGGCGTAAAAAGCCCATATGCCCAAAGCGCCCCATCATGACGACATCTTCGACCAGGACGGGGAAGTTCCAGTCCACCTCTTCGGTTTGGGGAACATAGGAGACAAGATTTTGCCTTAGCGCCGCGCGAACATCCTGCCCCATAATTTTAACGCTGCCGTTTGTCGGTTTGATAAAGCCCATGATGGCTTTAAACAGCGTGGACTTCCCTGCGCCATTAACGCCAACCAGCCCGCAGATCGTGCCGCTGTGAAGATTACCGCTTACGTTTCGAAGGGCAGTGTGACCATTTGGGTAGGTGACGCTAATATCCTTCAGCTCTATGACATCGCTCATACGGTTGCTCTATTCGTTGCCAAGGGCATTTTTGAAACCATCGGCGATGGTGTTTGTGGTGACCGTCAACAGGTCAAGATATGTAGGCACTTTGCCATCAGGTTCGCTGAGTGAGTCGACATAGAGAACACCGCCATATATTGCACCTGTTTCGGAGGCCACCTGTTTTGCCGCTTTATCAGAAATGGTGCTTTCGCTGAACACGACGGGAATGTTTTTTGCGCGCACTGTATCAATGACCTTGCGCACCTGTTGCGGTGTGCCTTGTTGATCTGCATTCATTGGCCAGAGATAGACTTCCCGCATGTTTAAATCTTTCGCGAGATAGCTAAACGCGCCCTCACTGGTGACGAGATAGCGCTGATTTTCGGGAATATCGCTTAAGGTTTTTTTCAAATCGGCTTTGATGGCCTTGACCTGTTCAGCATACGCCTTTGCATTCGCATTGTATGTTGCTGCATTTTTAGGGTCCATTTCTGCGAAGGCCTTGCGGATATTTTCGATATAGATTAGTGCGCTTTGCGTCGACATCCATGCGTGCGGGTTTGGTTTTCCCGTGTATGGCCCTTCGTAAATTGATAGCGGCTCAACCCCTTCGGAGACGATAACGCTCGGCACATTATTCACATCAGTCAGAAAACGTTCGAACCAGCGTTCGAGGTTCAGCCCGTTCCATAAAATGACATCTGCGCCCTTTGCGCGCACAATGTCCTGCGGTGTTGGTTGGTAGTCATGGATTTCCGCGCCGGGCTTGGTAATCGACTCAACGATCGCAGCATCACCTGCAACATTTTGCGCAATATCGGCAATCACGGTAAAGGTGGTGACAGCCTTAAATTTTTCCGCTGCGAGGGCTTGGCTGCTTATGCAGGCCATCGTTATAAGTCCAAAGGAAAGGATCAGATGTTTTTTGAAATGTTTTATTATCATAGGCTTAGAGCACTCCTTATTTTTAGGATAGGCGATTATTTTTAGCCTGACAACATAAAATTAGCAATTGCTAAAATCATGACAAATGTTGTTATTGGGTAGCACTTTTGTGCACTAGATTTAAGAGACATAGACAAAGTATAGCCTCAGCTGTTTCCGGAGCCCTTTTTGAGGACTCTAACAAGTTCATAAAGAATGAAAATTATTAGCTCAAAAGCCCAAATCAACGGAACAACAATTAAGAAAATCGATGTGTAATAGATAATATAAAAAGATATTGCATAAGATGCAGGTATTAATGAGAACAGAAAGATATATAATTGCGGAATAAAGGGGCTGCGAATATCCCTGTCTTTGCGGATGTACCTCTTCTCAAAATTCACAATAGATATTATGAGCACGGTGGAGCAAAATAAAACTATAAAAATATCTAGCACCCTCCATGCAACAAGATATAGTTTTTCAAACAAAATTTTGTACTTCCAAGAACGAAGAGCTGCATCGAGGCTACGTTCGCTCATAAGCTCTACTTCACTACTTGTACTCCAATCATCGTCTCTTAATTGATAAATGGTACCTTGATCATCCTCTCTATTTGACCAAAGTATACTAAGCCTCAATGTTTTTAAATCAAGCTTGGTTGCGTCTCCAATAGTGTAATGAGGTATACATCCTTCATATGTTCGAAAATCAATGGTGACTTTGAAACCTTCAGTACATTCGGCTTCTTCGCAGTCACCAACTATGACACTAGTCGGGTCACCGCAAGATAGGGCATAAGCGAAAGAAGGAAAAAACAGTGTTATAAGTAATACTACTTTTAAAAATCCACCCATACTCCGTCTTATCACTTACGTGGCTCAGCTGCAACGATAAGGCTTTGAAGCTTAATAAGTATTTGATTTATATAGCAGGAAGATGGTGATCGCTGAGAGATTCGAACTCTCGACCTACTGATTAAAAGTCAGTTGCTCTACCGGCTGAGCTAAGCGATCTTACCAAATGATACGGATATCTCCGCAAGATGTGCGCGTACCATATGTATTTACGCAGCTAAGGTCAAGATTTTCCTTCACTCTTTTTTGAATTTTTTCTTGAGGGCAGCTTCGACTTGTGGCGTCACGAAATCAGACACATCGCCGTCAAGGCTGGCGATCTCTTTGACGAAGGATGATGAGACGAATTGCCACTTATCAGCAGCCATGAGGAATAGCGTTTCGATATCGGGGTCGAGTTTCGCGTTCATGCCCGTCATTTGGAATTCATATTCAAAATCAGAAACAGCGCGTAACCCCCTGAAAATGAAGGACGCCCCTACATTCTTAGCAAAATCCACAAGAAGGCAATCGAAGGATTGAACCTCAATCTCACAACCGATATTGCTCATATTTGCGATGTCGGCCTCTATCATTTCTCTGCGCTTTTCATGTTTGAAGAGAGGGTTTTTCTTATCACTGCTGGCGACGACGACAATCAACTTATCAACTGCGCGGCTGGCGCGGCGGATCAGGTGCAGGTGTCCCTTGGTGACGGGGTCAAATGTACCGGGATAGACGCCGACCGTGTATTTTGCGTTTTTTTCTGTCATTTTAATCTCTTATAAAATTTTATATTTTAGTCTCTCACAAGCAAAGGATATAATTTTATGAAGTACGACATTAAGAAAATTTCGAAAAGGAAACCAAAAAACAAATTCCAAGCAAGCGTAACCAATTTTTTTCGTCAGCTCAGCTTTGTTTTAATTTGTACTACACTTGCTCTTTTTGTTGTAAATGTTTGGGTAAAGATAGTTCCTGTTGCACTTCTTATTAAACTTTTCATGACCACTGGTGCGGTTATAGTTTCTGCAGTTCTTCTGGGTGTTATTTTTTATGATGCGAATGAGCCAGAAGAGAAAAACGACACTGAAGCAAACTGATTTCAATTACTCCTCGGGCTTTTCTGTGTTTTCGTCAATTTTTTGATTATCGTCATCAGATGAAGAGCTGCTCTCCTCTTGGCTTTCACCTTCAATGATCTCTGCTGCATTATCTTCTTCATCTTGAACGAGCCAGGCGACAGAAACGACATTTTCATCTTTTCCAACCTTGAAGATGGTAACACCTTGCGCGCTACGGCCTGTTTTGCGGACATTGACAACGCGCGTGCGGATTAATTGACCGCCATCGGTGACGAGCATGATCTGGTGCGCATCAGTAACGGGGAATGTTGCGACGACTTCGCCGCCATTCTTATTGGTCAAGGCCATGTTGGCGACGCCTTGGCCGCCTCGGCCTGAGACGCGGTATTCATAAGCAGATGTGCGCTTGCCGAAGCCTTTGTTGGAGACAGTGAGCAAGAATTGTTCGTTTTCCTGTAGTTCGTTGAAGCGTTCTTCGCTGATATCGAAATCGGTGTCTTCGGCATCAGAGCCTTCGCCGTCATCCCCTGCCATTTTTGCGGCTTGCTTGAGGTAGGCGTTACGCTCGTCTGCTTCAACATCGATATGTTTGAGGATCGACATAGAGATGACTTCATCGTCTTTTTCAACGAGTTTGATACCGCGTACACCTGTTGATGTACGACCTGAGAAGACACGAATATCTGTGACGGGGAAGCGGATTGCCTTTCCCATACGCGTGGAGAGCATCACATCTTCATCTTCGGCACAAATCGCCACGGAGACAAGGCTTTCGCCCTCCCCTAACTTCATGGCGATCAAACCGTTGGAGCGGATATTTTTAAAGTCCGTCAATTTGTTGCGGCGCACTGAGCCGTGGCTGGTGGCGAACATGATGTCCAGATTATCCCAGATGTCTTCATCTTCGGGGGTACGCATGTAAACGCTGATATTTTCGTCTTTTTCAAGCGGGAGCAAATTGACCAGCGCTTTACCACGGCTTTGCGGTGTGGCAAGCGGCAGCTGATAAACCTTCATGCGGTGCACGATACCGCGGGATGTGAAGAACAGAATCGGCGTGTGCGTGCTGGCGACGAACAGGTCGGAGATGAAATCTTCATCCTTCATCGACATGCCTGAGCGCCCCTTACCGCCGCGGCGTTGCGCGCGGTAAGTCGACAGAGGTACGCGCTTGGCGTAGCCGCTGTGTGTAATTGTCACAACCATGTCTTCACGCTGAATTAGGTCTTCCATATCGACTTCGAACTCGGCTTCTACCAATTCGGTTCGGCGCGGTGTGTCAAAGCGTTCTTTCACGTCTTGTAATTCTTCAACCAGAACGGCAAGCATTTTTGCGCGGTCACGCAAAATATCCAAGAGCTCAGCGATAAGATCAGTAATTTGTTTCAATTCATCGCTGATTTTTTCGCGCTCAAGCCCCGTTAATTTGTGCAGGCGCAGGTCAAGAATTGCGCGGGCTTGCGTTTCCGACATTTGGTAGGTGTTCTGATCATCCAACGGATGTTCAGGGTCGTCAATCAATTCAATCAGCGGCGCAACATCATGCGCGGGCCAGCGTTTGCCCATCAAACCTTCACGCGCGGCGGTCGGGTTTGGTGCGTTACGGATCAGGGCGATGACTTCATCAATATTCGCAACGGCGATGGCTAAGCCTGCTAATTCATGCGCGCGGTCTCTGGCCTTGCCGAGTTCGTAGATGGTTCGGCGTGTGATGACTTCTTCGCGGAATTTCACGAAGGCCTTGATCATGTCACGCAGGATCATGATTTGCGGCTTGCCGTTATGAAGCGCGACCATGTTGCACGAGAAGTTTGTTTGTAGCGCCGTGTATTTGAATAATTGGTTTAGCACAACATCTGAGTTTGCGTTGACTTTTAGCTCAATCACGATGCGTACGCCGTCACGGTCAGATTCATCGCGGATTTCATGGATATCCTCGACGATTTTTTCACGACCAACTTCGCCGAGGCGTTCGAGTAGCTTTCCTTTATTGACCTGATATGGCACTTCGTGAACGATGATGGCTTCACGCTTGCCAATTTCTTCGATCGAGGTTTTGGCGCGCATTTTCACTGACCCGTTTCCGGTGTGATATGCAGAGTGGATGCCCGACCTACCCAAAATTTGTGCGCCTGTCGGGAAATCGGGTCCCGGAATGATATCGATCAGTTCTTCAGTTGTGATCTCAGGGTTATCTACAAAAGCGCAGCATGCGTCGATAACTTCGCCGAGGTTATGTGGCGGGATGTTTGTTGCCATACCGACGGCGATACCGCCTGCGCCGTTGACAAGAAGGTTTGGAATGCGCGAAGGCAAAACCTTCGGCTCACGTTCGCTTTCATCATAGTTTGGCTGAAAATCAACAGTGTCCTTGTCGATATCTTCAAGAACGCTTTCAGCAGCCTTCTCAAGACGTGCTTCAGTGTAACGCATCGCCGCAGGTGAATCGCCGTCCATTGATCCGAAGTTACCCTGCCCGTCTATTAACGGCACGCGCAAAGACCACGGTTGCGCCATGCGCACAAGAGAATCGTAGATCGCAGAGTCGCCATGCGGGTGGTATTTACCCATTACATCACCGACGATACGTGCCGACTTTTTGTAAGGCTTGCTTGAGCTGTAACCGCCGACGCGCATTGCATACAAGATGCGACGGTGCACGGGTTTCAGACCATCACGAACATCCGGAAGCGCACGGCTCACGATCACGCTCATTGCGTAATCGAGGTAGGATTGCTTCATTTCCTCTTCCAGCGCGATGCTGGGTTGGTTTTCATCAGGATTTTCAGGTGTTTGATCTTCACTCATAGATAGTATTCACTCATGCAGTCTTAAAAGTCGTGGTTCTTATTTGGTTATTATTTTTTTATTACTGGCCCGTTTTTATGCGCATCATGGCCTCATCAAGCATTTTAGCGATTTGCGGCTGGACCTGCCCCGCCCATGACCCGATTTTGCGTGACGCAGATTCGGCTTCGGGCTTGGAATAGTATTCAACCATGGATTCCAGTTCCTTTAGCGTATATGTCTCAACCATTGCGTCGATTGATATGCGCTCAATCGCGTTATAGTTTAGCGACGCGCGCATGGCGATGATGAAGTTCTGACGGTCTTGCGGAGCCAGCCTTTGCGCCACCCTATTTACGGCTGCTTCAACCTGATCTCTGGTTGGTCTGATCACGTGCATTGTCTTTGCCAGCTCTACTTTTTTCTTGAGCACAGCCTCATCTTCTAATTCAGCTTTTGCTTCGGCCAGCCCTTGTTCTAACTCCACATCCCTTAAGTCCGTGCCGGTTGCCGCCGTTGGCGGTGCGGTTCTGGCGGGTTGGTTTCTGAGGATTTCATCTGCATCGACGGCGGTTCCGTCTTGCGCGATGACTGCCGTAAAGGGGAGCGCCATTGAGAGGCATGTTAACGCGAGTAGTCTAATTTTCATTCTGTCATCCTGGTTCTGTTTAGTTAATCCGTCTTAATGGCGTTTAGATATCCTAGAACGGGATTTCATCATCCATGGCGTCAACCATAGTATTTGATTGTGGTTGTGATTGCTGCTGTTGGTTCATCGGAGCGCCACCACCATAATCTGACATACCGCCATCATTGAATGATTGGCCGCCACCGCCGCCGTAGTCACCTGCCCCTGCTCCGCCGCCGCGTGAGTCAAGCATCGTTAGCTCTCCGCGATACGGGCGCAGAACGATTTCGGTTGTGTATTTGTCGTTGCCGTTTTGATCTTGCCATTTGCGGGTTTCAAGCTGACCTTCGATGTACACCTTCGCGCCCTTTTTAAGATAGTTCTCACAAACATTCACAAGGCCTTTATTAAAAATTACAACGCGATGCCATTCGGTTTTTTCGCGGCGTTCACCGGACATTTTGTCTTTCCAGCTTTCTGATGTTGCGATTGATAAGTTTACCAATTTATCGCCCGATTGCATGGTGCGGATATCAGGGTCTGCACCCAAATTTCCGACTAAAATGACCTTATTGACACTAGCTGCCACGATATTTACTCCGTCTTTAAATGTATTTAGGAATCAGAGTATAGACCCTACGCCAGCGATACTAAAGCCTTTTTGCCGTAACTTTGTAAATTATGTGGAGTATTTTAGTAGGTAAAACGCGATTGCGCCGCCCGAAACATATCTTTTTGGAAAATATACATTATTCGTATATTATATGCGATGTATCAAAAAGTTTGACAGGCTGGCTTTTTGATCTTATGAAAAAGCAAAAAACGGGTGATATATGAGCTTTAAAGACAAACTGGACACCACCGAAGAGCGGATGGAATACATCTCAAGGCACATTATGGAGCTTGAGGATGTTAAAAGGCGACCCGGGATTGGTGCGCTTTTACAAAAGCATATCGACAATACTTTCTCGGCCTTTGATGATGCGCGCATGCACAACGACGAAGAAAGCGCGCGTCGTGCAGTGGATATGGCGGAGATGTTTACCGTCATGGCGCAGACGATGGGCATCTCTAACATGCGCTTGTTTAATAAGGAAGCCCATAAGCAGCGCGCCGATGCCAGCGAAAAAGTCGCGCGCCTCGATGCTCTAACACAATCGGGTAATCGCCTGGCCTTTAGTGAGCAGATCAAAACGCTTGTCAGGCAGCAGGATAAAGACCCTGAAATGCATTCCGCGGTGATATTGTTTGATTTGGACCGCTTTAAAGGGTTGAACGATACATATGGACACGCCGCAGGTGACGCAGGATTGCAGGCCTTTGCAGAAAAGTTGAAGTCTATTACACGCCATGACGGCGGTGAGCGGCCTGAACATGAGAATCGTGCATCAGACAAAGCAGTGCCTTCGGATAATTTGTTTACACCACGCACAGCCGACGCAGATGCGGCAGCATCACAAGCCGAATATCGTTTTGGCGGCGATGAATTTGCGCTGACATTACAGGTTCGCGCCGATAGCGCAGAACAGGCCGAACAGATGCTCCGCTCTATTGAAGCGCGTATCAAAGACAATCTCTCAGCGTTTTCTTTCGAATATGACGGGCAAGTGTTTCCGCTGGTCTCCAGTGCGGGCATGCATATTCTTAATGCCGATGACACGGCAGAATCGGCATGTGAAAAGGCCGATGAAGCTTTATTTGCACATAAAGAAAGCAAGTCATTGCGTTATGCGGAATCTGTGCAGGCTTTGGAAGAGACAGGCGCGGATAATATTGCGGTTGTTCCTGACCCACGTGCGGATGAGCGACTGCTTTTGAGGCAAGCCAAAATTGGCGCTGCGGTTCAATCTCTAAGTGATGCAGGTGCTGTTGAAATACGTGTTCCTGAGGGGGCTGAACCTGACGCGCTTTCCGCGCTTGAAGAGGCAGGCGTTACTGTCAAATATTCTGACCCTGAGAATGGTCAAGACGCAGATCCACACACACCTGCTTAACCTTCACACATCGTGTTTTATGCCCCACTGAAATGTGGGTATGTCGCTCGCAACCCTTGACGAGCGGCTTATTCGCGAATACACTAATATTATCGTTAACTAAGAAAGGAGGTGATCAGATGAATGATCAAGAACAGTATTTGAAGGCCGGAAACGGTGCCATTAAGACTGCTGGAGCGATCGGCATTTGGTCCTCCCGAAAAGGGATGGCACTCTAGCCTTGCTAAAGGGGCTATTCCGGCCCGAAAATAGTTTCAGATCAATGTATCTAACCAAACCCCCGAGACAAATGCCGTCTTCGGGGGTTTGTGTATTTAGGGGTGACGCTTGGCTTACGCGGCGAGCGCCTTGTAGTCAACGCCTTCGGTTTCTATGGCTTTTTGGTAGCTTGGGCGCGCCGTTACTTTTTCCAGCAATTCCTTAGTTTTCGGGCCAAATGTTGGCAAATGCGGGATGAATTGCCAGTTTGCGACAACAGCGATATAGATATCCCCCGCCGAAAAACGTTCGCCCAACAGATAAGGACCGCCGCTTTCTTCGAGCTGTTTTTCGATTAAATTCCATTGATCTTGAATACCATCACAGGCTGTTTTTACAATGTTTTCGGGTGCTTCGTTTCTGATCGAGAACAGCGCCTTCGCGTATGTCGGGTGCAGTGTTGAATTTGCGTACATCAACCATTGTAAGGCTTGGGCGCGTTCGTATCCCTGTGCAGGAATCAGTTCTCCGCCGTGCTTATCATTCAAATAGATAATCATCGCCGCATTTTCCGTTACAAGGCCATCTGGTGTGCCTAACGCGCCGACTTGCCCGCGCGGGTTGATTTTCAAATATTCAGGCTTTTTATGTTCGCCTTTTGAAAGATCGACTTTATGAGGTGTAAATTCTACGTCCAATTCGTTAAGGCAGACATGAACCGACATGGAGCAGACGCCCGGAGAGTAATACAGATCGTACATATTTGAAAAATCCTTTTGTGTTATTGGTTTTCGTGCCTCTTATTTCGCAGAATGCTGGTGTGCGTTACAAAATATTATGCCATGGATACCATGACCATCATTTAACTTTCTTTTTTGTCGCCCTTGCGCCATAAATATCGACATGTTGACGGAAATATCTATACGCGGTGCGCGCGAGCATAATTTGAAGAATATCGATGTGGATATTCCGCGCGATAAGTTGATCGTGATTACGGGGCTTTCGGGGTCGGGTAAATCCTCGCTTGCGTTTGATACGATTTATGCGGAAGGTCAGCGACGCTATGTTGAGAGCCTTTCGGCCTATGCGCGCCAGTTTTTAGAGATGATGCAAAAGCCGGATGTGGACAGCATTGAAGGGCTTTCCCCTGCCATTTCGATTGAACAGAAGACAACCAGCCGTAACCCGCGCTCAACGGTCGGGACAGTTACAGAGATTTACGATTATATGCGTCTGCTTTGGGCGCGTATTGGTGTGCCCTATTCTCCTGCGACGGGCTTGCCGATTACCAGCCAGACGGTTAGCGAGATTGTTGACCAGATTTTGGAAATGGAAGATGACACGAAGCTGTATCTCCTCGCTCCGATTGTGCGCGGGCGCAAAGGTGAATATCGCAAAGAATTCAAGGAATTACAGGCAAAAGGCTTCGGGCGCGTTAAGGTTGACGGTGAGCTTTACGAAATTGACGCTGTTCCTGCGCTGAATAAAAAATTAAAGCACGATATCTCTGTTGTGGTTGATCGTTTGGCGATACGCAGTGATCAGCGGGAGACGTTACAAAAGCGTTTGGCGGATTCGGTGGAAACTGCCCTGAATTTGGCGGATGGGCTGGTGATTGCCGAGGATGCGAAAAGCGGTGAGCAGAAGCTTTTTTCCGAGAAATTTGCCTGCCCCGTTTCGGGATTTACGATTGCGGAAATTGAGCCGCGTTTGTTTTCGTTTAACTCGCCGCATGGGGCTTGCCCCTCTTGTGATGGGCTTGGTCACAAGCAAGATTTCGATGAACGGCTGATTGTGCCGAATGAAAGTCTTTCGATTCGCGACGGTGCGATTGTGCCGTGGTCAAAAAACTTCGCGCCGTTTTATATGCAGGCATTACAGGCCGTTGCAGATCATTATGAGTTTGATACGAAAACGCCGTGGAAGAAGCTGGATCGTGAGCATAAAGATATTCTCATGTACGGATCAGGTGAAACGCCGATTGCGACCACTTATAAAAGCAAGAACGAGAGCAGTTGGAAGAGCAACAAACCATTTGAGGGAGTCGTTAACAACCTGAAGCGGCGTATGCTGGAGACAGATAGCAATGCATCGCGTGAGAAACTGGCGGAATATATGGTGTCCCTACCCTGTGATGCATGCGGTGGGAAACGGCTCAAGGATGAAGCACTTGCGGTTAAGGTTGACGGGTCAGATATTTCCGATATCGGTGCATTTGGAATCGGAGAGGCGCATGACTGGTTTTCGAGGATTGGTGATAGTTTAAGCGCGCAGCAGTATCAGATTGCCGAGAAGATACTCAAAGAGATTAATGAGCGTTTGACGTTTCTGATGAATGTTGGCTTGGATTATCTCAGCCTGTCACGATCATCAGGCACATTATCAGGCGGCGAATCGCAACGTATCAGATTGGCCTCGCAGATTGGCTCTGGCCTGACGGGTGTTTTGTATGTTTTGGACGAACCCTCTATCGGCCTTCACCAAAGAGATAACAATAGGTTACTTGAAACTCTTCAGAGATTGCGTGACCTTGGTAATACGGTTTTGGTTGTTGAGCATGATGAAGATGCGATCCGCACGGCCGATCATTTGATTGATATTGGCCCAGGGGCGGGTGTGCATGGCGGGCGAATTATCGCGCAGGGCGTTCCGCAGGAGGTTTTTAAGAATAAAGACAGCATCACAGCCCAGTATATGCGCGGTGATCTTGAAGTTCCTGTTCCTGCAAAACGGCGCAAAGGCAAGGCCAAGCAATTTATTGAGATTAAGGGGGCAAGCGGCCATAACCTGAAAGATGTTTCGGCGAAGATACCGCTCGGCACATTGACCTGCGTTACAGGTGTTTCGGGTTCGGGTAAGTCAACGCTAACGATTGATACGCTGTATCGTGCGGCGAGTCGTGAGTTGATGCGATCGAAAGAACAGCCCCTCCCCTATAAGGAAATCAAAGGTTTTCAACATGTTGATAAGGTGATTGATATTGATCAGTCTCCTATCGGACGTACGCCGCGATCAAATCCTGCGACCTACACAGGCGCATTTGGGCCGATTCGTGATTGGTTTGCGGGATTGCCCGAATCAAAGGCGCGCGGATATAAGCCAGGACGATTCTCTTTCAATGTTAAAGGCGGACGTTGTGAGGCTTGCCAAGGCGATGGCGTGATCAAGATTGAGATGCATTTTCTGCCCGATGTTTATGTCGAATGCGAAACTTGCAAAGGTAAGCGCTACAACCGCGAGACATTGGAGGTGAAGTTTAAGGGCAAATCGATTGCTGATGTTTTGGATATGACGATTGAAGAGGCAGCGGATTTTTTCCAAGCCATCCCTTCAATCAGCAGTAAGATGGAAACTTTGAAACAGGTCGGGCTGACCTACATTAAGGTTGGGCAATCTGCAAACACTTTGTCTGGTGGTGAGGCGCAGCGAGTCAAACTGTCGAAGGAATTGTCGAAGAGATCAACAGGCAAGACGCTGTATATTCTGGACGAGCCGACGACGGGTCTTCATTTCGAAGATGTGCGCAAGTTGCTGGAAGTGTTGCATACGCTGGTGGAACAAGGAAACACTGTGATTATTATTGAGCATAATCTGGATGTTATTAAGACGGCAGATTACATTATTGATATCGGCCCCGAGGGCGGCGATAAAGGCGGAACGGTTATCGCACAGGGCACGCCGGAGGATATTTGCAAGGTTAATAACAGCTATACTGGGCAGTTTTTAAAAGATGTCTTGGAACGCCACGAAAACCGAGCGCAAGCGGCTGAGTAACTTTAGCAATAAAAACTTGCCAAAAGCGGAACTATCATGTTATGTTATCAATAATAATAAAAATTATGTGATTTGAGGTTAG
Organism: uncultured Micavibrio sp.; assembly: GCA_964587815.1. Taxonomy (GTDB): domain Bacteria; phylum Pseudomonadota; class Alphaproteobacteria; order Micavibrionales; family Micavibrionaceae; genus UBA1672. The sequence continues at coordinate 17,038 of CAZPMH010000031.1, forward strand.
AAAATAATGGCGAGCGAAACACAACAGATATCAAATGCCGGAAGCGGCTTGATGCAAGGCATCAAAAGCGTTAGTAGCTTTTTGACAAAGCCGTCCACTCTTATTGGTGCCCTTATTTTTACTGGTGTTGCAGTAAGTTCAGGCGGGATCGGCGCTGCATTCGCTGCTTCGGCTAACATGGGTGCTGTGGGCCTTGAAACGGCCGCAACGGCGCTTAGCGAAGGTGCAGCAAGTGTTGCCTCTATGGCAGGTGGTGCAACTCCGGTTGTCCCTAGCTTGTAAACATACAAGAAATTCTAAGCAGACGGAACAAGGGGGAAACTTCCCCCTTTCTTTATTTGTCTATAATTTGCATTATTAGTTTATGAATGATGTCATAAATGATGAATTAACCAAAGAATTCAAAGAAAATCTCAAGGCAATCTTGGAGAGTCGCAAAGGTGAAATAAACCCAAAACGCCTTTCAATTGAAGCTGGCCTTGGGGAAACCGCAGTTCGCGATATCTTACAGAATCGCTCTGCCAGCCCCAGACTTGATACCGTACATAAACTTGCAAAAGCGCTCCATATCCCTATGTACCGCCTCATTCCATCGATGATTGATCAATCTTACGCGCAGATTGCTGAACAGGAAGAGGAAATCAAAATCCTTAAAGAAGCTTCCGGTCTGGAGTATGAAAGCCTGCAAGATTTGAAAAACAAGACAAAAACATAAGCGGCACTTAATACCATTAATACATACCCCGCCGCTCAAAAAGTGAAAAATCCCCTTGACGCACCCGGCTCAATATGGGATAAATCCTATATTATGTACATATGGCGGTTTTGGGCACTCTTCTTTTCCCACACATTTAAGGGGGGTGCCCACCTTCCCTCAGCGGATTAATCACAGATGGGGTAATTATTATTCCGCCTAAATTTATTGAATTAGCTTTAGGCTTTTAACTCTTCGTTATTATCAAATGCCGGAGGGGAAACATCACCTACGCCCCATGCGTATTTTTGCTTAAATTCTTCTGTTCTTTGCCCTGATGTCATTAGAATTGGCACATAAGGTGCACCGAGTTTAATCATGTTCATCGTTCTGTGTCGCCCGTTAACAAACGCGAGTTCTTCCTCAGGCTCCTCATCGCGAGAGAGAACATCCCAGATTTTTTGAAAGACGCTTTTATCTTCTTCCGGCTGACGATCTGATTTTTTAAAATAAGTTGCCACCGCGGTTTCTTTCGGATACCCCGTCCCCGGATTAATATGCGACAGCGAATCTTCCAGCGCACCGTGAAAGGGTGGAAAAGCCGTATCATCGCCCTTAGATGGTTGGTTTTCATAGTATTCACGCATCTGCTCCATGTTATCAAATCCGTGACGGGTCATTGCTTCATTAAACATAAGTTCCCAAAGCGCATCAGATTGCACCAATACAATTTCCTGCCTGCCATCCTTTATTCCGTCCGAATATGGCGGCTCCATCGAGACTGATCCCGCAGGGTGCAGCGGCAGCGGCACAACGATCTTGCTTATTTCCTGCCCTTGATATCGCTCAGGGTAGCCGTCTGATAAGGTATTTAGAGGGTCAGCTTGTTTCAGGGCATTCTCATAAGTTGCGACATCAGTTGCGAAACCATATCGCATGCCTAAATCGTTGGATATTGTATATCCTGTTATTGTGTCGTCTTGTGCCTCAAACACGATATCAGCCTGCGCGCCCGATGCTGTATGGCGCCAGTCAAAATCGGTGACGGCTTGCCCCGGGAAGTGCTCATCTACAATTTGTTGGCAAATTTGGTAAGCTGCGATATCAAAACCAGCAATGTCATGCCTGTTCGCATCAATTTCATAGAGATCAATGAGGGGGCGAGGCTCACCTCCTAAAACACGCATAGCCATCGGTTTATCAACCAGAGATGTTTTTTCATCATCGTATGTCGATTCCCAAGCCTGTACTGTTATCTGTGTTAACTCACCCATAGATTATTTGTCTTTTTATTTTACGTATAATAACGCAGTTACTTATGAAGACACAATAATTTTCATAGTGACGTTATTAAGGGTGGCAGAGTCTTTTTCAATCAGCCTTCGTTTTTAAGACCAGATAATCTACTGCACGGCGGAGCATCGTCGGCGTTATATATTTGCGGTGTGTGTAATCAATAATCGCCATGTAGAATTTGCCGAATTTGTTTTTGCAATGCACGCGCGTGCCCAGCGTGATGGTAACCTGCCCCGGCTTTTCCTGAGATACGCCAACGCAGGAGCGAAAACGAAGGTGTTTGTCATTCGCCCCAAGGATAACTTGCGCACTCTTCTCGTCCTTCTTCTGATCGAGTACAGGATATTTTTGTGCGAAAACATTGCTCATATCATCAGACAGCAACGATGAAACCGGACAGCCCAGCGGCGATGTTCTGAGGCCGAGAGGTTTTACCGCAATGTTTCTGAGCAGCATCAAGCGGGACACGTTTTTCGGTGCGTTAACAAGGAACCCTTCTGTACGTCGTCAGAGTATTTTGGACACTGCGCATAAAAATATAAGGTGTGCTTC
>CAZPMH010000032.1:0-16405 GCA_964587815.1 uncultured Micavibrio sp.
GTTTCGGAGTCATGACCCGTTTTTGATCACCGGCCGCCGCACCTGCGGGGCGAATCCCTGGTACCATCAAATCAAAATCCGTACCGCATGCATCACGCAATAACGCAATTTCATGCGCCGAACACACAACACCGTCTAAGCCGGCCTTTTGTGTCAGCAGAGCCATCCGCTCAACTTGCGCAGGCACATCCGCGCCATAGCCCACCGCTTCAATCGCATCTGCATCCAAACTGGTCAAAATCGTCACCGCGAGCAGCTTTGTCTTATCGCCACACGCTTCTTTTGCTGCACACATCATCGCCGCCCCGCCTGCAGCATGAACATTCAGATAAGCAGGAGAGAAATTCGAGCAAATGCCGCGCACCGCCCCCGCAACCGTGTTCGGAATATCGTGGAATTTCAAATCGATAAACAGCTGCGCATCGGGCGCAGCTTTCAACACCGCCTCAATCCCCTGCGGCCCGAAATGGTTAAAAAATTCCAACCCCAGCTTAATACCACCCGTCACAGGCGCGATGATACGCGCTAAATCGCACGCGCGAGGCAAGTCGTGCGTATCAATCGCACAAAAAATCAATCCGTTCTGTTCCATGAAAAATCTCTTCGTAAAAATCGACAATCAAATGCCGTTGGTCAATCAACGCGAGGAAAGCATCGGCAACACACCGCGCACACGCTTGGCATCCACATCAATCACATCATCATTCACCGCGCGCTTCTTCAAACGATCAATCTCTTTTTCAAGCAATTTGATCTCACGCTTTTGATGGCGACGCTCTTTTCGTAAAGGCCCCATATTCATCCAAACCAGAAAACCGCCCGCCAAAAAGCCAACCGCCGCCCCGCCCAGAATAACCGCATAAAGCGGCACAGAAAGCGCAGCATTCAAATCAACAGGGTTCCATAAAAGCGCAACATCCTGACGGTTCAGCGCGCCAAGAACAGCGACCACCAACGTCAAGGCCAGAATAAGACAAGCCCGTATGATAAACATTACATATCCTCATTCAGCTTCTCACGAAGCGCTTTACCTGTTTTGAAGAACGGCAGGCGTTTCGCCTCAACATGAACGCTTTCGCCTGTGCGCGGGTTGCGCCCGACGCGGGCATCGCGATGCTTAACGGAAAACGCGCCAAAACCACGAAGCTCAACACGGTCACCCGCAGCCAGAGCATCAGAGATTTCACCAAACACAGTTTCAACAATCTTTTCGATATCACGCAGATAAAGATGCGGATTCATATCCGCCAATCGTTGTATCAGTTCAGATTTCGTCATGAAAACGCCCCATCTTGTTGGTTTTAAACGCAAAAATTTCTAAATATCCATACAGCTTGCCTGATGAACGGCACGCCGTCAAGAAAAACAAGATAGTTTTTTCATCAAAATAAGACGGATAAAAACATCACAAAAAAGACTTTTTTCCTAACAAAAAAGCCGGACACAAAGCCCGACTTCTTTAAAAATTTTAATGCTGTAACAAGATTATTTCTTGTCTTTCTCGCTTTCCTGCAAAGCCGCACCGAGAATATCACCAAGAGATGCACCGCTTTCGGTCGAACCGAAATCTTTCATCGCTTGCTTATCTTCATCGATTTCACGCGCCTTAATAGACAGGTTCAACGTACGGTTTTTCTTATCAACGCTCATAATCTTCGCGTCAACTTTCTCACCGACAGCAAAACGGTCAGGGCGTTGCTCTGAACGCTCACGTGACAGGTCAGATTTCTTAATCGTCCCTGTAACGTTGTCATTCACGCTCACCTCAACAGAACCGCCTGTGATCTCTGTAATCGTACAGGTCACAACCGCACCCTTTGCCATGCCGCTCATCGCGCCTTCATAAGGGTCATCTGTCAATTGCTTGATACCAAGAGCAATACGCTCACGCTCAGGGTCGATTTCCAACACCTTCGCCTTCACTGTGTCACCTTTATTGAACTCTTTAAGAGCATCTTCGGTCTGGTCTTCCCAAGAAAGATCAGAAAGGTGAACCATACCGTCAATATCTTCATTCAAGCCAACAAACAGGCCGAATTCAGTGATATTGCGCACTTCGCCTTCAATCTCATCACCGACGCTGTAATTATCAGCCAATGTCGACCATGGGTTATCCTGACACTGTTTCAAGCCAAGTGAAATACGGCGTTTTTCAAGATCAACTTCCAAAACCTGCACTTCAACTTCTTGTGAAGTTGAAACGATTTTGGATGGGTGAACGTTCTTCTTTGTCCAAGACATTTCAGAAACGTGAACCAAACCTTCAATACCATCTTCCAGCTCAACAAACGCACCGTAATCAGCGATATTGCTGATGCGGCCTTTGAAGCGTGACCCTTCAGTATACTTGCCTGCGACATCATCCCAAGGATCATTCTCAAGCTGTTTCATACCAAGGGAGATACGCTGTGTCTCTTCGTTGAAACGCACAACCTGCACTTCAACTGTTTGACCAACGCTCAACACTTCTGTCGGGTGGTTAACGCGTTTCCATGAGATGTCCGTAACGTGTAGAAGACCGTCAACACCGCCAAGATCAACGAATGCACCATAATCTGTGATGTTTTTAACGATTCCCTCAAGAACCTGACCTTCCGCCAAGTTTTCAAGCAATTCGCCACGCGCTTCCTGACGAGACTCTTCCAGAATAGAACGACGGGAAACAACAATATTTCCGCGGCTACGATCCATTTTCAGAATGTGGAACGGCTGAGGCGTGTGCATCAACGGTTTCATGTCACGAACCGGGCGGATATCAACCTGTGAACCCGGCAAGAACGCAACTGCGCCACCAAGATCAACAGTGAAACCACCTTTAACCTGACCAAAGATTTCGCCTGTCACGCGCTCACCAGCTTCATGCTGTTTCTCAAGCTCGATCCAAACTTCTTCACGACGTGCCTTCTCACGAGAAAGCACAGACATACCGTCGCGGTTTTCCATGCGTTCAACATAGACCTCAACAGTATCGCCCATTTTAATTTCCGGATCTTCTCCTGGCTTGGAGAATTCCTGTAGAGGGACGCGCCCCTCTGATTTAAGGCCGACATCCACGATAACGTGACCGTCGACAACATCGATGACAACGCCTTTAACAACGCTCCCCTCGAATCTTTCATTTTCACCGAGAGTTTCTCCCAATAGAGCTGCAAACTCTTTTGAGTCCTCTCTGTCTTTTAGATTTGCGGCAACATGCGCCATAATAATAGTCCTTTCAATAGTCAAAATCGTTTTAAGGCTCTTTGGTAATCCCGCATATTTTGCAGTATGCGGCAAAAAACAATAAAACGCCGTTTTGTCAGATAATCATCGCTAATGCGCGTGCTTGCTTATGATAGGGCAAATGCCTTTTTCGCATGGGAAAGCGCCAAATTGAGCATTTGCGACGCATCCAGATCACTACTATCAATGATCACAGCATCCGCCGCAGGCTTTAGGGGCGCAGCTTCCCGAGCCGTATCACGTGCATCACGCGCACGCATATCCTCTAAAACGGCCTTATATGTAACGTCTAATCCTTTTAATTGCAACTCTTTCATGCGTCTTTCTGCCCGAACCGCGTCATCTGCGGTAATATAGAGCTTTAATCCCGCATCAGGGCAGATCACCGTGCCAATATCACGCCCGTCCAAAATCGCCCCATTCCACCCCGCACCGGGGCTGCGCGCAAAATCGCGCTGAACATCCACCAGCGCATCGCGCACCTCTTGAATGGCCGCCACTTTTGATGCCGCCGAACCAACCTCATCAAGGCGCAAATCAGGGTTATCGAGCGGCTTACTCTCTTTCAATTTCTCCTGCAACCGCGCCACACCCTTTAACGCATCGTTCTCACGCTCAGGGTCACCACCAACCTGCAAAACCTCAAACCCCACCGCGCGATAGAGAGCCCCCGTATCCATATGCGCGAAATTCAACGCCGCCGCCAAACCACGCGACAGCGTCCCCTTCCCACTCGCCGCAGGCCCGTCAATCGCGATAATGTAGGGAGTATCCGCTGACATACCCTAAGCCAGCCTTAGGTCACCGGTATCCGCATCGTCACCGATGCGCGCGCCCAGATCATTCATCAATTCTATGAAATTCGGGAAACTGGTTTTAATCGGCGCAGCGTCGTCCACCTCAATCGGCTCTTCCGCCACCATACCTAAAACGAGGAAACTCATCGCGATACGGTGATCAAGCGCAGTCTTCACCTGAACCCCGCCTTTGCATCCCTTGGCTGAGCCATGAATAGTAAGACTCTCCTCACCCATCTCCAAATCAACGCCGCACGCCTTCAAGCCCTCCGCCATCATAAGCAGGCGATCACTCTCCTTCACCCGCAATTCAGCGAGCCCCGTCATTCGTGTCGTGCCTTCGGCGCAAGCCGCCGCAACGGCCAAAATCGGAAATTCATCAATCATGGACGGCACGCGTTTCTCAGGCACATCAATACCTTTTAATGATGCGCTCCCCTTAACGATAATATCCGCCGTCTTCTCGCCCGCTTCCTCACGCTCATTTTCAAATGTGATATCCGCGCCCATCTCTTGCAGAGTCGTATAAAGACCAATGCGCGTCTCACTCATACCAACGCGCGGCAACCGCACTTCCGATCCTTCAACAATCAAGGCCGCCACGGCCGCAAATGCAGCAGAGCTCGGATCAGACGGCACATCCACCGCGCATCCGTGCATCTCTCCACCGCCACATAACGAAATCGCCTGCGCCCCACCCGACAGCTCTTCCACCTTCACCTCAATACCGAAATGCCGCAGCATATTTTCACTGTGATCACGCGTGGGGTGATCTTCAATCACTGTTGTCCGCCCCGGCGTGTTCAACCCCGCCAGTAAAATCGCAGACTTCACCTGCGCACTGGCCACAGGCGGGCGGTATTCAATCGGCAACGGATCAGCCGACCCCTTAACGGTCAAAGGCAATCGATCACCTGAACGACAAAGGAACTGCGCCCCCATCTTCTCCAATGGCTTTACAACACGCCGCATCGGTCGCTTGGTCAATGACGCATCGCCTGAGAATGTCGTCGTAATATCATGCGTTCCGACCAACCCCATCAAAAGGCGCGTCGACGTGCCGCTATTGCCCATCTCCAAAACTTGCTCAGGCTCACGCAGGCCACCGATACCGACACCATGCACACGCCATAACCCGTCATCACCCATCTGAATTTTCGCGCCCATCGCCTTCATCGCTGAGGCCGTGTGCAGAACGTCCTCACCCTCCAAAAGCCCGCTAATCATCGTCTCGCCAATCGCAAGCGCACCAAACATAATCGCCCGATGGGAAATCGACTTATCTCCCGGAATACGCGCTGTGCCTGACAAAGCATCACATTTATGCGAGGCCAGCGCACCGGAATATAAATTTTTAGGAGAGGATGAAAACTGTGACATAAAACCTTAAACCCGAAAAAACATAAATAATCTATGCTTTTGTGATTACACGCTTATCGTGTAAAGGGCAACGGCCTTGCGCATGAATTAGGGGATATTAGTCTTCAAAATAACCGAGGTCGTTATTATAGTTTTGAACAAAATCAACCAAATCTTTCTCCGGAACAGGCCTGCAATAACGATAACCCTGTACCTCATCACAATTATGCTCAAGCAAGAATTCCTGATGATCCTTCGTCTCCACACCTTCCGCAATCACTTTCAGATCGAGCGAGTGACCCAGATTAATAATTGTTCGCGCAATCGACGCATCATTTTTGTCATTGGTCGCATTCCGCACGAAAGACTGGTCAATTTTCAAACGATCAATCGGGAACTGGCTGAGGTAAGACAATGAAGAATAGCCCGTACCAAAATCATCAATCGCCAGCTCAACACCAAGGGAGTGCAGCGTATTCAAGATGCTGACCGTATGCTGAATATCATCCATGAACACACTTTCAGTCACTTCCAATTCAACCATCTTCGGGTCGATTTTTTTATCATTCAAGATTTTCATCACATCCGCGCAAATATCACCATGCACGAACTGGCTACCTGAAACGTTCACCGCAATACGCAGCTCTATACCATGTTCGTCCCGCAAACGCTGCGCCGTGGTCGCGGCTGCATTCAAAACCCACTGCCCGATCGGCACAATCAAACCTGATTGCTCAGCCACGGGGATGAAAACACCGGGCGAAATAAACTGTCCGCCGGCTTCTGTATTGTCGGGCTTCCACCAACGCAATAGTGCCTCAGCGCCGATCACCTTACCCGTTTTCAGACAAAGCTGAGGCTGATAATGAAGCTGCAGCTCGTCATTTTCCAATGCATCACGCAAATCACGCAACATCTGGAAACGTTCCTGAACCGCGCGATCAAAATCTTCCGTATATTCTTTGATACCGTCACGCCCCTCTTCCTTCGCACGGTTCAAGGCAATATCTGCATTTTTAAGCACCGTATCCGGTTCCGCCCCGTCATCAGGAAAAGTTGAAAGCCCCACAGACGCACGCACTTGAAATTCTTCATTGAAGACCTTGAACGGCTCCGCACGAATAACACCAATCACCTTCTCAGCAATAGAACGTGCCTGCATGTCTTTGCTCAGCGGCATCATAATCGCAAACTCGTCCTCACCCGCACGCGACACAAAAGCCGAATCAGGCAAAGAGGCACTTAATTTTTTACCAACCGAGCGCAAAATCGCGTCACCCACATTATGACCCATCGAATCGTTGATATCTTTAAAATGATCCAGATCGACAGAGATAATCGCAAACCGTTCAACGCTCTCATCACCACGCAGGCGCGCCTTTTTATCAAGCTCTTGTGCAAATAAAGAACGGTTCGGCAGTCCCGTAAGCGTGTCATAATAAGCCAGCTTATGAATTTTATCTTCAGCCGTGCTTTTTAACGAGTTCAGGTTCTGTGAATTTTGCTTGATCAGCTTTTGCGTCAAATCAATCGCTGCACCAATTTCATCAGATGTGTCATAAGGCGATGACATAACTTCCGGATTTTCAGGGTTTTTAAACGCTGCAATCAAGTTTGCGCGCATGAACAAAATCGGCTCCAACAACCATTTACCCAATGCGATCATTAAAACCGTCGTGACAAGCATAGAAAGCAGGAACATAATCTTAATACTGGAAAAAACGTGATCCCCTACATCATCCTGCAATGCTGAAATATCCATCTGCGCCACAACGACAAAACGCCCGGGTAAGTCAGTCTGTTTGAAGATCACCTCATAAATTGTGCCGCTCTCACTCATATATGTCTGATTCAACTGGCCGAAATCAGGCTTTAAGTTTGTGTAGCGACCGTAATTCGTAATGTAATCCATATTGTAGGAATAAACCGTAATCCCCGTAACAGGGCTGGTCACAAGAATCCGTTCGACTTGCGATTGCTCAAACGGAGATTTAAGCGCATCATAATTCGGCTTATCTAAAACAGATGTTAAAAGCCCGCGCACATGATCTTTAAGCAGGTGTAGGCGTTCCTGACGATAATTTTCAATACCGCCAATATTCAAAACCATTGTTTGAATCAGCATAATCGTCATAAAAGCAGTAAGGGCAATTTTCCAGCTGATCTTACTGCGCCAGATCTGGGTTGGTGAAGACACAAAAATACTGCGCACCTGCGATGAGGCCGCGGTTTTTTTTGTCTCTTTATCGGACGCATTACTGTCTGTTTTTGGCACCGAAATCGTTCCCATAGGCTCGCTCAATTCATTTAAAACGGCAAAACCACGGCAAAAAACCGAGTTTTACACCTATTAAATTATATATAGCTAATACTTAAGAAGGTCTTTAAATTTCTAAGAAAATTCAGGACTTATCCAGAAAACCAGAGATCAAATGAAAACAAAAGATCCCACATGCATGAACCTGCTGGCTCACATGTCTTTTTTACAAATCAACAGGCGCTTTTCACCGCTATGAACAGTCACGCCATATATACGATGCACCCCGCCATCCGAAAGCTTGAGTTTTTTGCGCAAATCCGCGACATTTCCGGGGTAATTCCGCAGGGCAATATCCGCTGACTCAATGCCTAAACGCGCCACATCTGCGGCCTTCGGCGCGATAATATCTAGTAATTTATAACTTTGCCCCGGGAAATCTTTGATCAAAGACGCGCCGAAATACAAATGTGTGTGCGGATGCACGCCCTGCACCCCATAACGCTCCGCCATAACACGAAACCCTGCCGCCTTCTGAAAGGCAGGCGAGGGCTCAAAAATAAACCCCGCAGGCTCCCCATAAGAAACAGAGGCAGCAGCCTCTTCATCCCGCGTGAAGCAAAGCTCGCCAACAGAAACGCCTTCATCATCGAGGCGCACAGCCGTAATCGGCACATCTTGAGGCGCAATGTTCTGGTCAAAGCGCAAGATATACAATACTTCCTTGCACTGCCCGTCCCACTCCACAACATGAACCGCGTGAACGTATTTCAAATCGGCAATCGCCTTATCAATATCCAAAAACGGGGAGGCCTTGATCATAACTGTCCGCGCCTTTTCTTTAAACGCATCAAGCATCATCAAAATATCAGGTGAACACATCGAAAAATCGAATTTGCCACCACGCCCATCCGCGCGCCGTTGCGGGTCGATGTATACCAGATCGACAGACTCCATCCCTGCGAGATAATCATGTGAATCACCGTTGACCGCATCAAGATCAAGAGTCAAAACAGACGCATTGTGGCGCAGTATATCCGCCGAAACCGCATCCCGCTCAACGACGGTAAATTGATCAAAGCCGCGCGCCATATGAAACGCATCGACCCCGCAACCGCCCGTCAAATCGACACAGCGCCGCCCCTTGAAAAGACTCGCCTTATACAAAGCACAAGCCTCAGAACTCGCCTGCTCAAAAACATCAGAATTCGGTAAAACGAACCGATCAGTTTTATAAAAGGAAGGCGCTTTTTTCTTCGCCTTTTGCCGTGCTTTAATCTGATCCAGAATAAGCGCAGCGGGCCAGTCTGAACCCGGCATTTTCTTCAAGGCCAGCGCCCGCACATCATCATGCGCATGTTTTGAAATAAAGTTTTGAATTTCGGGCTGTAACAACGCCCGCCAATCGGCCTGATCAACCATCAGGCTAAACCTCGATCGACCACGGGATAGTCTCTTCACCCAACCCCAGCGGTAAGGGCGTCACCGTTCCGTCAGGCGTCTTTAACGGATGAACCGCGCTCTCCTCTTTAATCAGCGTGAAATGCTCATCCGAAAGCGGAAGGCCATAAAAATCAGCACCAATCTCACAAAGAAACTTCTGGAACACAGCTTGCCCGTCAATATGCGAAAGATCAACACCCGCCAATTCAAACGCCTGCGCATAAAGCTGCGGCGCAATCCCGCCTGTAAAGCATCCTGCCGCACATCCGCAAGGCGTCGCCTTCACTGTATGCGGCGCGCTATCCGTTCCTGCAAAAAACTGAGTGTTACTCTTATCCGTCACCGCCGCCCGCAAGGCCGCGCGATCTTCAACATGCTTTAAAACAGGCAAACAGAACAGGTGATATTTCAAACCCAAAATCAAATCACCAATCGTGTAAATCAAATGTTGCGGCGTAACGGTCGCCATCGTGCCCGCGCCATTGGACAAAACAAAATCAACGGCCTTTTTGGTGGTCACATGCTCACACACGACCTTCAGGTCAGGAAAAGCCTCACGCACGCGCGGCATACGCTCAGTATAGAAAATTTCTTCCGCATTGGTCGTGCGATCAAAATACGTATCACCGCCCAGCCCGTGCTCTTCACCATGCACACAAAGGACAACACCAGCCTCTTCCATCGCACGCAAAACGCCGTTATTCATGTGATCAGTCAGTGGCACACCAAATTCCGCGCCCGTTGTGCCATGCGGCGGATAAGCCTTCGCGGCCTTTAATAATCCTGACTTAGCGCCCGCCTCAATCATCTCAGGCGTCGTATCACCCGTTAAATAAAGGGGTACGATCAACGCATCAAATTGATCCGCCACGTCGCCCCTTAAATCTTCGGCATAACGCTCAATGCTCCATGCCCCGTCATGCTCATCCTCTTCGCGCACGACCGCAACAGGCGGCTTCGTGTTCGGCATCGCCAAAGCGCCGGCACACCCCATATCCAGATGCGCCCCGATATAATCCGCCACCGCGCCACCCTGACGAAAATGCGTATGCAAATCATACCATTTCGGCAAAGTAAAACGGATCATGGATTAACCTTTCACTGCATTAAGAAAACGGTTTTGAACCTGTACATCATCTTTGAAAATACCACTGAACATCGAAGTAATCGTCGAAGACGAAGCCTTATTCACACCACGCGTCGACATGCACTGATGATTAGCATCAATATAAACCGCAACGCCTTTCGGCTTTAAGTTGGTATCAATACATTGAACAATATTGCGCGTCATATTTTCCTGCGACACAAGACGGCGACCGAAAATATCAACAATCCGCGCCAGCTTCGAAATACCGACGACCTTCTCATCAGGCCAATACGCCACATGCGCACGTCCTAAAATCGGCACCAGGTGATGCTCACAATGCGATACAAATTCGATATTGCGAACAATGACCATATCGTCAAAGCCTTCAATATCTTCAAACGTGCGTGTTAATTCTTTGCCCGCATCTTTGGTATAGCCTGAGAAAAACTCCTCATAAGCCTTCACAACGCGCTTAGGCGTATCAAGCAAGCCCTCACGTCGCGGATCTTCCCCCGCCCAGCGAAGCAGTGTCTCAACCGCCTTCATTGCCTCTTCACGGCTCGGGCGATTATCGTTGATTTCTTCGTTTTGTTTTTCCATTTCAAGCGCCATAATAATAAAAACCTCAAATTAAAGGTTGGTCTTAGCGTGTCTTTACCGTATTTTCCAGTAAAAAGCGACAGACGAAGTAATGAAATTGAAATGACACAGAACACAGCGCAGCTCAAATTACACAACTCCCTCACGCGTCAGAAGGAAATTTTTACGCCGATTGACGGTAATCATGTCCGCATTTATGCCTGCGGCCCGACCGTCTACAACTACGCTCATATCGGGAATGCGCGCATGGCCGTGGTCTTTGATGTACTCGCTGATCTGCTGCGCACGCTCTACCCGAAGGTGACTTATGTTTCGAATATTACCGATGTTGATGATAAAATTATAACCGCCTCTCAGCAAACTGGTGAAGCAATCAACGACATCACCGAAAAATACACCAAAATCTATAATAAGGATATGGCATCCCTTGGCGTGAAAGCGCCTGATCAGCAACCGCGCGCGACGGAGCATATCGGCCAAATGGTCGGCATCATCCAAACACTGGTCGAAAAAGGCCACGCTTACGAAGCAGACGGTCATGTTTTATTCAACGTGCCCTCCTTCGAAAAATACGGCGGCCTCTCAGGGCGCAGCCGTGACGAACAAATCGCAGGCGCTCGTGTCGAAGTCGCCAGCTACAAAAAAGACCCCGCTGATTTCGTCCTATGGAAGCCAAGCGCAGAAGATGAACCGGGATGGGACAGCCCCTTCGGCTACGGCCGCCCGGGTTGGCACATTGAATGTTCCGCCATGGCAGGCGAACATCTCGGCCTGCCGTTCGATATTCACGGCGGCGGTGCAGATTTGAAATTCCCCCACCATGAAAACGAAATCGCACAAAGCTGCTGCGCCCACGGCGACCCGAAAGATTTGGCATCCTATGCAAAATACTGGGTGCATAACGGCTTTGTCACCGTTGAGGGCGAGAAAATGTCGAAATCCCTCGGCAATGTTACCCTCGCGCATGATTTGCTAAAAACCCATGCGGGCGAAACATTGCGCTTTACGCTGTTGTCTGCACATTACCGCCAACCCTTGGATTGGTCGGAGGATGCAATTGCGCAATCAAAGAAGACACTTGATCGCCTGTATCAAAACAGCCGCGAAATCAGCGACATTGACTATGACGAAAACGCGAAACCGTCAGGCGAATTTCTGGATGCGCTGTGCGATGATCTGAACACGCCAAAGGCCATATCCATTCTCTGCCGACTAGGAAAAACAGCGGCAGACAGCAAGAAACCTGAAGACAAAACCGCCTTTTATGCTGCAGCAAAAGCACTCAATCTGTTGCAGCATAAATGCGATGAATGGCTCGGCTACGGCATTTTTAGCGAGGGCATAGACGAAACAAAAATTGTTGCGCTTCTTAAGGAGCGCGAACAAGTGCGCGCAAATAAAGACTATGCCCGCTCCGATGAAATCAGGGACGAGCTCACCGCAATGGGCATCGCGATTGAAGACACGGCAGACGGCACAATCTGGAAAAAAATATAAAGCGATTATCGAGAGATTAAAGTGGTATGGTACATAAACACCGCACTGCTGCCCGTGCCCGAATTCGTGCGACACCCCGCACCATGCTCACGATATATACCATTCACAATCCGCTGGTTAGAACTCGCCGTAGAGGCAAGCGTGTAATCCCCTTGAAAGGACACTCCCGCGCTCAACTTATCAATCGGCGGCTCACCCGTTCCTGCATTAATACCCAGTAAATCATTAATCTGCTGACATGTTTGCAGGCCGACACGAATATCAACAATCAAGTCAGGCTCCGACCCTGAAATGATATAGCTGCCCGTAAATATCTGATCATATGTATCATTATAATTCACACCGCCGCCCGCCAAGCTGAACACATGGCATGTCTCATCACTCGGCGCATTTGAATTGGAATAATCCGTAGAGCTGAAACCATTATCAAAGCTGATCTCCTCATCACGACACCCTCGCGCCTGCAAAAATGAAATCGTCTGATCCAAAAGGCTGGTATAATCTATCAACTCCAACGCGGAAAAGCGCGCGCGCTCCTCGGATATAACTTCCACCGACCCTGATCGCGAACCGCGTGTCACCGCGTAAGAAAGCGCCGCCAGCAACACCACCGCGATTAAAACATAGACCAGAACATTTCCTGATTGCGCCCTCATAAACACCTCACAAATAAAAGTGTATCGCACAAAATACGGGCAATAAAGCAACACATTCAAATAAAGTGAAATCACCCCCCTTGAATTAAAAGACGGTTTTAGCGTAAATAATCAATAACCAAGCTGAACCAAGGTGCGAAAAACATGACACAAAACACCACACCGGATTTTACAAAGCCGGAAACAATCGAAGTTGAACGCGATGCGGATGGTGTGTCATGCGATGGCGGCGGCGGCGCATTAGGCCACCCAAAAGTCTGGTACAGCTTTGATGGTAAAAACCAGGTTGAATGCATGTACTGCGACCGCGTCTTCGTCAGAGCGTAGTAGAAAAGCTGTCATAACAGACTCCCCTTGAATAATCTCATCAAATTTGAGTATACTTATTACGTGAAGGTGCTGCATGTGCGGGCCTTTTAAATTTTGAAATCTCGCTCATAAAGAAAAAAGAGGAGTTTTTTGACCATGACAACACGCTTATCGCTGTTCGACAGCCCCCTGTTTTTAGGCTTCGACGACTTTGAAAAAACGATCGATCGCCTCAGAAAATCCGGAGCTGAAGGCTATCCCCCTTATAACATTGAACAAATCGGTGAATACGGCCTGCGTATCACACTGGCCGTTGCAGGCTTTTCAATGGATGATCTCGATGTTGAGATTGACCAGAACCAGCTAACCATCCGTGGCAAACGCAAAGAAGAAGGCGAACGCATCTACCTCCATCGCGGCATTGCAACGCGCCAATTCCAGCGCAGCTTCGTGCTGGCTGATGGCATAGATGTCGTCGGCGCTGATTTGGATAACGGCCTCCTCCACGTCAATCTGGAGCGCATCATCCCTGAATCAAACGCGGTTAAAATTAAGATTAACCAGAAAGAAAAGCCGAAAAACCAGCTGAAAGCCATTGATGTAGACAGCGATTAACACCCACAATACAATATGGAAAAGGATAAGAAAATTTTGCACCTTTTCGCATGTGCGGTTATACTAATATATATGAGCAAAAGCAGGACGACATGATAAAAGACAACGAAACATCCACGAAAAACACCAAAACAATGCTCAGAACAATTTCCGAGGAAGAGCTGAAACATTTCGGCCTCGACCACATCGGATACATCAGACGCGTGCACAATAAAACCCCCGGAGAGCCCGCGCGATATCAACTTTTTGCCGCCGACGGTAAAAAGATCGGAAGCGCGCACTCACGCAACGATATACTGGCATTGGTTTCAGAAAAAGAAATCAACACCGTCACCGTCCACTAATCTGATAAAAAATCCCAACGGATAATTACGCCGCCTCTATCCACTTCTGACGTGGCATAAACAGCACGCGCATGGAATCTACATCACGCGCGTCACGCAAGGCCGTGCAAAAATCATCATTCTTCAAAATCCGAGAGACCTGCGCTAGTTTCTGCAAATGCTTCGGCCCGTACGATAACGGCGAGAACACGCTGATCATCACATCGACACCTGCGTGATCCAAAACACAAAAATCAATCGGCTTGTCAAAGGTGGAAACAACAATCGCCTGACGCTTAAAAAGGTGAGATTGAATATCATAAACCGCACTCCCCTCTACCACACTGAACAGCCGTTCAATCTGACGCTCCTCCAAAAGATCAGCAAGGCTTGCAACATCCACACCGCAATGAGGCGCCGCATCATTGGCAAGAAAATCAAAAATTGAGGTCTGGGTTTGAGCCTTCACGCGATGTTGGAACACATCAATTTTCAGCTCTTGTGAAATGGTCATGTTAAATCCTTTTGTCTGTCCCTAACATAGTCCCTTAATCGTCAGAGGCGTTGTAACATGCTTTGAAAATGAATTGCCACAAAAAAATGAGGAAATTTTTCACTTAATCTTTTGCTAAAATACCATTATTATCAATAGCTTAGAGTATTTTTGGAATTTTCTTGGTATTCAAATGCATTTTTTCCGGATTTAAAATCAAAAAAACGCGCCGAACGGATGCAGCGCGTTTTCATAAAATTTTTAAGAACAAGGTTAGAAATAAACCTTACTGATCAGGTTCAATCCACCCGATATTGCCATCTTTACGGTTGTAAACCATATTGATTTTGTCATTGCTCGCATTACGGAACATAAGCGCATTCTGATCAGCCAACTCCATACGCATCACGGCCTCTGATACGCTCAACTTTTCGATATTGGTTTGAATCTCTGCAATGATCGCCGGATCTTTGTTGGCCTCCTCTTCTTCATGATCCTTCTCAACCGCTTCTTCCGCCTCTTGCGCTAACGTATAAGCACGTGCTTTCATCAGCTCCTTCTCGGGGCTTTTTTCAGAACGGTCATGGTGGTCACGTAAACGGCGCTTGTAACGGCGCAATCTTTTCGCGGCCTTCTCCGCCGCAGCTTCAAACGACGCATACGGGTCACCCTCAACCGCCTCGGTCACAACCTGAATATTCTTACCCACCAAGAAAGAGATATGAACCTTAAATTCTGAATTGGAATGCCCTTCGCGGGAAAAGGTCACAGTCGCGCTTGTTGTGTGATTGAAATATTTCTGGTTAATATCCGCCAGCTTATCCATCACATGTTCGCGCAACGCATCGCCAACATCGATCTGTTTGCCCTGTACAGTCATTTCCATGGGTATATATCCTTTTTTTGTTTTATGTTTTTAACTCTGTGCGCCCGAAGGCACGCCTTTTATAAATGCCTGAAACACAGGCAAAATCTCACCAAAATGCTAAAGGCTTTTCTTCTGTTTTCGCCTTTGCACTGAAGAGCCAATATGCATTGCTTCGCGGTATTTTGCAACGGTTCTTCGCGCAATATCGATGCCCTCAGCCTTTAAAGTTTCAACCAGTTTATCATCAGATAAAATCTTCGGATACACCTCCGCATCAATCAGACTTTTAATCCGCACCTTGATCGCTTCCGACGAATGCACCGCCCCACTATCCGAGACAAGGCCCGAGGAGAAGAAAAATTTCAATTCAAACAAACCGCGCGGCGTGCCGATATATTTATTCGTGGTCACACGGCTCACCGTGCTCTCATGCATATCAATCTCGCCCGCAATATCTTTCAGTGTAAGCGGCCGCAAAAATTCAATGCCGTAATTAAAAAACGCATCCTGCTGCGCAACAATCTCACTCGCAGTTTTTAATATCGTCTGCGCACGCTGATCCATCGCCTTCACCAGCCAATTCGCCGCATGCAGTTGCTGAGTGATATATTCGCGCTCATCCTTGCCCTTGGCGCCATTGGACACATGCGTATAATATTCCTGATTAACCAAAACCCGCGGCAAGGTCTGTGTGTTCAACTCCACACGCCAACCACCACCTAAATTTTTCGGCATCCGCTTCATCAAAACATCAGGCACCGCCGTTTGCACAACCAGATGATCAAAATCCGATGCAGGCTTTGGGTTGAGCGTCTTAATCTCCTCCACCATATCCATCAGATAGGTTTCATTCACATCACAAATTTTCGCCAACGCCTT
>CAZPMH010000033.1:0-14730 GCA_964587815.1 uncultured Micavibrio sp.
AACTTGCGCTTTGCCGGGCAATACTTCGATGCGGAAAGCGGCCTGCACTATAACTGGAACCGTTACTACAACCCTGCAACGGGGCGGTATGTGTCATCCGACCCGATTGGTCTAAGCGGTGGTGTTAATACCTATGGGTATTCGTTGGCTAATCCAGTGATGTACACTGATCCAGAGGGCCTATTCGTTCAGGCTTGCTTGATTAGTCCTGCATGTGTGGCAGCGGTGGCTGCTGGTGCTAGAGAAGCAGCTAAGGCAGCGGCCAGAGCAGCGGCAGCGGCAGCGGCACGCGCGGCGGCCAAAGCGGCAGCTAACGCTAAACCTGCCGTTGTTCCTTTAACGCCAGAATATTGCGAAATTGACTGGACACAGGTGAATAACGAGGCAGCCAACGATAATGAAGAGGGGCAAGTTATTCCTTTCCCTCCTGAAGCTGCTACAGATTCAGATAAGACTGGCCCCTCAGATCAAGGACCTGATGATGATACGCCCCAAGTTTGCAAGAAAGTAAGCATGACTTCGAAAGGGTGTGTTTATCGTTGTCCAGATGGATCAACTCAAATAACTGTTGAGGGTGTTGATTATAAAGAAGGAGGTGTCTGTCCCTCTGTAGTGATTAAGTAATTATCTCGACAAACTTATGAGAGAGGCCTTAATATGGCCTCTCTTTTTTTTTTAGGATTTTTTATGGTTAAATTTCGAGATATAAATTTTGTTGGTGCAGATATTACAAAAATATCCGTGACTCCTAGATCAGAGTTTTGTTTGTACATTTTAATTTTTGATCAGAAAAAGATGGTGGCCACTAACAGCAAAATTATTTTCGGAAGTGTCGTTAGTGCAAAGGCAAACCTACATACTGTGAACTGGTTTTCTTCGATTAAAGATGCAGGGATTTATAAAAGTTCGGAATTTCTTGTTAGTTTAAAAGAAGAGATTAAAAACGATCCAGGATACAATCACTTTTATTTTAATCTAGAGCAGGGTGAATCTTTTGAGATTATTGCCAAAGATTTTCATTATATAAAACTAGAGGAAATTGGCATTAGAGAACAATGTCGGTAGGATCAATCATGTCTGAGAAAAATCTTTTTGAATCCGTTAATATTAATAATTCTCTAATAGAATATTTTGAATTTGAGCCCAGAAAACAAGTTTGTTTTCGGCTATTTAAGTTTCCCGAAGGTAAAGAATATTTTTTGCATTTTTTTGATATTTTATACTTTAAGGGTGAATTTGAAATACAGAAAAAGAAAAAAATAAGCAGGCATTCTTTTTTTCAAGATTCTATTTTTTTGCAAAAATTCTATTCTGAATCCAACGTATCAGCAGATAAAGGTTATGGTCATTATCAAATTATTTATGGAGAAGATTGTATAGATATTATTGCTAAAGGTTTCACGATTTCGCTTATTTGGGATTCAGAAGGCAGTTTTACATTGGCATAGTTTCAGGACTTCATTATGAATAAGTACTTATGATTTTTGTTTGGTTTAGGATATAGTGTTTGAAGAAGTCGCCGGAGTTGCGGCTTTTTTTATGCCTGATTTGAGTGATAATAGTCAGTATGGAAAATGATTTGAAGTAATCGCAAAATTAAATCAGATCGAAAGCGGGAGCGTCTTACAGGCGTTCCCGTTTTTTCTTGTCGAATACTTTCAATCAGACGAATCTTTTATTATCCGTATCGAAAATGATTCGCCTTATTTCGGAGGCGTTTTTTGTGCCTTTTAGATGGTGTTTGGCGTTGCCTTCGGCCCGCGCTCTAGGGCCTTTAAGAGCCGAACAACGCGTTTGCGTTGCTTCGGAGGCCCCCATGCCCAAGGTGACGCTCAAACCGTATCCAAAAACGCTTTCACGCGTTGATATTCTGCCTCAACCTCATCATACAGGGCGGCCTTGTGCGCGACATCAGCATCACACTCCACCTGCGCACGCGCACACACATCGGCCAGCCCCATCGCCCCGAGTGATCCACTCGTGCTTTTCATCGCATGCGCGGCATTCTTCCAAACAAGCGTGTCACCTTGATCCTCCAAATGCTGCTTCAAAATAGCCAATTGCTCTTCCGAAGACCGAACAAATTCCGCAAACAGCTCCTCTTCCAATTCTTTGTCATGGTCGATGGCTTCTCTGAAATTTGCAAGATTAACGGGCTGATCAGTCATAATATGTCCATATGTTCTTATGCGTTAAAGGCTCTTATACGCAGAACCTGTTTAAAACTCTCAGATTCCTGACATTCTGTATATGATTATTTAGTAATATTTGTAAAACTACAAACAGTCATAATCAAATCGAATAATACCTTAATGTTTTTACGGGAAATTGCGGAAAAATTCTTTTTATTCGGAGATGTGCCGAGCACAGCCGTGTTTGGTGAATATATTCCTTCTCTTGTTCTTTTATCTTACATCATCGCATCTTTAGGCTCCTTTACGGGGCTGCGCTTCGCAAGCGATATTCAAAAAGAAAACAACAAACAAACCAGACGTCTCTTGCATTACGGCGGCGCGGTCTCTTTCGGCGCGGGCATATGGTCGATGCATTTTATCGGTATGCTCGCCTACGACATGGACATGGCACACAGCTATGATATGTATCTCACCTTTTTGTCCATGTTTATCGCAATTGCAATCGCCTACGCTGTTTTGGACATTATCAAAAGCGGCGTTGTAAAAGTGTCCCGAATTGCCTTCAGCTCCATTTTGTTGGGGACGGCGATCTGTAGCATGCACTACGTAGGAATGGCAGCGATGGAGATGGACGCCGATCTCCTTTACAAGCCGGGCCTTTTTCTGGCATCTGTTGTGATCGCGATTGTCGCCTCGGCGGCGGCACTCATCATTATATTTACGCTGGGTCAGCACGAAGGCCGTGGTAAAACCCTCTGGCAGATTTTAGCCGCTCTGGTCATGGGCGCGGCAATTTGCGGCATGCATTACACAGGGATGGCCGCCGCGGTCTTTATTCCCTATGCGGACTGCCGTTTTGACCCCGATCAAACATTTGATACGCTGGCGCTGATTGTTGCATCAACCAGCAGCCTGATCTTCATTCTCGCTCTGGCTGTCAGCCTCTATTACAGTGTCGATCAAACAAAGCATAAAAAACAGGGCGGCTATTCCGGTAACGTTGTTTTTTTCCAGTTGAGCGTGCTGCTCAGCGTGTTTTTGTTCTTAATCATAAGCTCGGTTGGTATTCTGAACTTTATATCAGACCAAAACAAAGACGACGCCCCGATTATAAACTCTGCAGGTTTACAACGGTTGTTCCTGGTGCGCTATACCAACGATATTCTTGCACTTAAAACCGATGCATCCGAAGATATGCAAACCTTAAGATTGAAAACGGCAAAACAATATCGCGAACGTATAGATCAGACATTTGATGCGTTATTAAACGGTGGTAAATTAATAAACAGCGCAGACGGAAAAAGGCTCGTAAAAATTGACGCGCTGAATGACAAATCGTTACGCGCGAAAATTTTAGATGTCAGATATGAATGGGAAGAGTTAAGACGCTATTCTGACCACCTTTTAACAGGTAACGACGCAACCAAATTGCTGCAGGCAAGTGAACAGAAAATACGCAGTCAATTGGAGGCGGTTTTAAACGCTCAAGACAACGTTGTAGGCGCAACACAGAGATTTTTTAATAAGGAAAGCCAATCCTTAATTCTGAAACAAAAAATAATTTTCAGCATCGGAATTGTGACATTCTTGGTCAGCTTGCTCTACGCTAAATTTTTCATCGCAAATCCGATTGAAAGCGCGCGCCGTAAATTGAAAAACAGCAAAGAATATTTGGAAAAACGCGTCAAAGAACAAACAAAAGATTTGAGAGAGGCAAAAGAAAAAGCGGAGAAGGCACAAGAGGAAGCGGAATTTTCCAGTCAGGCAAAAAGTGACTTTCTCGCCAATATGAGCCACGAGATCCGCACGCCTATGAATGCCGTTCTGGGCATGTCCAGCCTTCTGCTTGAAACAAATCTGGAGCATGAGCAAAGAGAGTTCGCGCAATCCATCCATACCTCAGGCGAAAATTTATTGATGATTATCAACGACATTATCGATATTTCAAAAATCGAGGCAGGAAAGCTGACACTGGAAAAAACCACCTTTAACCTGCACGCCTTGATGCAGGAAACATTCAGCTTGTACGCCCATCAGTCCAATGAAAAACACATGGAAATGATTTTGGACATTGACGGGGAATTGCCCGAATATTTCGAAGGCGACCCGACGCGCATCAAGCAAATATTTGCCAATCTGATCAATAACGCTTTGAAATTTACATCCTCCGGGCATGTTTTGGTGACGGCAAAGAGTGCTGCAGAAAAAGGGAATATAACCGAAATTCAATTCTCGGTCGAAGATACAGGGATCGGTATAGCCGAAGATAAAAAGAAAAAGGTCTTCGATAAATTCTCTCAAGCCGAGGAATCCACGACAAGAAAGTATGGCGGCACGGGGCTTGGGCTGACAATCGTCACTGAATTAATCTCTATTATGGGCGGCTCTATCCGCGTTAAAAGTGAAATCGGCAAAGGCTCGCAATTCATATTCAACCTGTTCTTAGAGAAGTCTGATAAGAAAGATGACGCCGAAATCATAAACAACACAGAAGAAACCGCAAAAGTCCTAATCGTCGATGATTGCGAGGTCAATCGGGATGTCTTCGCAAAATTATTTGTCTTCGCAAACATCTCCTGCGCAATAACCGGAAGCGCGAAACAAGCCCTCGCCCTTTTGGAAGAAGAAAATTTGATATTTGCTTAACCGATTACAGAATGCCTGAAATGAACGGTGGCGAATTATTCCGCGAAATCCGCAGCAAGGAAGAATACAATGATGTGGCCGTCGTGATTGTCTCTGCTGTTTCTGATATCGGGCCTTACTCTAAATTTGAACAAGAGGGGCTGAACGGATTTATCAGAAAGCCTTTTATCCCAAGTGATATTGTGACATTGGTTCAAGCGCTGATGAGCGCTAAAATAAAGGGCTACAATTTGCCGTTCGTAACGCCGAACACCTTGAGGAATCTGTCAGTCGTACCAAGGTCAGAGGATGACGAAACCAAACAATATCCTGACATTAACGTTCTGGCTGTTGAAGACATGAAAATGAATATGGTCATTATAAAGAAAGTTTTAAAGAAATTCGGCGTTAATATAGATACGGCTGAAAACGGGCTGATCGCCGTAAACAAGGTAAAGGAAAAAGAATACGATATGATCTTTATGGATTGCCAAATGCCCGAGATGGACGGTTTTGAGGCAACAGAAAAAATCCGTGAGCATGAGAAGGCAAAAGGCCATAAAAACGTCCCGATTGTCGCGCTAACCGCAGATGCCATGACGGGCGACCGTGAAAAATGCCTGAGCATGGGGATGAATGATTATATAAACAAGCCCTTTAAACAGTCCGATATTGCCGACGCCTTAGAGCGTTGGATTACCGAGGTAAAGGAGCAGCAATGAACGTTTTAGTCGCGGATGACGACGCCCTGAATGTCGCAATCCTGTCAAAATTTTTTACAGCGCGAGGCATAGAGGTTACAACTGCCTATGACGGGCAAGAAGCGCTTGAAAAATTCAAGCAAGATCATTACGTGCTGGTCATAACCGACATCGTCATGCCAAAAGTTGAGGGTATTGAAATCATCGGTGAAATCCGCAATCAAAGTAATAATATTAAAATCATAGCAATGTCATCTGATGCGGATGCCGGTCGGTCGAGTCTGTTGAAAATCGCCGAAACCATGGGCGCCAATTTATGCCTGAAAAAGCCGATATCTGCCGAAATGCTGGCCGAAGCATTGGAAAGCCTGGGAATACATACGCTTTAAAAAAGTATAAGCTTAATTTAAAGGCGCACACATTTTGCTTCGTAGCTTTTAAAGTGAGATGTCATTCTGCTCATCGTTATCGTATTTTGAACGCGGCACGTTAATAAAGCTATCAAACCCACCCTGAATATTTGGCCCTGCGCGCAATGATTTTTCATAGAGCTGGTCCCCGATAATGCGCACATTCTTGCTGGAAAAATCTTTTATATCGTCTAAGCCTGACAACACATCAAGAGACGGCCATTTTTCGCGCAACGCCTCCGCACTGGAAAGCGCGCTTGGTTCAACACCTTTTTTAACGGCAATCGCAGAAAGCGCGCCTGCAGTAATCAGCATACTCATCATCGTCGTATGGACAAGTAAAACATCCTCACCGCTGTTAAAGACAACAAAGCTACCGCCCGTTGCCGCGCCGCCATAAACCGAACCAAGCGCCGATGTGGCATATTCCGCAACCGCATTTTCTGGCAATATACCAACGGCGTCTGCGCCGATTAGCGCGGCTGCAGCTCCTTTTATGCCAAAATTCAAAACAGGCCTGTCTTCGACGTAATGTGCGCCGCGTTGCAAATTACGACTGGCCCAAACCATTTTATCCCACGCTTGATTGCCCAAAATGGACGCTCCTGAACGCGCAACACTGCCCAAGGTGGCAGTCTCATCATCTGCGCCGATAAGATGCATTGTGTTACGTACACGCCCCGCCAAACGCTCTTCCCTGCCATAGGCGATGTTCGCTTCTCGGCTCAAAACGCGTGCGGTACGATCATCCATATCTTCAACCGACAGCGCATTGAAGACATCCGCCGTGCCAATTTGTCTGATTTCAAAACCGCTCAAAATACCAAGATGTTCTTTTAAATCGGTCTTAAATGCCTTTACATCGCCACTTTCCTCAAAATCGTTCAAAGCCTCTTTCACGCCGTCCAGATGGCTACGTACCATCGCATGATGCCAAGGCTCATAAACACCGATTTTCTGCCCCATATGGCGCAACTTGATGTCCAGCGCATCGACGGCCTCTTGCGCCGCCGTGATGCCGTCTTCCGAAATATCCAGCCTTTGCTTAAATCCGCCAATCCTTACGCTGAGTTCGGCAATATCCTTCGCAACGCCTTGGCCGTCTTCTATATCTGCAACCTTGAACGGTTTGATATGTCCAAGCCCATCACCCTGATCAACGATACGGAATAAATTATCATGTACGGATCTTGGCGGATCTGGCAAAAACGGAACTTTGACACCAACACTGTCCAAAGCGCCTGCCACAGCGGAGAATGGTGCGCGTACTGCACGCCGACCAATATCAAGGAGCGGGTTGATAAAGCTAAAACTTTCCTTATAGCCCTTAAAGCCGACATCCCACCCCTTTTTCGCCGAGTAGGCCCACAGGCCGGCATGCGTAATATTCTGAAGAAAATTCATGACCATCAACGCACCTGAAACGGGCTTAACGGCGGCGCGTGCAGCGCTCGTAAAGATTGAATTATCATTGCCGTTAATCTGCATGCCGAAATGGTCATTCATAAACGCATTCACTTTATCGTGCGCAATCATATCGATAATTTTTCGTTGCACGACATAGTCCGTACCACTCACGATGTTAGAGGCCTGATCCTCAACCAACGTGCCGAAAATACAGTGTTTATACGCCTGAATTGCGCCTGAAAGTGAGACCTTCAAATCTGTATGACAACTAAAGTCAATTTCCTCAGGCCGCGGAATAGCGTCCAATTCTTCCGCGTCAGCACTCAAAAAATCTTCAAGCCCCATGCCGATCCCCTCATCAACAGGAACACTGGATAAGGCTTCCGCCGCGGCTTGGGCGGGCGTTGTATCACCCTGCAAGCTGCTGTAAATCAAATATCCTGCCGTGCCGACGGTCGCAATTTGTGTGACAGCAGAATCACGGAATGAATTTTTAATATCGTCAATAAACTCTCCGCCGCTCTCTTTTCCAGCTTGCAGGGCTTGCGCGCCGAAACTACCATCTTGCCCAAACGCCTTACGCATGACGGACAATGTGTCTTGGTGGTGATCTTCAAGATAGTCTTCATCAATATGCACACCGCTCACGCTCATATTTTGAACTGCATCGCGCAAATTTTCCATCTTGCTGTAAATCTCGATACGCAAATCTTGGTCTTTATCCTGACGAGAGGGCAAACCCGCATCCAAAAGCCTGTCCAGCGTTGAAAATCCGCTTTTTGCCATCATGCCATAGGCAATAACATTAAGAAGGTTCGTATCACCGCCCGTATCCGTGAAAAGATAGGCTAAGCCCGTTGCCGCCGCGCCTTTACCAATGCTAAGCATGCGTGAGGCAATCGAATGCGTGTTCTGGTCTTTCGCCGCATCCTGCAGGCTGCCCGCTGCCATTTCCGTAAAGGCCAGCGTTTTGTAATATTCCTGCGCAAACGCTTCCAACTCTTCTTTCGTGACAACATCCTGGTCAAGCAATTCTTCGATTTTGCCGCGCATATCAACATATTCGGACAAAACATCATCAAACGGGGAATCGTTTTTCAAGCTCGGGAAGAAATCGCCCCAAAGTTTGTTGGTATAAGCGCCGCCGATTATAGGCGTAAGAGCGCTGGTCGCTTCCATAATATTGTTTAGGGCAACCCGCCTGTCCGCATCCTCCATGCCTGTCCGCTCAGCTGCGGCCTGAAAGACCATGTCATCTTTAAGGCCCGCACATGCAGATGCAATGCGCGCATCACGCGCTTGTGCTTGCTCTTCAAGGCCAACCATTTCGATCAGTTCAGAAACATTTTCAACGGCATGAATATCGCCACAAAGATTAGAAAAATCATCAGGGCTTAGCACCACCTCTTGAGGCCCTGAAACATCCGAGGAAACATCAATATTCAGCCGATCAAGTAAAGTATCACGAAGCTTTTGCTGTTCTTCTCCGATTAAAGCCCCTTCATTGAGCAAAGTAGGGTGCACCTCCAGCACAAAACCGCGATTGGGTTCAAAATAAAATCCCGGAACGGTCTTGATTTTATCCTCAGGCGGATTCTCAACGTCAAATAAAACAGGCTGACTTTTATGCCCCGCCTCGAAATTGAGAGCCCATGCGTCTTTATCGCGCATTTTATTCTCTTCATCGGCATGGCATTCATCCGACTCACTGTGCTCTGCCTTAACAATCGGTATATCTGTTGAGCCGGTGGTCAAAAACCGCAAGGCACTCTGCGTGGCTTTACGGTGCTCAATATCCTTGATATCGGCAACCATGATTTTGGCTTCTTTGCGCGCATCAGATGTTGAATTAAGGCCTGAGTCGACCTCATGCAGCAAAGTATCTGCGCGATCTGCATAGTCCTGAGATTTTGCATGTTCCGTGGAAACGCGTACTGGCTGGTGCAAAAATTCAAGTGCGTGCGTTAGCTCACCCATATCGAGCACAACACCTTTATTTGTCACGGAGCGTGAAGCAATAAAATCAGGCAGCATATCCGCAGGGTGTTGCTCATTATCTTTGGAAAACAAGTGATAATGCCCACTATCCGTATTTTTGCGAACCTCAAGATTATAGCGATCGAGCGTTTCAATAAGATGCGGGCCGAGTGTGCTACGCGCCCAGAAGCCCAAGCGCCGCAAATTTGATTGCTCTTCTATCTCAGGTTCCTTGAAATGAACCGCATTGCTGCCATCACGCATTGTCGTACTACTCATAGTGTGTTACCCAAAATCGATGGCAGAATGATTCATGCCCTGATCATCCATATCCAAAGACGCGCGGCGCCCATCCAGTGTCAAAGAGCGAACCTCAAGAACCGCGCCCCTGATTGCGTTTTGTAGATCTGCCATAACAACGCCATGTCGCTTGACGAAGTGGTTACCCAATTCGTCCCAAGTCTCCGGAATATTTGCACCTTGTTGATTGGCTTGCGCACGGCTACGCCATTCAAAATTAAGCGCATCGGCAGGGCGCGGCGGGCGCGGGTCATTTGGGTTAATGCGATAAAGTTCTTCGTGTAAGACTTTTAGGAAGGAATGGGTAGGCTGCGCCGTAAGCGGAAAACCTCGTCCTTCTGCCGCAGGAATGCGTGCAAGATTATCAATATTGAAATTGACACGAACATCTCTGAAAAGGCGACCGTTTTCATCTTGAATACCGATATCAACAGGGAAGTCAGCGCCCTGACCATAAATCTCATAGCGACGTTGAATGTCGTAAAATGCACGTGTATCGCCATTTGCAATCGGCTCTTCCAACAACTCCAAAAACTCACGCGGCGTAATCAACTCACGCGAATTTTGTTGCTGCTGCGCCATCGCTACAGTTGGAAAGGCCCCGGATACAGTTAGAAATGCCGCACCCTTTGCCAAATTACTCAGGAATTCCCTGCGGTCCATGCCGCCTTTTTCATCATCACCCATAACGTTACCCAACTTCTTAATGTGTACTCATGCAAAAAAAACTTGCTTATATTTAATCCAAGTGATATTCATTCTCAATAAGAAAGTCAAGTAATAATGATAGTCATTATCATTATTTAAAAGAAAGAATTGCTATGGCGGCTACAGCGGAACATAATCACTCGGATGGCGGCTATCTATCTGGTAAATTTAACCTGGAAAGCATGGGTAAAATGGTTGTTGAGGGCGTGGTTCTCGGCGCAATAGGTTATGCAATCTGGCACACGGGAATTGCCTTGCCGTTTATCGAGGCCGCAACACCGTGGATCGTCCAAGGCTTAGAATTTCTGCAAGTCGATCATGTGTTCGAATTTATGGCATCGGTGATCCCCGATTTCGCCTATGAGGTTCCGCCGATTCCTGTCGATATGGGCTTCGACGCGGCTGGCGGATTTGATGCCGCAACAGGCGCAATTTCCGACACCGCTGCCGGCGGAGACTTGCTCGGTCTTGATGGTTTCCTAAACGAATAGTTCTGATAATCAGCGCAAGCACAGTTTATGCACGATATTCGCCCGAATATTTACGAAATGCATCACGGTCTTTTAGAAAAGTTTCTTAAAAGATAACTTTCTTTATAAGCTCCTGAGGGAGCAAATATTGTGTAATAAGAAACCTAAGGTTTTTCACATCGAATAGGCGTTTTCCCGCATTTAGGGTAGGTGATAACATCAAATCCGATTGAGACGTCGCCATCTTCATCAATGCATTTATGATCCCAGAGCGCTTCCAGAAAGTCATCTCCTTCCAGTGCTTCTTCGATTTCATCCTCATCTTGGTCAAAAGGTGGGAGGTCATAATAACCCGAGGATTTTAGTTTTAATTCTAAAATTTCCTCCGCAATATCATTTATATGGGCGGCATAAAGCTTCACTTGTTGTTCACCCTCACTTACTGCGGGTGGGAAGTTAGGCTTAAATTCATAAACCATACAACGCCTTGCAGAAACACAATCAGGGCGTTTATTCATTCCCGGGATTTTAACGTCCTTTAAGTCGCAGTTATATTTGGACTCAAGCGATTTATGCATTTGCTTTCCGTAGTTGATCCAAGTCTGAATTTTTGGATTGCGGCTTCCTTTCAGGTGCCCTCCTTTAGTCAGTCTGGTCAGCCCTTCTTTGCGTTTTTTCATGTTGGCCATAATACGCTCAACGTCTTTATCGTAGGCTCGATCAAGGATTTCTTCGCCATCAGCTTCTAATTTTGCATAGTCTTTCAAAAGCGGTTTCAGCTTTTTAATAACACCGCTAGCCTGATCATTTGCGACTCTGTCATAGCTCGACATGTTTGGCATATCATCAGGCTCGTAATCACCTGAACAGTAAGCAAGACGAATTTTTTCCTGCGCTTCACAATCAATTGAAAAAACAGCGCGGCTTTCTTTGAACCATTCTTCACCTTCTTTTACAAAACTACTCGCATTTTTGTCGACATCTTCAAGCTCTTTGATTGCGTCTTTAACGAAGGACAGTTTCTCTGCATTTGTTAAGGGCTCACAGGCATCTGCAGCATCATCCAGGGCATTTTTCATGTACTTCGCAATACCGTCCGCCGCTTGATCCAAAGCCCGCTCGGTTCCGTTCCAAGGACCTTTCCTGTATGAAAAACGCTTTACGTCCCGAGTGATATTATCGATTTTTTTGAACAAGTCCGTCGCATCATCCAGTTTATCATCGATGGAGCGCGATATCTTCTCAGCAGTATCTTCGATTTTATCCTCGGAGCCGTCTTTGCCGTCCTCGACAAGCTTTTCAACTGAATCTTCGAAACTTTCATGCGTTTTCTTGCAAGCCTCCTGCAACGGGTCGATCTTATACTGATAGTTTTTCGCTTGTTTTAGGTCTGCAAGTGAAACGCTGAAGGATTTAAGGTGTCTGGGATATTCTTTGACAATTAACTCTGCGTCATCACTTCCCGATTTGATGGGCGATAATTTTGAGATTAGTTTTTCAATCTCTTTAACCGAAGACGATGCTTTATCAATATTGCGGCCGTCACGATCTTTTGGAACGTTTTTTAAAACTGACGCGATTGCCTTAATATCATTATTAATCTCCTGAACGAGTTTATCACGCGTTCTTGCATCGTTCGCATGGGCGTGCGTAATAATTCCCGCAACGCCAATACATGATAAAACACAAAAAATAGACAGGTACTGTTTCATGATCATTCTCTCCTAACCTTGGCAATATTAATGCTTACCGACACGTTCCGGGCTTGCACCATACGCTGCAGCATCAGGGTTGTTAGGGAAGGGCAGCTTGCCTTTCACATAGGTCATTTTAGGGGCGTAACTTCCTATATTTGCACTTCCCGGATCACTTTCAGTTGGGGACTCAAAGCTAAAGTCTAAATCGATGTCATCCAGTGGATCAGAAGTATCGTCTTCGTTGCTATCTGATTGTTCAGCATCCTCTTCCATATCCAGGCCATCAACAAGACTCTCTAATTCTGCAAGTTCATCACTTACGGAAGAAACCTCTTCTTCAGCTGCAGGCGTTTCAGTGGCCTCGTCTTCCTCAGGCAATTTATCTTCACTTCTTTGCCCCACGCCTTGCAGTGATTTTGTTTTGGGAACTTGAATTTCCAGCTCGGGATCAAAACTTACATTGCCCGAAACTGTCCAAGTGAAATCATCTTCAAGATCTTCGGCTGTGAATATTGAATGTGTCGCTGCACCTGCAAATTTTCCGACGACAACCCCTGAGTCTGTCTCATCTTCAGAGAACAAAGCGCCGTTGCCAAAAAAAAGATTGTCCGTAATCGACATTTTAGGGCCGCGCGTATCATCCCATTGTGCGTGAATTGCGCCGCCGTAATTATATGCAAAAAGGTTCTTCTCAATTCTTACATGCTTTGCGGAATAATTATTTCCTATTTCAAGAGTTCCGGGGTTTGAGGTTGTTTGATCAGGATTGTAGGGCCAATTTAAGATGAAACTATTGCCTCTTAAAATATAATTACGAGGCATTTTGCTGTATGACCCTGACCCGACAGTCCAAGTGAAAACGTTATTAAAAAAGATATTATTTTCAATTATGACATCGGTGTCCTCGGTTGCCGCTCTGATCAGGGGGCCGCCAACACTGTTAGGCGCTGACATAAATACATTATCAGCAATGATAAGCTCTGATGTCGTTAAGTAACCCAGAGATAATAGTGGAAAAGAGCTCGAGCTTCCTTTGCGAAGCGAATTTGTTTGTGCGTCATAGCGGTTGCTTGGCGTCGTATCTATGGTTAATCCGGAGATTACAAGCGATTTAAGCGCATGTTTTTTGCCCTCAAATTTAATCACTGAATTTGATCTGTTCTCATTAATCTTGAGGATTGTCGGCTCGGTAAACGGCTCTCTTTCTTCAAAGCGATCATCGTACCCACCTAAGATTTTTAAAGTTGCATCCTTGGCAATGGTATCAGGGAAGACCCAATGGCCGACTTTTGCTTTTCCTAAATATTCACCGTTGGCAATTTTAATCGTTACTGTACAGTCACCACAATTTTGAAGGTGAGTTGAAGCCTCAATAAAGGCTTTATGAATTTTTCTGTGAGAGGTCACATTCTCTGCGTCTGATTTTGATTGGGCCGTTTTGTAGGCTGAGCTTCCCTTGGATGCTACAAGAATATCCAAATTTGATGCAAGAGCAGGGCTTACAGCTAAGGTTGTAGCGGCCAATAAAGATAAAGCAGTTAAAGATTTCATATTTAATTCCCCTCAATACAATAAAATGATTGTCATTAGACAAAAGCAAAAGAGGGATGTCAATTGAAGACGCAGAAATGCTGCTACGTCTGTGTAGGAAATCAAATTGCAGTGAGTCTCTTTGAGGCATTAAGCCCGGATTTTTAAAGTATTAGGCTCCTGAAACAATCGCTAGAACAGGATAAATTTCTGCACGATGTCGTCACGAATATTTTCGAAATGCAGCATGATTTTTGGAGATGCTCAGGAAAAGGTGCTCAATTAAACACTTGGCTACAAACTAATTTTCAGCTAAGTCACTGAAAAAATGGAGCGAGTGAAGAGATTCGAACTCTCGGCCCCAACCTTGGCAAATTTCTTACCTTTTCGCAAAGCCGCAGAAACCCTATAAAAATTTTTCCGTTTTTATCAATTTTGGCGTGAACAATCCATGAACATAGAAAAAAAGGGGTTCAATTGAACCCCAGAGCGCAACCTCTTAGCTGATTTGTAATGTCTATGTTGTCAATTAGTAGTTTTAAAAGTTACTGTATATTAGGTTATAAGGTGACCTAATATGAGAGGTGTGTAATGAATATTGGTAAACTGGAGAGGGTAGCTCTTCGTGAAGTTTGGAAACATGAAGCATATGATTTCACGCAATGGTTGGAAAATAACATTGATGTTCTAAATGAAGCACTGGATCTTAATTTAGTGTACCCCGTCAGCACAAGTTGGACAGTTGATGGTGTATTGTTAAGGTGATGTTT
>CAZPMH010000034.1:0-9134 GCA_964587815.1 uncultured Micavibrio sp.
TAGTCGGACACGTATTCAGGAACGCGCCTGCGATAATAAAAATTCTTCCCTCTGCAAAATACATAGTTCGCCATCCATGTGTCCCAATTTGTAGCCCAATTTGTGTACCATTTTTAGGTAAAGCAAAAATGCGCCTTGGTCAATTGAAAAGTAAATTTCAATCAATACAACATGTTAGCGGGAAAATAGTTAATATTATGTAAATGAAAATGGTGGAGGGGGCAGGATTCGAACCTGCGTAGACTTACGTCGTCGGAGTTACAATCCGATGCCTTTAACCACTCGACCACCCCTCCACAAAAAGACATGACGTTATCGCGGTTAAATACGTGCGATGAAGAAAAGACATTTTGCGCATTCTGTCAAGTGTGTAATAGTGCAGATCATGAAAAATAAGTCTAAAAATCACAAGAAAATCAAAGGCGCCAATAAAGGCAAGCCAAAGCGCACCCAAAACAGCCCTCAGCCATCAAAAAATAAAGGGCAGAGCGCAGGCAGGAAACTGTCCCCAAACCCATCGCTCTATGGCACGCATGCCGTGCGCGAAGCATGGCTAAACAAGGCACGTCAGGTTCAAAACCTCTACATTACAGAAAGTGCGCTGGGTGATTTCGAACATGTACTGGAGCAGGGGGCAAATAGCGAATTAAACCGCACCAACCCTATGATCGTCGATAAAGCCGACCTTGATAAGGCTCTCCCCAAAGGCGCGGTGCATCAGGGCATAGCGCTGGCATGCAGCCCCTTGCCCGAAATGGAGGTTGAAGACCTTATTATAAAGGCAAACGCGAAAAACGCCCCCAGCACCATCGCGATACTCGACCAGGTGACAGACCCGCATAATGTTGGCGCAATCCTTAGAAGCGCGAGCGCACTGGGGCTGGACGCGGTTGTTATGCAGCGCAGGCACGCACCGGAGCTCTCGGGCGTTCTGGCCAAAACCGCATGCGGCGCGTTGGAGCATATAAACGTCGCGCAGGCCACCAATCTATCCCGCGCAATCGAAGAACTGCAGGCGGCAGGATATTTCGTTATCGGCCTTGATGAACGCGGCGATGATATCAATACAATAGAGCGCAGCCCCAAAACAGCGATCATCTTGGGGGCAGAGGGGCCGGGCATCCGCCGCCTCGTGAAAGAGAATTGTGACCAACTCGCCCGCATACCGATGCACAACACCATCGCCAGCATAAATGTCTCGAACGCCGCGGCTATCGCGTTTTACGCGCTAAGTCGTTGAAATGGAGGAGGCGAATCAAATTGGAAAAGTCACAAAAGAAAAGTCCAGAAAAAAAAGAATTTAAATTATGCGTATTTTTTTTGACAGCCGCGCCGTTATGCTGTTAGTATTGAAAATAACGAAAGACAATAAACCTTTAAGGGGAAAAACAATCGCTTACGGTATCGCAATAACAGGAATTTTGTTCTTGACTTATTTCGTTATGAGTAGTATCGAAAAGCAACAAAAACGTGCGGAAATAAAAATTCAGCCCCGAGCACATAAAAACAAGAAAAAGCTCGGACGGTGACAACGGTTCAACCCGCTGCTAATAAAACTATCTGGTAGTTTTATTAGCTTATCACCCCAAACTCAAAGGCCCTGCGACATGTTCCAGGGCTTCTTTTTTTGTTTGAAGTGTTTTGTTTAAGAGTATGCTCACTATCAGTCTTATAGAGGCTATTTCGGAAACGAAGGTTAGAAGATGATAATGAATTTAAAAAGACTCCTGCTGTGCGCCTTGTGTTTTACCTTAACAGGCTGTGATGATAAGGGTGTTAAACACAAAGGCGCACAGTCATTAGAGCAGCAGTCGCAAGCAGTTGAAAAGATGCAAGATTACAGTCAGTGTCCCGATATCATGAAGTACAAGGTTGGTGACTATGTTTTCGGGCTACCTAGAGATTCTGATTATGTTCGTGAATACACAGCATTGAACCAACCATTATCACGATCTGAACGTCCATGTGATGAGGTGATGGAGCTGACCGCGTTTAGGTATGGCCCGAATGAATTTTCTAAATATAAAA
The DNA here is from genome assembly GCA_964587815.1 of uncultured Micavibrio sp. Taxonomy (GTDB): domain Bacteria; phylum Pseudomonadota; class Alphaproteobacteria; order Micavibrionales; family Micavibrionaceae; genus UBA1672. The sequence goes on from CAZPMH010000034.1 coordinate 2,029, forward strand.
AAGATCGCGGTTCGATTCTACAAATAAGAGTTCGCTTTCACGATCAAGCTTTACCTTCAGATGTGTATGAGGCATTTGAAGTCTTAGAGAAGCTTCAGAAGGCTAATTTGACTTTAAATGATTTGCCTAAAGAAAACGGCTTTTACAAATTTGAATTTAAGGGTAGCCAGTTTTTGTTTATTGCAGACAATAATGGAATAAAAACAAAGCTTGGCAATCCATTAACTTTTAGCTGCTTACCATCAAACTATAATAGAAAAACCTTTAATTGTGGAACAGGATTCCCTTGGAAAGATAACTTGTCTTTGGGAGTTACATTAAACACAGAATATTTCCCAGTTTCGTCCTGGTCAGGTGTGTACGATGAATTACAAGAATTTGCTGAAAATTTAATTATAGAAGAAACGGAATCAGAGGAGTAGAGAACATGGAAACGCAATCCTTTGACAAATATCTCTGGCTGAAAATTCTCATCGGCATGGCGCTCGGCGTAGCGCTCGGGCTTGTCTTATCTCCGCACGGTATCAACGCGCTGGGCGAAGACAGCGCGCAAACGCTCGCCCCGTGGATCAAGCTGCCGGGCGTTCTTTTCCTCGGCCTCATCCAAATGGTCGTCATCCCGCTCGTGCTGTGTTCCATCATTCTCGGAATCACCCAAAGCGGTGAGATGGATTTCGTCAAAAAAATGAGCGTGCGAATCGTCTTTTATTTCCTCACCACCACCTTCATCGCCATCACCATCGGCACGGTGCTGGTCAACCTCATCAACCCGGGCAGCTACATCGACCCCGCACTGGTGGAGGGCTTCCGCGAACAAGCCCTGACTCAGGTGCAAATCACGGAGCAACAAACCTTCGATAACCTCACCATCCCTGATCGCCTTGCAAACCTGCTGCCGATCAACATTTCCAAGGCGATGGTAGAGAAAAACCTGCTGCATATCGTGATCGCCGCCATGATTTTCGGTGCCGCGCTCCTCACGCTCCCCGAGAAATCCGCAAAACCGATTAAGGATTTATGCGTCTCTGGTCAGGATGTCGCCATGAAAATCATTGGCTGGGCGATGGCCATCGCGCCTTACGCTGTGTTCGGCCTGCTTTGTGATATTACGATAAAGCTCGGCTTTGACGCGCTCATCGGCATGTCCATCTACATGCTCACTGTGATTATGGGGCTGGTCTGCATGGTCATCGTCTATATCGCAATCGCCAGCGTGATCGGCCGCCGCAGCCCCGTCGCCTTCATGCGCGATATTAAGGAAACGCAATTACTGGCGTTCTCCACTTCATCATCCGCCGCCACAATGCCGTTCACCTTAACCTGCGCGGAACAAAAGCTCGGCATCAGGCCGGAGGTCAGCCGTTTCACCATTCCGCTGGGCGCAACCATAAATATGGACGGCACCGCGCTCTATCAAGTTGTCGCCGCTGTCTTCCTCGTGCAAATCTTCGGCGAAGTTTCGGGCGTTGATCTCAGCAACACTGAACTCATCCTGCTCATGATCACAACCATCGGCGCATCCATCGGCACACCCGCCACCCCGGGTGTCGGCATTGTCGTGCTGGCAACCATCCTCACGGGCATCGGCCTGCACCCCGCTGCGGTCGGCTTCATCCTCGGCGTTGATCGCATTTTGGATATGTGCCGCACAACCGTCAACGTCACGGGCGACCTGACCGCCACCATCGTCATGGATCGCTGGCTGAAATAGGGTTGTGTTTGCGCCGCAATATCGTCATAGTGTGAACGGATAAAACAAGGCCGATATCGTGACGGATAAAGAAGAAATACAGATTCCTGAGGAAATTCAGCCCAAAACCAGCGGCCCGATTTCGCGGCTCCGTCGCTACTTGCTGACGGGTATCCTCGTCACCGCGCCGATCAGCATCACCGTTTATTTAACCTATATCTTCCTCACCTTTGTCGACAGTAAAGTTGTCCACCTTCTGCCGCGCGAATGGTATGACGCGCTATACGGCAACACGACCATCCCGGGGCTCGGCTTAATCATCGTCGTTGCGGTGTTTATTGCTATCGGTTGGTTCGCAACCAATTTCCTCGGCCGCCTGATCATCCGCATATCTGAATATATCGTGGATAGCATGCCGATCGTGCGTAACATCTATGGTGCGATCAAGCAAATCCTCGAAACCATCATGGCGAGCCAATCCAACGCCTTCCGTGAAGTTGTCATGCTCGAATACCCACGAAAGGGCGTATGGTCCATCGGCTTTGTCACAGGCACATCTTCGGGCGAGGTGCAGGAAAAAACCGAGGCCGAGACCATAAATGTCTTTGTGCCAACCACGCCAAACCCAACCTCAGGCTATTTACTCTTTGTGCCGAAAACGGAGCTGAAATATCTTGATATGAGCGTGGAAGAGGGCGTAAAGCTTGTTGTGTCCGCCGGCATTATCACGCCTGAACACGAGGCAGAGCGTAAGAAAAAGAAACTTAAAAAAGAAAAAAAGACAAAAGAAGGCTCAGAAGAGACAAGTAATCAGGTTTAATCATGTTTGATCTTTTAAAATCCATCCAGAAACGCGACCCCGCACAACCGACCTTCGCCGAAGTCTTCTTCGCTTATAACGGCTATCATGCCGTGTGCCTGCACCGTATGAATAACGGAATTTGGAAATTGGGCTTACGCGGCCTTGCGCGCTTTTTCGCCAACATCACGCGCATTTTAACGGGAATAGAAATCCACCCTGAGGCGAATATCGGCAAAAACTTTTTCATCGATCACGGCACAGGCGTTGTCATCGGCCAAACCGCAGTGATTAAAGACAACGTCACAATCTATCACGGCGTCACACTCGGCGGCGTCGGGCATGTCGGGCAAACCAACGGCAAACGCCACCCGACGCTGGAAGAGGGCGTTATTGTTGGTGCAGGCGCTCAAATTCTGGGTGATGTGACCATTGGCGCAAATGCTAAAATCGGTTCAAACTCCGTTGTAACAGGCGATATCCCTGAAGGCACAACGGCCATCGGTATTCCCGCCCGCGTCATCGGCGGCGACGCAAAAGCACGCGCCTACGGCATGCCCTCACGCGAGGAGATGGAAGACATCACCTTCACCGTCGATTGCATCGTCCGCGAAATGGGCAAAATCAAACGCGAGCTCAATATCGAAACCTCGGGCGTGGAAAGCATCGAAGATTGCGCACAAGCCAAACGTAAGGCCGCAGAGTAGATCACGGCAAGAAAAACGGAAATATAAAATACAGAAAAAGTATGAAGAGTGTAATCGCCAACGTGTGTTTGCACAGACATATATGGCGTTCACGTACTACAGAAAATTCTTCTAGCTGTTTGACCAAAACATGCGTGTATTTAGCCAAAAAACCCACAAATAAAGCTAAAAACACAATAGAAAAAACACCTTGAGCTGCAACACTCCCAGCATCGTCCTCTCTGTGTTCTTCGGGGATATAATTTAAATAAGAAAGCCAAGCGTAAAACACCAAATATGCAAAAACATAAAGTACAAGTGCTCTGCGGGAGGAGGGCATAACGATAAGAGAAATAAAAAATAATATTATAATAAACGAAATAGCGAATAAAAGCATGATCACCCACCCCGAAAATACTTAATCGCCTGATCACGTTCGAACAAATAAAGGAGCGTTTTTAGCGCAACGCCACGTTCCGTTTTGAGATCCGGATCTTTAGAGATGATCAGCTTTGCGTCATCACGCGCCGCCGCAAGCAAGTCACCATGCGCCGCAATCTGCGCCAGTTTAAAATCCGTTGCGCCGCTTTGCTTCGTGCCCAGAATATCGCCGCCGCCGCGCAGTTCAAGGTCTTTTTCGGCAATAAGGAACCCGTCTTCCGTCTCGCGCATGATCTCTAAACGCTCCTTCGCGACCTCACCCAATGGCCCTGTGTAGAGCAAGAAGCAGTAAGATTGCGCCGACCCACGACCCACGCGCCCGCGCAACTGATGCAACTGCGACAGGCCGAACCGCTCCGCATGCTCAATCACCATGATTGTGGCTTCGGGTACATTAACGCCAACCTCAATCACCGTCGTTGCCACAAGAATATCAAGATCGCCTGCGGCAAATTTCTCCATCACCGCATCTTTTTCCGCAGGCTTCATGCGCCCATGCACAAGGCCGACACGCTCCCCGAATACTTGCTGCAACACATCAAACCGCTCCTCCGCGGCGGCCAAATCCATAAATTCCGATTCCTCAACAAGAGGGCACACCCAATAAACCCGCGTACCATCGGCGATTTTGCGCTTTAACCCTGCAACAACCTGATCCAGCTTATCTGAAGAAAACAACATGGTTTCAATCGGCTTGCGTCCTGGCGGCTTCTCATCCAGCTTCGACACCTCCATATCGCCATAGGCTGTCAGCGCTAGCGTGCGCGGAATAGGGGTCGCCGTCATAACCAGAATGTCTGTTCCCTTGCTCTTATTCGATAACTCCAACCTTTGATGTACGCCAAAACGGTGTTGTTCATCAATCACCGCCAGTCCCAAATCGTGGTAGTCAACGCCGTCCTGAAAAATCGCGTGTGTACCAATCACAACCTGCGCCGCACCATTACGAATTTGCTGCAAAATTGTCTCTCGTGCCTTACCTTTATCGCGTCCCGTTAGTGTTACAAACCGGACACCTGCCGCATCCAGCCAAGGCTTGAGGCTCTGCTCGTGTTGACGCGCCAAAATCTCCGTGGGCGCCATCAGTGCAGCCTGCGCGCCATTCTCTACCGCATTCATCATCGCAAATGCTGCAACAACGGTCTTCCCGCTCCCGACATCACCCTGCAGCAAGCGCAACATCCGCGCTGGTTCTGCCATATCCGCATCAATATCGGCAAGGCTACTTTCTTGTGCGCCCGTAAGGTCAAATGGCAAAACAGATTCTATTTTCTCTCGCAAAACGGAGGAGGGCGCAAAAGACCGTCCGTTAATCTTGCGCTGCCGATCACGCACCAGCGCGAGCGTCAACTGATTGGCCAGCAATTCATCATAGGCCAACCGCGCCCGAACAGGATGCAACGGCTCTAACGCGTCTTCACTTTTGGGAGCGTGCAAAGCCTGTACGCATACATCCCAATCATCCCATCCCTCACGCGCTTTGTGCGCAGCATCCAGCCATTCAGGTAAGGCAGGGACAGCCTGAACCGCAGCATTCATGCTCTTACGCAGAATTTTATTCGTCACACCCGCGGTCAACGGGTAAATCGGCTCAACACTCTCCAGAGTCTCCCGCGCGGCGGAAAGCACTACATCAGGGTGCATCATTTGCGGTTGGCCTTGAAAATATTCGACCTTCCCGCTAATCACGACAGGCTGGCCGATAGGTAGTAACTTCTCCGCCCACGGTTTTTTAATATGAAAAAAGACGAGGGATATACTCCCGCTCTCATCAGATGCCACCACACGATAGGGCAGGGATTTACGCGCATTCGGCATGTGCCGCTCCACCGTCACTTCGGTCGTGATGATTTTTCCATTTGGCGCATGCGTGACAGGGCAACTATACCGCCGATCAATAAAATCAACCGGCGCATGAAACAACAGATCAAGGATTTTCCCACCACCAATCAACTTTTCAATCAGCTTACCATTGCGCGGCCCGATACCAGGCAGGCTGGTAATACCGATAAACAGCGGATCCAATACAAAGGGGCGTTGACTCATAGGCCTAAAAATCGTTCTCTAATCGTGGTGTGACAGAACAAAACACTACGCGAAAAAACAAAAGCTGTGAAGTGAGGCAAACCGAATATGAGCGATGACAACGTGATAAGGCCGTTCGAACCGGGCGGCAAACCGGGCGAATTAATCGAGAATAAACGCCGCCGCCTGATTTTCCGCGCCGATCACCGCGGGACAAAGGAAATGGACATCCTGCTCGGCACGTTTGCAAAACAGAACGTGCCCGATTTCAGCGAAGAAGAGCTAACCGAATTTGACACGCTTTTGTCCCACAATGACCCTGATTTGTATAACTGGATCACGGGGAAGGAAACTCCGCCTGACAGTGTTGCGCAAATGGCAGCCTTTCAAAAACTCTGCACACATAAAGTGGTTTAAAGAAGTATGAAAGAAAATATACTAAAGTTCTAAGCCCTCAGTTGACCATAAAGGGGGGCGTTCATCTTTAGGCAGGCTGTAATAATCTTCAATCCAAGCCAGCCTTTCTTCAGTTTCTTCATCCAGCCTATCCATCGTTTCATGAATGTAGGCGATTTGACTTTCCTCAAATTTACGCACTTCATCCAGTTGCATGAGGGCACTGTGATACTGAAAAGTTATGCGACCCAATAAGTTATCATTTCGCAAAACTTTATCTTCAGCGTCCTCGATATTTCCTAAACAATACTTAAGTTCTCCTGAGAACCTCTCACGCTGATCATAATAACTTTGCATCTTCAGTCTACTATGAAATTCGACATCACTTTCATCATCTTGACCCGACAATTCCGTATCAATTCCATCTTCTTTGCTGTGATGAGGAATGCGATCGTTGATGTCTTGTATCGACAGAAAACGTGAATACCTGTAAACGTCTTCAGCTAATTCGGGTGATCCCGCATCTTCACAACATTTTTCAATAGCATCACGCATTTTCTCTGGTGTGCTCATATCACGTCCAAAGCTCAAAGCACGCTTCAAAACATGATCATGAAGTGAACGATTATGAACATCACTGCTCATCTGTTTTGCAGAGGCATATGTGCTACTGTCAGAAAAGTCATCAATCCTAGCGGCCGTACGATAACCAAAGAAAGTGGATAGCAAACCCCTTTTAATCACGCCTTCTTGTAACTGCATAAATCACCTATTTTTCTTTCGAAAATAACATATTGGCGAAGTAAGAGACAACAAAAAAGAAGTTTTTTGCCTAAACCTTCTTAAAAACGGCGCGGTAGGCGTAGCGTTTATACATATGCTGCACCTCTAGCGTGCCTTTTTTCTCAAGTTCAAGGCGTTTCAGATAATCCAGAATTTCAGGCTTGTGATAGACGTGGAATTGTTTCAGCCACCAGAAAATGAAAGAGCGAGCAGGTTTGGGCAAATCTTCCTGCCCGCCGAAATCAACAATATGAATTTCACCACCGGAAGGGAGGAGCTCTAGCGC
>CAZPMH010000034.1:9234-14313 GCA_964587815.1 uncultured Micavibrio sp.
ACCAGATTGCGCGCTGTGCCGCATCCAACCTCGCACACATCCTCCCCATCTTGTGCGTCCAGCCCTTCAATCAGCTGGTCACGACCGAGAAGATAATATTTGCGTGTGAAATCATAAATATGACGCGTCCAACGATACATCTTGTCCATATTGGACTTGATTTGCGCCTCATTGGCGTTATTTTGCGTCTTGTTCATGCGTTCAATCGCCATTATCTATGCCGCCTTTTTGTTCGCTTTGGCACGGTTCAAAGTGTAGGTGTGGAATCCACCGTAAATGGAAGAGCGGTCTTCCTCATTGCGCGGCGCGGCTAAAGATTCATCATAATCCCACGGAGACAGATTATCATCAGTCAGGCCTTCGGTTAAGGGGCTTTCATCGCCCGCAGTGCGGAAGATAACACGCGCGCCATCTGTCGCTGAGCGCAGAACAGCAGACCATAAATCATTCAGCTGTTCGTCATTCATCCAATCCTGCGCATCTAAGAAAACGTATGCATCAACACTATCCGCGCCTTGCGAGTCCAGATATTCCGTGATCGTCGAATGAACCACCTGCGCCTTATCTGCATTCGCCTTAAGCATTTCATAATTCTCAGGCTTTAAATACCGTGGCACAGCCTGCTTATTCTCTCTGTCATACTCGCGACCGAAAGCCTGCCACGCGAAATAATTATCATTGATCGGGAATTGACACGCCATGCGCTCCAAACGCGCCTTTAAAAGGGATGCCATATCGCCCTTCGCCGACTCATTCAACTCATCAAACTGAGAAGGGGGAATACCGAGCCCGTAAAGAGACTCTGGCTTGCCGCACATGCGCTTTACGAATCTCTTTTCAAACAATGGCCCGAGCGTTTTATCAAAAATAACCTTTTGCTCTTCCATCGTGCGCGCCTCTAATAAGTCACGGGGATTTTGCCCGTACATCTTCGCCACAAAATGAACGCCACCGATAAATTTCCCAAGTAAACCAAAGCGGTATAGGTTTTTCTTAAATAAGTTTATGCGCCGCCCGTGTCGTAAAGTAAACTTATCCCAATAATCACGCGTGTAGGTGTCAAGGTGTGGCTTAATATATTTATCATAATTCGCCACGTTGCGTTTATCATCTGCGCAACCGAAGAACAAAAAGAAGCTCTCATAATCTGGCAAATGCTTCAATGCGGCAATTTTTAAACGCCCAAGAGCCACATGATGCGGGTTCAAATCAACCGCCGTCACTGATTTCGGGTTCTCGGTCAGATAATTCATCATATTACAACCGCCCGAGCAAATGGTCATAATACGTGTTGTTTCGTCGATCTTCATCGCAGGGATGTCGACTTCGGGATCTTCCCAAATTTGCGGATAAACAAAACCGCTAAACGCGAGGGTAAACAAACGCTCTTGAAAGCCACGTTTACTCGTGACCTTATTCCCGTCGCCCAAAACGGCCTTTTTCAGTAATTTCTTATCAGCAACCGTCTCAGTATTAGTCATGCCTTGCGTATCCGCACTCAATTTACGTGTATCCCTTGAAATAGTCTAAAACCTATATATAAAAACCATACCAAACGCAAACAACATTTTTTTAGAATAAAGGCAAAATCTGTGCACAGCAGCGCCACGAAAGAGCAGGCTAAAAGCCAAACAGATAACGGCTTCACAACAATTTACGGCGCACCGGAAGGGCAGGATGCCCGCATTCTTGCTGATAAAGCGCGTGGCATCATGCCTGATGATGGTGTTCTGGTTCATGTCGCGCTCAGCGATAACCGCATTCAAACGCTGGCCGATCTTCTGGCCTTCTTTGCACCAGATGTGAAGGTTCTCTGCTTGCCGGCGTGGGATTGTTTGCCTTACGATCGCGTTTCGCCCCACGGTGATGTTGTGGCAGAGCGCGTGGCGGCACTAACCACCCTTATGTTGTGGCAGAATGAAAGTAAACGCTATCCGCGCATCCTACTCACCAGCGTCAACGCATCACTACAGCGGGTCATGCCCCGCAATACGTTAGAGGAAGCGACATTAAGTGTCGAAAAGGACGGCGCGCTTGATATTGATAAACTAACGGTTTTCCTTACCCAAAACGGCTACATCCGAAATGACACCGTGCGCGAGGCAGGGGACTTCGCCATTCGTGGCGGATTGATAGACTTATATCCTGCCGGATACGAAAACCCCTTGCGAATCGATTTATTTGGCGATGAGGTGGAAAGCATAAAAACGTTCGATCCGTTGTCACAACGCACAGTGGAAGAAATCAAAGGCTTTACGCTCAAGCCCGTGACGGAATTCTTCTTTAACGATGACTCAATCGCGACTTTTCGCCGCGCCTATCGCGAAGCATTCGGGATGCCTGATAAGGACGACCCGCTTTACAATGCCGTCAGTAACGGACAACGCTATAACGGCATGGAACATTGGCTCCCGCTCTTCTACGATAAAATGGAAACCATTTTTGATTACGCCCCAAACGCGCAAGTGACACTCGACCATCACGCATGGGATGCCTATATCGACCGCATTGATCAGGTCAAAGATTTTTATCAAGCGCGTAAAACCTTGCAAGAAGCCGCCGCCGCAAAGAAAAACAAGGAAAAGGCCACTATTTCAGGAACAATATACAACCCGATTGCGCCTAAAGCCCTCTACATCATGCCTGAAGAGTGGCGCAGCTATAAAGCAGATGCTGAACAGTTCACACCGTTCGGCGCGCCGGAGGAGAGCGCTGAACACGATGCGGGCGCGAGAAAAAGCCGAAATTTTTCAGATATTCGCGCGATGCCAAACGGCGATGTTTTCGCGGAATTGAAAAAACATATTCAGAGCCTTCAAAAACAAGGCAAGAAAACACTTCTTGCCGCCTACAGTGAAGGGTCAAAGGAACGCCTTAAAGGGTTAATAGAAAACGCGAATTTCAAGAATATTGTAAATCTACAAGACGCCCGCGATATCAAAAAGCTCAAAACCGACGCTATCGGCATGTGCATTATGCCTCTTGAGAATGGCTTTAATGCCAATGATATCGCTGTGCTAACCGAACAGGATATTTTAGGAGATCGTCTGGCGCGTAAGGCTAAGAAAACGCGCAAGGCTGATAATTTCCTCACCGAAGTCTCCGCACTCGACGAAGGTGACCTGGTGGTTCATGTTGATCACGGCATCGGGCGTTTCATCGCGTTAGAAACGATCAACGCAACAGGAATCGTCAATGATTGTCTGAAAATCGAATATGCAGGCGGAGACAAGCTGTTTGTGCCCGTGGTGAATCTGGAGGTTCTGTCGCGATTCGGCTCAGATGAAGGGACTACACAGCTGGATAAACTCGGCGGAGCAGGGTGGCAGTCGCGCAAAGCCCGTGCAAAGAAAAACCTGATGGAAATCGCCGATAAACTGCTCGGTATAGCCGCAGCACGTCAATTGCGCAAGGCCGATCAATTACAAATTGGTGATGCACTCTACAATGAATTTGTTGCGCGCTTCCCCTACAACGAAACCGAAGATCAGGAGCGCAGCATAAACGCCGTTCTGGAGGATATGGCAGGCACATATCCGATGGATCATCTGGTATGCGGCGATGTGGGCTTCGGTAAGACTGAGGTTGCCTTGCGCGCGGCTTATGTTGCGGCCATGTCAGGCGTTCAGGTCGCGGTTGTTGTGCCAACAACATTACTGGCGCGCCAACACTACAACAACTTTATAAAACGGTTTGAGGGAACAGGGATCCGCATTGGACAACTTTCGCGTATGGTGTCCGCAAAAGACGCAAAATTGACAAAAGAAGGCTTGGACAGCGGTGAGGTGCAAATCGTCATAGGCACGCACGCACTGTTCGCAAAAACGTTGAAATTCAACAATCTGGGACTTCTGATTGTTGATGAAGAGCAACGCTTTGGCGTGAAGCAAAAAGAAAAACTAAAAGAGCTCAAAAACAACATTCATGTCTTAACCCTTACTGCAACGCCGATTCCGCGTACCCTGCAAATGTCCTTAACAGGCGTAAAGGAAATGAGCCTGATCACAACGCCGCCTGTTGATCGCCTCGCTATTCGCACTTTTGTCATGCCTACCGACGAAGTCGTCATCCGAGACGCTTTGCTGCGCGAAAAATATCGAGGCGGGCAGAGTTTCTATGTTGTGCCACGCGTGAAAGATTTAAAAGAAATCAAAGACATGCTGCGCGAGGCTGTGCCTGAAATTAAGGTAATTGATGCACACGGGCAAATGACGCCTGCTGAATTAGAAGACCGCATGACCGCATTCTATGACGGTCAATACGATGTCTTGCTCGCAACAAACATCATTGAGAGCGGTATAGACATCCCCACCGCAAATACCATGATCGTCCACCGCGCCGATATGTTCGGCCTCGCGCAACTTTATCAAATCAGGGGACGAATCGGCCGCTCTAAGGTACGCGCTTACGCCTACCTTACATACAAACCAAACGCGATTCTGAGCCCCAATGCGCAGAAGCGTCTGGAAGTCATGGAAACGTTGGATACACTAGGGTCCGGCTTCCAACTTGCAAGCCACGACATGGACATCCGCGGTGCAGGAAACTTACTCGGTGACGCACAAAGCGGCCATATCCGCGAGATCGGAGTGGAGCTGTACCAACAAATGCTGGAAGAAGCCGTTGCCGCGGCGAAAGCAGGCGTAACAAACATTGAAGATATGGTAGATCAGGACTGGTCGCCGCAGATTAATATCGGCGCCTCTGTGCTTATTCCCGAAACATATGTCGAAGACCTCGCTGTGCGAATGAGCCTGTACCGCCGCCTGAACGACCTCGATGATAAAAGCGAAATCGAAGGCTTTGCCGCCGAAATGATTGATCGATTTGGTAAATTACCCGACGAGGTCGAAAACCTTCTGCAAATTCTCACTGTAAAACGCATGTGCAAGCAAGCGGGAATATCCAGCATCGAAGCCGGACCAAAAGGTGCGATCATTGCCTTCCACAATAACGTTCCGCCTGACGTGGATGCGCTGATGCAATGGATAGGGCGCAAAGCGGGAAGCGTTAAAATCCGCCCTGATCAAAAGCTGTCTGTTATTCGAAACTGGCCGAAACCCATGCAACGCATCAAAG
>CAZPMH010000035.1:0-11567 GCA_964587815.1 uncultured Micavibrio sp.
ACACGGACTCGAACCGCGGACCTGATGATTACAAATCAACTGCTCTACCAACTGAGCTATAAGGGCACATTTATTTTCTTCAAACTTCATTAGAGTCATATAGAGACTGGGGAGAAGTCGCAACCCCTTATTAAGCGATATTATTTATACAAGGCTGTAATTTTTGTCCAGTCAAAAAGTGGAATAATTACGCATAAATTGCCTGCTTTACGATTAATTGCGTTTTAGAGCTGTTTAAGGCTTGGTTTTTTCTTAGTTTTTCTGTTAAATTGTCGGGATTAGTTTATTGCGAATTTAGTAAATCAAGGCTTTCTCACATTGAATAACGGACAACAAAACGGCGATACCCTTTACGAAAACGGCATTGGATGGGCGATTATGTTGGTCATTATTGCCGTTGTTATATGGGTGTTCTGGCATTTTTTTGATACGGAAATCCGAGAGATGATCCGTTGGATCAGGTTTAGTCAGATGTGGGTTTTATCGTTTTTCATTGACGGGAATGAGTTGGTGCTCAACCCTGACGGGCGGCCGATTGTTTTGCCCGGCACGCGAACAAAAATAGATTTTGATCTTGGTTACAGGGTTGCGAAAGACATTAATAAAGAAGAGCTTTCCTACAGTTTCCTCAGTATTTTTAATTCCATGACGATGGTTCCTTTGAAAATGCCGATTGTCTTTATTTTGGTTGCGGGCGGGTTTTGGTGCATGTTTTTAGGGCCCGATACGCAAAACCGCCGCAAGATGAGCATTGAGAACCTTATTGAAACGCAATCACACATCTTCCCTGTTATTACGCCTTTTGTGAAGTTTAACCCGTCTATGCAGCCGCCGCGCCCGCCCGGTTCGCCCGTTCCTGCGGAACTCCCTCTGTTTGCTGAGGCCTTGGGGCCTGAAGAGTGGCTTGCTTATAATAGTGTGAACCCAAAAGATGGTGTGCTGGCTGATGAAGATTTAGAGGGTCCGTTGATTGCGCAGCTTGGTAAGCCTTGGCGCGGTGTTAAGCAGCTCTCCCCGCATGCGCAAATTTTGATGGCGGCATTCTGCTTGAAGGCGGCGCGTAAGCGTGTCGAGGCTGAAGATATGCTTGGACGTTTGGCGCGGTGCTGGTCTGTTAAAAGCGGGCTGACTTTGTCGAAGGACGGCAAGTTGTTAAAGCAAGCGCAACGGATTTTAGCGGATAAAAAGGTTGCGGGTGCGACCTTGGCGCAAGCCAACCGTCATGGGTATGAGGCGACGGCATTGTTGCGTGCGTTGCAGTTCGCGCGTGAGGAGGGCGGTGTTCTTGCGCCTGCGACGTTTGTATGGTTGCGCGCGCATGATCGTAATTTGTGGTATCCGCTTAATAATTTGGGGCGTCAGTCTCACCATATGGAAGCGTTGGGTGCGATGTCTCACTTTAAGGCCGAGAAATTGACACAGCGTCCAATCCCCGTTCCAAAGGTTGAGCACGCGATTGAGACGATTAGGGAATATATGTCGTCGATTAAGGCGCGCCCGATTCCTGCGCTGGATTACAGCCAGTCGAAGAAACGCGGTGTTAAGAAGGCCGTTTAATCAACAGGTGTTAGAGAAGAAGATAAAACAGGGTTATTCAATATTATGAGTGCACAAGAAGAGAAAAATTTCAGCGTAACAATTGTTGATGGAAAAATTATTTTGTCGTTACCCGAGGCTTGTGAACCTGTGGTTTGGCAGATGGATTTGGAGAAGGCGCAGTCGGCGGCCTTTACCGTGAAGGAGAAGAAGAAAGAAAAGCGTTTTGCGCTTGTCTTAAAATCTGATGACGGTGAGGCCGAGGATATCGCAGAATTTGATGATAAAAAGTCGGCCGTTGCGGTTTTGATGGAAACGTCATCTGTGATGCAGAATGCGCACGGGCTTATAAAAGGGGCGGGCGCTCCTGCTCCAAGTGGTGGCGGTGCGCACGCGCAGCCTTCTGTTGTGGCATCATCTGCAAAATCGGGCGGCAGTGATAAAGCCGGTGCGGTTTTGGCGGTTATTCTTGTCGTTATTTTGCTTGGTATTTGGGCCATTTCTGCTTCAATTCCGAGCAAGGTCGGTTCTGTCGGATCGACGGCGGCGTCTTCGTCGTCATCTTCGAATTTTGCATCGGCGCCAACTCCTGCGCGAGAATCTTCAGGGGTTCCGGTGTCGGCTGATGATTTTTTAAGCAATCGATAGGGTTTAAACTCTTTTAAGTGGTGATTTGGTATTTTTAGGGAAATGAATTTAAAGTAAGTCTATGGCACTCGATCAAAGGAAATACGAACATAAACATGAGTCGGTCTTACGGGATATTCGCCCGTTATCGACGCGTATTGCTGACGGGCTTGCCAGTTCCCAATATTCGACAGTTATCTATTTTTTGGCCGCTGTTGCCGTATATATTAACGACTGGGTTTTGACCTTTGGTGACCTTGTTGTTGTTCTTGGCTTGATCTATTTTCTTTGGCTTAATTCCCGTGATCGTAGCTTGCCGTTTAAATTGCCGTTGGGTTCAAAGCATTTGGATAAAAATAACGGACGTGACGGTAAGAAGGGTAAGCCTGAGGGGATTCTTTACCTTGGAAACGCCAAGAAAAGCAACGAAGAGGTTTGGTTTACAAATTCTGATATCAGAACGCACATTCTCTATCTTGGTACAACAGGTGCCGGTAAGACGGAGGGGCTGAAATCTCTTGTGACCAACGCGATGGCGTGGGGATCAGGCTTTGTTTATGTCGATGGTAAGGCGGATACGGATTTGTGGTCCTCGCTTTCGTCTCTTGTGCGCCGATTTGGCCGTGATGATGATTTGCTCGTTTTGAACTATATGACGGGTAACGCCGATGTTTCTGCACCATCGAATACGATGAACCCGTTTTCATCCGGTTCCGCGTCCTATTTGACCAACATGCTTGTTAGCTTGATGCCGGAAAGTGGCGGTGACAACGCGATGTGGAAAGAACGTGCGGTGTCTTTGGTTGGTGCGATGATGCCTGCGTTGACATGGAAGCGGGACAACCAAGAAATTCCGATGTCTGTTCGGACCATTCGTGATTACCTTTCGTTGAATAATGTTATTAAATTGGCGCGTGATGAAGTTGTGCCTGCTGATATCCGTGCGGGTTTGACAGGTTATCTGGACACGTTGCCCGGCTTTATTCCTGATGCGTATGATGATGAAGGTAAGGTGAAACCTCCCGGGCCTGATACGCCGCAGGTCAATACAGAGACAGCAAGCCAGCAGCACGGTTATCTGGCGATGCAGTTCACGCGTTCGCTCCAGTCTTTGGGTGATGATTACGGATATATCTTTGATACACAAGCGGCTGATGTTGACATGGTCGACGTTGTTTTGAACCGTCGTATTTTGGTTGTGCTTGTTCCTGCTTTGGAAAAATCAGGGGACGAGGTTGCCAACCTTGGTAAGATTGTTGCGGCCTCTATTAAAGGTATGATGGGGTCGACTCTTGGTTCAACCGTTGAAGGATCCTCAGCGACGGTGATTGAGAATAAGCCGACACATTCATCCACGCCGTTTATGACGGTTTTTGACGAGGTTGGTTACTACGTTGCCGAAGGTATGGCGGTTATGGCCGCTCAGGCGCGTTCTCTTGGCTTTAGTCTTGTTTTTGCGGGTCAGGATTTGCCTGCGATGAAAAAGCGTGTTCGTGAGGAAGCGAACTCCATTACGGCGAACTGTAACATTAAATTGTTCGGTAAGTTGGAAGACCCGACAGAGACAAAAGACTTTTTCGAAAAGACTGTTGGTAGCGCAATGGTGACTGAGGTTTCAGGCTTCCAAATGACGGGAAGCAGCGGTGGAACAGGATCATACCACGATACGAAACAGGCCGGAGTGCAATTGCGCCCGCGTGCGAACTATGACCAACTTCGCGGATTTAAAGAGGGTGAGGCGATTATCACCTTTGGTGAAATTGTCGTTGATTGTGCCGTTTTCTACTCAAACCCGGGTTTTGCCAAGGCGATGCGCGTTACGCGCTTTATGTCTTTGCCACCACCGGATGAAGCGTTGCTCAAGCATTCAGGCTCTATCACGAAGCTGCGTGATTTGATGGTGAATAAAACGTGGACAGCGATGCGTTCTGATGTTGCGATTGAAACATCCCCTGAATTGGCGGCGCTTAATGACGGGTTTGTTCGCTTTAAAGATCCGAAAATTAATCCTGTTGAGGCGGGTATTGCTGCGCTCGTTGCGTTGCATGGTTTGAATAATGAAATACCTGCGTCCAGTGGCACTGTTTCTGCAGGAGCTGCATCATCCGGCGGTTCAGGCGGCGGTGGCCAAGCACCCGCGAAGCCTTCAACAGCTCCGCCAACAACGCCCGCTCAGCCAGCTTCGCCTTTGGCTGCTCAACGTCCTGCTGATATTGCTGCAAAAACACCTGCTTCGAGTGGCGGCGCTCCTGCTGTCTTTGGTGGCGCGCCTGCGTCAGGTGGTGGTGACGGTGCGGCGGCGGCGGTTGCAGCTGCGGCAACAACGACTGCAGCTTCGGGCGGCGCAACGACGTCGACAACAACGCAAGCCGAGGCCTCAACGTCAATGACGCCTGCTACGGGCGAGAAAAAACCTGCTCCTGCGAGCGGACAAACGCCAGCACAGCAGCCTGTTCAGCCGAAAAAACCGATTGTTGATCCGACAGGATTATCAAAAGACGAGGCGATGAAACGCGCTGCGGAAAAGGCGAAAGAGAATTTGTTTGGTGCGTATGGTCGCGGAAAAGTGCCACCACAGAAGCCAAAACCGAAAGACATTATTCCAACGAAGGATGCGCAAGCGCAACCTCCTGTTGCGCCGAAAAAGGCAGATGATGGGGCAAAGGGTGCGGGCGGTGATTCTACGCCTGCTCAAGCGCCGACAGATGCAAAAACTGATCAAGGCAAGGCTACAGAAGCTAAAGGCTCAGCGAAACCATCTGTGTTCGGTGGCGCGCCAGCCGCTCCTGCTAAACCAGCGGAAAAGGTGACGCCTTCCGAGCCGCCAAAACCTGCTGCCCCAGCCAAACCTGCTGAACAGGCTAAACCGCCAACGGCAGACAACGCGCAAGCGAAGAAAGCTGAAGCGCCAGCTGTACCGCCTAAGCCAGCAGCGGAGGAGGCGAAAGCTGCTGCACCGGAGAAGCCAGATGCTGCTCCCGCAACGCCGCCGCCTGCAACGCCTGAGCAGAAATCCGCCAAGCCTTCCGTCTTTGGAGGTGATGCTCCAGCTCCGACTGATGCTGCTCCAAGTGATGGCGCGTCAAAATCTGAAGAGAAGACGTCAGCGAAACCTTCTGTGTTCGGTGGTTCATCCGATGCCAAGCCTGACGAAAACAAAGATGACGATAAAAAGGACAGCTAGACGATCGCAGCCGCTCTGCTCTGAACGTGGTAGTGTTTTTTTCTACATTCTTATTGGTGTCGCCCTGTTCGGGGCGCTTGCCTATTCCCTGACACGAAGCACTTCTCAAGTGCAAAGCATAGACTTTTTAAGCCAGCGTGATCTGGAATTGGAAGCCTCAAAAATTATTGATTTTTCCCGTGTGGTTGAGCAGGGGTTTCAAACACTTTTAACTCGTGGATGTTCAGAAAGTGAGATTGCTTCAGAGGGGAGCCATCACCACGGAGGCTACACTCACCCTGATACGCCTGCCGATAATTCCTGCCAGATGTTTCATCCTGACGGTGCGGGGCTGACATATTACGACCCGCCCGATGCCATTCATCAAGATGGTGTATCAAACCATTTTCGTAATTGGTGGTTTACGAAGGAACGTGTTGCAGGCCGCGGAGATGAAGATTGTTTTGACCAAACGATCATACTTAGAAACATCAAGGAGCCGTTATGTCGTGCGGTTAATCGCATTGCCAACCCCGATTTTTCGGCCATTCCGATTAATAACTATGCCAGTTTTGGCGCGGGAGATTGGCATTTGGGGCAAAGACGTTTTGATTGCACCTCAGGCCTTGTTTCTTTTGATCGTCCTGAGTTTGCGGGTACAAATACGTTTTGTTTCGATGACAGAGTCGGCGGGTATTTCTACGTTCATATTATTCACGAACGATAGGGTTTACACGCGTGCGTACCACGTGGCGCGCGCCTTGCCGTGACGGACGAGATAGCCGCCGTCGACTAGCTCGCCGAGGCGCAATTTCAGCGTGGAGCGTTTGCCTTTGGTGAGTTTTTCAATTTCCATCATGCTCAGTCGGTCGTGCTTGTTGAATTGCTTTAGTATTTTGGTGGAGAGCGCGGGCATGCCGACGATTTCGCTACTGCCTTTTTCGACGCGGGTTTGCAGTTTGTCTTTTTGTTCCTGCAGCACGCGGAAGAAGAACATCAACCATGGTTGCCAATCGACCTTGCCTTTTGCGAGGCTGGCTTGTGTGTATTTCAGGGTTTTGAAATAACTTTCAGCATTGTCTTCTAAAATTTTATCGAGTGTGCTGTAGGGCGCGTAGCTGTAGCCTGCCTTGAACATCAGGAGGATTACGAGCAAGCGCGCGAGTTTTTGATTGTCTTTTTCAAACGGGCAGAATTGCAGGAAAATGGCCGTGAAAATGGCGATAATAAACAGCGGGTGCATTTCATCTTTTTCAAATGCGTCATTTGTCCATTTCATCAATCGCGGGATGAGGTTGCGGACCTCGGCGGGGCTGGCGGCGTTTAATGTGCCGACTTCTTTGTCGCCCGCGGTGATGACGATTGCCGTACTGTTTTCCTTGAAGATGCTGATTTTATTTGCGCCTGTGAACACGGCGTGCAAGCGGCAGAGCAATTCCTCATTGAGGGGTTTGTCTTGCCAGCTGTTGGCGATTTCCTTGAAGTTGCGGCCGAACGTCGAAACATCACCCAGCAATTGAAGCGATGTTGTATGGTTTTCCATCGCCGTCCATGCGCCCTTAAATTCGTCTATTTCACAGACGAGCTTGAGCATTTGCGGTGTTATTTGAAGCGTTTTTGTGCCTAACATAGTGGCCGACTATAGCCAAAAAAACCATAGATATCAATGTGATTATTTTGATCGTTCTACATCCTTTTCGGGATGTCTATGCCTAGTAATTCTAAGGCTGTTTTCAGGTGCTTATGCGTTTGTTGGCAGAGCTTTAGGCGTGTAAGGCGCAAGTCTTCATCTTCTTCTGACATGACGGGGCAGTTGCCGTAGAAAGAGCTGAATGTTTGCGCGAGGGTGTAGGCGTAGTCACATAAGATGTGCGGGGCGGTGTTGTTGAGCGTTCCTTTTAGCGCGTCATCCATTTCGGTGAGAAGGAGGGCGAGGTCACGTTCGCCGTCCGCGATTTTTAGGGTTTCGATTTCTATGTCGCCGTGGATTTCTGCTTTTTTCAGCAGTGATTGAATACGTACGGCCTGATAGAGAAGGTAAGGGCCGGTTTTTCCTTCAAAGGCGGTCATGCGGTCGAGGTCGAAAATATAGTCGGAGACGCGGTTATTTTGCAGGTCGGCAAATTTTAGGGCGGCGAGGCCGACCTTTTTGGCGACGTCCTCTTGCTCTGCTTCATCCATATCTTGTGCGAGGTCGGCGTCTTTCAGGCGTGCTTTTGCCTTATCGGTTGCCATTTGAATAAGGTCTTCGAGGCGCATCACACCGCCTGCGCGGGTTTTGAAGGGCTTACCGTCCGTGCCGTTCATTGTGCCGAAGCCCGCGAAGGTGAGTTCGGGTTTGTCTTCGCCGACAATGTTTAAGCGTTCGGCGGCGCGGAAGACTTGTTCGAAATGCTGATGTTGGCGTTGATCAACGATATATATAATATGATCGGGGTTGTGGGTTTTGACGCGGTCGATGATGGTTGCAAGGTCGGTTGTGCCGTACAGCACTGCGCCATCGGATTTGAGCAGGAGCAGCGGGGGGATTTCCTTTTTATCGCCCTCTTTGGCCACATCGATAATGAGTGCGCCGTCATCCTCGCGGGCGATTTCGGATGTTTTGGCGGCCTGCACCATGTCGTTAATGTAAGGGTGCGCGTCACTTTCGCCTTTCCATTCATCGAAATGCACGTTCAGGGCATCGAAGTTTTTCTTCATGCCTGCGATGGAGACATCGATGAAGTTGCGCCAGATTTTTGTGTAGTCTGCATCGCCGTCTTGTAGTTTTTTCGTGGCGGCACGCGCCTTTTCCATGCGTTCGGGGTCTTCTTTACACGCCGCGGCAGCTTTAGGATAGATCTCGGCGAGCATCTCCATTGTGACTTCGCCTGTATGCCCCATGATTTCTAATTCGGAAATGATCATGCCCATTGGCGTGCCCCAATCACCGAGATGGACATCGCCGATGGTGTTGTGTCCAGCAAAGCTATATACGCGACGCATCGCATCGCCGATGATAGACGAGCGCAAATGCCCGACATGCATGGCTTTGGCGATGTTCGGGCCGCCATAATCAAGGATGATTGTTTGCGGTTGCCCTGTGGTTTCAACGCCGCATTTTGGGTCGTTTGCGATGTTGATCAGGAAGCCCGATAAGAATGCATCTGTTATCGTGATGTTGATAAAACCCGGACCGCCGACGGAGAGATTTTCGAAGATATCGGCGCTCTCGGATTTTTTGACTTCCGCGATAATATTTTCTGCGATTTCGCGCGGGTTTTTCTTGGCGATTTTCGCGCAAGGCATCGCGCCGTTGCACTGAAACTGCGTGTCTTGGCCGACTGCACCGCGTTTAACTTGGGCGTGGGTTGTCGGCAGATCAAGCGCCGTAAAGGCGTTTTCGAAAATGGATGATAGATGCGCTGATAATGAAGCCATGATGTCTTGTATATTTTATGTTATTAATTCTGTTAGGAACATATAGCAGATTAGCGCGTTAGAACAAGGTGTAAGCCATGATTGGAGTTTTAAAATGAGCGAGAATAAAAAAGCGGTTCTTTATCGGATGGTTAAGGCCGATCATCTTTGTCCGTTTGGTATAAAGTCTAAGGACTTGCTGGAGCGGCAGGGCTATACGGTTGAGGATCATCATTTGACCCGCCGTGATGAGGTGGATGCGTTTAAGGAAAAGCATGATGTGCAAACCACGCCGCAAACCTTCATCGGGGAGGAACGGATTGGCGGGTATGATGATTTGCGCGCTCATTTCGGTTTGCCATCATTTAAGCAAGAGGGTGAAACGTACGAGCCGATCATTGCGGTTTTCTCCGTAACATTTTTGATGGCCTTTGCGGCGGTTTTTGCGTTTGGTTCGTTTTTGTCTTTTGATCTTTTCTATTATTTCATCGCGTTTTCAATGTGCGTTCTAGCGATTTTGAAATTGCGCGATCTTTACAGTTTTACCAATCAATTTGTGACCTACGACCTGCTGGCGATGCGCGATGTGCGTTACGCGTATGCGTATCCGTTTGCGGAGGCGTTTGTCGGGATTGGTATGATTGCGGGGGTGTTTATGCCTTTGATCGCGCTGGTGGCGCTATGTATTGGCGGCATCGGTGCGGTGTCTGTTATCAAGGCTGTTTATATTGATGAACGTGATTTGAAATGTGCCTGTGTCGGCGGGGAAAGCAATGTGCCGCTTGGGTTTATCTCTCTCAGTGAAAATTTGGCGATGGTGTTGATGGGAACGGCGGTTCTTATCTTTTAGGGTGCGCCATACTCCCCTGAAATTATTTTTATCAGGTAGGTTTCAATTGATTGTGCCATGGATCACGTTAATTTGAACGTAATATATTTATATTGGGTAATGATGATATCATGATGCATAAACTCTTATATATTTCATTTTTGGGCATTTTATTATGTGTATTTCCAAATAAAGGAAATGCTGAGCGCTACCAAGAAACAATCACAGTTGGAGAACGAGAGCGATCATACATAATTCATCTTCCGAATGATGTAGATGTTCGAAAAAATATACCCGTCATTTTCGCGTTTCATCCTGCTTTAGCTACTGGAAAGTTCATGGAAGATACTACAAAACTTCATGAGCACGGATCAGAGTTTATAATAATCTATCCTGATGGATATCGTCGAACATGGCATGCCGGCGGCAAGTGTTGTGGTAAAGCCTATGATGATGAAATTGATGATGTCGGTTTTTTCAAAACTGTTTTACAAGATTTGCAAAACAAATATGACGTACAGGAAAAGGTTTTTCTGACTGGTTTTTCTAACGGGTCAATTTTTACGTTTCATTTGATTTGTAACTACCCTGAAATGGTGGCTGCTGCAGTTCCTTTCGGTGCAACAAGAAATATGGAGGGGTGTAAAACAAATACATCGATCCCGCTTCTATATCTTCATGGTGAGGCTGATAGAGCAGCGCCTGTCAATGGAGGGTATTCGAAACATAAAAAAACACGCGATAGCCTAGGTTACATGCATTCAGCGCAGGAGATCGCAAGCATAATAGCAAAAAACAATCAATGTACTGATCAATCGCGACAGAATAAAAAATGGCAAGAATCCTTGGGGGCTGTATGCGAGACATGGTCTAAGTCATGTAATAGAAATAGTTCAGTAAGTATGTGTATTATTCCTAAATTGGGTCATACATGGCCGGGTGCAGAAAAGAGGTATGGGCTTCTGCCAATGTATTTTGGCCCTGGCAGGCCAGACCTCAGAGGATCGCAAGCCGTAATTGAGTTTTTCAGGGAAAATAGGTAATAATTTTAAGTATTCGTGTTGTTTATACTTATTACCTAGTAAGGCAAAACCTTAAATAGTCGGTTCACATTTTGTAGGCAAGGCGCACGCTTTTTTTAGCCCTTCATTTTTATTACGTTTTTTCATTCTGATTCAAACCACTATGGCGTATTCCCTCTCTTCATGTGCGCGTAATTCTGGTATGCTCAAGGCGAAAATTTTTTATTTAGGAATATTTTATGTCAGCCAACCAGTTCGATCTTTTGCGTCAGCAACGCTTTCTCCCTTTGTTCATCGTTCAATTTTTAGGCGCGCTTCATGATAATATTTTCAGATATGCGCTGGTTGCGGTGTTGTTGTTTCAGGCGACAGGCGGGGACGATCTGGTTGAGGCGGATGACGGGACGAAAATGCTGGTGACGTTGTCTACGGCGTTGTTTGTGTTGCCGTTTGTGTTGTTTTCTGCGCTGGCGGGGCAATATACGGATAAGTATGACAAGGCCAAGGTTATCCGATATGTGAAGGCGGTTGAGATTGCGGTTGCGGTTTTGGGTTCGATTTCCTTGCTGTCAGGGTCGATTCCGCTCTCGTTCTTTACGCTCTTCTTGCTCGGCGCGCAGTCGACGTTTTTCGGGCCGAGTAAATATTCGATTTTGCCGCAACATTTGCCTGAAGATGAGCTGATTGGCGGGAATGCTTTGCTCGGGATCGGTACGTTTTTGGCGATTTTGATCGGTGTGATCATCGGCATGACAATTGTGAATGTGCCGTTTGGCCTTTGGATTTTGTCGGCGCTGATGATCGGGAGTGCGGTGGTTGGATATGTCAGTGCGCGTTATATCCCCGATGCGAAGCCTTACACGGAAAATGTGAAAATCAGTTATCACATCCCGCGCGAGACGTGGAAGATGTTCCGCTCTGTGTTTGAAAGCCCGCATAGCATGGTGATGTGCGCGCTTGGTATCGGGTGGTTCTGGTTTATGGGCTCGGT
>CAZPMH010000035.1:11667-14280 GCA_964587815.1 uncultured Micavibrio sp.
GCGGTTGGCTTTACTGTGCCGATGTTGTTCTTCACGGTCGCGCTCGCGAATTTGTTGGTGGCGGTTTATATCTGCCAGCTGTTGCCTGATTATCTTTTGAAGACTGTCATGCAGGTGATTTTCAAAACTTTCTATAAGGTTGAGGTCAAAGGCCTTGAAAATTACGATAAGGCGGGTGATCGCGCGATTATTGTGAGTAATCACGTTTCGTATCTGGATGCGGCGATTTTGGCCGCGTTTTTGCCAGGTAAGCCGATGTTCGCGGTGAATTCCCATGTGGCGAATTGGTGGTGGGTGAAGCCGTTTTTGAAACTGGTCGATGCGTATCCGCTGGATCCGACCAATCCGTTTGCGATGAAGGGTTTGATCAAAGAAGTCTCCAAAGACAAGAAATGCGTGATTTTTCCTGAAGGGCGTTTGACGGAAACAGGCGCTTTGATGAAAGTTTATGACGGGCCGGGGATGATTGCCGATAAGTCGGGGGCTAAGGTGTTGCCGATCAGGTTGGACGGGGTTCAGCATACGCCGTTTTCAAGGTTGAAGGGCAAAGTGCCGCTTCGGACGTTCCCGAAAATTACGATGACAATATTAGAGCCGCGTGAATTTGAAGTGGATGAGGAGATTCGTGGGCGGGCGCGTCGTAAGGCGGCGGGGCGTCAGCTTTATGATGTGATGGAAGAGATGATGTTCATCACGAAAGATCGCGAGCAAACCTTGTTTACTGCGCTGATGAAGGCGCGGCATGTGAACGGGGATAAGGCCGCGATTTTGGAAGATATTGAGCGTAAGCCGATTACGTTTAAGGATTTGGTTCAGCGATCCAATATTTTGGGGCGCAAGGTTGCCAAACGCACGAAAAAGGGCGAGGCGGTCGGTGTGATGTTGCCGAATTCTGCGGGGGCGGTGATTACGTTCTTCGCGTTGCAGGCGCAGGGGCGTGTTCCCGCGATGATCAATTTTTCCGCAGGGGAAAAGGCGATTTTATCGGCGTGTAAATCGGCGGAGGTGAAGACTGTTCTGACCTCTCGACGCTTTATCGAGATGGGGCGTTTGACCGAGTTAGCTGATGCGATGGCGGAAAAGGTCAAGATGGTTTATCTGGAAGATATTCGCGATGAGGTTGGCTTGATCGATATGGTGCGCGGCGGTTTGGCGCCGCTATGGGCGGGGTATTTCCATCGCCGTCTGTCGATTACGCCTGATGACCCTGCGGTTATTTTATTCACCTCAGGATCAGAAGGGATGCCGAAGGGCGTTGTGCTGTCGCATGCCAATATCATGAGCAATATTGTTCAGCTGTCCAGCCGTGTGGATTTCAACCGTCAGGATATTGTCTTTAACTGTTTGCCGATGTTCCATTCCTTTGGTTTGACGGGGGGGACGTTGTTGCCTGTGCTGTCGGGTGTGCGGGCGTTCCAATACCCTAGCCCGTTGCATTACCGTATTGTGCCGGAGCTGATTTACTCGACGAATGCGACGATCATGTTTGGAACCGATACGTTTTTGAACGGCTATGCGCGGATGGCTGACCCCTATGATTTCTACCGCATGCGCTATATTTTTGCGGGGGCGGAAAAGGTGAAGGATGAGACACGCCAGCTTTATGCTGATCGGTTTGGCGTGCGTATTTTGGAAGGTTATGGTGCGACGGAGACTGCGCCCGGTTTGACGCTGAATTCGCCGATGCATATGAAAAAGGGTAGCGTCGGGCGGTTGCTTCCCGGCCTTGAATATAAGCTGGAAGATGTGCCGGGCGTGGATGAAGGCGGGCGTTTGTACGTGCGCGGGCCGAATATTATGCTCGGCTATTACAAGGATGATAAGCCCGGTGAATTACAGCCGCCTGAAGAGGGATGGTATGACACGGGCGATATCGTCGATGTTGATGATGAGGGGTTCGTTACGATTTTGGGACGGGCGAAGCGCTTTGCCAAAATCGCGGGCGAGATGGTTTCCCTCAGCGCGGTCGAGGTGTTTGTGAAAAATACCTATCCTGAGCATGACCATGCGGTCGTGGCCTTACCTGATAAGCGAAAGGGGGAGCAGCTTGTTCTGCTGACGACCAATAACAAGGCAGACAAAGCGGAGTTGTCCAAGGCTGCGTCGGAGAAGGGCTTGTCGGAACTCTCCGTGCCGAAAGTGATTGTCACGATTGATAAAATGTTGGTTCTTGGTAGTGGGAAAACCGATTATCCCGCCGTGACGGAGCATGTGAAAAAGAATATGTAAGGTTTTGTTTTGAGAAAAATCAAACTTAGAATTGCCCTCGTCTTTAACTCTGCTGTTTTATTAACGATTTTGGGGTATGCGTGGCATCTGTATGACAATGCGGAGGATTATCTTCACCCGATGTTGATCCCGCCGGATTCTTACTGGCTGGAAAGCAAAGAAGAGATTTATACAAAAACAGGCATTGTCGCGATTGCGGGGCGGGAGTTTGAGATTCCAATCTCCTACGTGGATGGACGATTTAAAAATGGGCGGATGGAAAATGATGTTGTCTTACAATATGTTCTGCCTGATTTTAAATCGCGGCTGGAGTTTCCAAGCAAGGAAAAGCGGCGGGAATTGCGCCTAGATGGTTTTATGGCAGGAATGTTGTTGGAAGAGGCA
>CAZPMH010000036.1:0-13563 GCA_964587815.1 uncultured Micavibrio sp.
TTGTGTCATCTGGTATTGACATATTTTCACCCGTTTTTCTTTTATTCTAATCTATGCTCCCGCTTTTGGTCAAATTTTATATTTAAGGGCATAGATTTATTGCTTTACATCGGCGTGCCTGTTCCGCCTGTCGCTCTTAGTGCCTGATCTTGTTCAGCCAATCTTTGTGCTTCCAATGTTGCAGCGGCTTCGTCCGGCCCCGGTGTGGTTGGTGCATCCGGTGCTGTTGCCTGACCTTGTCCAAATGCGGAGGTCGGTGACGGTGTATAATCGCTCACGCCATTGTTAACCGGTGTCAGATACGAAGGTTCTGCGCCAACGGCATATTCAGGGTTTGTTGCTGCGAATTCCGGTGAGTCCGCGAAGCTTGTGTGCTCAACGGCCGGTTGAACAGGGCCACTTACAGCGGGCGCCGATGATGGCGTTATTGTTTGCGACGGTGATGTGATGCCCGGTACGACAGTAAACATCATGTCATTGTTGCTGCGGGTTTGCAGGGTTCTACCCGGTGCGTCTTCCGGCTCTTCGATTTCAACGCCTTGGCGTTCAAGATCACGTTCGATTTGTGCGCGCACTTCTGCGGGGGCGTCTTGAAGAATTTCTTCAAGGTTTTCGCGTGTGATGTTCTCAGCTTCGATTTGATTTCGAACCTGACCGCTCAATGAGGCATATTCTTCGTCATATGTCGGGGTAGGGGCCTCAACGTCATTGGCATCTTCTGCAGGAACTTCACCGCCTGCGGCTTCGATCTGTTGGTCAAGCTCTGCAAGTTCGCGCTCTTTTTGTCTGATTAGGGCTTCTAAGCCGTCTCTGGCGCCGATTTCACTCGCGAGGTCTGCGCGCATTTGTTCAAGGTCGGCTGACATGCCGTCTCTCTCGCTCATGGCTTGTTCGCGTGCCTCGGCGGCTTCCGCTTCCTGTAAGCGCTGTTCTTCGACTTTGCTTTGTAGCATGGCTTCGAACGTTTCTGCGTCCATACCGCTTCCGAACGGGTTGTTCGATGCTATGAATGTTCCCGCTGTTGAATCGTGCTCACTATGCTCACCAAGGGAGTCGTCGCCGTCCCATACGAAGTTTCTGGGCAATTGTTCACGGTCATTAACCATGCGGCTGGCGAGTTCAACGGTTTCTTCCGGCGATACAATCACTCTGATCTGTTCACCATTTTCATCAAGGCGAACATTGCCGTCTTCATCTTTTGCAAGCGTGTAAAGCTCCATGTTGTCAGCTGACATGTAGACAAAGTTTCCTTCGGAATCCTTCAAGACTTTGCTTTCATCATCGCCAGCTGATCGCGCAAGTTCAATCATGTCCTCGCTGAACATAAAGGTTGATATGGATTGACCCATCATACCGACTTGTGCGTCCATCGCATCTGCAGTGGTTTCTGCGGTTTCAGTTTGCTCACGTGAAAGCTCTTGTTCGGCTTGCTGTACGCGCTGTTCAGATTCTGCGATGGCTTGGTCTGCACTGGCCAGTTGCTCGCGTAACTGTTCGATCTCGGCATTAACGCTGTCGCGCGCGCCTTCTACCTCTGTTTTTTCTTCTGCAGTTTGGTTGCGCTGTTCGTACAGTGAAGCGAGGTGTTGAATCGCTTCGGTTCCCGAAACGTAGTTTGTATAGTTTCCGTATTCATCCACGTCGTTCACGTCTTTAACAACGCGCACGCCACTTTCCGTCACGAATTTAGCAAAACTTGCCTGACTGGCCTCGTTACCGAGATGCTGGAATTGTGCCATTTGGCCTAATTCTTCCTCTGTGATGTAGCCGTCTTTCATGACGTCTTGCGTCACTTGTAGAGCTCTAACGATTTCCTCGCCTTGCTCTTCGGTGATTTGTCCTGACAGAATCATCTGGTCAAGCTCCATATCCTCCATCGGGCCAAGTACAGTTTCATTGAATTGGGACATGACCTCAACCCTGCGGTTGATTTCATCAACATCGCCGCTTAATCGCGCTCTTTCGGTTTCGAGCTCTTCATATCGTTGAGCCAACTCAGGCGGCAAGTTTTCTCGCCCGCCGACACGTTCTGCAGCCTCATCCAACAATGCAAGACGCGAATCAATCCGTTCCATACGGTCTTGCGCCTCTCTCATTTCTGAAGAAAGGCCTTCGACAGCATCTTTGTGCGTATTCAACATTGTTGTTTTTGCATCAATTGCTATTTCTATCGCTCTTCTTTCAGGGGAATCCTCAGGAAGGCCGTCCAGACGCTGTTGAAGTTCCGCAATCTCTTCTTCAAGACGATCAATCTTCGGTTGGAATTCATCTAAGATCTCTTGCGCGCGATCGATGGCGTCTTCCGCCTCGTTTTTGTCTTCTGCGTAGTCATGTTTAAAGTCGTTCAACGCTTTTTGTAAGTCTGAGCCGTTTTTCAGAGTAGCGTACAGAGCCGCGCGCTCTCTAAGTGCGCGTCGCTTTTCTTCAACTTCTCTGATTCGTGTTGCTTCGATATTGCCGAAAATTGTTCCGGCGTGGCGGTCGCCTGCGCCTGACATCGCGTCATTGTATAATGTCATTTGTGCATCAGATGTGTTTCCTGATGCGTAAGGGCCCCTTACTTCGTCGTGGTGGCTGGCCAGAATTTGGGCGTCGAGAAGTTCGCCGTACATATTTCTAAGGTCGGTGGGGTCTGCTAAATCTCTGGATGATGTGGCGGAAAGGCCGATATCGTCTTCGGTTAGGCCCGCGACAACGGCTTCACGCCTTTCGTTCGGGTCAAATGCCGTTGCGTTTAATTCTTCCTGACGGCGAAGTTCATCTTCGCTTACGTCTGTTTCGTTGTTGTCACCACCTACCGGGATATTTGGGCCACTCATTTGTGTTATCCTCTATACATATTTTTTCTCGAATTTATACTATAAGAGATCAGGCGTCACTTTGTCAAAAGGGATGTGCACTTTTTTGGCTGTTCTGTTCATAATTACCGTAATCGCATATTCAGGCGGGTTTTCATATTTTAAAGGTTTTCAAACGGGGATCATAATGTTAAACCATTTCATGATTAGATTTGTTGCGTGTGCACAACATGTGAACAAATGTTTATTTTAGTTGAACGAAAGAGATGAAGATCCATGAATATTCATGAATATCAGGCGAAAGAATTATTAGAGAAATATAACGTTGCCGTGCCAAAGGGCATTCCGGCGATGAGTGTTGATGAGGCAGTGAAGGCTGCGGAAAGTATGGATACGGCGTTGTATGTTGTTAAGGCGCAAATTCATGCCGGTGGTCGTGGTGCAGGGCACTTTACCGACAACCCTGAAGGTAAGGGCGGTGTTCGCCTGTGTAGATCAGTTGACGAGGTGCGCGATGCGGCTGAGGCGATGATGGGTAAGACTTTGGTGACAAAGCAGACAGGCCCTGAGGGTAAAGAGGTTCAGCGTTTGTATGTGACTGACGGTGTGGATATTGAGAAGGAATATTATTGTTCGGTTGTTCTTGACCGCGCGACAAGCCGTGTAACGTTCATGGTGTCGACTGAAGGCGGTATGGACATTGAAGAGGTAGCCGAGGAAAGCCCTGAGAAAATTATCAAGGTTTCGGTTGACCCTGCGTCAGGCATTTCCGGTTTCCATTGTCGTAAATTGGCCTTTGGTCTTGGTTTAAAAGGTGCGCAGGTGAAATCTGCGGTGAAGTTCTTCTCTAACCTTTACAAGGCGTTTATTGATCTTGATGCGTCTATCGTTGAGATTAACCCGATGATTCTTGTTGGCGATGAGGTGATGGCGCTGGATGCGAAGATGAATTTCGACCCGAATGCGCTATATCGTCAAAAAGAAGTCTACGCGATGCGTGATGAGACTGAAGAAGACGCGAATGAGAAAATTGCGGCTGACAATGAGCTGTCTTACGTGCGTCTGGACGGGAATATCGGTTGTATGGTTAACGGCGCAGGTCTTGCGATGTCGACGATGGATATCATTAAGTTGCACGGCGGTGAGCCTGCGAACTTCCTCGATGTTGGTGGCGGCGCGACAGCAGAGCGCGTGACAACAGCGTTCAAGATTATTCTTTCCGATCCAAACGTGAAGGGTATTTTGGTTAATATCTTTGGCGGTATTATGAAGTGTGACGTGATTGCGCAGGGCGTGATTGCCGCGGCGAAGGAAGTTGATCTTTCCGTGCCGTTGGTTGTGCGTCTTGAAGGAACAAACGTGGAGAAAGGTAAGGAGCTGATGAACGGATCAGGCTTGCCGATTATTGCCGCGGATAATCTGGAAGATGCGGCGAAGAAGGTTGTTGAAGCCACGAATCAGGCTGAGGCGGCTTAAGCATGGATAAGCTGGAGGCTTTGAACCCTGATTTGAAGGATATTACACGTTTGACCGTTGTTGATGAGAATGGGCGCAGTTATGAGAAATTCAATATTGTTTCTGCTGACTACGACCTACAAGATGACGGTTTTACGTTGAAGATTTTCCTGAAAACAGATCAAAGCCCGAAGCATTGATACCATTTTTACGTTCGTTAATTTCATGCAAGATAAGGATATATAAAATGAAGACGTTTTTTTTAACAGCAATGACAAGTGCTTTGGTTTTGGGCGGTTCTGCTGTTTATGCGAATGATCATGAGCATAGCCATGCCGACCATAAGCATGACACAAAGCACGAGCATTCGTTTCGTGCCGATGCCAGTGCGTCAGTTATCAATAATGCAGGCGAAAAAATAGGGGGGATTGATTTAATTCAGGGGCCTGAAGGTGTTCTGATGAATATTGATATTCACAATCTTACGCCAGGTGCGCATGGGTTTCATATTCACAAGGTTGGGAATTGCGATGATCACAAGCATTTTAAGTCAGCTTCCGGACATGTTACGGAAGAAGGCGATGCGCACGGGCTGCTAAACCCTCAAGGCCCTGAGCTTGGTGACTTGCCTAATTTAATCGTCCCTGAGAATGGTCATGTTAAAATCCAATTATATGCCGACGATCTTGAAATTTTTCCTGAGGATGGGGAAATGGAAGAGGAAACGCTTTTGGACGCCGACGGATCGGCATTTATGATACATGAGCATCCCGATGATCATAAAACTCAACCGATTGGTGGTGCAGGCGCGCGTATAGCTTGTGGCGTTATAGTTGGAAACAATCAATAATATAATATAAGGAATATAAAAAATGTCAGTTCTCGTAAATAAAGATACAAAAGTAATATGTCAGGGCTTTACAGGCTCTCAAGGGACGTTCCACAGTGAACAAGCCATTGCGTACGGTACGCAAATGGTTGGCGGTGTGACGCCCGGTAAAGGCGGCGCGGATCACCTTGGCTTGCCCGTTTTTGATACGGTTGGTGAAGCGAAAGAGCGCACAGGTGCGAATGCGTCTGTGATTTACGTGCCGCCTCCATTCGCTGCGGATGCTATTCTTGAAGCGATAGATGCAGAAATTGAGCTAGCGATTTGTATTACCGAAGGT
Organism: uncultured Micavibrio sp.; assembly: GCA_964587815.1. Taxonomy (GTDB): domain Bacteria; phylum Pseudomonadota; class Alphaproteobacteria; order Micavibrionales; family Micavibrionaceae; genus UBA1672. The sequence continues at coordinate 5,423 of CAZPMH010000036.1, forward strand.
ATTCCTGTTTTGGATATGGTGAAGGTTAAACGCGCGCTTAGCGGTTCTAAAACACGCTTGATCGGGCCGAACTGCCCGGGTGTGATCACACCTGATGAATGTAAAATCGGTATTATGCCTGGCCATATTCACAAGCGCGGTAAGGTCGGTATCGTTTCGCGTTCAGGGACGTTGACGTATGAAGCTGTTGCGCAGACAGGCGCGGTTGGTCTTGGTCAGTCAACTTGTATCGGTATTGGTGGTGACCCTGTGAACGGAACAAACTTCATCGATTGCATTGAGTTGTTTATGGATGACCCTGAAACAGAAGCAATTTTGATGATTGGTGAAATTGGTGGTTCTGCTGAATTGGAAGCATGCGAATTTTACAAGTCATTGAAGACGAAGAAGCCGATTGCAGGCTTTATCGCAGGTGCTACAGCCCCTCCGGGTAAGCGTATGGGCCATGCCGGTGCGATTATCTCAGGCGGTGATGATACGGCTCCTGCAAAAATGGAAGCAATGCGTGCGGCAGGTTTTGCGGTTTCTGAAAGCCCCGCGGGTCTTGGCCAAGCAGTTGTTGAGGCAATGGCGGCGTAAGCCTCTCTTTCATATTTAAGCTTATTCAAACGGCTCGTGTTTACAACATGGGCCGTTTTTCATTTGAGCCTTGCGTGATTACGGTGTACTCTTTCAAAATATGGTTTCAGCAGATATGCTTAGGTATATGTTTTACAGGATTTTGTATTTATGAACTTTCTAGATGGTTTAGCAAAAGATCAGAGGGATTTGTTGGTTGGGCTGCCATACCGAGTGGGCTTGTATATCAGCCAGAGCGATGAATCCGGCGGCGATGAGTCGGACGAGGCGGAAATGATCGCGCTTGAAAGTATCGTAACGGCTTATTCTCAAGAGGTTTTTGGTGCGGAGACAGTTCAATATGTCATTGGTGAGACCGTACAGCGCAAAGATGAGTGGGAGAAATGGTCAGAGAACCTTGAGCAGGTTGAACATGAATGCCGTAAATCAATCGATATTTTATCAAGTGCTGTCGATGAAAAAGAGGTTAGTGCGTTTAAAAGACATTTGATTGAGATTGGTGAGTCTGTTGCACTCGCGTTTCGTGAATATGGTGAGTCCACACCGATTATAGATAAAATTAAAATTTATATGCATTACATGCGTAGTCGTAAAGAAGCGGTCAAGCATGGCATCGTGCCGAAAGAGTGGGATCAGTTTATCAATATTTCCCTTGATGAACGGGCAGCTTTGCAGAAAGTGGCTGAGGCGCTGGATACGCGTTATTCGTAAAAATTTACATTATTTGTGCGTTTAGATAAGAGGTTTGAAACATGACGATACTTTCCCATTATTCCCCTGAAGAAATTGAGCAGATTGTAAGCTTGCCATATCGCGCAGGCATGAATGTCAGTTATGCCGAAGATGAGGACGGGGAGCGTGATGATGAGCTTGAGATGCAAGCTCTGGAGAATACTATTCAAGCCTTTGCGACAAATCACGAAGGTGAGGCGTTGACCAAGGAGATTGCGGCGGAAATTATCAATCGTAAGGATCAGTGGGAGACATGGTCGCAAGGTGTGTTTAACATTGAGCCTGCGTGTGAGAAAGCGATTAACGCTCTAAAGACTCATGCGGGTGAGGCGGAGATTAAAGATTACATCAAAATGGTTTTGGATATCTCCAATTCTGTGGCGCAATCCTACGGTGAGTTTGGCGAAGGAGCGCATGCACCGACAGGCTTTATGGCGAAAATCAGCAGTGTTGTAAAATCTGTTGTGTCATCAGGCTCAGGCGAAGAAGCGCACCCGATGAATGTCAGTGCGGCGGAAGATACCGCGATTTCAAATATTGCAAAGGCGTTAAAAAGCGCGGTTTAATTTCCGCCTGTTTTTCCCTGTTTTCCCACGGTTTCAATCTGTTTGCGGCTTGTTTTCGGCTGCGTATTGGGGTATGTGTAACTAACTTTAAAATAAAGCATGAAAAAGGTGTCTATAATGGCTCAGGAAAAATCGAATATTGATGAAACATTTCTTAGCGGTGTGAATGCGGAATATATTGCGCATCTCTATGCCTCTTATTTGAAAAATCCATCCAATGTTGATGAGAGCTGGAACACGTTTTTCAGCGAGTTGAACGATAATGAGATTGCCTTTTTGAAAGAGCTTTCAGGCGCAAGTTGGACGCCTGATGAGAATGCGAAAGACAGGCGTTCTTTTGGCAGTGCGGCGATTGCACCTGCTGACGGTATTTTGGTTGAGGCATCGAACGATGCGAAGCCGAAGGCGGGTAAAGCGGCGAGTGGTGCGGATGTGCGTGCGGCGGCGCTCGATTCCATTCGTGCTTTAATGCTTATCCGCGCTTATCGTTTTCGCGGGCACTTTATTGCCAATCTTGACCCGCTCGGTATGAAGGCGATTGGTGATCATCCTGAATTGCATCCGGATTATTACGGTTTTGGCGATGGGGATTATGACCATCCCATTTTCATTAACGGCATGTTGGGTATGGAAAGTGCGACATTGCGCGAGATTGTTGCGGCGTTGCGTGAGATTTATGCGCAAAGTGTTGGTGTTGAATATATGCATTTGAGCGACCCGGAAGAGCGCGCATGGATTCAAGATCGTATTGAAGAAGATCGTAACGAGACCGAATTCACCGTTGAAGGTAAGCGCGCGATTTTGGAGCGTTTGACGGCGGCGGAAGGGTTCGAAAATTACCTGCATAAAAAGCATACAGGAACCAAGCGTTTCGGGATTGACGGCGGTGAGGCCTTAATCCCCGCGATGGAACAGATTATGAAGCGTGGCGGGCAGTTGGGCTTAAAAGAGATTGTGATCGGCATGGCGCACCGCGGTCGCTTGAACGTGCTGGCTAATGTTATGGATAAGCCGTTTACGACGATGTTTGCGGAATTTCAGGGGCAGTCCTCAACGCCAGATGATGTGTTAGGTTCAGGTGATGTTAAGTATCACCTTGGGACGTCAGCGGACCGTGACTTTGACGGAAATGAAATTCACCTTTCTTTGACGGCGAACCCGTCTCACCTTGAATTTGTAAACCCTGTTGTGATTGGTAAGGTTCGATCGAAACAGATTAAGCGCAAAGATAAAGAAGCAACGCAAGTTCTGCCGCTCTTGTTGCATGGCGATGCGGCCTTTGCGGGGCAGGGCGTGATTGCGGAAACGTTTATGACGTCCGAGCTTCCCGGATATCGCGTTGGCGGGACGATGCATATTGTGATTAACAACCAGATCGGCTTTACGACAATGCCGAAATTTTCGCGTTCAGGCCCGTATTGTACGGATGTTGCGAAAATGCTGGATGCGCCGATTTTCCATGTGAATGGCGATGATCCTGAGGCGGTTGTTCATGTCGCGCGTATCGCAACCGAATTCCGCCAGAAGTTCAAGAAAGATGTTGTGATCGATATTTTCTGTTATCGCCGTTACGGCCATAACGAAGGTGATGAGCCTGCCTTTACGCAGCCTTTGATGTATAAGAAAATTGCAAAGCAGGAAACAACACGCATGAAATATGCGGCGCAATTGGCGGCCGAAGGTGTGGTCGACGAAGAAGCGGCACAGAAAATTCAGGATGACTTTACAGCTGTTTTGGATGAAGCGTTTGACGCGGTTGATAGCTATAAGCCGAACTCTGCTGACTTCCTAGAAGGTGCATGGTCGGATATGAAGGTTGCTTATGGTGATGATCGCCGCGGTGATACAGCCGTGGATGAGAAGACCATCCAGAAAATCGGTAAGATTTTGACGCATGTGCCCGATGGTTTTGTAATTAACAAAAAGCTGCAACGTGTTTTGGATGCCAAAACCAAGATGTTGGAAACAGGCGAGAATTTTGACTGGGCGATGGGTGAGGCTTTGGCCTTTGGGACGTTGCTGGATGATGATTACGCCGTGCGTTTGTCAGGTCAGGATGTTGGCCGTGGGACGTTCTCTCATCGTCATGCGATTTGGTATGATCAGGAAACAGAAGAAAAGCACATCCCGCTGACGACGATTAAGGATAAGCAGCCTTTGTTCGAGGCACATGACAGCCCGTTGTCTGAGATGGCGGTTTTGGGCTTTGAATATGGTTATTCACTGGCTGATCCGAAAACACTGACGATTTGGGAAGCTCAGTTTGGTGATTTTGCCAATGGTGCGCAGGTTATGATTGATCAGTTCATCGCATCAGGCGAGAGCAAGTGGTTGCGTATGTCTGGGCTTGTGATGTTGTTGCCGCATGGTTATGAGGGGCAAGGGCCGGAGCATTCCTCCGCGCGTTTTGAGCGTTTCTTACAGCTTTCCGCCGATGATAACTGGCAGGTTTGTAACTGTACGACGCCTGCGAACTATTTCCATGTTCTGCGCCGTCAGATGCATCGTGATTTCCGTAAGCCGCTTGTGATGATGACGCCGAAATCTTTGTTGCGTCATAAGTTGGCGGTGTCGGACATCTCTATGTTTACAGGGGATAGCACGTTCCACCGTGTTCTTTGGGATGATGATAAGGATTCCTTGGTGAAGGATGATAAGATCAAACGCGTGGTTCTCTGTTCGGGTAAGGTTTATTATGACCTTTTACAGGCGCGTCGTGATAAGGAGATTGATGATGTGACGATCATTCGATTGGAGCAGGTTTATCCGTTCCCGCACAAGGCATTGGTTCAGGAGTTGAAAGGCTTCAAGAATGCTGAGATCGTCTGGTGTCAGGAAGAGCCTGAAAACCAGGGCGCATGGCATTTTGTTGATCGTCGTATTGAGGCTGTGTTGACCGAGCTGAAGCACAAGGCAGGTCGTCCGAATTATATCGGGCGTGTGGCGAGTGCGTCACCGGCGACGGGGTCGACATCTGTTCACCAAAAAGAGCAGAGCGCGTTGGTTGAACAAGCGTTGAGCGTCTAATTCTCAATTTTCAATTTATTCTTCTTTTTGATCCGTACGCATGTTCGGGTCAAATTGTGAAAGACGCTCGATATAGGCGTTGATATAGTCTTTCTGTGACATTTCATGCACCTTCAAATGATATTCATCTTGCGGGCCGAAAATGCCGTCAACCACGTAATTGTTTGTGTCGCGCCCGTAATGATAGCCGTCATACGTGTCGGTCGTTCTGCTCGCAAGGGGGCTGTAGAGGGAAAAATCATAGAATTCATCGAAGGCTGCCCCTGTCTCGTAAATGACTTTTAAGGCGTTTTCCAGAAGGCCTTTTTCCAAAAATTTATGCGTGTCCCACGCGCTTTTTAACGGCACGTAGCCGATATATTTTGCGTCAGGAAATATCGTTCGGAATTTTTTGTAATACTTAACATTATCATTTGATAGCGGTTCGGCGGCGTAGTGGATTTCGAACAAATCGCCGATATCGCGCTCAGTGTGCGGGTCAAAGCCTTTTGCGCCGCTGATGATGAAGCCTTTAAACTCTCTGTCATAGTTCCTGTTGCGCGGGGCTTTGCGCTGGAGCGAACGGATGGAAAAGCGCAGCGTGTCATAGGATAAGTAAGCCGAGAGCATTGAGGGGGGCGCAGTTTTGTTTAACACAAAATCCGGTGTTTCGTTTTTGAGCGGTTCATCCATGAAATTGAAATAATCCACGCCGAGAATGATGAGATCAGGTGATATGCCGAGGGACTTGATATATTCGGCCTGTGCGATGAATTCCTTAATGTTCCCTGCGGAAATCGCGAAGTTGTAGCATTTATAGTCTTTGATGCGGCCTTCATCGACCAAGGTGACGACGGAGCTGCCGAAGATGATGCAGTTATGTTCGTCTTTCGTGTTCAGATACCGATTGGTTTTTGCCAGACGTTCATTGAAGGAAAAATTGAACGGTTGCAGTTGGTTGCCTTTGTTGTACCACAGCGGATCAATCAGCATGTTCGCGGCGAAAATACCCGCCAGAATAATGACGGATAATAAGAGGATGATCGTTGTGTAGGCGCGATATTTTTTCATAATTTAAAACTGGAAGTAGATGAATTCCTTTATTTCCGAAATGAAGATGATGGGTGTGATCAACAGCACCAGATTAAAGCATAAATAGAACGCATTGGGTTTGTGTGCCAGCATCCATTCATAAGCGTTCTTGGCGGCGAAAACGGTGATTATCGCGCCGAACAAGAAGGTTAGATTGAATAGTCTTGTTTGTTCGCACGGCATGAGAACTGTTTGCGTCATGCAGGGCGTGCCGATGCCGAACATCGTTAAAATTGTTGCTGTATCAGGGCCGTTTGCGGGCATGAGGAAGAACATTTTTGCCAGAGCGATTTGCGCGCTCTCAAAGTCGGGTACGCTGGCGAACACTAAGGATACGGCAATTAAATTGAAGGTTAGAAACCACGAGAAGAGGGTGGGTAGCTTAATTTTTGTTTTCTGCCAGAGGCTATGGGTGATGACCGCGAGGGCGTGCAGCAGACCGAAGAAGAAGAAATTCCAGCTTGCGCCGTGCCATATTCCGAGCAGCATCATGGCGACGAATAATGCCCATAGGGAATATTCGTACGTGACTTTTTTGCGGGCACGCAGCATCGCGCTGAACACGTAGGTGCGGATAAAGTCGGCCAGCGTTATGTGCCAGCGGCGCCAGAATTCGACGATGTTGTTGGCTTTTAGCGGGCTGTTAAAGTTGAGCGGCAGCATGATGTTGAATAATAACCCTAAGCCGATTGCCATATCGCTGTAGCCGCTGAAATCGAAATAGAGTTGGAAAGTGAAAATATAGGCGGCGAGCCATGCGCCGAAGACGCTCAAATTTTCGGGATCTTCATAGAGGACTGAGCTGTATATTTCCAGCTGGTCGGCGACCATCACTTTTTTAAATAAGCCCATTGATAGGATGAACAGCCCCATCGAGATATTGCGGTGGTTCAGAAACCTGTTTTTCAGGCTGTCAAATTGGGAGATCATATTGCGGTGATGCACGATCGGCCCCGCGATAAGTTGCGGGAAAAACGAGACGAACAGCAGGTATTTAAAGAAACGTTTTTCCTTTGTCAGGTCTTCATACACGTCAACGAGAAAGGCGATTTGTTGGAGTGTGAAGAAGCTGATCGCCAGGGGCAGGGCGACGTTTATGAGCGGGATGTTGCTGCCCGCCACGTAGTTTGCGTTTTGAATGAAGAAATCGACATATTTGAAATAGCAGAGCAGCAAGATATTTGCTGCGATGCCGAACTGTAGTAATCGCTTTCTGGTTTTGTCTTTTTTGCCGCTGTCAGGGTCTAAAAACTGAGCGATGATGAAGTTAAAGGCGATGGAGCCTAGCAAGAGCGGGAGGTAGCGCACATCCCACCAGCCGTAGAAAAACAGAGAGGCCAGCGTGAGCCAGACGTGCCCCAAAACGACCAGTCTACGTTTGTTTAAGATGTAGTATGTGACAACAACGACGGGCAGGAACAGGATGAGGAAGACATGCGTGTGGAACAGCATAAGCGTTCAAATCTCTGTTCTTGTTTTTAGTTTAGGCCGTCTTCTTTTCAATCAAATCAATCATTTGCCCGACATTTTGAAGGGACTGTAATTCACCGATCGCGAATTTGATGCCGAATTCATTCTCAACCGTCATGATCAGGTTGATGTGCGCCAGTGAGTCCCAGCCTGAAATGTCAGAGGCGGTGGTGTCGCGTGATAGCGTCAGATCATCTTGTTCGAAGAAATCCTGAAAGATTGTGTTGAGTTTATCTTGTGTTGTCATGATTTTTATCCGTTTATTGGTTTTGTTTTTATGATTTTTTCAAAATCGCGCCGTAGGAAATGTCGACCTTATGTTTTTCAAGGTAGTCCTGCGGTTTGTCTTCGGATGGAAGCACGATGTCTTTTTCGATTTCGAAGCCTGCCTCGTTTATCATTTTGCGAATTTCGTCAACATCGTTGAACAGATAGACGTGGTCGATGGTCGGGCAGTTAGCGCATGTGGTCATGAAGAATTGCGCATCGTCGCTCATCACGCTGTGAATGACTTTCAGAACAGAGAGCGGGTCGTCAACGTGTTCCAGCACCTCGCCCATGCCGACAAAGTCGTATTTCTTGTCGGTTTTATACAGGTTGATATCGCTTTTGATGAAGTTCACGCGATCTGCGTTGTCGGGGTTCACCGTTTTCATGATGCTTTTGGCGAGGTGGATGGATGTGTCGCTGATGTCG
>CAZPMH010000037.1:0-13341 GCA_964587815.1 uncultured Micavibrio sp.
TTAAGGATGTGAAAAACGGCGAAGCCAAGACGATTGGCTTGTTTGCGAAGCGCGCACGCGGGGCGATGGCGCGGTTTATGATTCAAAACCGTATTGAAGCGCCCGATGGCCTGAAAGATTTTGACACGGACGGGTATGCCTTCCGCGATGATTTATCGGATGAGAAAACGCTGACCTTTGTGCGTGATCAGGAAGGGTAGCCCTCATGCTGTTCGCATCAGCCCAAAGCAGTGACATCAAGATTGGTTTGTAATGGCACATATTCCTTTTAATCGCGCGGAGGTGATCGACGGTGATGTTGAGGCGCAAATTATGCGCAGCATCGCCGATATTGAGCGGGAACATGACGTTCGTATTTTGCATGCGGCGGAGTCGGGTAGCCGTGCGTGGGGTTTTCATTCGCCGAATAGTGATTATGATGTGCGGTTTTTCTATGCCCGTCCGCGGGATTGGTATTTGAGCATTTATCCCGGGCGGGATGTGATTGAGTTGCCGATTGATGAGACGTATGATGTGAGCGGGTGGGATTTGAAGAAAGCCCTGCATCTGGCGATGAAATCGAACGCGGTGGTGATGGAATGGTTGCAATCGTCTGTTGTGTATAAAACCGATACAGATTTTACGCGTGCGCTTTCCGAATATTGCGCGCATTCTTTTAACCCTAAGGCTTTGATGCATCATTATCTTAACCTCGGGAAACGTCAAATTGACCAGACGTGGCGCACGTCAACCGAGGCACCGATTAAGAAATATTTTTATATGATCCGCCCCGCGATGGCATTGCGGTGGCTTATGATTAACGGCCACGATGCGCTTGTGCCGATGAATATACAGGATTTGATGGATGGTGCGGATGTTTCGCCTGATATACGCAATACGCTGAATGATTTGATCGCACAAAAAAGAACGATGCAGGAAAAAGCACCAACGAAACGGATTGATGTTCTGGATGATTTTATGGTTGAGGCGTTTGAGGCCGCGGAAGAAGCGGTTGCAGAGATGCCGAGCCCTGATGCACCCGATGTGGCGCGGGCAGATGCATTTTTCAGATCGTGGCTGGCAGACTAACCTTTATTCAGCCTTTTCGAATTTGACGATCACGCCGCGCTTTTTGAAATAGCTTTGCATGCGTTTGCGCCCTTCGCGGTTGTTATGGATCAGTTTTTCGGGGTCGAATACGGCTTGTTTTTCGCCTTCAGCTTTTAGCGCATCTTTCAGGTCTTTTATGCGTTCGTTCAATTCTTCATTGTCGTTATTGACCGCCTCATAAATTGCGTTTTTTGCGTCTTCGATTGACATGGTTTTTATCCTTTATCTTAGTGTTCCAATATCTGAGCCACGAATTTCGGCACTTCTGTTCCCGCCATGCCGTAGAGGCCATGCGTAAAGTCATGCGCATTTTTAGAGGGTTCTAAATTAATTTCAACGGTTTTTGCGCCGACATAATCGGCCATGCGCACGAACCCTGCGGCGGGGTAGACGTTTCCAGACGTACCGATGGAGAGGAACAGATCCGCGTTTGCGATTTTGTTTTCGATGACATCCATGTGATAGGGCATTTCGCCGAACCAAACGATGTCGGGGCGCATGCCCCCTGTGCGCCCGCAGTTTGTGCAGGTATCGTCCGTGCCAGAGTTTTGGATTTGTGCGCATTTCGCGCCGCAGTGGATGCAGAAGGATTTCAGAATCTCGCCATGCATGTGAATGACGTCACTCGCTCCGCCGCGTTCGTGTAAGTCATCGATATTTTGCGTGACGATGGTGACCTCGCCGCTCCAGTTTTTTTGTAAATCCGCGAGTGCGGTGTGTGCAGGGTTGGGTTTTACGCCCTCCTCCAGCAAGCCTTCGCGACGTTCATTATAAAATTGATGCACAAGATCGGGGTTGCGCGCAAAGGCTTCGGGCGTTGCGACATCTTCGACGCGATGCCCGCACCACAGGCCGCCGTCCCCGCGGAATGTTTGTAAGCCGCTTTCGGCGGAAATGCCTGCGCCTGTTAAAATCACAATATTCGCAGGCACATTGGCGGTGTGGTTTTCTAAAAATTCATTGATAAAGTTATCGCTCTGCGTCATCGTGCTTTTGATTTTTGTATTTAATTCATGAAGCATCATACGTGAAAATATCAGCCCTACACAATAGCAACCCGAGTTTGACCATGGGGATTCTCTGCGGGCTTGGAAATGCGTTTTTTCTGGTCACGACGGGTGCATTTGTGAAAGCCACGTTGGATGTACACAGCCCGATTGAGGCGTTTTTCTATCGCAGTGTTGGCGTTCTTATTCTGTCTTATCTTTATCTGCGTTATCGCGGGCAGCTTGCGGAATTACGTACGGCGAATATCAAAAACCAGTGCATCCGCGGGGTGATCGGCGCGGTTGTTATGATTTGCGCGTTTACCTCTTACAAATATCTGCCGCTGGCGCAGGCGCAGTTGTTTTTCTTTATGTCGCCGTTGTTTGTCGCGCTTCTGTCCTGGCCGTTTTTGAAGGAAAAAGTCGGCCCTTATCGGCTCGGTGCGGTTGGGTTTGGCATGATCGGGGTTTTGATGATTTTAAAGCCCGGCACGATTGATAATATGACGGGGCTCATGGCGGGTCTTGGCGTGGCGGCGGGCTATTCTTTGCTCAGCTTGTGGTTGCGGCATATGGGGCGAACGGAAAATGCCAATGTGACCGTGTTTTATTTTGCCGTTATTTCCTGCTTTCTCGCCCTGCCGGTGATGCCTTTTGTCTTTATTATGCCGAGCCTTGAGAAAGCCATGCTGTTTATCGCCTGTGGGGCAAGTGCCTTTATGGTGCAGCAAACGATGACGCACGCCTATGCCAAAGCTCCCGCTATTGTTGTCTCGCCACTAATTTATACGAATTTACTCTGGGCGATGATGATTGATTATCTGTTCTGGTCGGATGCGCCGAGTGTAACCATGGTGTGCGCGGCCATGATTATCCTGATTTCGAATATGGTGATTGTCTGGCGGGAATATGAAAACAAAAAAACGGCTTAGCGTTTTTGTATATGACTTTGCTTTACAAAATTTTCAAACCATCCTAATGTCGTTTCCACGTTTTCAATAATTTATCGAAGTGAGGGTTTTTAGGTATGAAGAAGTTTCTACTTTTGAGTGTGGGTCTTTTGGGTTTAAGTGGATGTGTGACAACAAGCGGGCCTGACACGCAAGTTACACAAAGTGCAATCACAAATGCAGCGATGCTTGGTGAAGGCGCGGATTGTTCGTCTTTGGCGAACGGTATTACTGAGATGGATCAAATTATTCTGGCTGCCGCGGAAGTTCAAGGCAAGTCTTACGGTAACTCTGATACCTTCGCAGGTACGAAACAAACTTTGATGGGTAAAATTTACCAAAGTCAGGCGATGCGCGAGAATGCAGGTATAGCAACCGACATTATGCGTTCATTCTCTGGCTCGAACGCGAATAGTGCTGCAAATTTGAATGTTTTGCGCCAGCAATCAGCATCTGCGCAGAAAGAGAAAAATCGTTTGATCGGTGTTTTTCAGAAAAAAGGATGCTCTGCTTAAGGGTAACTTGATATGAGTGATTTTGATCGCATAAAGAAACAATTGTCATCTTCCACGACATTGCCTGCGGGTTCTGCGGGCAGTGCTTCGGGTCAGGTGTTAATGGGCAGCCTTGCCGCCTATGCGCATGATGATGAGGATGAATGCCTTGAAGACAGCACAAACCCGTCAGGCGGATGCGGTTGCTGTTAGGGTAGAAATATCGTTTTTGAATACCGCGTTACCTTGCGTACCGCGGTATTGTTTTTTCTTAATACAGATTTTGTATAATCTTTTTCTGTTTCAGCATTGCCGGATATAATTTTAGCTATATCAATTTGATTTGCCGTTATTTGTGGGGCTATGCTCTGTGTCTCAAAAATTTTAATTCTGCGGTTTTTTTCAGCCAAGCTTACAAGCACGACAGTCAAACTCAGTAACACCACAAGAAGTGAGTTCCGTCCGATATCAGAGGGTTGATTATCTTTTTCATGCGTTTTAGCTTTCGCGATTTTGCCAGATGATTTGTATGCTTGCATGATCATAATAAATCTGTATAACACTGGGTTTTGTTGCAGTAATTAAACAATTATACACTGTCCTCTTTATTTAATCACGACATTTGAGTTTTTCCCTATGCTTCGCCTCGTTAACCGTTTTCATCTTACCGACAATCCACGCGCAGATATTTTGTCTGGCCTTACTGTCGCGCTCGCTCTTGTGCCTGAGGCGATTGCCTTTGCATTTGTTGCGGGTGTTGAGCCGCTCGTCGGGCTTTATGCTGCGTTTTTTGTCGGGTTGATTACATCCGTGTTTGGTGGACGTTCGGGTATGATTTCAGGGGCAACTGGCGCGATGGCGGTGGCGATGGTCGGCTTGGTTGCGCTATACGGTGTGGAGTATTTGTTTGCCGCAGTTGTGCTTACGGGGATTATTCAAATTCTGGCGGGTGTGTTTCGGATGGGTAAATTTATCCGCCTCGTGCCGCATCCGGTTATGCTCGGTTTTGTGAACGGCTTGGCGATTGTCATTTTCCTGGCGCAGTTGGGGCAATTTAAGGCGCAAGAAGCCGCAAGTGCCGTTAAAGACGTTGTTAAAAATGCGGCGCATGACGCCCATGACGGCGGCGGGCACGGCAGTGCACTTGATGTTTTATTTAACGGCGGCTGGATGCAAGGGCCTGAGCTTTATATGATGGTTGGCCTGACGCTTTTGACGATGGGATTGATCTGGGTGTTTCCTCGAATCCCCGCGCTTGGTAAGCTAATCCCTGCTCCACTGGCATCGATTGTGATTGTGTCTGCTCTGGTGATCGGGCTGGATCTGGATACACGTACAGTTGGGGATTTGGCGAGCGTGTCTGGCGGTTTGCCGTCCTTCCATATTCCGATGGTGCCCATGACGTGGGAGACGTTGTTTATTATCCTTCCCGTGGCCTTTACGCTGGCGGCGATCGGTTTGATTGAAAGCCTTTTAACGCTGACCTTAATTGATGAAATGACGGAAACGCGCGGGCGTACGTCTCAGGAATGTGTCGGGCAAGGCATGGCGAATTTAACCTGTGGCTTTTTCGGTGCGATGGGCGGCTGTGCCATGATCGGGCAATCGATGATTAATATTAAATCAGGCGGGCGTGGGCGGCTTTCAGGCATTACTGCGGCGGTTGCGTTGCTGTGCTTCATTTTGTTTGCCGCGCCTTTGATTGAGATGATCCCGTTGGCCGCGCTGACAGGCCTGATGATTATCGTTGTGATCGCGACCTTTGCGTGGGCGTCGGTGCGCATTATGCACAAAATTCCGAAAGAAGATGCGTTTGTTATCGTTCTGGTGATGGGTGTGACCTTGGCATATGACCTCGCACTGGCGGTCATTGTCGGCGTGATTGTCTCGGCGCTGGTCTATGCGTGGAAATCGGCGCACCATATCTGGGTGACGGAAGGGCGTTCGGATAAGGGCAGTAAGGTTTACATGCTTCACGGGCCTCTTTTCTTCGGCTCTATCGCAGCGTTTAAAGATATTTTCAATCCGAAAAATGATGCGGATGAAAATGATATTGTGATTGATTTCAGCCATGCGCGCGTGTGGGATCATTCCGCGTTGGAGGCGATTGATGCTATGGCCACAAAGTATAAAGAGGCGGGGAAAACGCTTCATCTTGTTCACCTTAGCCCCGATTGTCAGTTGCTGTTGAAAAATGCGCGCGATGTGGTTGAGGTCAACCAAATTGAAGATCCCGCCTACCGCGTTGTGGTTGATTACGGTGAAGAGCTGGAGCAATCAAACACAAATTAAGAAAAATGTATTTTCATCTTTCAAAACCGCCCAAACCACATTATATTGTGTTTTTAAATTGTGGGGGCACTAAATATGGGGTTTCTTTCTTCTAGTCTTCTGGCTTTCGGTATGTCTGCCGATGCTTTCGCGGTGTCGTTGGGTAAAGGTGCGACAATCGAAAAGCCGATGTTTCGTGACGCGTTGCGCATCGGCGCGATATTTGGCGCTGTAGAAGCGACCGCCCCTGTTTTCGGCTGGCTGGTCGGGCTTGCTGCAAGCGGGTTTATTCGAGATATAGATCATTGGCTTGCTTTCGCGATTCTCTGTTTTGTCGGCTTAAAATATATTCATGAAAGTTTTCAGGATAAGAAATCCTCCTCCGCTCCAAAAACATACAGTATTTGGATACTTTTACTTACCGCTTTGGCAACAAGTGTTGATGCGTTTGCTGTCGGAATCAGCTTGGCTTTCGTCAATTACGATATTTTTATCGCGGCACTTTCTATCGGCACGGCGACCTTCGTGATGGTGACACTTGGTATTATGACAGGACATTTAATCGGTCATAAAGTCGGCGTTTATGCCGAACGATTAGGAGGTCTGCTCTTAATACTGATAGGTTTGAGCATACTGTTGAGTCATTTATCTGCGACTTAAGCCAGATTGATCGATTTTCTAAAGATGTTGCGCGGCGCACCAACCTGATGACCACGCCCATTGGAAATTATGGCCGCCCAGATGCCCCGTGACGTCCAGTACTTCGCCAATAAAGTACAGGCTCTGTACAGACTTTGCCTCAAATGTTTTTGATGAGACGCCATCTGTATCGATGCCACCGATTGTGACTTCAGCGGTGCGGTAGCCTTCCGTTCCGTTTGGTTTGATGGCCCAGGCGTTAATCATTTGCGCGATTTTGATCAGCTTTTGATCGGACAGATCGGCGATGCGTTGATCTGCAATGTCGGGCGCAATGCGCTTTTCAACGACTCGGTTCGGCAGGATTTCATTTAAAATTGTGCGCACATGCTGTTTCGCAGCGTTTTGGCGTTTGTCTTTCAGATAATCGAACAGGTCAATATCAGGGGCGAGATTGACTGTAATCTCCTCCCCGCCGATCCAGTAAGATGAGATTTGCAGAACAGACGGACCTGACAGGCCGCGATGCGTGAACAGCATGCCTTCACGAAATGCGCCCACGCCTGCGCTGATATGGGCATCGACCGCGACGCCCGAGAGCGGCTTTGTTTGTTCCAGCAAGTGTTCATCAAAGGTTAGCGGCACAAGTGCGGCGCGCGGGGGTATGATTTCAAGCCCGAATTTTTTCGCCTGTTCGTAGCCAAAATTGCTTGCGCCGATTTTGGGAATGGACAAGCCGCCTGTGGCGATGACGAGTTTTTGGCACGCGTATTCGCCTTTATCTGTTTGCAGGTGAAAGCCGCTGTCTGTTTTTTTGATATCCGTAACCTTGGTTTTTAGCTGGATTTTGCCGCCGCCCTGCTCGACTTCGGTTTTAAGCATATCGATGATATCAGTTGCGGAATGATCACAAAACAGCTGACCGCGTGCGTTTTCGTTTCCCGGTTTATCGGTGTAGTGTTTTTCGTGATAGGCGATGCCGTGCTTTTCAACCAGAGCGATAAAATCATGCTGATCATAGCGGGATAATGCAGATTTGCAGAAATGCGGATTTTGGGAGAGGAAATTTTCGGGGCTGCTGTAGAGGTTTGTGAAATTACACCGCCCGCCGCCTGAGATACGGATTTTTTCGCCGATTTTTCCTGTATGCTCAAGGATCAAAACATCTTTGCCGCGTGCCACGGCTGCACCCGCACACATCAACCCTGCTGCGCCTGCTCCGATAATGATCACTTCTTTTTGTTGCATGTTTTTATGAAAACTTTTATTTTTAACCGATAAAGAGTCATAACTTTTTGACCGACATAAACAAGTCCTAATTTTAGGGGTGCGGAATCAGATGGATACGAAAACAGCTTTTGATAAGGCTACAGCCGCCGTTGGCTTGGCGGTGCTTTCGCCTGTTTTTGTGACCGTAGCGGCAATTAATGCTGCCCATTATCGCGATAACCCGTTTTACATGGATAAACGCCTTGGCAAGGGCGGTGAGGTCTTTGACATGATTAAGTTTCGATCTATGCATGACCAGCGCGATGATGACGGTACGCCATTGCCTGACAGTACACGCATTACACCGTGGGGCAAGTTTTTGCAGGCGACTGCGATTGATGAATTACCGCAGCTTGTGAATATTTTGAAAGGTGATATGAGTCTGGTCGGCCCGCGGCCACGGGCAGCAAACGCACGCGAAGAAATTATTGAGGCCGGGTATGAAGATATTTTTTCCGTTAAGCCGGGCTTGACCGGTACATGGCAGGTCGCGGCAATTGGTGAAGCAAACCGCGGGGGTAAGAATGCCGTTAAGAACGAATTAGACGCGCAATATGTTCGCGAGCGTGGCGGCATGATGCGCGACCTTGCGCTGATGGCTAAGACGATACCTACTTTTGTTTACGGGCATAATGGAAAGTATCTGTTGCTCAAGAAATCTGCGGAAAAAGATTCCTCTTCGGGCACTCCGAAAGTCAGTGATGGGGAAGATGGTTTAAATCTGTAGTTTTTGCAGATTAAAGGGCACTAAGGTTTTTAAAATTGATCAAAAAGACGTTTATACATTTCAGAGTGATCTCAGCAGCCTTAAAGAGCCTGACGTTTTAGCGTGGGACATGGATGGCACGCTTTTGAGGCCGGGTCTTTCACGCTTCATCACATCAGACATGGAAGATACAGCGGGCAAGATTTTAACCGCGGCTGATCGTGCCTATAAGGCGACACGAGCACTCAAGAATACAGTCGCGCCGAACTTCCATCTTCATACCGATACTAAGGCGCGCATTCTTTCCTATGTCGCCGATAAAAGGGACGATACACTTTGGGGGATGGAAGTTTTTGGCGCATACGGTTTCCGTCAGGCCATAATCAGCAATAATTCGCGCAGTGCGATGGGTAACAAAGTGATGAGCCTGCACCAGATACGCGACCGCGTTGATTTTTCGCTTTTTGCGGAAGATATGGGCGGATTAAAAAAGCCTGATCCGTCGGTTATGAAACTTCTCGCCGATGGTATGAATTTAGACGATGGTGCCTGTATTTGGATGATTGGTGATCGTCGATCTGACATGCAATTTGCAAGCTTTTCAAACCATGTTGTTCCACAAACAATTGTGGGAGTTGCAATGGGTGAAGACAGTTCAGCAGCGCGATATATTCATGAGCAAGCAGATGGCGGCACGTTCGTGATTGTAGAAGACCCTGCCGAGCTTTCCGTTCTTCTTGGCTTTGATTTCAAGCACAATTTTGATGCAGAACAAGGCTTTCCTTTCGAATAAGTACGGTTTCCTTTGCATTCCCGATATTTTGGCTGTATAACGGCTGCTATACGGGGGTTTTGACGTATTAATGAGGATAAAGATATGAGCAAAGAACCAGCACAACAAAATGTGATCAATATTAAGACAGGCCTTGCAGAAATGCTTAAAGGCGGCGTGATTATGGACGTTGTCACAGCAGAACAAGCCAAGGTCGCCGAAGATGCGGGCGCAATTGCCGTTATGGCGTTGGAGCGCGTGCCGTCTGACATTCGAAAGGCTGGTGGTGTTGCACGGATGAGCCCGCCTCAGGTAATTGAAGAAGTTATGAAGGCCGTGTCTATCCCTGTGATGGCGAAATGCCGTATCGGCCATTTTGCGGAAGCGCAATTGTTGGAGCAGATGGGCGTTGATTATATTGACGAGTCTGAAGTTTTGACCCCAGCGGATGAAGAATATCACGTGAATAAGCACGATTTTAAAGTGCCGTTTGTGTGTGGTGCGAAAAACCTTGGTGAGGCATTGCGCCGCATTGGCGAAGGCGCGGCATTGATTCGTTCCAAAGGTGAGCCGGGCACAGGTAACATTGTTGAAGCTGTGCGCCACATGCGCCACATTAACGCAGACATTAAGCGCGTTGTGAATGCCGATGAAGCGGAATTGATGACCATGGCGCGCGATATGGCGGCTCCGTTTGAATTGCTTCGTATTGTGCGTAAAGAAGGTCGTTTGCCTGTTCCGTTGTTCTCTGCGGGTGGTATCGCAACGCCAGCGGATGCGGCGCTGTGTATGCAGTTGGGCGCGGAGACGGTGTTTGTCGGTTCAGGTATTTTCAAGAGCGATAACCCTGAGAAGTTCGCAAAGGCGATTGTTAAGGCGACCGCGCATTATGATGATGCGGCGGTGGTTTTGGAAGCGTCGAAAGAGCTGGACGGTGTTGCAATGCGCGGCACGGAAATCAGCGAATTGGAAGAGCCGATGTTGATGGCCAATCGCGGTTGGTAAACGCTGTGGGCGCATCTGACAAAGATGAAATTATGATAAGAGCAGCCATCCCTGATGACTGCTTTTTTCTTTTGCCGATGTATCGTGACAAGGCTGGGGTTGAAGGGCTGGCGGATAGGCTCAGCGTTGATGAGACTGGCATTCGTGCGCAGATTGAGCGCGGATACAGCACAATATTACTGGCCTATATGAATGAAAAATTGTGCGGCTTTGCTAATTTTCATTATGAGGATTCCACCTTTACCGGGCGCAGCATTTTGATGGTGAAGGATTTATATACCGTTCCCGCCTTTCGCTCGCGCGGGGTGGCCAAGGCGTTGTTGCGATATATGGCGCAACGGGCAGACGATCGCGGCTGTATTATGGGGATCGGACCGTTGACAACCAATGACGGGCCTTTGGCTTGGTACACCTCTTTGGGCGCGCAGCATAGTTATGATATCGCGAATTTAGAGATTACGGATTTGAAGAGCTTTATTCGCAATCTAAACGCTTAAGCGCGGGTGTTTTCTTTTACGAAGGTTTGAACCTCTGCGCGGTCATTGGGCATATCGATCATAATTTCTTCGCGATCAAACAGATCGCTTAAATGTTCGGGCAGATCGGGGCGGATGCCGATTGCACGTTCGACCGCATCGGGGAATTTCGCGGGGTGCGCTGTGGCGAGCAGGATAACGATGCCGTCTTTCTCTTTCGCGCTGATTTTTTTTGCGCCTTTCATGCCGACAGCAGTGTGCGGGTCGAGCACGTATTGCACGCTTTCAAATACTTCTTTGATCAGGCTTAGTGTTTCATCATCACCTGCGCGGGCGGCCATGAATTGCGCAGTGGCTTCTTCTAATAGCTCGGATGAAATGTTCATCGACCCGCTCTCTTTAAATTGGCTCATGCGTTTTGCCAGTTCGGCGCTGTCACGCCCTAAAAGATCAAATAAGTAGCGTTCGAAATTACTGCTGATCTGGATGTCCATGGACGGGCTGAGCGTTTTGTGCGCGCCTTCGATTTTCATCTCTCCGGTTTCGAAAAAACGGGTGAGGATATCGTTTTTATTGCTGGAGACGCACAAGGTTTTGATCGGCAAGCCCATATTACGCGCGCAATACGCAGCGAAAACGTTGCCGAAATTTCCTGTTGGGACAACAAAGGAGACGTCTTTGTCAGGTACGCCAGCCTGTAGCGCGGTGGAGAAGTAATATACGATTTGCGCCATAATGCGCGCCCAGTTAATCGAATTCACCGCCGAAAGGTTAACTGTGTTTCTGAAATCGGTGTCGGCGAACATCGCCTTAACCATATTCTGGCAATCATCAAATGTGCCATCCAGCGCGATGTTATAGACATTCGGCGCGTCAATTGTTGTCATTTGCTTGCGCTGAACGTCAGACACGCGCCCCTTTGGATGCAAAATGAAAATATCGATGTTATCGCACGCGAGGCAGCCTTCGATTGCGGCTGATCCTGTGTCACCGCTGGTTGCGCCAACGATGGTAATACGTTCGCCTTTGATTTTCAGGATGTGATCAAACAGGCGGCCTAGTAGCTGGAGCGCAACATCTTTGAATGCGATAGTGGGGCCGTGGAATTGTTCCATAATCTGGATATTGTCGTTCTCATACCCTTTTAAAGGCACAAGCGGCGTGACGTTTTCATCGCGGAATGTGGCGTATGTCTCTATTACGATTTTTTCGAAATCGTTTTCTGTGATTGACCCGTCAACGAAAGGGAACATAACGGCTTTTGCGATTTCTGTATATGACTTTCCCTTAAGGCTGGCGATATCAATTTGCGGCCAGGTTTCAGGTACATATAGCCCGCCATCAGGTGCAAGACCCGCAAGCAGGACATCTTCAAATTTTAACGGCTCACCGCCGCCTCTGGTCGAAACATACTTAATCATGAAAGCAGTCTTATGCGTTTTTCCCCGCGAAGTCAATCTTGGGCAAACAAGGTTTTTTAAGGAAATTTTTCGTTTTTTCGTGCATTATGTCATTGAATAGATTAGGTTCTCGCTGATTTTAGGAAAGATAATAAAATGTTACATGTTGATTTTGCAGATGTGATGTATGAAAGCGCGGAAGAGCTTGGCCTCGCTGCGGAAGATCGGCTCTTGGATTTTCAGGCGGCGCTGGAGGACATGCATGGTGATATTCTGCTCGGAATCGAAGATGAATTTACCATTCACGGCGTTGATTATACCGAGGAAGAAGCGCTGATCGATTTCTTAACCGAGCGTTTGAGTGAGAAATACGGTTCGGCTTTTTCCAGCATTGATCATGAACATCCGTTGATGCGTGTGACAGACTCCATTAAAGCGGGCAAGAACCAGGCTTTGCATTTGCCTGATACGTTTCGATTGGAGTTGGTGACACATCATGCACCAGACAAGAGCGATGATGAGAGCCATGTTGTGAAGAAAGCCAATATGTTGACGCAAATGCGTATGGATATCTGGCAAGCGGTGGATGAGTTTAGCGATGGTGAGGCTGTGGTCAGTTGGAATCCGCGCCCGATTGAGAATATTCGTGACTATATCAAAACAGTCTCGCGCGTTCCTGAAGATGAGGTTTTAGAGCGCATTAAAGAGCAAGCCGAGGCGCAGGAAGATTTAATTGGTCGTGAGCGCATTTTGGCGGCGGAAAGTCTTGATGATTTATTGCTCGGTGACGATGCGCCGATTGATAATCATGGCGCGGCTGGCAGTGGCGTTCATATCAATATCGGGTTTGCGGGCAAAGATGGCGTGAATCCTTTTTATAATGCTGATGATCCCGACTCGGGTACGCCTGTGACTTGGAATAGCTCAGCGGGGGTTATTGATGTGACATCGCAATCAATCCTGCCGTTTACGAATTTGCGCGACTCAAGCTGGCGGCGGATTGGTAATCAGAATTTAAGCGCGTCTTCCGAGGCGTGTTATCACCCATTGAAAAAGGGCGGCGCGGTTGTAAAGCAGAACCCCTATACTGCTGAATTTTTTGAAGCGCATGGGGTGCCGTTCAAAGAGACTATTAACGAAAAGAACGCGCATATTGAAATTCGTCATTGTGATGGCGGTGCGGGATTAAAAGATGGTAACAGCCTTATTATGCTGCAGCTTTGCGCGACGATGGCGGGCATGTATCACGGCCTTCGCGAAAATAAAATTTCAAGCTATGAAGAG
>CAZPMH010000038.1:0-12687 GCA_964587815.1 uncultured Micavibrio sp.
CAAAATATTCTCGTAATCAGCGACACATTTTGTATATTATGCTTATTATCCGATGAGTATGAACGAAAAACACGCGCAACACGCGCTTATTAGGTAAAATTTTAAAGCCGATGATTAAACAACACGCCCTTAAGCCCTTTATTATTCTTTCATTCTTTATGTTGCTCACATGTCTCCATTTTTGGCTGACATCGCGCTACCCTGATTTATCGGGTAAGGCGATGATGGGCGATCAGGCGGCACTGTCCAGCCTTGGGTTCGCGCCGATATTGGAGATTAAACAAACCGACGGATTTTGGAAAAAAGTCTTCTACGATACGCTCAATTGGATGCACACCAATAAAAAGGGGATGACGTTCTCTTTCCTCGCAGGTGCCTTTTTCCTTTCAATCTTGCCACTATTCAGACGCCGAAAATTCAAATCAGGCTTGGGGAACAGCACAATCGGCCTGATCATGGGCACACCGCTCGGTGTATGCGTGAATTGCGCCGCCCCGATTGCGCGGTCGTTGCACGCATCAGGTGTGGCGGTGCAAACATCTTTATCTGCGCTGGTCGCCTCACCGACGTTAAATGTCGTCGTTGTGTTTATGGCCTTTGCCATGTTCCCGTTTTATCTGGTCACGCTTAAACTCGTTTTAACGCTGACTTTTATCATGGTACTGGTGCCGCTGGGCTGCCACTTCTTCTTCAAAGAAGAGGTCGAAAAACAACAGGTACAAGAGGTCTGCGAGGTTAATCTCGTCAATAACAATACGATCACCGAAAAACACCAAAACTGGTTCGGCGCAATTTTCTGGTGCATGAAAACATACGCGAAAAACTTTCTCTATCTGTTAAAAATCGCACTTCCGCTGATGCTCTTATCAGGGTTTCTAGGTGCGCTTTTAACGACATCACTGGACTGGTCGGCGATTGAACAGCTCGACAATAACGTCACAACCGCAGGTATGTTCGGCATCTTATTCATGCTCTCGGTATTTGGCGCCCTTCTGCCATCGCCTATGGCGTTTGATATCGTGATTTCCGCGGCATTACTGGAGGCAGGCGTTCCGATCCATTTCGTCGCGGCCTTCCTTGTAACGCTCGGATCATTCAGCATCTATGCTTTCTTCATCGTGTGGCAATCCATGTCGTTGCGCGTCGCCGCATACATGATGGTCTGTACAATTTCAATGGGATTGGCTGCAGGCTTAATCGCCCCGCATTTTGAGCGCGCCAATATCGAAAAATCACTTCAGGCACTGGATACAGGTGCAAACCCTGCCGCCGCAATCAGCCCGATCAATCAGGCACAGATCGGCGATATACCGGCAGATGAAATTCCGTCCGCACAAAATAAATACGACCCGATCATAACCCGCCGCGACCCCGTCTACAGCTTTGATCAACTCAAACCATTGCTCGAAAAACAGACGATAACGCCCTCGCAAGTGAGCGATCAAAACCTGCCCGAAACTATCAGCATCTCCGAAATGCCGCTGAACGCTGCGACGCGCGCAGCACAAACAAAGATGGACTTTATACCCGGCGATGATATCGGGCTGACCCAACCCTACACAATTTCATACATTACAGGTATTCCCGAAGCTGTCGCCCAGTCTGGCATGGCGATATCCAGCGGCGATGTCCATAATGATGGCTGGTCTGATATTTTGATCTCAAGCGACCCCGAACACCGCCCGTCTTTGGCATTATTTACCAACATCGGCGGTGAGAAATTCATGCGTCAATATCTGCCAATTCCAAAAGACATCCCGCAAGTGACGGTCGCCGCACTGGCCGATCTGAACGCCGACCAATGGCTCGATATCGTCTTCGCCAGCTTTAAGGGCGAAAATTACGTGCTTTATAACGACCAAGGCGACTTTAAGGCCGAAAACTTGAAAATCCTCTCCCCACACAAGGATGGAACGACTATCAGCATGTCTTTCGGGGATGTTGAAGGCGACGGAGATTTAGATATTCTGCTCGGCAATTGGAATGTCGGCCCGCTCTTCGTGAACTATGTCGAGTCGCGCAATATTCTGCTG
This sequence comes from uncultured Micavibrio sp., assembly GCA_964587815.1. Lineage (GTDB taxonomy): Bacteria > Pseudomonadota > Alphaproteobacteria > Micavibrionales > Micavibrionaceae > UBA1672. The sequence continues at coordinate 2,034 of CAZPMH010000038.1, forward strand.
CTTCAAAATGATCAAGGCACATTCGATGAAATCGCGATGCCTGGCGCAACGGGTGAAACGCTAACCTCTATCATGCTCGATTTTAACAACGACAAAAATCTCGATATCTACACAGGCAACGATTTCATCTTTAACCAATATTCCGACCTGCTGAAATTAGGCAAGGGCGATGGAACCTTCAAAATCGCAGGCGCCAGCACCGTAACCGATATTGTCGGCACGCAATCAACCATGAGCATTGATGTCGGCGACGTGAACAACGATCTTAAGCCTGACTTCTACATCGGCCAAATTGCCTATAACGGGCATCATGTCCACAAAATGTCCGAAATCGCCGACCGCAACATCGCCCATCTGGATTTCTGCACCACTACGGTCGGAAAAACCATCCCGAATTGCGAAGAAGAGGCCAAGCTTAAACTCGCCCTTGCACGTGCGACTCATAACATCAGCGACGCCTGCAGCGGCATCGAAAACCCCGTGAACAAGCAAAAATGCTTGCACCACACCGCAGATTTCCGCAATGCCTGTAATATCCTTGAACTGGAACAGCCCCCACCGCTGGACAGCTTCAAAACCTCAGCGCGTTACCGTGACTTCTGCCTGCATATGTATGATGCCTATGATCGCGGCGATAAGATGGAGGAATATTATCTGCACCTGCCGGCGAAAACAAACTCGCTGGACAATGTTCTGCTGATCAATAAATCCACCGACGCGCAACCCGCGAACTACAAAGACGAAGCCAACGCCAGAAAAGTAGGCTTTGGCGCTTGGACATGGAACGCCCGCTTCGGCGATCTGGATAATGACGGCTGGGAGGATCTGTATCTCGTCAACGGTTACCCTTTCACTCAAGCAGTCGCCACCAACCTGTTTTATCGCAACACAGGTGACGGCAATTTCGAAGACAAAACCAGAGAGTTCGGCCTTGAAAACCATACAAATACAACGGCCTTTACCTTCCTCGACATGGATAATGACGGTGATCTGGACATCGTAAACGCGCCAACCGATGCACCAACGCAAGCCTATCGCACGCAGGCATCAGGCCGTTCGGTTCAAATTGCGCTGAAAGATGAAACAACCAAAAACACGGGCGCAATCGGCGCGGTCATTACCCTAACGCTGGATGAAAACGGCACGCAGAAAAAAGTAATGCGCGTGATGAAAGGAAGCGGCGGGCATAAATCCTACAACCAGCCCATCGCACATTTCGGCACGGCAGACGGCGCGCGAATTACGAACATTCAAATTGACTGGCCTGATGGGCAAACGCAATCTATGCCCGTCAATCTGGAAGACCAAACGCGCTACGTCATAACAAGGAATGTGAAATAGATTAGGGTGCGGAGGTTAGCGCAGCGACCTTTGCAACAAGATCATCACAATCAATTGGCTTTTCCAAAACGCCCGACGCGATCTGTTCAACCGCCTTTAACGCGCCAGAAGAGTCAATCGTAACGCCACCACCTGACATCACCAAAACAGGCACATCCGGGTGGTTGGCTGTCATGTGCCTCAACACTCCAAGGCCGTCCAATTCCGGCATCAAAAGGTCGGTAATAACAATATCGCACGTCGCACCACTCTCGATATGATCAACCAAAAGTTTGCCATTTTCAAAGCTCTCATAGCTATGACCCTCACGTTCCAAAATCGCACCAACAAGATGCGCAACGTCCGGGCTGTCATCTGCCACAAAAATATGCGCCATTATGATCTCCGCTTTTTAACTTGAATATTGAGATAAGAAATAAGAAAAACCCGAATAGCCGACGAGAGACTCGAACTATCGGTCTTTCTATCAGCAATAAAGCTGCATAATTCATTAACGGTATAACCGTTCTCTTCCGCCACTTCGTTTAAAATCGTCCAAACTTGTGGCTCCAGTGACACACTGGTTCTGGTCTTGCCAATCTTGACATTTTGCTTTGTAAGCTCATTAAGGCTAACAAAAACGCCTGCTTCTGCTGTTTCAAGAATCTGTTTAATTTCTGACATATATTATCTGCACACACGAAGGTTTACACTCCATAAAAGAATATACTACAAATGTTACGAATATCATAAAACTCATGTGAAAAATCTGCTTAATAACAGAAAAGTCGATTAATCCATATAAATCAATATGTTAAATGATTTTAGTGATTTTGGCGTAAAAACGATGTGAGTATCATAGTATGCAGAAAAAAATCATTTAAAATCAATGGTTTAGCTTAATTTTTTATTCATGATTTCAGCATAAAATAAAAATATGAGACGAGAGTACTGCCAAGAATTGAAAAACATACGAAGATACACGATGGTCTTCATCGCGAGCATGCTGACGTGCTTTGCACCGACGATATCTTCGGCGGAAACAATCAACGGAACAGCATCTGTAACCATTAAAGAATTGGTACAAGTGAGCGAAACCCAAGCCATGGATTTTGGCACAATCTACGTTCAATCAGGTCAGGCACAAACAATCACAGTCGGAACGGATGGAACACTCAGCACAGGTGAAAACGGTCAAAGCGGTATCTTCGCGGCGACAGGCGTGCCGAATTCAGCCATTACAATTTCTTTCAGCAACAGCGAATTGAGAGCAGGAGCTGAAACCTTGCCATTGAAAAATTTCACACATGATGCGGGTGCTTCACCGAAATTTAACAGCAGCGGCGCGTTGGAATTCAAAATCGGCGCTGACATCGAAATCAGCCAAAACCAAGCGGCAGGAACATATACAGGAACCTATCAGCTTTCCGTTAACTATCAGTAGGCTCCGCGCTTGCACTATCCGCCTGCTTCGCAACCTCTTTTGAAACATATCCCAACTGTTTAATCTCAATAATACTTGGCGCGCAGACTTTATCTGCGGGCGAGATCACATCACACGGCGCGCCTTGAGAGTTAAGCTGAGCACATAAACTTTGCGCCTTATCAACGGCGATATCATGCAAAATCAAATGCTTGTCTTCACCCTCCGCGGCAATAATATAGCTATCGACGTAATCGCTCCGATCAAGAATAATCTCCTCGATCATCGGCCTTAACTTGTCCCATTGCGCAATCAACACGTCGGCCTCTGTGCTGCTTGCTAAAACTATGCTGGTATTTTGCGGCAAAGCCTTTGGCCACAGGAAAAACGCATCCAGCGCGTAAAAAGGCTCATCCACGCTGATTTCGGCCGTCTGATCTGCAGGCATACAATAGCCCAACTCCTTAATTTGCGTCTGGTCAAGCCGCGCGATGTAGGAACCGACAGGCACATCTTGCACCCACGCAAAGCCGTCAAACTCGCTTTTGCTCTCCTGCACAAGCTCACCTGTTTCAGGATTGATAACTTGCAGCGTGATGGACTGCGCAGGCCGTTTGTACCCCGACCGCGCATAAGTAATATCGCTTTCCACTTCTCCAACCAGAACAATAGGAAATTCGGTTTGCACAACCTGACCGGGGCGCAAAACGTAATCTAGCGGCGGCACAACAGAGCGCATGTAAGGATCAGGCAGGGAAGAGGTGTTCACCTCCAGCGTGGCACGACGATAAGGCTCAACACCGGGCAGAAGGGCATAGCCTTCCGCATTCGTTGCGACCGTTCGATCAAACCCGCGACCTGTAAATAAAATATCTTCCATCCACTCATCATCCGCGTCAAACACCGAATTATTGTTTTTGTCATAAAAAACCCGCGGCGCATGCATCGCGCGCTGTGCCATACGTTCTTCACGCAGGAAAACACCGTCCCTATACGGGTCATACCCAAGGCTGAAACTTGTGCCCAAAAGGGCGCGGAACTCACCATCATCCTGATATGTCGTGCTAAGTCCTAACTGCAAGGCATCAAAACGCCTGCTCGCCCCAAGGGTTAAGGCATTAACTGAGTCCTCTGTCCCGAAGCGCCTATACGCCGCGCGTAATGTGGTGCGTGGGTCAAAACGCCAATCCGCCGCCAAAGACACGTTGCCCAGCTGCGCATCAGGCTCAATTTCGTAACCAATGCTCCCGCGCAAATTCAAATTCCGTATCCGAGAGCTAACCTGCAAAATATAATCAGTTTCTCGATCACGATCATCTTCGATGCGCTGGCTAACAGTGGAGGTCAAACGCAACCGTCTGATATTCTTCGTGACCGAGGCATCCCACTCTAGGCGCGATTCCCCTTCTTCATTCTCCAACCGCTCAAAGCCCAATGAAAAGGGCGTGTTACGCACAAACGGCAACAGCCCCGAGGTAATCACGCTGGTCTCATGCGCAAGATCGCCCGTCAAACTGCTCTCAACTGTGGCTTCTGACCCAAAATTATCGAAATAGCTATGCTCTGCCTGCCATCTGATGCCGCGAAAAACACTCTGCAAACGCACACTCGCACTTTGCCCGCCAATGCTCGAGCGCGCATAGGACAGGTCGCTGCGGATGCCTTTAAAAGACTGGCTGTAACGCGCCAAACCGAAAAACCGTCGATCACCCTCAACTGAAACGCTGGATGCCGCGCCGTAAAACGAAGACGTACCCGTCAGCCCGTATTGCGCTTCGACCGTGCCGCGAAATTTTCCGCTATCCTCGTCCGAATTCTCTCGATTTGTGAAAAGGTTCGTATCATCCTGAATAAGCTCAACCTTATAATCAAAGCGCCCTTTTTCAATCGGGTTTGCAGGGATGTAAAACCGCTCCTCTCGCGTTTCCTTCTGCCCCTGCGGCCCGAAAAACACGAGCTCAAAAACATTCAGCCCCGGAAAAACGTCTAGATTAAAAACATACTCACCATTCTCGTCAGGCTCTTCAATAAAGCCGAGCAATTGACCGTTGCGCATCACATCAACCTGAAACCCGACAGGTAATTCGCCGCGCAATTCCACAAAGCCTGACTGCACACCGCGAAAACCGCCCAGATTATTCGTTGAAAAACTTAAACCCCGCCCCGCATTACCGTTTGCGATTAAGGCGATAGGGCGCGTAAGAACATCGCCTATTTTATATTCGCTCAAACCCAAACCAAACAGATTATTCGTCGGATCTTTACGCCCCAATGTCGCGCGAATATCAAGGTTTTCATCACCGATCGTGGTCGTATTGGCACTAAAATCAAAATCCTGTCCCGCAAACAGCCCCGACGCCAAAACCGTCGCCGTTCCTGATAAAGGCTCATCAAAGCTATCATTCGTATCATACGCTGTTTGCGCGCTCGTATTGACAAAAGGCATGCTGAAGGCGGGCGGTTTAACCTCCTGCAACGGGTATTCCTTATATCGGTATTGTGTATTGGTTTCGACTGTTTTACGCCGCTCATCCCGCGCCTGACGCACCTCAATCGGCAAAGGTTCTAATGATTTTACCACAACGGCCAAATCAGAAAACTCAACTTCCAACGTGACAGGAAACCATTTCTGCAACAGCTCCAGCGAGATATAAATACCGTCAGAATGCCGTTCAACATCGCGCGGCTTTAAATCATAGCGTTGCCCGTCAACTTCCGCTTGCTCAGTTTCCAAATCCAGAAAGAAACGGCGCTTTTCATCTAAAAACCAGCCCTCTGCTCGCGTCTGATCATCATTGACCGTAATCGGAAACTCCAACCCTTGGGCAAAATCAGCCAGCGGAATGTAATAAATGCCCGTATCCAAATCTTCATAAGTCAGAAGCGGATCAAAAATCGTCGTTTTGCCCAGAACCAGCGAGAAAATCAGCAAGTCCTCATCAGGCCGCTCAACAATAGTGGTAAGCGACCGCTCACCCTCAACACGTTGCGCCTGCGCGGAAGCATCAGAATTGATTTCTTGGGAAAATACAGGGGACGCGGCCAGAAAAAGGGCGGTTAGAAAAAGAAATCCAAAACAGCACAGAAAACCGCGCTTAAGGCGCAGTAAAGGTAATCTCCGTGCTTGGTGCATCCTCGATATCATCTTCGGCTCCGAATGTAACTCGGATCGTCTTTCCGGATAGGTTTTGACCGTTCGGCGTATCGAGTTTGATATCCACGACACGCTTCGGGTTCGACAGGTAAACAGCTATGCTTTTCAAGATACCGATTTTTTGCGAGTCTGCAAAAACATTTGCCGTCCCAACCACAGATTTCGTGCCTGACCTGTTGATATCTACGCGCAAATACTGTTCCCCGTACTTTTGAACAAGCCGCGGGTTAGACAAACTTACTTCCGCGCTCAAATCTCCTTTGCGCACAATAACCGGAATTGTGATGCCGAAAATCGCTCGCACGTTCACACCAACCTGATTATCATTTTCCCCTGCCGTATTCTCAGGGGGAGCCGCCTCAGGAATTTCTTGTACCAGCAAATGAGAGCGATATTCCCCGTCGGGCGAGTCTGATTTCAATCGGGTTAAAAGCCTGATTTTTTGCGCTTCCTTAGGCCCTAAGGTTACCTGACGCGGGCTGGAGCGTAATATATCTTTTGCAAAGAACTCGCCCTCAGCAGGCTCTGTGGCCTCGCGCAATTGTCCGTTTTCCATCATTTCGCGATTAACAATCGAAATACGATATTTCTCTTCATTACTGCCGCGATTGGCAAGAATAACTTCGACAATGCGCTGGTTGCCCTCAAACACAACACGCTTTGGGCTTATAATCAAACCCTTCGGCTGCTGCGCGTATAAAAGCGTTGCAGGCAAAGCAAAAGTAAAGAGGGCAATGAGAGTAAAAAACAAGCCACGATTCATCGAAGAAATCTCCTGATTAACAATAACGATTTAAAACATAACACGGATATCCACCGTGTCGAAAGCGGCGCCGTAAAGTTTTAAAGACAATACACAAGCGCGTTAAATATATTATTGACGGAAAAAGCCCTACTGCAAAAGGCAGCAGGGCGATCCCACAAAACTGAATGTTTCGAATTAGTAGTCAACAGTAAGAGTGTATGTTCCTGCGTAAGAACCACCGACCTGTGCGGGGTTTACAGAAAGGTTTGCACCGACATTAAATGAAAGGTTACCTGTTGCATCAAACGCTGGGGAACCGCCGGCATCTGTTGTGAATGATCCAAGTGCCATGGCTGCACCCGGGCCTGTCAATGTATCGCCTGAGCTGAATGAAATTGTAACAGCTGCGTTTGGTGTACCCGAAGCAGAGAACGCACCGGATGCGGCTGTACCTGAGAATGTTGAAGCACCCGTAGATGTCACACCGTTTGATGTATCCAAAGTAACAGTATCACCTGCAGGATCAGCAAGAATAGTCGCAAAATCCATTGCTGTGTCTTCGTTCAACACGATCGCCTGCTGAATTTCAGCGGTTGCGTTACCTGTAATATCTTCCGCTTGTACCTGTGTCGCTGTTGCGATAACGCCAACACTGGCAACGCCCAATAATGCAAATTTAAGTGCTTTCATAATTTAAAGTCCTTCTTCAGTTTAAAAGTTTTTTATCTGTTTTCTGTGGTTTGTTGGTGGAGCACCGAGATACCTAAAAGAGTATCATAGTACTCACTTTCAGAATAGGCTGTAAGTATTAACAAATAATAAATAATACGGAATTGACGAAATATTATTTCAGAGTTTCATAATAAACATAGGAAGGCAGCGGCTTATAGCGTGTGTGTTTGAAAAACAAAAAATAGTTTAGGTTAATAAGCTTTCTATATTCTGCCTATAAATCGTGTCATTTCTTTATCGATAAATTAACCCTTTTTGAGTATCATAATACTCAGAGGAGCGTATGAAATTTAACTACTTACTGTTCATATTGACCGTTCTGTCACTTCTTTGGGCATTTTCCCAAAGCCTTCGCGCTGAAGATTTCACAGGAACAGTATCAACAGAAATCAGCGCGCCTATTACGGTTACGGAACTTGACGCCATGGACTTCGGCCTTATTGCAGTAGATCCTGCGGGGGATACGATACGCTTACGCACAAACGGCAATCTCATTATCACTAACGGCTCCGTCGATTTAGGTGGGCAACAATTCGGTCGCTTTCGCCTTGAAGGGCCTCCCAGAGCCAGTGTGAGCTATACATTCAGCACAGGCGATGTTTTAACAGGGCCCGGCGCAGATATCCCGATTTCTAATTTTGAATTAAACCGTAACAACCCGTTTACACTAAACGGACAAGGACGTCGTAATTTCCGTGTTGGCGCGACCATATTTCCTTCTGCAGGCCAACTCGGTGGGACATACACGGGAACATACACCATCACCATCAACTACGAGTAATCTTTTACGGAAACGCACAGAGAGAGCGCTAAATCTTATCGTGCTTGCTCTTGCGGCCTGAAACCCGCTTGCGCCACATCCGAAAACTCGATGGCTTCATATAAGTCTGCATGATCTTAATGACATCCTTCTCACGCAAACCTGTCTGCGCATAAATCGCATCAAAACTGGTATCATCACACCACGCCATCTCGATTATTTCACTATGCTCGGCTGATATATCACCGCGCGGCGCGTCGTCTTTAGACATTAGAGCCTTCCTTTTAAAGATAAAGATCACTCAAATGAGCATACATCAGTGCGCTTTGGAATTCTCCTTACCAATGTGTAAGCCTGTGTGAGTGCGCATAGGACCCAAAACAAAAGAACCCCTACACACTGGTGGCAGGGGTTTTTTATAAGAAGTAAGTAATGGTCGGCTTAAACCGTGATCAACGCGCCTGATGTTTCTAAATCACTCTCGCTGCCCAGATCTGAAACGTTGTGCAAGATCGCAACGTCAACAAAGTTATCCGCACCGCCATCTGCATCAACGGAAACGAATGTGTCGTTGCCATCGCTTGTAACGCTCACAAAGTTATTGATCGCATCTGTCAGAGGATCATAGCCTGTCAGCAGGTCTGAAAGATCCAACGCATCACCCTCGCCAATGTTAAAATCATGCACATGGTCGATATCCGCGCTGTCATCCAGAACGAACGTGTCCGCGCCTGTTCCGCCATAAAGGAAGTCAATACCTGATCCGCCATAAAGAACGTCATCGCCGCCAAGGCCGTAAATCACGTCATCGCCATCATTACCGTAAAGGCTTTGTGAAGACGCATTGCCTGTGATCGTCTCAGACTCGCCGGTTGTTTCTTCAAAAATACGAATATTGCTGAAGAAGCTGTCTGAGTCTAAATCTCTGTCATTATCCATGACAAAGAAAAGTCTGCTGAAGTTCCCTGTGTAATAATCACCGACATTGATGGAGTAATGTACAGTATCGCCTTCATTACCCGCGTAATTATCAAAGTCACGAACACCCCAGCCTTGCGTGCCGTATAGTTTGAATGTATAGCCGGAACTGATACCGTCATTTGTATCAAAACCAATTCCGTGAATTTCACCCTGATCGGTTGATCTGAAATCAAACTCAAGAACCGTATCGCTGGTCACGGTGTAAGAAAGCGTAATATCTTTCCATGTGTTACCCGCAAGCTGTATCGTATTACCGCCGTCTTCAACGGTGTGTAAATTGCTTCTGTTCTGACTGGTTCCCCCATATCCCGTGATATTCGCCGTTGAAAAATCAACAAATGTTGCATCATGCGGGTTGGTCACTGAAAGCGTGACTTCTGCCGTGTCTGTCGCGCCATCACCATCAACCAAATCATAGGAAAACGTATCAACGCCCGTGTAGCCGCTGAGCGGCGTATAGGTGAAATCACCATCGTCTGAAATAACAACCGTGCCGCCTTGATCGGTGGCAAACGTACCTGCGACAACATTCAGAACAGAACCGTCCGCATCTGTATCCGCGCCGTAACCGTTGTCAGCAATAAGGTTACCGTTAATAATGCTGTTCTCGCTGCCAAAGAAAATGTCATATCGTGCTGTCGGCTCAATGTTTTGCGGCTCTTCAACAACAGGGCGCGCAGCGTCTGCAATAACCTCTGCGGAGCTGACGGCGGAAGAGGGGGCGCTGTAATTAAGGGCTGTCGCGCTCAGAACGGGGCTTGAGCCGAAAACAATATCCAACTGTTCTGATAAAGAGGCGCTATTCACCATCGGGCGGTTAAAGGCGTAGCTGTCATCGCCTGCATATCCATCTTGTGAAGAGGGCTCGCTCTGTACCTGAAAGGTTTGGAAGGAATCTGTAATTTGCGCAACAAAGCCTTGCTCTGTTCCGTTTAAAACACCAATCGTCTCAGGTGTATCGGTTTGTTCGGTTGTACCCGCGGGCTCCAACTGCCCGTAAAGCTCTATATATTCTTCAAAATCTTCGGGCGTAATATCATCAGCATATTCTGTCATAATACGCTGCTTCGCGACGTCTAAGCTGATATTCTGTGCGACACTATGCGCCTCCACAACATCCAAAAACTCTTCAAATGTCATGCCGGTAGTATTTTCTACATATTCCTTTGTAAATCTTACAGTCATAGCGTTACTCTTAAGCAGTTGTTTTAAAACATAGAATTCTTTCTATATGTTAATTATACGAGCAAATTACTTAAAATTTTATGAAAAAAATGAGTATTATAGTACTCAATTTCAGCATTTTAACCGCCAAATCAGGCGTTTTTAGGAATATAATAACAAAATTGGCCGCGTTACGGCGATTGGCGGTAATTCCGTTACCACCGATGCGGCGGGGCAGATCACGGCGCAAACCGTGTCCGGCACACCGCTCACCTACGTTTACGATGCGGCAGGGCGGCTAGAGTCTGTATCTGATAGCTCCGGCGTATTGGCAACCTACACCTACGATGCGCAGAACTTGCGGACGAAGAAGGT
>CAZPMH010000039.1:0-12572 GCA_964587815.1 uncultured Micavibrio sp.
GCGATGCGAGTGTAGCTCAGGGGTAGAGCACAACCTTGCCAAGGTTGGGGCCGAGGGTTCGAATCCCTTCACTCGCTCCATTATTTTCAATGACTTAGCTAAAAATTTAGTTGTAGGCCCGGGGTTCAATTGAACCCCCGCTAAAATACCTCCAAAGATTCCGCCGCACTTCTGAGATATTCTGGCGAATATCGGGCATAAACCTTTTCTGTTATTGCCGTACTTTTATGCCCCAAATATTGCGAAATTTCACTCATCGGAACCCTGTTTTCAGCCATCCAAACTGCCGCCGTGTGTCTTAAAACATGAGGCGTAACATCTTCCAATCCGGCACGTTTAACAGCCGCCGTAAATCCTCTCTTTACATCCTTAATCGGCTTTGATCCGTATTCAATGACATACTCGCACGTTCTGGCTTCATAATATTCCTTTAAAGCCCTTCCCAATGTCGTATTTATAGGCACTTGCGCCTTGCCCTTATATTTATTGGAATTACCAAAATTGATAATTCCGCGCTTAAAATCTACTTGATCCCATTTCAATTGAAGAATGGCGGATTTTCTGGCCGCTGTGCAAAGCCCCATAATAATAAAAAGCTTAATATGGGGTTCAACTGAACCCGCCATAAGCTTCTTGAATTCCTGCTTTGTTAAGTACCGCTCTTTATACGCTGGTGCAGGAGGAATATAAAAACGCGCCGGCGTTTCCTTATCATGAAATCGCATTGCCGCTCTAAGTGCTCCGATTTCTCTTATGATTGTCCAATCGCCGACTCTGTCTTCCACACGCCTTTTCTGAACATATTGCTTGCACTTGTCACGCGTAATTTGCTCAGGCGTATAATCTTTAAAAAATTGCAGCGGTATCCATAGATACCCAAGCGATCCATGCTCATTTTCTTTTTCCGCGCGATAAACATTGAATATCTCTTCAACAGTATTGCTTGGTACGAGCTGCTGTTTCAGAAAATCCTCGAACCGTCTTTTCGCTACAGGTTCGTCGGAGGTACGTAAAGATCGCCTAACAGAGTCTCCGTCGACTTTGCTATAAGCGTAGTATTTTCCTCTATAGAGTTTAAGCTGCCACATGATTCAATCCTTTCTACTTCCCAAGCCGGTATCCTCACATGCCGACCGATTTTGAAACTGTTTTGAATGTCACCGCGTTGAATGAGGTTATGAATATGTTGCGGAGATACATTCCACCTTTCGGCTAATGTTGTGCATGAAAACGGTCTGTCCATTGTGCTCTCCTTTCGTCTCGTGTCGTGTTATGTCCCTTCACTATCAAGGTAACACCCGCGCACGAGCTTTCCGGGTGAGCAGGATCAATTCGTTTCGCCGTAATCTTCAACAGCGGTTAAAAGCTGATTGTGAAAATCCTTACACGGCGTGTCGTCCAGGATCGGCTTTATCCATTTGTCGCGTGGCGCAAAGCCATCGACGTGAGCGATCAGAGCGATCAAATCAGTTGCGTTATCTTCGGGATCGGTAAGCAATCTGCGCTCTACGTCTTTCCAAAACTCCGTAACATCACGATCATGATTTTCTTCGACGGCTTTTTGTCTCGAAACGGCATAATTGAGCGCTTCTTTTTCGGTTTGAAAATGCCTGCGTAAGAAACTTGCCTCTAAAGCAGCGAGATCATATCCCGCAGCCATTGCCAAAAATGGATTTGAAAAATGTTTGTTCATGGTCACTGTATCCCCTTCATTGGTTTGAAAATGAAAACGACTTCCAGAACTTGTCTGGAAGCCGGGGAGTTAGTAACCGTGTCACTAGGAACGGCACGACGTATTCACGCATGCGCTATTATATTCCGCCGTCTCCCCGGCCATAAGACCGAGAAGCGGCATCGTTTAGTGCATTTTCAAAGGAAATGCACCAATAACGGTTGATGCCAACCGCTAGTGACAAGAGGTTACTACGCCCCACTGCATTTTTTAAAACACAGCAAATTAAGGATAGGCTATGGCCAGAGAAATGGCTAGTGGAAAATGAGATGAACATCAAAGCTCTAAAAGCCAATTTTGAACATCGTCACAAACATCCTCTATCGGGCGTTTTCTTTTACCCCGTAAATCACATTCCCATACGGTCATATGCCTCACCCCAGCTTGATCTAAAAGAGCTCTGACTTCTTTATCGCGTTCTTTATTTCTGTTAAGCTTCTCTTCCCAAAATTCTGAATTCGTTTCAGGGATATTGACGCGCGGACAGTCATGCATATGCCAAAAGCATCCGTTAATGAACAACGCCGCATTATACTTTCGAAAATACAAATCGGGCTTACCCGAAATCTTTTTATTATGCAGAGAATATCTGAAGCCGCGTTTATGCAATTCCTTTCGAATTTGCATTTCAGGCTTCGTATTCTTGTTTTTCACCGCTGCCATATTCTTACTTCTGGCCGCTTTGGTGTGTATATCTGCCATTTTTTGATCGCCCGGAGTGGAACCTAATCTTCGTTTACCTTAATAATAGTGTACTTAGTAAAATTCAACGTTAGGGATTCATATGGCTGTGAAATTCATTGACCTCTTTGCAGGTATTGGAGGTTTTCACTTAGCTTTTCATGATTTAGGGGCAGAGTGTGTATTTGCTTCTGAAATCAATCCGCACGCAAGAATAACATACGAAACGAACCTGAAGAAAATCTCTCCTGAGCTTTTCGAGAGCGGCAATTTCAATGATGACATTTTAAAGATCATCGACCCCGCAACGCAAGTTCCTGACTTTGATGTCTTATGCGCAGGATTTCCTTGTCAGCCATTTAGCCAAGCCGGATATAAAAGAGGTTTTTCTGAGAACCTGGATTCCAGAGGGAACATGTTCTTCAGAATTTGCGACATCATTAAAGCAAAAAGGCCAAAAGCATTCTTTTTGGAAAACGTCAGACACCTAATCAAACATGATAATGAGCGCACGTTCAAAATCATACAGAAAATGTTAGAGGATGATCTGGGTTATACTTTTAAGGCTCAGGTCGTTAAGGCATCTGATCATGGCCTCCCCCAGCACAGACCTCGTGTTTTTATGGTCGGCTTTAACAGAGACTATGGCGATGATTTACCAGAATTTATATTCCCGGAAGCCACCCCTTTGAAAAAGACAATGTCTGATATTTGGGGTGGTGAGTGCAGCCGTGAAATCGGCTACACATTGCGCGTTGGCGGACGTGGCTCTGGCCTTCATGACAGACGAAATTGGGATGCGTATTTGGTTGACGGTAAAGAACGTCGCCTGACCTCTAAAGAAGGTAAAGAGATGATGGGCTTCCCACCCAATTACGAATTCCCTGTTTCTGAAGTTCAGGCATTGAAGCAACTTGGTAACAGCGTTGCTGTTGATGCCGTCGAAGCCACAGCCAAATCAATTTTAAAATATCTGGAAGTGAACTTTGCCGAAGAAGAAGTGAAGAAATATGCTTGATGATGTCTATAAAGGAAACTCAGGAGAATGGGCAGAACTTTATAGCTTCTTAAAGCTGCTTGGCGATGGTGAGTTTTATAGCGCAGACAGACATTTTCAAATCCTTGATGATGATAAATATCCCGTCTGCAGCATATTTCGAGATAACTTAAACAACAGCCCGCTTGAATACGAGATCGATGAAAACACAAAACAAGTCGAACTCAAAAACGGCAATGACGTATTACTAAGTGTAACTCAAGTCGATTTCAAAGAAGGTGCTCGCGAGCTTCTCGCTCAAATTAAAAACAAAGAAAAACTACGGATCAGTGTTTCTGATTTTTTGGAACGAATTCACAAACCGAAAATGAAGGGCAAGTCTTCAGACAAGCGTGACTTGACCGTAAAAATCTATGACTCCAGAATTAAGAAAGAGCAAAAGCTTGGTTTCAGCGTAAAATCAAAACTGGACGGCAAAGCAACGCTTTTCAATTCAAACGGACATTCAACAAGCTTTCTATATAAAATCAAAAACTTTGATCAATTAAGCGAAGCCGATTTGAAACAGATGAAATCTGATGCAAACGGAAAACCGATGAAGAATAAAACGCTTATACGCTTCCTATATGATCGAGGTTGTGAGCTTGAATATTTAGAAGCCGATGAACCCGTTTTCAGAAATAATCTGAAAATGATCGACAGTAACTTTGATGTCGTGATGGCAAATGCAGTTTTGTATTCCTACCTTACACGCGGCGGTAAGATGACTGAACTGGTAGATATGCTTATTGAACACAATCCCGCAGACTATCCACTTGATACAGGGCACTGTTTTTATGAGCACAAAATCCGTCAGTTTCTATCTGCTGCAGCTTTGGGAATGACTTCTGCCTCAGTTTGGCAAGGGCAATATGACGCAACCGGAGGATTTATTGTCGTCAGAGAAGACGGTGCATTACTCTGCTATCACGTCTATAACTGGAATGATTTACAAGACTACTTATTTGAAACAACATTCCTGGATCAGCCAAGCACGGGCCGCCATAAATATGGAATGATTGAAGAGGAGAACCCCGATATTATTCGCCTGAATTTCCAGGTGCGGTTTAGTTAACGTCTCCATAAAAATAAAGCGTCACAGAAATTGTGACGCTTTAGATATTAGATATATTTAGCATGTGTGTCCTATGGCTCTGAACGGTTGCGGATTGATGATCTTTGCAGCAGCATCCAAAACTTCAAGGCGTGGAATGATCGTCGTGTAATGCGCAGGGCTTTCTCCCGTATCATCCGCACTGGCGAAGCTTCCAAACCATCGCCTTGAATCATCTTCTGTGAAGACATCATCAAATTCAGGCAAGTGATAGACTTCCTTTTCATGGGTCAGAAGCCTGACGCAGCATGCATCGCGAAATATATTCAGGACTTCATCGGCAAGCTCACGCCGTGACAGTCGCAGACTTACAAAAGTGTGCCATATCAGAATGTAATAGCCTTGGCTCAAAAGGCATTCCGCAGGTGCGATGATAATTGTCAGCGTTGTTTTACAGCCGAAGTAACAGTAGTGCTCAGTGTGTCTCATGGTGCTCTCCTTTGCCCGTTAGGAGAGCTGCGCAGCTCTAATTTAAATTTAGGTTAGTGGTGTCCACAATTCCACAATACCCGTTAAAATTGTTTTTATGTGTTTTTGTTATTGAGCTTTTGTTTTAATATTGTTTCCTGTTTGGAAATCCAATGGAAACGCATTACGAAAAATGGAGCTTGCGTGCTGAACAAGCATAAGAAAATAGCAATTTTGAATAAGGCTGTGGAGCTCTGCAAAAGCAAATCCCATCCTGCTTTCACTCAAGCCGAAATCATCAGAAAAGCGCAGGATGCAGGACACAATAACAATCATATAACAAAGGGCACTTTGTCGAAGTATCTGGCTTCACCAGAAACATCGTATGAAAAATTCCCTCCTCTTTTTTATGACGTCATTTTAGATATGTTCAAAGAACACGGCATCGAGGTTTCCGATGATGAACAACGACTGAGCCCTGCCGATCTGCCTCATATCCTGAGCATGTTCATGGATATTTCCGAACAGGATAAAAAGCTGGGTCGTCAAAGCCTCCCCGGAGATTATTGGGGCTACATGCCTTCGATTGAAAAGAAAGGCTGCATCGTAAAACTCGTTCTTCGTATCAAAGAAAATCGTGAAGGCGTTTTGACCGCAGAAGAGCTCTTTTACTATCACAAAGAAGGGTTTTCAGATGTCGTTAAACAACGCAGTCAGGGATATATCTTAGAGAAAAACAGGCATTGCCTGATGATCTTGGATGACCCCTCTTCTTATTTGCCTAAAGTCTACATTCTCAGAAAAGAGCCCTCTACCAGCAATAAATGTATCGGTTTTGAGGGTGGAAGCTTGATCGTTAGCCCAAGCGATATTGGCGTTAATACAATTCAACGCAAAATCAGATTTACGCGATCAAAAGAGGCAATCCCACATAATAAAGAGGCTTTGATCAACGAGCATGGTATTGGCATTCATAGACCTGATACGGACGATGCAGTCGTGCGCAGCCTCTTTGAAAAACTTCTGGCTTAATCTTCATCATGGATATATTCGAGCACATCCCTATACCAGATGAATTTAAAAGCTTAAGACGTTATCTACGCTTGCTTTCACCAGAGGGCAGAGGTTTTGAGGGCGATGAATGTGCATTCATCCGAAAAGACGAGAGCTTTATTGCGCTGGAAAATTCACACGCGATAAACCGTTACATTCAGATGCCTGATAACCTATTGCTTGGCTACAACTTCATTTGGCGTGCCTTTGATAATTATCCGTGGCGTTATCAAAAATATGACAATGCATACCAATGCGGATTATGGGATTTAAAGACAGGCAAACAACTTCTGGAATTAAAAGACATGCACTTCGGCTCGGTTTTAGGGGCGCAAATCTTAGATGATAAACGCCTGATTACGTGGGCTGACGATTTCCTGATAAATGTCTGGGATCGTAGCACGGGTGAATGCTTTCAAAAGATACCTGTGGGCATTGATAAACGTGCTGATTATAAATACCCCAAACCCGATGACGATGAAAAACTCAAAAGCAAGCTGTGGGGACAGAAAATTGATGAAACAAACGCAGCGAGCCATCAAAAAATTCTTGAACGAATGAATGAAAAAGACGCGGAAGCCTATATAGAAAGCGAAGCACAAAGACTTAAGAAATCCGAAGAGAACAGAGAAAAGTATAGGCAGCGCATGAAAGACATAACCGACAAATACGGTAATGTTCCATACGTCAAAAGTAACGCGTTTAGCAGTTGGAGCGATGAGCGCCGCAAAGCTTTTGTCGATCATCGCCAAGAGCTCTCGTTTAACCTGAAATTCGTTTTGCCGAAAACAGATGACGAGCGCAATACCACGTATGCAGCATTTCAGGGAAACAAGCCTGACAGCATTTATTGGGAACCCTATTCAGGCAATGATATATGGGATTGCTTCAGTGAACTTGAAGGTGTCAATGCAGGATATTCATTCAACCAAAAGCTCAAAGACGGGCGGTTCTTCGTGACAGGTGAAGAGTATGGCATAAGTGATAAAGCCTATGTCTGGGATGGTGGTCTTAATCTGAGCATACTCTTGTCACCTATGGGACATGACTACTGCCTCGCCGACGGCCAGCAAGAAGACGGCTCCATTTCTTATGATGAAGGTAACGTGAAGTTTTGTGATTATTAATATATTTCAAACAACCAACCATAAACTAAAAAATAGCTTATCCATCGCAGCTGACACTTATTTCCATCAGATAAAACCAACGGCAATGTTCATTAACTGGCACATTCAAAAAAAATATGGCACAGTAAACAATAATTAATAATAAAAAATAAAAAGATATTATTTTTTTATTTCAAGAATTGCGGGTTTAATATGCCGGATCAACCAACATTTTGGGAAGTAATAGCATCTATAGGTCACGGTCACGCGTCCCAAAAACATTTGTCTGAAATGACAAATCCTGATTACGGTGAAATCCTACGTTCTAATCCTCCGAATTCTCGACAGGGTTTGTCCAACATTATACTAGACGTTGTTAATGATCCTGAGACAAAGAGCATATACAGCAGCTTAAGTTTAGAAAATGGTGATAATGTCGATAGCATTCTCATTTATAATGAACGCATGAATGTTATTGTTCAAGTAAACGATAGTACGACGTTACATGATCTTGGTACTGTCTACAGGGTTAAAAATCCTACAGAAAATGTCAAAGGAGCCCGTGGTGAAACAAATTTCAGCAAAGAAATAGAAAGGTGTCTAAATAAAGTAGAACACGGAAAGAGATTCGCATGGGATGATCCTCGATCACCTGCAGCAATGGTTGAACAATTTGCAAACAAGAGAACCGTTGACTATTTCACAATGGATGCAATAAGAGGTCTTCCAGCTAGTGCAGCATCTAATTTGCATGACTATGCAGTCATGAAAAGCTATACGACAGACGCAGCATCTTTTATAGGCGATTTGGAAAAAGGAAAAACAAACTATGTAGCTAAGCCTACAAGGATCAAGCCGCCTTCCGACATAATGCCGTTCGCAACAGCAAATGAGGCTGCTGAAGCAATTTCACGAAATGGACCTGAGCCATATTTGAAAGAAATTCTGGGTTTTGATGATCGTATGATCGACCTGTATGAAAGAATTCCGGAAAATCTTTTAGATCATATTCCTGAAGAAGAAGTTCTTAAAGGAACTCAAACTTTACTTGAAGAATTATGGACATTTAAACAATCAGTATCTGATAACCCGGACGCTATATTTGATGCTGTTGATGAATTGCGCTTACGCGTGCGTAGCCCAGGACAGCTTCATTTTGATCAGGCAACAGAAATCATTGGTAATATGCCAGCCAAAGCAACACGTTTCGCGGACAATGTTCACGATTTCAGCTCACTAGCAACATCGATTAAAACAACCCTACTAACCTCCAGAATGATGAGTTTAGGCAGTGTATTAACAGTAGGACTAGCCGTCGGCCTGACAGAAACGGCTCATGCCGGCCAGTTAGATATGGCAGAGCAAATGTTTCAAAATGGAACTATCCCGAATGAAACATTAGAGGGGTACAGAGAAGCCATGGCAGATATCCGTGTCCCTGTTGACGCGCAAGCATTAGATGTTACGCCCGCTGCCCTTTTTACTATGATGGCTGCAGAAAACTATGCGGCTCGGCGTTTCCAGCAATTCTCGGATGAATATGGGTTAACCGAACAAGTTCATCAACAACTCTCCCCTACAATTCTGCCAACCCAATCTGTCAGCGGGATGATTTTTGAAAATGTCTACAACGCGCTCCCTGAAGAGCCTTCTGAAACAATGATAGTTCTCAGGGGTTTATCAGAAGCCAAACAAGATCTTGCGGAAGCTGAACATGCTCTTCAACAAGCACGAAGTAGTTTTGACACGCATCAGTTTTCAGTAATCAAAACTTTGCCTGATATTGAGCAAAATATGGAACAAATTACGGCAATCAATGAAGCCGAGGCTCAATTAGCAAATGCAAGAGAGACTTATGATCAGGAATTCCGGAGAGTCCTTCAGCAAGAAGAGCAAGGCCCACGCGCCGTTGCTCTTTTACTATCAGAAGATGATCTGATATCTGTGATCCGATCATCCGCAAAATATACACCAGGCGATCACGACCCACTGATAGCAGCCTACGTGAACGCCCAGACCGAAGTCGAAGAATTAGCAGACTGGCCGTCAGCCGCGAAGGAAACAGCAGGATACAACCAGATGCTGGCCATCAAAAATGAAAACCTGGGAGAAGCTGAAAACGCCCTAAGAGAGCAGCCTGCGGTGATCAGATCATTCTTAGAATCTCGTTTAGCCGCAAGACAAAATAACAATGCACTCACAAACACTTACGTCAGTGCTGCCGATACAATTGAGACACCTGTTCAAGATAACGATCATTTAGCAGGCCTGGTTCTTCCGGCAAGCTTAATTCCGGAACAACCGGAAATCGCACCACAAACACTAACATCCCACCCCCTTCCCATGGATGGACAAAGTGTGGTGATACAAGAGACATTTCAATACACGATGATCGCTAACTCGTTTGCCAGAATACAAGCAGGTGAGCATATAGATGAACACGAACAAGAGCAGATCGAAAACTACATACACAATTCAGAAAACTCTACAATAGACACCCAGATTATAGCCACACTGGCAGAACAATTCCCGGAAGTAATGGAAAGCTTCCGCCCGGAAGAAAAACCTACAGTCAAAGCGGAAGATTTATCGCAGCGCTTTAGACTCCATGTTGATCCGTTTTTGTCCATTCCTGTCATTTACCCTGTGACTGTAACTCCTGCTGATCTAGAGCCACTGCAAACACCGCTTAATCGAGACTTAAATTTACATCTGATCCCACAAAACGATGACCCGGAAAATCCTATTGTCCAAACCGCAATAACCATTAAGTAAGACCTCATGGAAGAAGATGAAATTAAGAAGCGGAAGCAAGAAATTTCAGAAATAATGGATAATATGAATGACGGGCTGCTTCGTAACGGAACAGATGTAGAAGAGCTTCGTAAAGATATGTTGGATGAGTTAAAAGTAATGCGAGCTAAGAAAGCCGCCGAAAAAGCAACAAAGCATTGACTACTCTTCCTTGAAATTAACGAGGGCTTTAGTGTATAGTCCCCTCAGGCAATTTAATTTTTCGCATTATTGGATTTTTTGAACTGGAAGTGATTTTCACTATCCGGCATTTTCGTTTCCCTTCTCCTCTCTCCCCCAGAAAAGGTGCGCTCTTCTAAGTGTTAATCAACCTAGGAGAAAGAAAATGGCACGTACATTTAGACGTGACCCTCATGCATTAGAGAAAGGAAAAACTTTTCGTGACGGCCACTTAACCTTTTCACATACCCCAGGATGGTGGGTGAAATTATATATGAACAGGCCTAAACGGCGTAAAAATGCAAGGCTCTGTAATCGTGTTCTTAAAGGGCACGATCCCGAAAGCATTGCATGGCCGGTTGGCAACAGAAAACCACATGAATGGTATTGGTAAAGCTCAAAGGAGATAGATTATGACTGGACGACCAAAGCGAAACCTTATCGCCAAAGATTTACGCACACCCAAATATCGGGTGCGTGTCGTGGCGGATAAGAAAAAGAAACGTAATAAATATAAATGTAGAGGAAAAAACCATGCATCATAAACGTAAAAGACCAAGAAACCGTCGCGCTGGCTGCAAACTATGTAAGCCTTGGAAAGTGAATGGTTTTAGAACAGAAAGAAAAGACGGAGAACGTTTTTCAGATCACCGCAGGCGACACGCTGCGCCTGCGGAATTTCAAACTATAAAATCAATAAACGGGCATTCGTTGGCAGGGAACGAAATCACACCGTTAACCCCGATATACGTGCACGATGTTATGTTCGGATGACTTGGGCTTCCGTAATATTGATACTCCCACAGCATATGCGGTGTGCCGTGTTCGAAGATATAAAGCCCCACATAAATTATGGGTGTGAGGATTAGGCCCAGACGCAGCACAATCAGCACGAAAAACGGCAGCAAGCTTTTGCGTTTATAAACGCGGCGCTTTTTCGGCTTTATGCAATATATGACTTTTGCTTGTCTCATGAATATCTCAAAACGATCTTGGTTTTGCCTTTAAATTTCTTGCCGTACATCGGATCGACATCCGCCCAACGGCTCCATGGTTTCACTTCATGATATCCGACCTTGAGCGCATGAACGGGCGGCTGGCCGCGCAGCAAAATAATGCAGTCTTCAAATTGCCGTACCTCATCGGGAGTGAGGAGAGCACGCGCATGTTCCCCCACGCTATGCATGACGGGATCATGAATAATATGGCCGAGGTTAAAATTATCGCCCTTTACCGTGGTATTACCCAAAGTGCGAGAAATCAGCTCCGCCGTTTTATAAGATTGAATGCCGAAGAATTGCTGACATTCGCATTGCTCCAACAATGTTTGCAAATCATCGTGCCCGTAGGTTTTCGCGAAAGCATCCAAAGACTGGAGCGCAAACCATACGCGGCAGCCATAACTCCGTAATTCTGTCAGCTTGGCAGTCAGGCCTTCAATCCTGAAATTCGCGGCCTCATCAAAAAGAAATAAGACCTGCTCTTTACTCTGGCATCGTGTGAGCTCCGTTAGAGCGCACCAACCGAGCAACCCAAGCCAAGGCGCATAAACCCGCATGCGCGTGGGATCGGCAATCAAGTAAACGGTTGCCTTTTGTTTTTTCAAATCCGCAAAACGGAAGTCACACGTGCTTGTGCTTTCGGCAAGCCAGCCGCTCGCGCTAAAGGCTGAAAAAGCCTGCACCGCACCTTCACGAAATGACTCCCATTGCCGTTTATCGTTTTGCTCGACCTTGGCCAGAAGATCGTTCGCGATATCGGCCAGATCGCCTTTGAGCAAATCAGAACAGGACGCGACATAGAGCGCTTCTCTTAAATCTGTTTCGTTTCGAAGCATCTTTAAAATATCGCTGAGCGTTGGTGTTTTATTCTGATCTTTCGTCACCAGATACAGCATGCAAAACACCGTTATCATGCGGCTACCGTTACGAAAGAATGTGTTCTCTCCCGCTTGTGGCGGTTCGGGCATGAGCTGAAACGCGATAGCTTGCGCATCGGTGATGAGGTCAGAGAGATTTTGCACAGCCCAACTATCAGATAAAATCTGCAACGGATTATACCGCGCCGCCTTGCCGAGCTTATCTTCAAAAAGCTGCGCAGGATTAACACAGTAAATTTTATGCTTATGCCGCTTTGCTCTGGTGCGTTTGGTAATGCATGCCAGCGTACCTTTTAAATCAGGGACGATCATCGGCATATCATTATGCAGCAAAGCGGGAATAAAGAAATTGACGGTCTTACCGCCGCCTGCAGGCGAGAGCGTCAGGCCATGCGTTTCACCGTTGAAGAATAACGGACGGCCGCTCTTGGCTGATGCACCGAGGAATAATCCTTTAGTTTTGAAACGCCCCGCGCGTTTATGGTCTTTATCAGTTGCCCATCGCGCAGAGCCGTAATTAAGGGATGGTCTTCGCGCATACCAGCGCAGCAATAAATTACGCGATACGCTCAGAACTTCATTGGCTAATC
>CAZPMH010000040.1:0-11639 GCA_964587815.1 uncultured Micavibrio sp.
AGTCGCCGTTGAAGCCGGCGTACGCCAAGGCTGGGACGCACTGATCGGAAGAGACGGCATCTTCATCGGCATGGACGGTTTCGGAGCTTCAGCCCCCGCTCCTGAATTATATGAACATTTTGGAATAACATCTGAAAACGTAATCCAACAGGTTGAACAGAAACTAAAGTAAATTAAAAGGGTAAAAACACATGACCATGAAAGTAGCCATTAACGGTTTCGGACGCATCGGACGCCTCGCAGCACGCGCAATTATCGAATCAAAACGCGATGATATTGAAATTGTTGCGATCAATGACCCGGGTGGCAATTTCTTCCCGCTATTAAAATATGACTCTGTTCACGGTCGTGCGCCCTTTGAAGTTGAGCGAGACGGCGATGATTATATGATCTTAGACGGAAAACGAATTCACCGTTTCCGCAACAGAGACCCGAAAAACCTGCATTGGGGCGATGTTGACGTCGATATCCTGATGGAATGTACGGGTAAATTCAAAGATCGCGACGGCGCTAACCAACACATCGCATCAGGTGCAAAAAAGGTTCTCATCTCTGCACCGGGAAAGGACGAAGACATTACAGTCGTCTACGGTGTTAATCACGACCAACTAAAAGCCGAACACAAAATCGTATCGAATGCATCATGCACAACGAACTGCATCGCACCCGTCGCTTTTGCACTGCAAAACACCGTGGGAATCGAAAAAGGCTTCATGACCACAATCCACGCTTATACAGGCGATCAAAACACGGTCGATTCGTCTCATAAAGACCCTTACCGCGCCCGTGCAGCCGCAATCAACATGATCCCGACATCAACAGGCGCAGCAAAAGCAGTCGGCAAGGTTCTGCCCGAATTAAACGGAAAGCTAGACGGCGTTGCGATTCGCGTTCCCACACCAAATGTGTCTCTGGTTGACCTTACGTTCCAACCATCGAAAAATGTCACGGTTGAGGATGTAAATGCTGCCGTCACTGAATACGCAAATGGCCAGTTAAAAGGCGTTCTTGGCGTTTATGATGACCCTTGCGTTTCAAGCGATTTCAACCACGATCCGCACTCTGCAATGTTCAGCCTGAACGGCACAGCCGTTGTTGATAACAACTTTGTGCGCGTCATGGCGTGGTATGATAATGAATGGGGCTTCTCAAACCGCATGATTGATACCGCACTTGCAATGCACAAGGCCGGATATTAGCGCGGGATATGTCGGTAATTTTAACTTAAGAATATTTGTTTAATTTTACCGATTCCAGTACAATATTACGTATGAATATAATGAAGTTACAAGCCAAACGGGCCATGGCCACGCGCGGGCAGAAATTCTGCCTCGTGATTGACCATCTTGTCGAAGCCCTTGCTGGCGACCCCTCTTCCAGCATGCGAAGAGCCATTATATTATGCATGATTGATGAAAACCCGGGTATTACGCAAACTGAAATCATGCGCGACCTGGGAATCACCAAATCTTCGATGAACAGAGAGATTGAATGGCTGTTTAATTACGGCTGTATCAGACGCCAAGAAGATAAGAATGACGGCCGCGCCATTGGCCTTGAAACCGTTGGATACTCTAAGCGTGCAATCGAATCCGCACTGGATTACTTCCCTGAACGACATAAAGGTTTGCAATTTTTTCTGAATCAGTATATAAATATATTAAATCAGGATCGCCCAACGCTAAGGGATGCGCGCATTGTCGCTACTATTCACAGCAAGGGTAAAACCACAAAAACCGATATAATGGAAAATTTGTATAACGGTCCTGCAACAACTGATAACAGAGCGTATAACAAGCTCGTAGAAGATGGGATGATAAAAGATGGCGAACAGTGATTTCGTAACACTTGATACTGGAATTGATGCAAAGCTCAATTTGTTGGGTGCAGAAGCCTTTGATGGCATTCTTCCTCCACAAATGGGTGCAAGTTTTGATGTTGCTAACCTTGGTAACGTTGGCGAAAACTTCGATCAAACTGCAGATATCATTTTCGGTGGAAACAACTTCGGGTAAAATTTCTAAGTAAGCGAATTGAAAGGTCTTGAACTTTTAAGTTTGAGGCCTTTTCTTTTGCGTCAAATTTGCTAAAAAGAACACACAAAGAAAAGACAAAAACGTAAGTCAAAAGAACAAAGGAAGACGCACAATGGCGCTAACCACACAAGTTAAAAAAATCATCGATAATTACGAGAATGAAAATGCAGGCGTAAAAGGCAATCTCGTCAGAATGCTCAATACAGGCGCGCTTTCAGGCACTGGGAATATGGTGATCCTGCCTGTTGACCAAGGATTTGAACACGGGCCCGCACGCAGCTTTGCCAAAAACCCTGTCGGCTATGACCCGCACTACCACTATCAACTCGCAATTGATTCGGGTTGTAACGCCTACGCTGCGCCTTTGGGCCCACTACAGGCGGGCGCAGACACGTTCGCAGGCCAAATTCCGACAATTCTGAAATATAACAGCTCCAACTCCCTTTATTCAGGCAACCAAGACGGCAACCAAGCCATCACAGGTTCAATCCAAGATGCTCTGGAACTTGGCTGTTCTGCTGTCGGCTTTACCATCTATCCCGGCTCAGACAATCAATTCGACATGATGGAAGAAGTCCGCGATATGATTCGTGAAGCGAAAGATGTCGGCCTTGCCTCTGTTGTCTGGTCGTATGCACGCGGCGAAGGCGTTACAAAAGAAGGCGAAACAGCTGTCGATGTGATCTCATATGCCGCGCACATGGCGTGCTTGCTTGGCGCACACATCGTTAAGGTCAAACTACCGACGGATCACATCATGCAGCCCGAAGCGAAAAAAGTATTCGAAGAAAATAACATCGACATTAGCGACCAAACAGCACGCGTAAAAGAAGTGGTGCGCTCATGCTTTAACGGTCGCAGAATCGTCGTGTTCTCAGGCGGCGCAGCAAAAGGCGCAGACGCTGTCTATGACGATGCAATAGCCATCCGTGACGGCGGCGGTAACGGCTCTATCATCGGCCGTAACTCATTCCAGCGCGAGAACAGCGATGCCTTGAATATGCTCGGCAAAATCATGGACATCTACAAAAAATAAACGGGAATGAGACAACAATACCATTCCAGACAAACAGAAAATGGACGTTTCATATGGAACGTCCATTCTTTGATTGAACAATCCAGACATCTGCCCGTCCAAAATATTCCCTTAAATTCAATAACGGAAATGCACGAAAATTACTGGTACGCCCCAGAAGACGGTAAAATCCCGACACCTGCTCATATTGCCAACCACATCGATTTGATAAACAAAGCAGATCTATCCTATCCGATAATCCTATGCGCCGATCACCGTTTGATGGATGGCATGCACAGATGCGTCAAAGCCATGCTTGAAAAACATGAAACAATTAAGGCCATAAAATTCATAAAAACACCTGAGCCGGATTACATTGATGTACCGCTTGATAAATTACCTTACGATAAAGAAGAAAAATGAAGATAAAACGAAACAAAATAACCAAATATATTCTCACGCTTCTAACACTCTTTATGGTGATCGCGTATTACGGCGTGGAACAACCTAACGATACATCTGCAGATAATAACCTGACAGAACAATTCAACACCGTCGTCCTTAGCGAACGAGCAAAAACACATATTCTTTATGGAGACCATAACGGCGGCGGACACAAACACGGCGTAGGCAAACCCTGCAAAAGTGAGTTCCCTGAAAGCTGGGACGACCAAAAAATCATCAACATTGTCAAAAAAATCGCAGCAAACGATAACTTAAATTGGGAACAACAAAATAACGGCTACTACGTTTCAGAACAAAATGAAGGCAACATCCGTGTCAGAGTCGTCATGGGCGATCAAAGAGAAAACATCATTACTGCCTACCCCGTGAACGTCAAACGCAACCCCTGCCCTGCAAACCGTTAGGCCTCAACATTCGGCACAGGCGCCCATAAAACATCATCAATATGATTGAATCCAGTTGCCAACATAATAAGACGATCAACGCCGAGTGCAATGCCACCACTCTCTGGCATGCCGAATTCCAAAGCATTAAAGAACTCCTCATCAGCAGGATATTGCTCACCGTATAAAGCTTGCTTTGCAGCCATTTCAACATCAAAGCGCCGACGCTGCTCATCAGCATCCGTTAATTCGGAAAACGCATTCGCAAGCTCAATACCGCAAACATAAAGCTCAAACCGTTCGGAAAATTTTGGGTTATCAGCCTTAACACGAGACAAAGCAGCCATAGACACGGGATAATCGTATAAAATTGTTGGCACACTCATGCCTAAAAAAGGTTCAATCTTCTCCGCCATAACAGCATGGAACACATCATCCCATGCATCAGTTTCAGCAACACGAACTCCGATTGCCTCAGCCTCAGATTTAAAAAGCGCGAAATCATCTATACACTGCTCTAAATTAATTTTGGCATAGACTTGAAAGGCTTTTGCAACACTCAAACGCTCCCATTTCTCAAATGGATCGCATTGATGATCATTACAACGGAAGTACTCCAACCCCAGCTCTTTTGCCACGGCACGTAAAAGCAAAACACAATCGTCCATAATGTGCGTGTAGTCTGCATGCGCACGATACCACTCAAGCATCGTAAATTCGGGCACATGCCGCGACGATCCTTCCGCATTACGAAAGACAGGGCAAATCTGGTAAATTCGCTCCATCCCCGCAACGATCAGCTTTTTCATGTCAAATTCAGGGCTGGTCTGCAGATAAAGATCGCGCTTATGCGTTCGATCAACGCCCAAAAGCTCGGTTTTAAACCCGTGAATATGCGCATCCATAACGGGGCAAACCTGCAAAACAGGGGTCTGAACTTCTGCAAATTCATGCGCATCAAAAAAACGCCGTATCGCTTGAATAATAGCGCTACGCTTTTCCAAGAAAGCGCGCTTCTGTTCAAAATTATGCGGCATCCACCACGTCATAAAGGATTTCCCGTAAAAAAACACTTGCAATGCGCAGCACTTAACGCTAAAAATGCGCTACTTTCAAGTGCTGAACACAGCTTTGGAAACATAACGTAACAGAATATAGAATTTAAGGATTGGGCGATGAAAGCAGATACACACCCAGATTACCACGAAATTACAGTGGTTATGACAGATGGAACAGAATACAAAACCCGCTCAACATACGGTAAAGAAGGCGATATCATCCGCCTTGATGTTGACCCGTTGACACACCCCGCATGGCAAGGTGGCACAGGTAAAGTTGTTGAAAAAGGCCAACTTGATAAATTCGCTAACAAGTACGGTAACTTCATGTCAGCAGGCGTTGCTGGCGGCGAAAAGAAAGATTAATTTCTTTCCAAATTATAGAATTCAAAACGTCTTCTAAAAATTTAGAAGGCGTTTTTTTATGGCTCTGGAGGTACGTCCAGCCCCTGCGCAACCATAGATCCACCATTATGCGGTGCAAAAAACTGATCTTGCTTTAATCCGGAATCATCAGAACTGAACTTCAATATGTCTGGAATATCCCAACGATCTAAACGATCCTGCACCACAGCCAAGGAAGCCTGCTCAGCCGCAATCTGATCCTCAACATCCATTTCCTTATAAGCATCAGAATATGGAATCTCACCGGGGTCAAACAATAAAGGCGTACCATTCGGCAAAACCATCACCTCATTCGGTGCAGGCTTAAAAACCGTACCTTCAGTCAACGCATCAAGAGAACGCCTGTATGTTTCGCGCTCATCATCAGATAAATCAACAATCTGCCCGAATGGCAAAACCTCGGCTTGCATAAACTCACCATACTCCGTTGGCGCAGCAACATCTTGCAACAAACCGGGAAAAGCCGAGCGATGAGTATCATCGTAAAATGATACATGGCCCATATTCGAGTGAGGATGTGCTGTAAGTCTTATGACCGCAAGATGATCATCCGACTTTCCGAGCAAAGCAACAGTGCCCGTCCCTTGAGATAAAAAGGAGAAAGAATGAAAGCCATGATCTTCGGATAGCCGATCTTGAACATGCTCTAGGAAATCTTCGCCAAACTGCTTCTCCATCCCTCGCTGTAAAAATAGTCTGCGAAACTGTTTTTCCGTTTACATGCGCATAGCAATCAACAACACTCCCCCAATCTTGCGCATCAACATCAAGTGATTCAGGAAGCGCCCCGAAAACCTCGTGCTCTTGGTACGCCGCTTTATCAGCAAGAGACGCAGCCAGTGCGTTTAAATCTTTTCGAAAGTCTTCATCGATACTCATGGGATAAAGAATACCTAAAGGACTGAAATTTTACAATAAATTACGCGTCTTTAAGCTGCGATAGAGCACTTTGAAGCTTATCACGTTGTGCAACCGCTTCGTCTTTTCTTGATTTCTGCTCGGCAATCACCTCTTCAGGAGCGTTTTGAATAAATTTTTGATTGCCCAATTTTGCATCAATCTTCTGAATATCTTTATCCAGCTTATCAATCACCTTGCCCAAACGCTGACGTTCGCTGTCCAAATCGATGATATCCGCAATCGGCATAATAAGCATTGTTTGATCAACCACCGTTTGAATAGCGCCCTTTGGCACATCATCAGTATGCTTAATGCTGTTTAAACGCGCCATTGATAACAGAATATCGTTAAATGCCTCAAAGCCTTCTTTCGTTTGCACACACGCATCTTTTACAAGCAAATCAATGCGCGCAGAGGCTGGCACATTCATATCCGCACGAACCGAACGAATTTCACCGATAACGCTTTTCAGCCAGCCAATCTTTTCAAACGCATCCTCATTCAGCAAATCAGAATCATAGGCCGGCCAATCAGATGTCAGTAACCGATCACCCTGCTCACGCTTTGCGATAGAGGCATAAAGCTCTTCTGTAATATAAGGCATGAAAGGGTTCAGCAATTTCAAAATCTGTTCTAAAGCCCAGCTGGTCGTGGCACGCACCTCATCCGCTCGTGCACCACCTTCTTGCAAAACAGGCTTGGTAAATTCCAGATACCAGTCACAGAACGTGCCCCATACAAAGGCATAAACCGCATTCGCAGCCTCATTAAAACGATAGCCCTCAATCGCCGCCTCAATTTCTTTCTTGGCCTCAACAACTTCATGAATAAGCCACTGATTAAGAACATATTCAGCATCCGAAGGATTGAAACCATCATGTGACAAGGCGTCATTCATCTCGCAATACCGTGTCGCATTCCACAACTTTGTAGCAAAATTACGATATCCCTGCAGGCGATCTTCCGATAATTTAATGTCACGACCCTGCGCCGCCATAGCAATAAGCGTAAAGCGTAGCGCATCTGCGCCATATTGATCCGTCAAATCCAGAGGATCCATAACATTCCCCTTGGATTTCGACATTTTCTGCCCGTTTTTATCCCGAACAAGCGCGTGCATATAAACGGTTTTAAACGGCACTTCCCCCATAAAGTGAATGCCCATCATCATCATTCGCGCCACCCAGAAAAAGATGATATCAAACCCCGTCAACAAAACATCGGTTTGATAATACTTCTCTAACTCAGGAGTTTCATCCGGCCAGCCAAGCGTTGAAAACGGCCATAGCGCAGAAGAAAACCACGTATCCAGAACATCATCATCACGATGAAGCGTAATCCCCTGCTCCGCCTGTGCCTGGGCCTCTTCTTCTGTCTCCGCAACATAAACATTGCCTGCATCATCATACCAAGCGGGAATTTGATGCCCCCACCACAGCTGACGTGAAATACACCACGGCTGAATATCACGCATCCATGCAAAGTAAGTGTTCTCCCACTGCTTCGGAACGAAAACAGTCTCTCCTTTTTCCACCGCTTCAATCGCAGGCTTGGCAAGCGTTTCAGCATCCACATACCACTGATCTGTCAAATACGGCTCAATCACCGTGCCTGAGCGATCACCATAGGGAACCTGATGCTTATGATCTTCAATTTTATCGAGGTAATCCAGATCTTCAAAATCACGAACAACTTTCTTACGCGCCTCAAACCGATCAAGCCCGACATAGTCATCAGGGCAATTTGAATTCATCTTCCCGTCAGGCGTAAACAAGTTGATAACAGGGATACCCGCATCAGGGTGACGCTTATAAACTTCAAAATCATTAAAGTCATGTGCCGCCGTAATTTTAACAGCACCTGATCCGAAATCAGCCTTCACATATTCATCGGCAATAATCGGGATGATGCGATCAATAACAGGCACAACCACATTCTTACCGACCAAATGCTTATATTTTTCATCATCAGGATGAACCGCAACCGCGCCATCCGCCAAAATCGTTTCAGGCCGTGTGGTGGCAATGGAGATATAACCTGAGCCATCCTCATACGGATAACGGAAATGATACATCTTCCCTTTAACGTCTTTATACTCAACTTCCAGATCAGAAATACTGGTCTGCAACTTCGTGTCCCAATTCACGAGGCGCTTATCCCTATAAATCAGCCCTTCTTGATAAAGCTGAACAAAAACCTTGCGAACGGCCTTGGAAAGCCCCTCATCCATAGTGAAGCGCTCGCGTTCCCAGTCAGGTGTGGCACCAAGCGCGCGCATCTGTTTTACAATTGTGCCGCCCGACTGCTCTTTCCATTCCCAAACACGTTCTAAGAATTTCTCGCGCCCTAAATCACGACGATCCACACCCTCTTTATCCAGCAGTTTTTCAACAACGTTCTGCGTAGCGATCCCCGCGTGATCTGTTCCTGGTTGCCACAGCGCGTCTTTACCATTCATGCGGTTATATCGAATAAGCAAATCTTGCAACGCCGTATTCAGCGCGTGCCCCATGTGAAGCGAACCTGTCACATTTGGTGGCGGCATCATAATGGTGTACGGCGTTTTATCGCTTTTCACGTCACAGGAAAAACATCCGGACTCTTCCCAGTATTTATAATGTTTTTCTTCAATAGCCTTTGGATCAAACGTTTTTTCAAGCATTGCAATACCTCATATAAGTGCGGTGCAAATCATAAGGTTTTTGCGAAATAAGGCAAGGGTGGAGTTTTTATTAGGGCGGGAAAGATTAATCTTCCAGAACACGTCTGGATACACGTTCCAGCTCTTCCTGAACAAGGCGTTCAATTACGCTCGGCAAGTGCTGATCAAGCCAATCTTTGAGCAACGGCTTTAATTCCGCGCGGACAATATCTTCCAACGTAATACCGTTATGCTCAACGGCTGTTTTACGCACTAATTCTTTCATCGCTGATATAGCGGCGACTTCAGCCTGCGACGTTAGCAAAGCCTCTCCATCACTTTCTAAAGTACTGCGGTCAACAGACAAGCTGTCGTCCCTTGAGGGCTCTTCATGATCATTCATTTCAGGTTTCTCATTCATTGTAACATCGGCCCCAAACTCGTCGTCGGCCTTAACGTCTTCTATTTTCTCTTCGGGCTCCGGCTCTGGCGGGTCGGCCAAATCAATTTCAATATCCGCAGGCTCAGAAGGCACGCGCTCGGTTAATTCGAGAACCTCGTCTTCCTCAATTTCGTCACCCGACGATACAGACGTTCTGACTTTTTCTTCTTGCTCAGAATTAGGGACATCAAAATCTATCTCATCAACAGGCTCAGGCGCCTCTTCGCTAATATCCTCATCGTCTTCGGCCGCATCTTCAACATCATCTTCAGTTTCAGCACCCTGATCATAATCAGAGGCATCCTCTTCCTCTTCATTAATGATATGACGAATAGCATCCAGAATTTCTTCAATGGACTGTTCTTCTTCTGTATCTGCGTTCTTGGACATGTTCGGATTCGAATCAAGTAAGGGTAAAGAATATAACGATATCAGTGTGGTCGATTAACCGCTTAATGTCAAAGCCTGAATACAGCTTATCCGCAACCTAAGGCCAAAATTCAAAAATCAGCGTCCTTAAAACTGGAAAACAGGAACAGGCTCGAACCCTTCGATATAAGGAACGCCTGCATCAAACAAAGGCCGTGACGATACAACACCATCATTATTTTTATGAAACAGATAAGCCTGTCCGACCAGTTGCCCCGGCTTTCGAATAACGGTAACCAAGCGCCCGCCAAAATCAATCTGGTCAAGAATATTCTCAGGAACATGCGCAACCGCGCCGTTCAAAACGATTAAGCTGTACGGCATATATTTCGGTGCACCCTCAACCAGCGGATTATCGATCTGGACAATATTATTGTAGTCAAGCTTCGTATTTAGTCGCGCAGCCTTATCAATTTGCCGCTTATTGGTCTCAAGAGAAATGACCGTTGTAACAAGATTTGAAAGAATAGCGGAAGAATATCCTGAGCCGGCACCTACATCCAAAACCACATCATCTTTTTGCGGCAAAACGGCCTGTAACATCTTTGCGTGAACGATAGGCTCAATTAAAAAACGCTTTTGCCCTAAATCAATATTTTCGTCCGTATACGCAATATCTTGTAACTTTTCAGGAACAAACAGTTCACGTGGCACAGATGAAAAAGAAGCCAATATCCTCTCATCCACAACGCCGGCAGTGTGGATTTGTCCGTCAATCATATTGGTGCGCGCTTTTTCAAAATTAGTCATGGAAACTCTTACAATGTCTTTTCATTTATTCGTGCATAATAAATACGCTCAAATCCAAAAGATGACCAGAGCTTTTTAAGCAAAATATCTTTTCATGTTGACTTTGTTTTGCATTATCATCTAACTATCTAAAGCTTTATGACACCAAAAGGCGCGGTGGCAGAGTGGCTATGCAGCGGATTGCAAATCCGTGTACACCGGTTCGACTCCGGTCCGTGCCTCCAAATTCTCAAAACTAAACTTAGATTTTCATGCCTGTGAATGCAGGCGCTTGGGCAATATCAGCATCAAGCGACTCTGTAGGTGCAGCCTGACCAATATCGCCCTCAATTCCTTGATAACAGCCCGGCAGCTGCGTTGCACTCTCACCATCTACTGTTGCGCCGACGAGCCCTATATCAGGGTACGTCTCCTGCATAATACGCGTAAAGTCCTGCATGTCATACTCATTCAGCTCATTTAAAGTATTATCAGACAAAGACAAAGTCGGGTCTTCGGGAACAACACCATCCGCATAAGCACCGGGCTCATAATCTCGCGGGATTTCCAGCGACAATGTATCTTGCGTCATTGAACGTACAGTCGCATCCATCGTGTTCACAATCTCAGGCGCATCGTCACGCTCAAGAAACGCCTTTTGCGCATCAGAATCTTCAAATTCCAGAACAACATTATAATGAACAGTGGTATCCGTTTCGAGAACACGTCCGC
Organism: uncultured Micavibrio sp.; assembly: GCA_964587815.1. GTDB lineage: Bacteria > Pseudomonadota > Alphaproteobacteria > Micavibrionales > Micavibrionaceae > UBA1672. The sequence continues at coordinate 11,236 of CAZPMH010000040.1, forward strand.
TCTCAGTCTCAGTTTCCCAACCACCACTAATACATTGATGAACAGGAAAGAAAACCTTGTTATCTAAGGCAAACTCTTCAGGCAAGTCAGTGCCAACATCAGTACCAACGTCCGCTTGCTCATTTGCAGGGCTATAAAACCCGAAATCATCATTGCCTAAACTCATAACATCAAACCCAATATTTATCTTATTTACCATATCACGATAGAAAATATGGCGCAAAATCATTTTTATCGCTAAATTTTATTGTTAGGACAAGTAACACGCTTGACAACCAAGATCAATTAAAGGCATAACACTTTCACCAACTGTTCCCCAGTAGCTCAGTGGTAGAGCAGGTGACTGTTAATCACTTGGTCGGAGGTTCGAATCCTTCCTGGGGAGCCATTCTTTACAATCCTCC
>CAZPMH010000041.1:0-10276 GCA_964587815.1 uncultured Micavibrio sp.
AGGCGAAAGCCCGATGACACCGGAAGAAAAATTGCTCCGCGCAATCTTCGGTGAAAAGGCCGCAGATGTTAAAGACACATCTTTACGCTTGCCACCCGGTGCATCAGGAACAGTCGTTGAGGTGCGTGTATTCAACCGCCGCGGCGTTGATAAGGATGCCCGTGCAATGTCGATTGAACAGGAAGAAATCGAACGCCTAGCAAAAGACCGCAATGATGAGCGCCGTATCTTGGAAGACGGTTTCTACGGTCGCTTGGCTGAACTTCTTGACGGTCAAACCGTTGCAAGCGGCCCGAAAGGCGAAGGCTTGAAAAAAGGAACAGTCATTACAAAAGCTGTTCTGGATGAAATGAAGCGTGGCCTATGGCGTCAAATCGATGTTGCCGACGAAACCCGCATGGAAGAAATCGAAGCCATGTCAAAAACATTTGACGATGCCATCGACGATCTGAAAGAGCGTTTCGAAAACAAGGTCGAAAAACTCCAACGTGGCGATGAATTGCTGCCTGGTGTGATGAAGATGGTTAAAGTCTTCGTTGCCGTGAAGCGTAAAATGCAGCCGGGCGATAAAATGGCCGGCCGTCACGGAAACAAAGGTGTTGTCTCACGCATTATGCCTGAAGAAGACATGCCATATCTTGAAGATGGTCGCACCGTTGATATCGTGCTGAACCCGCTTGGTGTTCCGTCACGGATGAACGTGGGTCAGATCCTCGAAACGCACCTCGGTTGGGCATCCCTGAATATGGGTCGTCAAATCGGTGAAATCGTGGACGGCATGAAAGACCGCAAAAACCCATCGAAAGATGACCGTAAAAAGCTGGATGAGAAATTGAAGCTCGTCTACGGCGATCGCGACTTTAAAGAGAAAGTGTCAAAACTAGACGATAAAGAAGCGGTCGAAATGGCGCAAAACCTTCGTAACGGTGTTCCTATGGGCACACCTGTTTTCGACGGTGCCGATGAAGCCGATATTTCTGACCTTCTTGAAAAAGCAGGCGTAGAAAGCTCAGGCCAAAGCAAACTGATCGACGGACGCACAGGTGAATATTTCCACCGCCAGGTAACAGTAGGCGTGATGTACATGCTCAAACTGCACCACTTGGTGGATGATAAAATCCACGCGCGTTCTATCGGGCCATACTCACTCGTCACGCAACAACCACTTGGCGGTAAAGCCCAATTTGGTGGTCAGCGTTTCGGAGAGATGGAAGTCTGGGCACTCCAAGCCTACGGCGCGGCGTACACACTACAGGAAATGCTCACCGTCAAGTCAGACGACGTGGCAGGGCGCTCCAAAGTGTATGAATCCATCGTCCGCGGCGAAGACAGCTTCGAAATCGGTATTCCGGAAAGCTTTAACGTTCTGACCAAGGAACTAAAAGCCCTCTGCCTGAATGTCGACATGAAGCAGAGCGCAAAAGAGTAATCGAGAAGCAGATATACAAACAGCACACAATTTTTATGTGAAGGGTAAAAGACAATGAATGAACTCATGAACCTATTCGGCCAACCAACAGGGCCACAAAGCTTTGACAGCATCCGCATCTCGATTGCGTCACCGCAACAGATCAACAGCTGGTCTTTTGGTGAGGTGAAAAAGCCGGAAACCATTAACTATCGTACGTTCAAGCCTGAAAAAGACGGCCTGTTCTGTGCACGTATCTTCGGCCCCGTGAAGGACTATGAATGTTTGTGCGGTAAGTATAAGCGCATGAAATATAAGGGCATTATCTGTGAGAAATGTGGCGTTGAAGTCACCCTCACGAAAGTCCGTCGCGAGCGTATGGGCCACATTGATCTTGCCTCTCCTGTGGCGCACATTTGGTTCTTAAAATCCCTGCCAAGCCGCATCGGCCTGATTATGGATATGACATTGAAAGAGCTTGAGCGCGTTCTTTACTTCGAAAACTTCATCGTGATTGAGCCGGGCATGACTCCGCTCAAAACATTCCAGCTTCTATCAGAAGAGGAATATTACGATGCGCAAGATGAGTACGGCGAAGAAAACTTCCGCGCAGGCATCGGCGCTGAGGCTATCAAAGAAGTCCTCTCTGCAATCGATCTGGAAGAAGAGCTTGCCAGCGTTGAAGAAGATTTGAAGGAAACAAAATCCGAAGCTAAGCGCAAAAAATACGTTAAGCGCATCAAATTGCTTGAGGCATTCATCAATTCCGGCACACGCCCTGAATGGATGATTTTGGATGTTGTTCCTGTTCTTCCGCCTGAATTGCGCCCGCTGGTGCCGCTAGATGGCGGTCGTTTCGCAACATCAGATTTGAACGACCTGTATCGTCGTGTGATCAACCGTAACAATCGTTTGAAGCGTTTGATGGAGCTACGCGCACCTGACATTATCGTCCGTAACGAAAAGCGTATGTTGCAGGAATCTGTTGATGCGCTGTTCGACAACGGCCGCCGTGGCCGCGTGATTACAGGCGCGAACAAGCGTCCGTTGAAATCATTGTCCGACATGCTGAAAGGAAAGCAAGGTCGCTTCCGTCAAAACCTTCTTGGGAAGCGTGTTGACTATTCAGGCCGTTCGGTCATCGTTGTTGGCCCCGAACTGAAACTGCATCAATGTGGTCTGCCAAAGAAAATGGCACTGGAGCTGTTTAAGCCGTTCATCTACCATAAACTTGAACTTTACGGCATGGCCTCTACGGTTAAAGCCGCGAAGAAAATGGTTGAAAAAGAACGCCCTGAGGTTTGGGATATCCTTGAAGAGGTTATCCGCGAACACCCTGTCATGCTGAACCGTGCGCCGACATTGCACCGCTTGGGTATTCAAGCATTCGAACCTGTACTAATCGAAGGTAAAGCGATTCAGCTTCACCCGCTTGTTTGTACGGCCTTTAACGCCGACTTTGACGGTGACCAAATGGCTGTTCACGTGCCGCTTTCTGTCGAAGCACAGCTCGAGGCACGTTGCTTGATGATGGCAACAAACAACATCCTGTCCCCTGCGAACGGTAAGCCGATTATCGTGCCGTCTCAGGACATTGTTTTGGGTCTTTACTACCTGTCTATCGCGCTCGATAATGAGAAGGGCGAAGGCATGATCTTCCGCGGGCCGGGCGAAATTATGCACGCACTGGAAAACGATGTTGTCTCTTTGCACGCAAAGGTGAAAGCACGCTATCACACCGTTGATGAAAACGGTGAGCGCGTTACCGAAATCGTGGAAACAACACCGGGTCGTATGATCTTGTCCGAACTTCTGCCGCGTCACCACAAGGTGCCGTTCAGCGTTCTGAATCAGGTTCTAACGAAAAAAGAAATCACAAACATGATCGACACGGTCTACCGCCACTGCGGCCAGAAAGACACGGTCATCTTCTGTGACCGCATGATGAAGCTCGGCTTCAAATATGCGTGTATTTCCGGTATCTCGTTCGGTAAAGACGATCTTATTATCCCTGATGCGAAGCAAAAACTCGTTTCCGAAGCGAACGAAAAAGTCACGGAATTTGAACAGCAATATATGGACGGTCTGATCACCAAAGGTGAGAAATACAACAAGGTCGTCGATATCTGGTCAAAAGCAACCGACGACGTCGCCGATGAGATGATGAAAGGTATTTCCGACATCTCCGAAAGCCTGAACGCGGTTTACATGATGGCACATTCCGGTGCGCGTGGTTCTGCTGCGCAGATCCGCCAGCTTGCGGGTATGCGTGGCCTGATGGCGAAACCATCCGGTGAAATTATCGAAAACCCGATTATTTCAAACTTTAAAGAAGGCTTGACCGTGTTGGAATACTTCAACTCCACACACGGCGCGCGTAAAGGTTTGGCTGATACGGCTTTGAAAACTGCGAACTCCGGTTATCTGACGCGTCGTTTGGTTGATGTTGCACAAGATGCGATCATCACCGAGCGTGACTGTGGCACAGAAAACGGCATTAAAATGCGTGCTGTGATGAATGGTGCAGATGTTGTTGTCCCTCTGTCAGAGCGTATCTTGGGTCGTGTGCCTTCAACAGAAATCAAAGACCCGCTATCAGGTGAAGTCATCGCCGAAGCATCCGTGGTTATTGACGAAGTTGTGGCTGAAAAAATCGAAACCGCCGGTATCGATGAAATTCAGGTGCGTTCCGTCCTTACATGTGAAGCGGCAAACAATGGCGTTTGTGCAAAATGTTACGGTCGTGACCTTGCCCGCGGAACTGAGGTAAACACAGGTGAAGCAGTCGGCGTTATGGCCGCGCAATCCATCGGTGAGCCCGGTACACAGTTGACAATGAGAACATTCCACATCGGTGGCGCGGCGCAGAAAGGCGCGGAACGCTCACACGTGGATGCGAACATCGACGGTAAAATCGAAATCCGCAACCAAAATGTTGTTAAAAACTCAGACGGTATCGAAATCGTCATGGGCAGAAACACAGAGGTTGTGCTTCTCGATAAAAACGGCGATGAAAAGGCAAACCACCGCATTCCATACGGCGCAAGATTGCTCGTCAAAGACGGCGCAAAAATCAAGGCCGGTGATAAAATGGCGGAGTGGGACCCCTACACATTGCCGGTTATCACGGAAAAAGACGGTGTTGCGCACTACTTCGACTTGGTTGAAGGTGTCTCCGTAACCGATGATGTTGACGAAGCAACAGGGATTGCCTCGAAAAAGATCATCGACTGGCGCTCACAGCCAAAAGGCGGCGATTTGAAACCACGCATCTCTCTCCTGGATAAGAAAGGTGAAGTGATCAACCTGCCGAACGGCATGCCTGCAAACTACTATCTGTCTGTGGACTCAATCCTTTCGGTTGAGAACGAGCAGGAAGTTAAGGCCGGTGACATCATCGCCCGTATCCCGCGTGAAACATCGAAAACTCGCGATATTACAGGTGGTCTGCCACGTGTGGCTGAATTGTTCGAGGCACGTATGCCAAAAGACTTTGCAGTTATCTCTGAAATCGACGGTTACGTTGAATTCGGTAAAGACTATAAGTCAAAGCGTCGCATCGCAGTTCGCCCCGCCAATGCAGATGAGGAAAAAGCCGAATATCTTATCCCGAAAGGCCGCAACCTGGCCGTTCAGGAAGGTGACTTCGTGCGTAAAGGTGACCCCATCCTTGATGGAGCGCTCGTACCGCACGATATCCTCAGCGTGATGGGCGTTGAAGCCTTGGCCGAATATCTGACGCAGGAAGTTCAGGATGTTTACCGCTTGCAGGGCGTGAAAATCAACGATAAGCACATTGAGGTGATCGTTCGCCAGATGATGCAAAAAGTTGAAATCACATCCGTTGGTGACACGACATACCTCACAGGCGAAAATGTCGACCGCACAGAGTTCGAAGAAACGAAACAGCGTTTCATCGAAGACGGAAAACAGCCACCGGAAGGAAACCCTGTTCTTCAGGGGATCACGAAGGCGTCACTACAAACGCGCTCCTTCATCTCTGCGGCATCCTTCCAGGAAACAACACGCGTTCTAACCGACGCCGCTGTGAACGGGAAGGTGGACAAGCTGTACGGCCTGAAAGAGAACGTGATCGTTGGTCGCCTCATCCCTGCGGGTACAGGGGCTTACGTCAACAACGTGAAGCGCGTTGCCGCCGCTCGTGACGAAGAGGCCATCGCAAACATGCCCGAGCGTGAAGAGCTGGAAGCCTCCGTTTCAGGTGAAGTGGCCGCCATCACAGATGAGGGCACAAGCAGCGATGACGGTGATGCAAAAGAAGCCGTAAACGGATAAGCCTTGCACACAATAAAGATTTTAAGAAGGAGCCGCTCAGGCTCCTTTTTTTCTGGCTTTGAACAGGGAAGCTAGCAAAAGACCGATAAAAATTAAAAGTCCAAACGAAGAAATCATCCAGCCATAACGCTCTTGCTGCGTTACTGGGATTGTCAGCGAAACCTGATGCACGCCCGCAGGAACATCAAAGGCAATCTGCCCATACGGCTCAGCATCACGAAGGATAAACATATCGAGCGTAGAGGAGGGCATACCGTCAACCTCAATCTGCCAAATCGGGCTGTAAAACTGCCGTACAAAAATCGTCGACGGCTCAGGGGTTTTAAGGCGTAGTTTAATAAATTGCGCCTTATGCTCTAAAACCTCAATATCAACATCCTCCGATATCGACTGCACAAACGCAGGCATGGGCTCTTGCATCATCTCAACAAAATTCTTTGCGCGTTCCTCAGAAACAGGAATATGCTCCTGCGTTGATTGCTTCACGGCAAGAACGCTGGCTTGCTTATCCGTGAAGACGTCTTTATCAAAAGTGCGCTGCGATAAAACAGAGATATTCGCAAACAAAAGCCCAAAACCAACGGCGGTGATAAGCATACTCTTGGCCTGAACAGAATTATTCTGACGGGAGAGAATAAACGTAAACGCCGACGCACAGAAAAAATCCGCAAGCACCATCAATCGCCAGGGAAACTGAACCGCTTGCAGAAGAACAACATAATGCCAAACGAACGACAGCAGCGGAGACATGAGTAAGCAGGTGAGAACCAACAACCCTACGTTAAGGTGTGTGTTGAAGCGCGTATTCGCATTTTCATCCCGACGCAAAAAGAAAAAGCACACACTCACCAGACCCAGATTGAAAATCATCGCGTAAAAAACACTAAGCACGAAAGCCTTGTTCGGAACATCGCTTTCAGGAAAATAGGTCACGAACCAATACTGATAGCCGTAAAAATCACGCCACAGATAATCCATATCGACTAATCCCTGCAGCGATAACGCGGGAACCAGATAAAAAGCGCATAAGGCAATCGATAGAACAGAAATCACAATAACGTTTGCCACGTAACGCAAGCCAGCTTTAAAATTTTGAAAGCGCGCGGCATGGAACAAGCAATAAAGCCCGATAAAGAGCGAGGTCAGCAAAGCCGTCGGGAGGTGCGTCAATATAATCGCACAATAACTGAGCACATAACCAAAGAGCGCAAATTTACGCCGCGGCGAAAGCATACGCAGAAAATAAAAAATCGGCGGTAAGAAGGTGTACGCTGCAAATTCAGCAATCGCAAATCGATCAATCACCTCCGTACTGAAATGATAAGGCAGAAACATATAAAGACACGCCCCCGCAAAAGCGACCGCATAAGGCATATGCCGCCGCGCACATTCAAAAAACGATAAACCCGACAAAAATAAGAGTAAAACAACGCTGCTGGCCAAAAGCGCGCGCGTATCAAAAGCAAACAGCGTGGCCGCATCAAGCATATAAAGCGCATAATATAAAAGTGGTGGCATAAAATAAAAATTAGCCCCACCAAAGCCGTTATTAACGTCATCCAGCCAGCGCGGCATGACATAGCCGTCATTAATACTGCTTTTAAAAGCCTCATATGTAACCGTGTAAAACCCCGGATCATGGCCGATCGGAACTCCGTTCAACATAAAAAACAAAGCAAGAGCGCCCGATGACAGGCAAAACAAACCAACGATATAAACAATGTAAGATCGGGCGTGGAGCAGCATAAAACGTCTTTAAATAAGAACCAAAACTCCTGATACAATAGAATAGAAAACCCACCAAAAACCATATTTAATATTTTCTTAAAACTTTTCTTGACGTCTAACCTGCGATGCCCTATATTTCGCGCCACTGTGATGGGCGTTACGAAAGCGTAAGTGAGTAACCAACGTGCAACATCTGAAAAACAAAATTTTGATAAAACACATCTTTATATTAGCGTGGTTCAAAATTTTCAGATGCTCTGCGGAATTTTTCACCGGTCAGCATGTTTTATGTTTGACTCCGGTATGAAATCCGCGCTAAATGCCTCCATCTAAAGAAACGAGATTTTAATTTAAGAAGGTTTGACTATGCCAACCATTCAGCAGTTAATTCGCAAACCCCGCAAAAGGGTTGTGAAAGCAAAGAAAAACAGAGCCCTAAAAAGCAACCCGCAACGTCGCGGCGTATGTACACGTGTATATACAACAACACCAAAAAAGCCGAACTCAGCCTTGCGTAAGGTTGCAAAGGTTCGCTTAACAACGGGCTTGGAAGTTATTTGTTACATCCCTGGTGAAGGTCACAACCTGCAAGAGCACTCTGTTGTGCTAGTGCGCGGTGGTCGTGTTAAAGACTTGCCGGGTGTTCGTTACACAATTATTCGCGGTACCTTGGATACGCAAGGTGTTAAAGATCGTAAACAATCACGTTCACGCTACGGCGCGAAACGTCCTAAATAAGTTTGTAAGAGGGAAAATATATGTCACGTCGTCGTCAAGCAGATAAACGCGTAATTCTACCGGATCCGAAGTTTGCGGATTTGATTTTGTCAAAATTCATTAACAACCTGATGTTGGATGGTAAAAAATCAACAGCAGAAAGTATTGTTTATGGAGCAATCGAAATTCTTGACGGCAAAAAGCCGGTGAATGAAAACAACGACGAAGATGGTGAAGCAAACGTTGCTGTAAATTCAAAAAGCGTTGGTTTGGGCCTGTTCCACACCGCACTAAAAAAAGTAAAGCCACGCCTAGAGGTTCGCTCTCGCCGTGTTGGTGGTGCAACATACCAGGTGCCTGTTGAAGTGCGCAGCGAGCGTGCAGTGGCCTTGGCAATGCGCTGGTTGATCGATGCGGCACGCAAGCGCGGTGAAAACACAATGCGCGACCGTTTGGCAGCTGAGCTATATGACGCAGCAAATGACCGCGGTTCAGCAGTGAAAAAGCGCGATGACACGCACAAAATGGCAGAAGCAAACAAGGCGTTTGCACACTACCGCTGGTAAGATATCAAAAGAATTTGAGATTGAGATTTAAAGGAAATTAAAGAAATGGCACGCGAACACGCAATTGAAAACTATCGTAACTTCGGGATTATGGCGCACATCGATGCGGGTAAGACTACAACAACTGAGCGTATTTTGTTCTATTCCGGTAAATCTCACAAAATTGGTGAGGTGCACGATGGTGCGGCCACGATGGACTGGATGGAGCAAGAGCAAGAGCGTGGTATTACAATCACATCTGCGGCGACAACTACATTCTGGGACTCACCAAAAGAAGGTCCATATGAAGGTCAGCGCTTTCGTCTGAACATCATTGATACACCCGGACACGTGGACTTCACAATTGAAGTTGAGCGTTCCTTGCGTGTGCTTGACGGTGCGATTGCCGTGTTCGATGCAAATGCAGGCGTTGAGCCGCAAACGGAAACAGTATGGCGTCAGGCTGACAAATACCAAGTGCCGCGCATGTGTTTTGTAAACAAAATGGATAAGATCGGCGCAGACTTCTACAACACAGTTGATATGATCGTTGATCGTTTGGGCGCAGTTCCATGTGTGATCCAACTTCCAATCGGCGCGGAAAGCGACTACGCAGGTCACATTGACCTTGTGCGCATGAAGGCCATTATTTGGGACGGTGAGCAATTGGGCGCGTCATTCTCAGAGCAAGACATTCCTGCTGACCTTGCTGATAAGGCTGCTGAATACCGCGAGAAACTTGTTGAGCTTGCAGTCGAGCAAGACGACGATGCAATGGAAGCCTACCTCGAAGGCAATGAGCCTGATGAGAAAACACTAAAGGCGTGCATCCGTAAGGGTACAATCAACAACGAATTCGTTCCTGTGCTTTGTGGTACAGCATTTAAGAATAAAGGTGTTCAGCCGATGTTGGACGCGGTTGTTGAATTCTTGCCATCGCCATTGGATATCGGCGAAACAAAAGGTGTAAAGGTTGATTCCGATGAAGAAGAAAACCGTATGCCTGAAGACGACGCGCCATTCTCCGCTTTGGCATTCAAAATCATGAACGACCCCTTTGTTGGCTCACTCACATTTGCACGTATCTATTCAGGGACTGTTAATTCAGGTTCTTACGTGAAGAACTCAGTGAAAGACAAGCGCGAGCGCGTAGGTCGTATGCTTCTTATGCACTCAAACGACCGCGAAGAAATCTCCGAAGCGCATGCTGGTGATATCGTTGCTTTCGTTGGTATGAAGGACACAACAACAGGTGATACGCTATGTGACATGCAAGAGCCTGTCGTGCTTGAGCGTATGGAATTCCCTGAGCCGGTTATTGAAATCGCGATTGAGCCGAAAACAAAGGCTGACCAGGAAAAAATGTCAACCGCGCTTCAGCGTTTGGCTGCTGAAGACCCGTCTTTCCGCGTATCTGTTGACCATGAGTCAGGCCAGACAATCATGCGCGGCATGGGCGAGCTTCACCTCGATATCCTTGTTGATCGCATGAAGCGTGAATTCAAGGTTGAGGCGAACATCGGTGCGCCACAGGTTGCCTACCGTGAAACAATCACCAAGCCGGCCGACATCTGCTACACAC
>CAZPMH010000042.1:0-9001 GCA_964587815.1 uncultured Micavibrio sp.
GCGGGAGTAGGATTTGAACCTACGACCTTCAGGTTATGAGCCTGACGAGCTACCAGACTGCTCCATCCCGCGCCAAGAAGATATCCGTAAAAAGAAGCAAAATTGGTAACTGGTAAATCCCAAAAATCTTGAATGCCTCATCAACAGATGTTGTGTTATAAATTTATATACAGCCAAGGTCAAGTGTTGAGTGCCAGAATTTAAAATCTAAATTTAAAACGCGTATACAAGCACGTGAAATCACCAAAAACACTATTCTATGGATTAGTAAGCAAAAAACCTTTAAGACTGATTATATATAACCAATTCACAAGGGGTGCCGAACGTCAATTCGTCGGCTGAGAATATACTCTTGGAACTTGATACGGATAACACCGGCGCAAGGATGTGAGAAGGAAAATGACACAACCACCACATAGCATATCTGTCATCGGCGCAGGCATCATGGGCATCACTACGGCCTACATTCTGCAATCGCGCTTTGCAGACACAGAAATAACCCTATACGATCAAGCAGGCTTCCCCGCGAACAATGCCAGCTACATCGCCGGCGGCATGCTTAGCCCCCTGAGTGAGCTGGATCATATGCCCGCACATTTTTTAAACGCAGCGTTCCACGCAATCGATATATGGCAAGAGATAAGCAGAGAAGAAGGCGACAACTTTGAATTTAACAGGCAAGGCAGCCTGTTATTGAGCCACGATAACGACCGCTACATCTTGGAGCGATTTAAATCCATACTGCCCGATAAGACAAAAGAGAAATGGCGCCCGATAGGTCAAGAAGACATCGCCTCACTCGAACCCAACCTCAAAGATTCATCATTTCGCAACGGCATCAGTATAAAAGACGAAGCCCACCTGCATCCGCAGAAAGCGATGGAAACCCTGCTACAAAAAATTATCAACAAAGACGTACAGCGCATTGATTTAGAGTCGAAAAACGACGACCATCTGATAATTGATTGCCGCGGCATTACAGCACAAAAGCATCTCACTGACCTTAGGGGTGTAAAGGGCGAAACAATCGTCGTTCATAACCCCGAATTCCGTTTAAACAGGCCCGTGCGCATCATGCACCCGCGCTATCCGCTTTATATTGTGCCGCGCGAAGGGAACATATTCATGGTCGGTGCAACCATCATCGAAAGCAACGCATCAGAGAACTTATCGATACGATCCGCAATGGAATTGTTGAGCGCTCTATACAGCCTCCACCCGAGCTTTGCCGAGGCAGAAATTTTAGAAACCAACGCAAAAAACCGCCCGTCTTTTCCTGATAATATGCCACATCTTATTGATGAAAGCGCGGATAACCAAATAATTCGTTGTAACGGGCTTTACCGTCACGGCTATCTTTTCGCGCCTGTCTTAGCAGAATGTGTTGCCGATTTAATCGCAGGAAAAGAAAACCCATACACCCCCCTATTTTTAAGGAGTGAACATGAAAATCATATTGAACGGTCAGTCGCAAACGCTTGACCAACAAATATCATTGGAACAACTTTTAGAACAACACGGCTATAGCGGAAAAACGGTTGCCGTTGCGGTGAACAAAAATTTCGTTCCCAAATCGTCCTATGCAACGCATATGATAAACGAACAAGACGACATCGAAATCGTCGCCCCTATGCAAGGTGGCTAAAGTAAAAGGCAGCAGAAACATGACCAACGATATCTGGAAAATCGGCGAAACAGAAATCACCTCGCGCCTTTTATTAGGTACGGCGACCTACCCCTCGCCTGATATCTTAAAAAAGAGCATTGAAGCAGCGCAACCGGGCATGGTCACCGTATCGCTACGCCGCGAAAGCAAAGCAGGAAAAGGCCAAGATTTCTGGAATATAATCAAAGGCTTCAACTTACCTGTTCTGCCAAACACCGCGGGGTGTTACGGCGTTGACGAAGCAATCACAACCGCGCAAATGGCACGCGAGATATTTGAAACGAATCGTATAAAATTAGAAGTCCTCGGCGATGACTACACACTACAACCAGACCCTTATAAATTGGTGGAGGCAACCGAAAAACTGCTCGCTCTCGGCTTTGAAATCTACCCTTATATGACCGATGATTTGGTACTCGGCAAACGCCTCGCCGCGTTAGGCTGCGACATCCTCATGCCCTGGGGCGCGCCCATCGGCTCGGGCAAGGGGCTGAATAACCCTTACGCGCTAAAACAACTCCGCGATCGTTTTACTGACAAAACACTAGTCATTGACGCAGGGTTAGGCGCACCGTCACATGCCGCCGCCGCCATGGAAATGGGCTATGACGCCGTCCTGCTCAACACCGCCGTTGCCAAGGCAACCGACCCCGTACTTATGGCACGCGCCTTCGCTGATGCCGTTCGCGCAGGTCGAAGTGCATATCAGGCGGGCATCATCGCCGCGCAAGATACGGCTGCACCGTCAACACCGCTGCTGGACACACCCTTCTGGCATCAGGATAAAGCAAGCGGTGGTAACGCATGATCCGCTACACCCGACAAATGGCTTTGCCTGAAATCGGAATTTTAGGGCAAGAACGCATAGAAAACGCGCATATCGTCATGGTCGGCGCGGGCGGTCTAGGCAGCCCCGCCCTTCCCTACCTCGCCGCCTCGGGCATCGGGAAAATCACAATCATTGACCACGACACAATCGATCTGAGCAATTTACACCGCCAGACCATTTACAAAACGGCTGATGTCGGTGAACCAAAAGCTGAAAAAGCCAAGGAACACCTGACCGCCCTTAGCCCCGAATGTACGGTTGAGGCAATCACGGAAAAATTGACGGAAGAAACGAAAAATATAATTCCGAAAGATGCAACACTCCTGCTCGATGGCAGCGATAATTTCGAAACCAAATCCCTAATCAATCAAATCTCGGTCGAGCGCAAAATCCCGCTCATATCCGCCAGCGTCGCAGGCTTTGAAGGCCAAGCCGGCATCTTCAAAGGATATAATGAAAATCATGCCTGTTACCGCTGCCTATTCCCTGAATTCCCGACAGATGCACGGAATTGCAACGAGGCAGGCATCTTAGGAACTACAGCAGGAATCCTCGGGCTTTATCAGGCACATTTAAGCCTTTTAGAAATCACAGAAAACACAGATAATAATATTAATTTCATACAGTTAGATTTAAAAACATTTCGTAGCGTAACCTTGAAGGCAAATAAGGACAAAAACTGCCCACACTGCGCTTCGGACACATCAAAACAGGAAACAACAAAGAAGGAAACAGACAAAATGGATATAATCACAATCAACCAACTTAACGACACCGAAACAATCATCATCGACGTGCGCCAGCCCGAAGAGCTCACCGCTGATCCGCTCAGTCATGATGAAATCAAAGAAAACCCTATCAATATTCCCCTGCCCGAGCTTATCGCACGCCTTGACGAACTGCCTGAAAACAAACGCCTCGCCTTCATCTGCGCAGGCAACATCCGTAGCGTCCAAGCCGCCGAATACCTAGCCGCAAAAGGCCACCAAAACATCGTGGTCTTGGATAAATTTAGTATTTAGGGCAAAATAAAATAAGAAACGGAAAAAACCAAAAAGAAAAAACATGCACCAAACATTCGCAAAACTTTTCGTGCTCTTAATGATTGCCGCCATACTCGCCATGAACAGCCTGTTTATCCATGAAGTCTACAAAGACAGACAATATCTTAAAAACGATGTCTTACAGGGCGACGTCACTCAAAAAATAGACGGGAAAATAAAAACAGCAAAGCAGTTTTACGCAGGGCGTTCGCACAACAACATAAAAATACACGTCTCCGGCTTGAAGAAATGGATTTATTTCACAGGAGTGGGAGACGAAGAAAAAGAGGTGCTGCAAGAAGGCAATAACATTTCTGTCCGCGCATATCCGCGCAGACCCGACACGCCATTGATAGACAATGAATACTATAAAAACAGCATTCTGTTCAGTTTAGGCTATAGCCTAAACGGACAAGAAATCATAAGCGATGAAGATAAAATCAATGAAAAACTGTCAGGTAACACAATGTTCATCACGCTCTTGGCCGTCGTAGAGCTTTTGTTACTTGTCACTTTCTTCGCCCTGTACAAGACCTACTTTTCAAACAGAAAGTCTAACGTTTAAACGCTTTAAAAGCATCAAAACATCGTCGTCTTGGATAAATTCAGCTTATAATCCAATTTGTGATCGCCGCTTATGTGCTGTGAAAGCCTTGTAGCATTTTTGAAAAATCTCGAGCGGCGGAATGTCAGTTAGGCTGATATCAATCCTTAAAGGCGCACCGTAAATATAAGTCTGCACATCAACCAAAAGAAGGTTTTTGAGACTTCTTTTGGGCTTATATTTATCACAATCTTTAGGAAACAAAAGCACGCAATGATGCGTATTACCACGGATAGTCATTTTTTCATATTGAATATCCTTAAACTCCGAAAAATGTAAAAATTCACTTCCTGTCCACTTGAAGACAGGGCTTCTCAAACCATTTTCATATATAATGATCAAGTTTTTTTGACTTGGCTGCCTTAAAGAAAAAAGTAAAAGCCCAAAAAAAATCAACGTCAAAACAATCATATTAAGAAAAACCATATGATCCTCGACATCAACATTGAATAAAACGTAAGTCATAAATAGAACAAAAATCGAAATAAGAAGCTCTAGAAAGCGTTTTTTTCGTTGCACAATTGTTTCAATGCGCGCGCCGTAATCCGTATTTCTGACACTGCTCATGCCACACTCCGCTCATCTTCTGCGCGCTCAGGCCAAGGGTATAGTTCGTCCATCGGAACAGAGCGTCCGTCATGCTGAACAATCCGCACATGCTTGCGCTTGAGCAATCGCGGTTCACGCACGCCGCAAGAATGTGCAATTACCTCAACTTCCTTCATCAACTGCTTCGCATAATTCGCAACCTTCACCGCCTTATCAGCAGGGTCTAACCCTTTTTGCAAATGCTTGTCATGTGTCGTAATGCCCGTTGGGCAGGTATTTTTATTGCACTTCAAGGCCTGAATACAGCCCAAGGAGAACATGAACCCGCGCGCGGAATTGATAAAATCAGCCCCTGCACACAACGCCCAAGCTACCTCTGCAGGCGTAATCAACTTACCCGACGCAACAATGCGCACACGCTCCTTCAGCCCATAACGATGCAGCGTATCGGCAAGCAACGGCAGGCTTTCCTCAATGGTGAGCCCAACATTATCCATCAACGCCATAGGCGCCGCCCCCGTGCCGCCATCACCGCCATCAACCGTGATAAAATCAGGCGCGCTTTCAATACCGCGGCGATGAATTTCCGCACATAATTCCTCAACCCATCCTTTACCGCTAATCACGGATTTAAACCCAACAGGCTTGCCCGTCACATCTCGAATACGCCCGATAAAGTCGAGCAAATCCGAAACGCTATCAACCTCAGGGTAACGGTTAGGAGAAATCGAATCCTCCCCCGGGTTAATGCCGCGGATTTTCGCAATTGTCGGCGTCACCTTCGCGCCGGGCAAAATACCGCCCTTCCCCGGCTTCGCGCCTTGGCTCAGCTTAACCTCAAACATTTTCACCTGTTCATGTGCCGCAACTTCGCGCAGTTTCTCATCACTAAGATTACCATCCTCATCGCGCACACCATATTTCGCCGTCCCCATCTGGAAGACAATATCCGCGCCGCCTTCTAAATGATAAGGAGATAAGCCGCCCTCCCCTGTGTTCATCCAGATACCGGCCTTCTTCGCACCCTTAGACAGCGCCTGAACCGCAGGCTTGGATATCGCACCATAACTCATGCCCGATATGTTGAAATAAGAACGCGCATCATACGGCGTTTTGCAATACGGCCCCAACCTCACGGCTTTGGGCGCGACGGCATCTTCATCCAAAGTCGGAAACGGGCAATTCACGAAAATAAACGATCCCACACTTGTAAGGTTTTTCGTCGATCCGAACGCGACTGTATTATCTTTCCCTTTGGCTGATCGATACACCCATTCGCGCTCTGCTCGGTTGAAAGGCATCTCCTCACGATCCATAGCGAAAAAATACTGGCGAAAAAATTCACCCAATGTCGAAAACAAATACCGAAACCGCCCAAGCACGGGATAATTCCGCCGCACAGCATCGCGGGTTTGCCCGATATCGATGAAAAACATTACGACCACAGCCGCAGCAAACAAACCGATAACGCAAATAAACAAAACCGCCAGAATAGAAAGACCGCTGGCAGCCCAGTCAGGTATCATAATCATAAGAAAGCCCCTTTATCTAATCAGATAAACTGTACCTAAACTTGAGGCCAAAAAGTAGGGAAAATAAAAGCCGCTTCAAAGAGCGGCTCTTAAAATCTAGTCTAAGCGGCCTTTTGCGCCTGCTCATTTTCGATCCCTTCATTAATCAGGGACTTCGCTTTCTCAGAACCTTCCCAGCCCTGCATCTTCACCCATTTCCCTTTTTCAAGATCTTTATAATGCGTGAAAAAATGCTCAATTTCATCCAGAAGGATTTTCGGCAAATCACTATATTCTTTAATGTCAGCAAACATCGGATGCGTCTTATCAACCGGAACGGCCAAAATCTTCTCATCCATACCGCCATCATCTTCCATCACCAAAACACCAACGGGGCGCGCCGCGATGACCGCACCCGGCATAATCGCATGCTGCGCATAAACAAGAACATCAACCGGGTCCCCATCACCGCCAAGCGTATTCGGAATAAACCCGTAATTTGCAGGATAAAACATCGGCGTATGAACAAAACGATCAACAAAAAGAGCGCCTGAATCTTTATCCAATTCATACTTAACAGGCGTGCCGCCAGCCGTGTTTTCAATGATAACATTTACGTTATTCGGGGCATCTTTACCCACGGGAATCTTGGTCGTATCCATGATACTTTTCTACCTCACTTAATTAATCTGAACCATAACAGATCAAGTCATACCGCCCAAGCTAAGCCTGAGCAAGTCATTTTATTGTGATAACGTTCAAAATAAGGCTGTGATAGAAAAATGAAAAATCATGAAGAGCTTGGTCTAAACGCCCTTACACATCTTTTGCTTCGTCTTTATCATCGTTCGACAATTTCATCTTGACCGGAGTATGCTTCTTTTTCGAAGGCTCAATTTTCTCGCCCTTCTCTTCCTTTCGATCAATTTCATCAGGAATAAAAATAACACCACCAGACCCACACGCATAACCACTCATAGCTACCTCCCAGAAAGTATTTTCTCTTTAATCTACCCTTGAAGCGTACTGGAAGTGAAAAAAAATCACAATTTTAAAACAGGTCTAACCCCAACTTTCGTTGACGCAACGCACAAGAAAACACAATAAGACACTGATTTGTAAAGGTTTACAAAAAGCGCAGAATCACCGCTCGCACAATCGAGTGCACAAAAAAACGCCCCGTAAACCATATTTACGAGGCGTCAATCTTTAATAACCGAAGAATTTATCCGGCCGCTTTCAAGTTGCCGGCCGCTTGCTTACCGCGATTTTCCTGCAATTCAAATTCAACTTTCTGACCTTCATCCAGGCTTTTCATGCCTGCCTGTTCAACCGCTGAGATATGTACGAAAACATCGCTTCCGCCATTATCAGGTACGATAAACCCAAAACCTTTTGTTGGGTTAAACCATTTCACGGTTCCTGTTTGTGCCATTTGTTAAAACTCCTTATTCTAAATTAAAAACAGCTCTTAAATTGGTATTCGACTGGATTTAACTCAGATCGTGTATGCCAAAATATTAATCCGCATTAAACGCGTTTTTGTGGAAAAGAGCAAGAAAAACAAAAATTATTTTGGTAAGCACACCCTAAGGAAACCAAGAGATTTCCTGCTTTTCCGCGTACAAATAAAGTAAAAAATCCATATTGATCAAAAACCTAACAGCCCATAATTCGACCTTATCGATCGAAAGCAGACTGTGGTTTCTTTGGCGGTGGCGGTGGGCTGCCGTCATGCTTAACAAACAGCTCGACCGCCTTTAAAACATCAACAAGCGTATCATGTCGCCTCAATACATCACGACCGATATCGTTTAAGTTTTTAGCGCGGACCGCACGCGCAATTTTATTATCAACATCAGCAACGAACCAAACGCGATAAGCGCGTAGCGGGCTCTCTAAGGCAACCATGCTTTTTTGAGCAGCACGGACATGTTTTTCAACCTGCGTCTTAGTTTCACGGGAATACCGCCGTTCACGCGGCAAAGCGTCTACCCAGTCCTCTAGGGATTGCATAATCGTACAGGCAATAACCAAATCCTCAGCCAAACGCGGAAAAGCATAGCGCAACTTATAGGAAAGCTCATAGGTATCGCGCACATCACGCTCTTCAATCTCACCACAATCGCGCGGTACATCATCATCAACAGCGTAAGCATGCGGCGCATGTGCCCCCCAAAAACAAAGAGTTATAAGTGAGAAAAACAGAAACAAGCGCATGAAAAGCATTCCTTTGTAAATATACGCAATTCTATGCCTCAAGCGACCAAATAGCAAATAAGAGGATTAAGCACGCTCTTTCAAAAGCCGCGCCCACCGAAAATGATACAGAGAGATCATCTGCACGCAAGACGACACACTGTAGAAAAGCAAAAGCGGCCATGCCACAGCCAAACCCATACTGATCGCATAGGCGAGCGAACTGATATCTTTCAGTAAGTAAAATTGATACATCTGAATGGACAGGCCTCCCATCTTGCGCGCACGCCTGATCATCACAATCTGATGAACCGCGCCCTGCACAAATAAAAACAGCGCAATCAGAATAAACACATGCGGCATACCGACCTGAAAAACCAAGCTCCGATAAGACGTTAAGCCCAACACAAACGCCCCGAGAAGAAAACCAACACCACTATAGAAAATCAAAACCGATCGGCGACTTTTCCGATCAATCTTAATCTCATACAAAATCCAGAGCAGAGCCGCCATGACGATCAAACGCGGCCACACCAGATAATGATCAAAATGCGACAGCGTCAGGCCATAGAGGAAGACCGAGAAAAACGCGAGAAAGCT
>CAZPMH010000043.1:0-7731 GCA_964587815.1 uncultured Micavibrio sp.
TTTTGCTGCGTTGTTTGTGAATGTCTTGGATATATTGCTGCAACACAGGCGCCATTTTCTCAGCTATAGCCATCTTTACTTGTACAACAGAAGGTAAGTCTTGAGGGTCGCCAATTTTTTGTTTCAGTGCCTTCGTTTTTGCCCCGGTCCAACGGCTTAATGAATATATCTCGCCTTTATAATCTACCGCTACATACCCCCTTCGTTCACCACGTGCCAATGTAAATCCATGCTCACTCAACACATTTATAAATGAAGCCTTATTATCAGATCGCTCCCATGCCTGTTTCATAAGTGATTTTAACACGCGTGTATCTTCGTTCGCACGTTTGGCTTGTTGCCATTCCTGAAGCGTGAAGTTTAGAGGGTTACTGTATTGTCTATCTATATACCCCTTAGGCAATGACCAGTCATATTTCAGAAACAAGTCCTTTGAGATTTCATTAAGCCTGTTTTTATAGTGCGGCAAGTTTATGGCTTTCATCTCCTGATGATCAATGCGTGACCAAACGCAGTGGGCATGCCGCCGCCCCTCTTTTTCGTGAAAAACTATAATGCGAGGCTGGTCTTTTAAATTGAGTCGATCTTCAATCTGGGAAGCTGCATGCTCGAAATATTCTATTGGGGCGCGCTCATCTTGAGGAGGATTTAAAGAAACGGAAAACATATATTGCTTGCAGTTCGTTGCACTGCTCAGCGTTTTAATTTCATGTAAAGCGTTATAGATATTTTTATCGGGCGTATAAAAACCGCGCACTTCATATATTTCGACATGTTCATTCTCTTCGGTTTTTAAAAGATGTGCTGCCAGTTGTTTGGCACCGCTACGCTGTGATCCCTTAATAATCATGGAAATCACCATCATCATTGAACCCAAGAGCATGCGTTATGGCCTTTTTGATGAATTCAATATCATCGCAGGCAGTATTAATATCTCTATGAACATCTTCGGTGATTATGAGAGATCCCATGTTAATCGCTTTTGCAATTTGATTAAGGTTATTGGGAATTCGAGTAGCACCGATAAACCCCAAAATCTGCGCAAGTTGTTTTTGATCTTTGGTTACGCGCTTTCTTTTGATGCGCGGCGCAGGGTCTTCGAAAAGGCATTTCCTGATGTAAGCACCAACCGGCATTGAGCCTGCTCGCTCTTCCAGAAACGCTCGCTCCTCGACAGTGAGGCGCAATGAAAATGGTGTTGGTGTTGTGTTTTTTCTTTTGCTCATGACACCATGATACGAGCAAGAATTACTTTTCTTGGGCGACACTAAAAGTAAAAACTATTTTACTAATTTGTCATCTTAGATCAAAAAGTTAATTATATTTTACTCATCTCAATGCCACGGAATAAAAAGTAAAAAATATTTTACCAAGGCGTATTTCTTTAATGTAAGCTGCCCAAAGAACTCTAAACCAAGAGATATTTTATGGAACGCAACATTAGCCTTAATTGGCAAAAATTCGTAGAAGAAGCTGTAAAACGCCGAAAAGAACAAGGTCTAACACAAGAACAGCTCGCCGTTTTAGTCGGAATCAGCAAACCGACACTCAATGCTTTCGAGCAAGGAAAAACAAATATAAAGCTTGATAACGCATTTAAGATTTTGCGTATGCTAGGATTATTTAAATAAACGCATAAAAAGTTCGCCTCTTATGGTTGCCAATATTGCTAAAAGTTCGCTTTTTGCCTAAATAAGGTAAAGGGGCGATGAAAAATACAGGATTTCATGCATGTTTGAACAAACATTTAAAAACATCGACGATATATTACGCAAAGAAGCAGGCTGTGCATCTGAGCTAGACTACACCGAGCAAACATCATGGCTACTCTTTCTAAAATATCTGGACGCGTTAGAGACCGAACGCGAAATGGACGCCGAACTCGTGGGCGAAACATACACACGCATCATCGACCCGCAGCATAGCTGGGGCACATGGGCCGCGCCGAAAAAAGCAGATGGCACATTCGATCATGACAATGCCATGGTTGGCGATGATCTTATCAAATATGTGAACCAAGAGCTTTTCCCTTATCTTAGTGGCTTCAAAGAGCGCACCACAGAATCCGATACCATCGAATATAAAATCGGTGAGATTTTTAGTGAGATTAAAAACCGCTTTCAAAGCGGCTACTCCCTTCGTGATATCGTTGAGGAAATGGACCAACTATCCTTTAACTCACAAAAAGATAAGCACGAGCTTTCCCATCTCTATGAGGTGAAAATCAAGAATATGGGTAATGCCGGGCGTAATGGCGGGGAATACTATACGCCGCGTCCGCTTATTCGCGCGATGATTAACGTGGTCGATCCGAAGATCGGCGATACAATTTATGACGGCGCAGTCGGCTCGGCGGGCTTCTTGTGCGAGGCTTTTGATTATCTGCGCCCCAAAGCGCAAAACACCGATGATCTTGAAACCCTGCAAAAGCGTACATTTTACGGTAAAGAAAAGAAGAGCCTTGCCTATGTGATCGCGATTATGAACATGATCCTGCACGGCATCGAAGCGCCGAACATCATCCATAGCAATACACTCACCGAAAATGTGATGGATTTGCAAGAAAAAGACCGCTTTAACGTGATCCTTGCCAACCCACCCTTTGGTGGAAAAGAACGTAAAGAGGTGCAGCAAAACTTCCCGATTAAAACGGGAGAGACCGCCTTCCTCTTCCTTCAGCATTTTATCAAGAGCTTAAAGGCAGGAGGCCGAGCGGCTATCGTTATTAAAAATACCTTCTTAAGTAACAGCGATAACGCGAGCATTTCCCTTCGTAAAGAACTGCTGGAAAGCTGTAATCTGCATACCGTTTTGGATATGCCGAGCGGCACATTTTTAGGGGCGGGCGTTAAAACCGTTGTCCTGTTTTTCGAAAAAGGAAAACCGACCGATAAAACATGGTTTTACGCCCTTGATGCAGGGCGCAATATGGGCAAAACTAACCCGCTCAATGATAATGACCTGAAAGAATTTATAGAACTGCAAAAAACCTTCGCTGACAGCGAAAAATCATGGAGCGTAAATCGCGCTGATCTAGATACCGCGACTTATGATCTTTCGGTTAAAAACCCTTTCGCACCGGAGGAAGCCCCTCTGCGTGATCCAAAGGAGATTATAGCCGAAATCGCTGCACTAGATGCTCAAAGCGCTGACATCCTCAAGCAAATTCAGGGGATGCTGTAATGTGGCAATATAGAAGATTCGAGGAGTGTCTTGATAAAGTGCCAACGGCATCCAAGATACCTAAAAAAGCGTTTTTGGATGATGGAAGCTACCCTGTTATATCTCAAGAAAAAGATTTTATTAACGGTTATTGGGATAAAGAAGATGATCTGTTTAAGGTTCATAAACCCATAGTCATTTTCGGGGATCACACTCAAACAATTAAATATGTTGATTTTGATTTTGTGGTAGGAGCTGATGGCGTCAAAATTTTACAGCCAGTCGATGAAATTGATGCCAAATTTTTATACTATTTTATTGCGGCAAACCCTATCAAGTCGCTTGGCTACGCAAGGCACTATAGGCTGTTAAAAGAACTCTCTGTTCCTGTTCCTCCTCTCGAAGAGCAAAAGCGGATTGTGGCGATATTGGATGAGGCGTTTGCGGGGATCGACCAAGCCATCGCCAACACCGAACAAAACATTCTAAACGCCTGCGAACTCTTCGAAAGCTTCCTCAACACCATCTTCACCCAAAAGGGCGATGGGTGGGAGGAAAACACCCTTGCCGAAATAGCGGTTGATTTTGGTCGGGGAAAATCTAAACACAGACCGAGAAATGACCCAAAGCTGTACGGTGGCGATTATCCATTTATTCAAACTGGTGATGTCAGAAATTCTGGACATTTTATTAAGGAATATTCGCAGACCTATAATGAAACAGGTTTGGCACAAAGCAAGCTCTGGCCAAAAGGTACGCTTTGTATCACTATCGCGGCTAATATTGCGGAAACGGGAGTGCTTTCTTTTGATGCCTGTTTCCCCGATAGCATCATCGGAATGGTTGTTGACGAAAAACACTATTCAATAAGTTTTATAGAATACTGCCTTCAATTTACAAAAGTTCAGTTGCAAGCGGCTGGTAAGGGCAGTGCTCAGGATAATATCAATCTAGCGACCTTTGAAAATTGGAAATTCTCGTTTCCTTCATATGAAGAGCAAACAAAAATTGTGAAAATCTTGAATACGGTTGATGAGCAATCGAGGGAACTTATCGCGCTGTACCAACAAAAACTCAGCGCCCTTAAAGAACTCAAACAATCCTTGCTGCAAAAGGCGTTTGCGGGCGAGTTGACTTCTGACCTATCGGAGGCAGCGTAATGACAGAACGTAACATAGCACTCATTAATGATCTTCGATCTCAGCCGGCGGAAAGTGCTTGCGTTGAGTTTAAAGTTAATAATTCCGATCCTCAATTAATAGGAAAATTGTGCTCCGCTTTGTCGAATGCTGCGCGTTATGAAGGCAAAGAGGTTGCCTATTTAATCTGGGGCATTGACAATGAAACACATAATGTTGTTGGGACGACTTTTACACCTGAGGCAAAACGAGTTGGTGAACAGGATATTCAACTGTGGTTAGCCCGTAAATTAAAACCAGATTTGGCTTTTTGCTTTCAAACTGTAAATCACCCCGATGGTCGAGTTGTCTTATTGGAAATACCGGCAGCAACGACAGCACCGATACAATTTGAAGATATAGCGTATATACGAATTGGCAGCACCACACCAAAACTATCTGATTACCCGGAAAGGTTTCAGAGGATAGTGCAAAATATGCGCCCATATGCCTGGGAGAAAGAGGCTGCAAAGACATATATTGACTCAGACGAGGTTCTAAAGCTTCTTGATTATCCCGGCTATTTTTCATTAATAGGGCAAAACCTTCCGGAGGAAAAACAAGGGATACTTGAACGCTTAAGTGCAGATAGCCTTATAACTAAAGATGTTGGTGGACGTTGGAACATCACAAACCTTGGCGCTATATTGTTTGCCAGAAACCTACAAAACTTTGATGAATCAATTGCAAGAAAAGGCATACGATTTACAGCATATAAAGGGAAAAACAGAGCTGCTATGGTTTCTCATCGTCAAGATGGACAAAAAGGATACGCCTCTGGTTTTGCAGGTTTAGTTGATTACATAAACGGACTTCTTCCTAAAAATGAGCATATTGGAGCAGCGTTCAGAGAAACGACCCCTTTATTTCCTCAAATTGCTATTCGCGAGCTTCTGGCAAATGCTCTTATTCATCAAGATATGACTATTACTGGGGCTGGGCCACAAATTGAGTTATTTGAAGATCGTATAGAAATTACTAACCCAGGGGAACCCCTGGTTTCTCCGGAAAGGATGATTGACCTGCCCCCACGGTCTAGAAATGCCATGCTTGGTTCCTTAATGCGCCGTATGGGTTTTTGTGAGGAGCAAGGAAGTGGCCTGGATAAAGTAATTAGTGCTGTAGAGTTATTTCAGCTGCCTCCACCTGAATTTAAAGCAGAGGGGAATTCAATGCAGGTAATTTTGTATGGGCCAAGATCATTTGCTGATATGAGCATAAATGAACGTATTCGCGCATGTTATCAACACGCCGTTTTACTGTGGCTGGGTAATGAAAAGATGAAAAATGCCTCTCTTTGTGATAGATTTGGCATAAAAAGAAGTAATGCACCCCAGGCAAGTAAAGTGATTAATGCTACTTTAGAAGCAGGAAAGATTAAGGTTGCTGACCCTGACGCTCCTCGTGGAGGGTACTATCCATGGTGGGCATAAAATAAAGTTTCTTAACTGGGTTTTAACTGAAGAAGAGAACAAAATAGGAATATTTAAAAAAAACCTTTAAATACAGTGTGTTAATTTTTGATTTTTTCTTAATTTCATACTATTTTAGCTAGAAAAAAAGTAAAAAATGAGTAGAAACGAAGCCCAGACACGGTTAGACCTAATTGACCCCGCCATCCGCGCGGCGGGCTGGGGTGTGGTTGAAGGATCGCGCATTTCGGTCGAGCATAAAATCACAGATGGTCGTTTGGTTGGTTGCGGTCGCAGAGCTAATCCTAAATCCGCCGATTATGTCCTAATCTATCGTAATAAAAAGCTCGGCATCATCGAAGCTAAAGCTGAAGATAAAGCCGTAACCGATGGCCGCGCGCAAGCCGTGGAATATGCCGAGCGCCTGCAAGTGCGCTTCACCTACTGCACCAATGGTAAGGGTTTTTATGAGATTGATACCAAAACCGCCAAGGAAAAAGACCTTGGAGCTCTAAGCTCAATCCCGACACCGCAAGAGCTCTGGTCACGAACATTCCAAACGGAAAATAACTGGCGCGATTTATTTGCCGCCATTCCTTTCGAAGATCGCGGCGGCACGTGGCAGCCTCGATACTATCAGGATAACGCGATTGAACGCGCTCTTGATGCCGTGGCGCAGGGCAAAGAGCGTATCCTTCTCACCCTTGCGACAGGAACGGGCAAGACGGCTATATCATTCCAGATTGCTTGGAAATTGTTTCATGCCCGCTGGAACCTATCGCGCGAGCCTAACCGTCGCCCGCGCATTCTATTTCTGGCGGATCGTAATATTTTGGCTGATCAAGCCTATAACAGTTTTAGCGCATTCCCCGAAGACGCTCTGGCTCGAATTGCACCCGATGAGATTAAGAAAAAAGGGCGTGTTCCGAAAAACGCCTCTATCTTCTTTACAATTTTCCAGACCTTTATGAGTGGCCCTAACGACACACCGTATTTTGGCGAGTACCCTGAGGACTTCTTTGATTTCATAATCATTGACGAGTGTCACCGCGGCGGCGCAAAGGATGAAAGTGCATGGCGTGATATTTTGGAATATTTCTCCCCCGCCGTGCAGCTCGGCTTGACCGCCACACCAAAGCGTAAAAACAACGTCGATACCTATTCTTATTTTGGACGCCCTGTTTATGAATACTCACTCAAAGAAGGTATTAATGACGGTTTCTTAACGCCGTTCCGTGTGCGTCAAATTCAAACGACAATGGATGAATACAGATATACGCCAGGCGATACTATTCTTGAGGGAGAAGTCGAGGACGGAAAAATATACACCGAAGACGATTTTAATCGCAGCGGCGGCATAGTTATTAAAGAGCGTGAAGAAAAGCGCGTTGAAATTTATTTAGATGAAGCAAATCAAAAAGAAAAAGCAATTGTGTTTTGTAAAGGACAACCACATGCCGCGCTTATCCGCGATTTGATTAATCAGATGAAAGACAGCGATGATTTGCATTATTGCGAGCGTGTCGGTGCAGATGACGGAGCCAGAGGAGAAGAGTTCCTTCGCACGTTCCAAGACAACGAGAAAACAATTCCTACGATTTTAACGACCAGCACAAAGCTTTCTACAGGTGTGGATGCCAGGAATGTTCGAAATGTTGTGTTGATGAAACCCGTTAAAAATATGATTGAGTTCAAGCAAATTGTCGGGCGTGGAACGCGGATGTATGACGGCAAAGATTACTTCACGATCTACGATTTTTGTAAGAACTATGAAATGTTCAATGATCCCGAATGGGACGGAGAGCCTATTGAACCTGTTGAAGGGCCTAAACGTCCCCCTAAAGGTGAAGAAGGCACAGGCGGAGATGACGGCGAACCTCCTACTGGTGGCCCTGAACCTGAACCACCAAAAACTACGCTTGAATGTACGTCGTCAGAGTATTTTGGACACTGCGCATAAAAATATAAGGTGTGCTTCT
>CAZPMH010000044.1:0-5349 GCA_964587815.1 uncultured Micavibrio sp.
ATCACTTGGTCGGAGGTTCGAATCCTTCCTGGGGAGCCATTCTTTACAATCCTCCGTATAAGCTACGACCATTTACTATAAAACTTGATGTGATATATTATCTTTTAGTTTTTTGGATTAAGGAGATCGTAAAAAAGGAATCCTGTGATTCATCAATCTTTCGGCCATAGCGGCCCGTATGTTGAAAAGCGGCTTCTTCTTTGTTTAAGCACCCGTGATCCTTGCGCCGGATGTTAAAACGGCTCATTCGGCTATTACCTATGACAAAATACTCAATTTCAGTTTTTGAATAAATAAAGAAAATTCCCCATTCAAAGTCATCGCCATGATAGGCTTCGTTTCGATCTCTATTCCTTACGCGGATATCTTTCTCTTCAAGACCATATGTTTGCGACATCCCTTTGACTGGATCTGAATATGCACCTGGATCTGTAAAACATACTTTCAACCATTCACCAGGGTGAATGTCAGATACCACGACCACATCACCCATGACTTTAAGGTGTGTTTTTATTTTTTCTAAAAACTCGTGGTCCTGCTTCCTCATAGTGTCCAAACAAGCCGATAATGAAAACGAAGCAAGTAACAAGAAAATGGCAATTAAACGTCTTTTTAAATTCATACTTTTTTCTATCTAAAATTCTTCATCTTTTTGATGAGACTTCTCGAAATTATTGTATTCTTTCGTGATGAAAGAATCACTATTAACAGGCGTTTTTTGGCATGCGGGAATTTTCTTAATTCTGGCCTCAATCATCATACCTGTTTTGCGGTTTTCAAAAATTCCCACTGCGCTTGGATACTTGTTGGCGGGAATTGCTTTGGGCCCCTATGGCATAGCGGTTCTATCTGATGTGATGCCTGTCTCCGGCTTTACAGGTTTACAAAATGCAGAGCATATAAAAATGCTCGCAGAACTTGGTATCATTCTACTCTTATTTGTTATTGGCCTGGAACTTACACCGCAAAGGCTCTGGCAAATGCGCAATCTCGTTTTCGGGCTGGGCACGGCGCAAGTCATATCCTCCGCGGCGGTTATCGGAACAATCGCCTACCTCTGGGGCAATTCATTTCAAGTCTCCCTCCTCCTTGGGCTTGGCCTTGCGCTCTCATCCACCGCCCTGATTATCCAGTGGCTGCAGGAACAAAAACTCTTCGCCTCTAATGTCGGACGCACAAGTTTTAGCGTTCTGCTCTTTCAAGACCTCGCCGTCATCCCGATTTTACTGTTGGTCACAATACTCAGCTCAGATGTCGGTGATAATATTGCTCAATATGTGTCCCTCTCTCTCGGTAAAATGATCATGACCATCTTGGGCATATATTTTATTGGTAAGTTTATTCTCAAGCCTGTTTTTCTTTTTGCCAACAGGCACGGCGGCTCAGAGGTCTTTATGGCGCTTAGCCTGCTCGTCATTGTAACAAGCGCCTCAATCGCCAACGCTGCAGGCTTATCAATGGCACTCGGCGCGTTTATTGCGGGGCTATTGCTCGCCGACACAGAATACAGGCACGAGATCGAAGCCCTGATCGTCCCGTTCAAAAGCATGCTACTCGGCATTTTCTTTGTCTCCTTCGGCATGGGGATCAATCTACACTTTATTGTCGAAGCGCCGATCTGGCTCTTCTTCTCTGTCATAGGTCTTATGACGATTAAGGCGACCATCGTATTCTTACTCTGCAGGCTGTGGAAACAATCCACGTCCGTGTCAGTTGAAAGCGCTATTCTGTTATCTCAAGCAGGAGAATTCGGTTTACTTGTAGTCGGTGGCTTGCTTACCGCAGGCTTAATGTCCGAAAATATCGGCCAATTCATGCTAATCGTAATCGGTATGACCATGTTTTTAACCCCGATTCTGGCTCCTATCGCCAGAAAAACAGGGCAATATATTGAAAACAAGTGCGTTAACAAGGAAGGTAAAATCCTGAACCAAGCAGAAGAAAAACAGGGCCATATCGTAATTTTTGGCTTCGGACGTGTCGGCAGAACAGTCGCAAACGAAGTCTGCAAACAAGGCTTTTCTTTTATCGGTTTTGATAAAGATATCAACGCCGTAACTGAGGCACGATCCAAATCAAGCCCTGTTTATTTTGGTGACGCAATTAAAAGAAACACTTTAAAAGCTGCTGGCGTGAACAAAGCCTTGTGCGTTGTTGTGACAGTTGATGATGCCGTCTCGACCCAAAAAATGGTCATGGCAATTCGCAAAATATGTTCGTCAACGCCAATCGTCGTAAGGGCACAAACAACCGAAGATGCAAAACTTTACAATCAATTTGAAAATGTCGATGCAATCGCCGAAAATATGATCATCAGTCAAAAGCTATCAGAAGTCGTTTTCATGCACGGCGGTTATCATGAAACACAAGAAAAGCAGACTGAAGAAAAGCAGGCGGCCTGACAGGAGGATAATTTACTGCTCAAGCGCTTGGTAAGCGCGAACATGCGCATCATGCAAATCACCATCTTCCGCAAGGCGTTTTTCATAGTCAAAACTACTAACATTTTCGCCATGCGCATATGCGCGTGCGATTTCATCTACAACATCCATATTCTGCTCCAAGGCGTCCTTACCGATATAAATCGGCATATCTTCGACAATAGGTTTCGGCAAATGTTCAGACGCATAAGGCAGAATATCCGCAACCGCCCTCTCATATTGTTTAACAAGGCTGCTAAAAAAACGCGTTGAAAGCCCGATATCAAAAAATCCATCATCACGAAGCGAGACATATCGTTCAACATCATCTTGGCCAAGAAAATCTTCGCGTATTTTCCGTACCATAGGCTGCGTCAAATACAGCGGCGCACGGTCTTCCCCTTTGCGCGTATCAAATGCCAAACGCAAAGGGTGCATCTTATCTTCGGTAACAAGACTGTGCGCACAAGATGCTTCGGCCATGCCCCTATCTGCAGTCGGAACAGACTCACGCATTGAAAAATCATAAGGGTTTACAATAACCGTACTTGGCCCCTCATCCCCTTGATAAACATTTGAAGAAACGACATCAACTTCGTATGCCGCAAGCGCTTTGACCACTCTAACCAAGTTTTCAATAGACTTAGGGTCCTGGTCAAAGCGTGCACCTAGTATTCGTGCTTCCTTGCGCCCTGCAGGCAAATTTTCGAAAATCTGATCGATTGATTCTGCTTCTGTCTCATAATCAATATGCGCCAAGGCGACGACAGGATTTTCACAATCATCATCTTCACCGCAACTGCGCACAATTAGGGTCACGCACTGGCTAACATTATCCGTGCCGATATCCTTATTATCGGAGATACCAATCTCTTTTTGCTCGACACGCAATGCTGTATCATCCAACTCGCCTTGGATACGCCTTGAACTGTTGAGCAATTGCCCTGCTTCAGGCTCTAAGCGAGCATAATAGTGTTCTGCACGTTGTTGTGCCTCTTCTTCAGAAATATCTTCAGACCAATGCGCACGATATGCCAACACAGTTTCCGCAACAGCATTATATCGCTTGTCACGATCACGGTAAGAGAAGTCTTCGTGCCCTTGCTCATCATGCAATGCAATCGCTTTATCATAAGCTGCTATCGCTCTTTCAGATAAGAACGCATCATCTTCAAAAACATTATAAGGAAAATTAATATAACTTTGCGCGGCCAAGGAATACATATTCGCCGCTTCTTGCTTCAACCCCATATCAACGTAAATTTCTGCAGCATTAAGGTAATGATCGATTGATTTTTGTAGGTAATTCAAATCGCCTGACTCTGCAAAGTCGTTGGCAGCTCCATAAGCTGCAAACTCTTCTCTGGATGCCGGCGGCACGGGCGTATATTTCCAATCGGTAGAAACACGCGCACGATCTTCCAAATTACCGGGCAAGGCTTTAATGGTAAGCAAAATATCTTCATCAGAAGCAGCATTAGGGTCAAACGGCTGACCACCAACAGTCAACATGCTGTTCGTATTCGTTGTCCATTGAGACTGTAAATCATCATCCTTTTGCATTCAGCGCATTCCTAAAACTCAATAGTGCAATAATCACTCTAAAACAAAGCCGCCTTCTTAACAAAAAAATATGTAAAAAGCTACATATAAAAAAGCGAAGACGAAAACTCTTCGCTTTTTGTATTTGGAAAATGATAAATCTTTTTAAAGATTAACCCTCACTGGAACATCAGCGGGCGCGCTTTCAACTCCGTTTTGCGTCAACGCTTGTTCAGCTTCAGCAGTTCTGAAGGAAGCGTTTCCACCTGCGCCAAATTCCGTAAAGCCATCCGATATAACACTGCCGCCCCACTCCATCTCTGTCACAGCCAAACGTACACCACCATTGTAATCCCATGTTTGAGCGGGTTCTTCCAGATTATTTAACATCTCAACAATCGCTGGCGTATCAATGGGCGTTGAATATCTGTACGGAAGGGGTTGTATACCAAAATCAGGCGCACCGAGTGAGAACTTATCCCAAGAAGATCCTTCGGGCTGCGCAGGAACGGCTTGCGACGGGTCAACGGATCTTCCATCCCCGCCTAAGCCGAAATCATCAAGATCAAGACCGCCTAGACCAAAGCCACTTTGGCCACTACTGTTATGAAACTCCAGCTCCGGAGCTCCGGGCGGTGAAATTTGATTACCATCAGCATCTAAATACATGACTTCAGGTGTTGTATTCAAACTTACCGCAGCCATACCGGGATCAAGCTCAACCAAAACAGCAGTAATGCCGTTCTCTTCAGCAAACTGAACGGCTTTTTGAAATTCCGTAGAATTATGAAGCTGCGCCGCTTCACGCGCCTCTTTATTGGGGTCCAAGTAAAAACCCGGATCAGGATCTATACCGTTTGGAAACCGTTCATTAAAACCATCATCGCCAATATCCTCTGGCTCTAAATAAAACCCGGGGTCTATATCATGATTTGGAATTCTTAGTTCTTCTTCAACACCATCCCCGTCTATATCAATGGAAATTGGTGTCGGCTCAGGGTTCGTAGGATCAAAGAAATGCTTTTGAACATCGGAAACATCGTTATTAACGCCCCCAACATCTAATATTCGGTAGTAAAAAAAAGAATTATCGCTAGGCTTGATTCCGCCACTAACACCCATAACATCACCTCAACATTGAATTTTTTTATATTTACATATCTTACATTTTAAAAAGTTTAAGTGCAACTTTTTCCAAATTTTACAAATAAAAAAAACACAAAATTTAAAAATTTCTCAAGCATCAGACAATAGCTTACAATCTTCATTTCGTTTTGACTCACCCATGGCTTGCTGATATTTATGCGATATATAAAAGACAAAAGAAAAAGCCGTAATGAAAAAACTTATCCTTATACTTGCGCTTTGTTTTACGCTTCCTGCTCAA
>CAZPMH010000045.1:0-4328 GCA_964587815.1 uncultured Micavibrio sp.
ACTTCGATGATCAGTTTCGGCGGCACGTGATAATGGTAGGGGCAGCTGAGCGGGAACGGGCCCAATAGAAACAGTTCCTGCCCTTCGGTTTGTCCGAGCGGGAACATGTAGCCTTGTATCAGGATTTCAGTGCCTTCCAAATTTTTCAATTCCTCGCCAAATATGGGGCGCACACCCATATAGGTGTATTCTTCTTCATCTTCATACAGATATTCCTCTTCTTCCGTGCTGTTGAAGAGCCCCCATGAAACCCCGCCTTCGGGCGTTGTTACAAATTCGGGGATAACATCCATGAAGTCGAGCGGTGGTGGCTCTATCGTTTCCGAGAGCTCAAACGTTTTTTGTACGAATGAATCGAACGGCGTGACTTGCTTATGGGATAAGGGGTTGTTTGGTACTTTCATGCTGCCTGTTAAAAAGGGCAGGCTTAAAACGCCGACCAATATGATGATAAAAGTAGATTGCACAATAATTTTTCCGATGTTTCTTCGTTCGGATTTTGTCATATGCCGCCTTACGCGTTTCGCGATACTTGCCGCGCTACGTCGACTCTCGCCGCCCTTAGCGCAGGAAGGATTGCCGCGATAAAGCCGGCTCCCAGCACTGCGACTATAACCAAGATCGACTCTGATGTGAAACTTATTTCTGCGCCGCTTGCCTGCAACGGGGCGATGACACCTTTCAACGCGATGAAGCCGCCAATTCCCATGGCGAGGCCGATGACAATGCCGCTGATAACGATTAGCATGCCTTCGAGTGTGATGATCTTAAAGACGCGGCGTTTGGAATAGCCGATGGCGCGAAGTACGGCGAGATCGCCCATGCGGTTTTCAAGGCTGCCTGCGAGACCTGAGAAGATGCTTAAAGAGGCGATGACGATGAGCAGAATGGATAGAGCCTTAAAACTTTGAGAGCCTAAGCCGAGCATGGTGGTCAGGCGTGCCATTTCCAAGGCAGGGTTTGCGGACTGTAGCGCGCTTTCGCGGTTTATGCGGCGCGGCAGGTTTATGTTTGCGATCGGTGACTTGGTTGTCAGCAGGATGGCCGTGATTTCGGGCTCGCTCAATTCTGCGTGATCATGATGGTCATGGTCGTGGTGGTCGTGTGCCTCATGGTCATCATGTGCGTGATCGTGATCGTGGTGATCGTGTTCAACCGCTTTCTGGCCATGTAACCCTAAAACTGAATCCAATGATGTCAGGATAAGGCGGTCTAAAATTGTTCCTGTGGGTTCTATCACCCCTGTAATCGTATAGCGTTCATCTTCATGAACGTGCCCGTCACCTGTCAGCCCGTGCGCGCCGACAAATTCATCCCCTAACGCGAGGCCGACGGACGCTCCTGCAACGGCTTCGAAGGGCTTGTCCCATGTTCTGCCGTTGCTCAACTTTGCGCCGTAATGCTTCATGTAATCGTGCGTTGTTCCAACGATGCGATAGCCGCGCCAATTATCGCCCAGTGCCAAGGGGATCGCCGTTTTGACGTGCGGGTGTTTCATCCATTTTTCTGCGCTTTTATAGGGGATATTTCCTGTCGGAATATCGACATGGTAGACGGAGGATAAGATCAGCTGGAGCGGGCTGCCTTTGGCGCCGACGACGATGTTGATCCCCTGCCCGTCTGCGCTCAGGCGGTTTTGGATATGATGCCCGAATTGGATTACAACCAAGGCCAGCATGACCCCGAACGCGGTGAGGAAAACCGACAATGTTGAATTAAGCCAGCGGGATTTCAGGGATGATAAAACAAGCGATAAATCTGTCATGATGTCATCTCCAATACCTTATTAAATCTGTTTTTGATGCGTGCATCATGCGTGGCGGCGATAACGGTTGCGCCTGTTTTCTTCGCCTGATCAAAGATTAAATCCATGACTTTTTGCGTGTTGGTATCGTCAAGGGCGGAGGTCGGTTCATCGGCGAAAATGACCTTTGGCGTATTGGCGACAGCGCGGGCGATGGCAACGCGCTGCGCCTCCCCAACACTCAGATCGCGGGCTTTTTGTTTTTCTTTTCCCGACAGGCCGAGATCATTGATTAACGCATCAATTTTTTGCGTATCCGCTTTGTTTTGTGCGAGCGCGATATTTTGGCGAACGGTTAAATGCCCAATCAGGTGCAGTTTTTGAAACACGAAGCCGAAATTTTGTGCGCGCAGACGGTCTAAAGCACGTTCAGACAGGGATGCATAAGATGTGCCGTTAAATATAACCTCACCATCAGTCGGCCTCAGAAGCCCTGCCATGATGTTCAAAAGGCTTGTTTTGCCACAGCCTGAAGGCCCCAAAAGCAACAAAGCTTCGCTTTCTTCCACCTGCAGAGAGTATTTTTCAATGATTGCCCGGCCTTTAATTCGGTAATTAATATTTTCGAGATTAAACAGCACTTTGTCTCCCAAACTTATTTTTTCATTTTTAAAGTGACATGACAGCAGATGTTATATTATAACACTTTTGTTATCAAGATGGCTTTTGCCTTCCGATGTACCACTAGCATAGAGCGATAAGGATATTTGTAAATCATGCAATTTTACGTCTCGGGGATATGCAATTTTAAAAATAAAAGTAGCGGCTTATGAATAACGACGAT
This sequence comes from uncultured Micavibrio sp., assembly GCA_964587815.1. Taxonomy (GTDB): domain Bacteria; phylum Pseudomonadota; class Alphaproteobacteria; order Micavibrionales; family Micavibrionaceae; genus UBA1672. The sequence goes on from CAZPMH010000045.1 coordinate 2,589, forward strand.
CACCCACACGGCCATGACAAGAAGCATGATCATAGTCATGAGCATGAGCACACACATGACCATTCCTGCGCGCACGGCCACGGGGAGCATAACGAGCACACTTGCGGCCACGATCACGAAAGTGGGAATGGGCACGATCATGGTCACGCCCAAACAGAAGAACATCAGGGCGGTTTAAAAGGCTTTTTCAAAAGTTCTGCGGCCTGGCTAAAAAAGTATCAAAGACCTCTTGTTTTAGGGTCATCTGCCTTGCTTGCCACGACAGCTCTTACAAGTGTTATGCCATCAGGTATTTTGCCTTTACTGGCTCTGGGTGCGGGCGGTTTATATTTAATGCATAAGGCGAGTGATTATGCGTTGGTGGATTTTGAGTCTTTCGGTGAAAAACGCGGGATGTCTGCGATGTCACTCGGAATTATGACAGGCGTCATTCACAGCGCGAGTGAAGCGGTCGTCTCCTTTTCAGCCCTTGCTGGCGGCTCATCTGACCTTGCCTTGTCTAATATTGTCGGTGGGTCAATTATACATACTTTGGGCATACTCGGCGCGGCGGCGGCGATATCAGGTATTGGCGACAAGCATAGTGATCGATTGGGCTGGAAATTCAATACTGCCGTGATGGCCGCCGGAACGGGCGCGCTCGGTGCGCAATTAATGGGTGGCCAGCTGCTGCCGGGCTTGGGGGTTGGTATGGCAGGGTTTGGGTTGTACCATCTTTATAAGCGGGTAAAAGGCGGTGAAGGCTGCTCTCATGATCACGGTGACGGTCATAATAGTTGCGGGCACAATCACGATCATGATCATGATGACATACATGAGACACATGATCATCATGATGAGGCGCACGAACACTCGCATGAGCACACTCACAGCCATAGCGCATGCGGCCACGATCACAGCCAAGATAAATCACCCGCGAGCAGGCCCGCATGGGTCGACGGCGCCTCGGCCGTGCTGTCATTAGGCGCTCTTATTGCCGTTTCAGATGTTGTGGTCAGTAATATTTTGCAGCTATCCGATAAAAGCGGGATCAGCCATACCGTCGCAGGTATTGGTATTGCCGCTGTCGGCACGGCACTTCCCGAGGCCATTATGACCATTAAAGCGGCCTTAAAGAAAAAGACAGGATTTGCGCTTGGTAATGTTATGGGCTGTAATATTACCAACACGCTTTTGGTTGGCGGGACAATCGGCGCTATAAGCGGCCTTGACCATTTCGGCGTTGATTTGGCGGAGCATCTTTCTCATATACAAGTGCCGGATTCTTTGCGCCCGAATAATTTAGAGGGCGCTATAAACTGGGGGACGTTTATCGGATCATCTGCCTTGGCCGTTGGTGTCTTAACCGCCCAGAACGGACAGATTAAACGCTGGCAGGGGTTAACAGCGGCAGCGCTATATGCAGCGTATCTTACAACTATGACTCAAGTTGCCGAACCTTTGCAGCATTGCCATCCGCACCTGATAAACGGAGAAATAGAGATGCATTGCGGGAATGATAACGATGAATACGCACCGTTGCCCGACATTCCCGTTCCCGACATTTGATTTTGGCCGACCGTTGGCCTTACGCACGCACTTTTGCTTTTACCAAAAAAACCTCCGGAAATTCGCCTAAGCAAGGTTTCCTTCTCTTTGCTTAAATCAAGATATTTCAAACGCCACAAAACACATACAGCCTGAAAGCGTTATCATCTCTAGTGTTTTTGAACTGCATTAGATTTTATTGAAGTAAGCGAT
>CAZPMH010000046.1:0-2704 GCA_964587815.1 uncultured Micavibrio sp.
GAGCAACATCTCCTTTTGTCGATGGGGTTGTAAGGGGAGCGCTGAAGGCTCCCATTTCGAGTATTAAAACGGTGATACGTTTTTGATGATTTGAAAGGTTGGAACGGATTATATAGTTCCCGTATCACATCATCAGGCCAGAGGGATGCAACGGGAGAGCGCAGCGTCTCCCTTGCCAAGATGTGTAAACGAAAAATCGTAGATTTGTAGTACGACACACATCTTGCGGAACGTCTGTACTCTAAAAAATCACGAAACAGAAGGATGTGTTAAGAACGTAATGGGTTATCAAACATCAATCCGATTTTACCCTCAAAAGGTAGTCCGAGTTGTTTTCCGTCAAATCCTAGCTCTAATGAAAATTCACGTAAAGACTTAAATATAAGGCTGAACACGTTCCATATTTTACAAACGATGGATACCACATATTCTTTGATTTCCTCTATTAATCCCAACATGCCTTCTCCAACGCGGCGTAAGCTTGCTTTCATTGATGACAGAACACAAGAGGCCAGAGATTTAACGCGCGAAAGAAACTCCATGACGTGATCTTTATCAGGCATACCGACAGAAAACGAAATTTCACCAGGAATTTGGTTGCAATAATTTAGAAAAGATCTGAATAGATTCTGGTCTGGGTAGTCACCGCGCTCAGCAGTTTCAAACGCATTTGAAATATCTGTTTTGATGCTATCAAGAATGGAATTAATAGCGTCATGATCTGCTTCCGGGTTTAGTCTTAAATTAATCATATTGTCCCTCCCTATGAACATTAAATTGCAATTAAAAGTTATTATGATTGTTTTAAGTTCCGCTTAAAGAAAAAAACGGCTTCGGCATGTCGCCGAAGCCGTTTATGAGCAGGATATGAAATCCGTTTAATATTCTTCTGAGAGCATGATGGTCAGCACGCGCACGGTTTTCTTAATATCCGCCGGATCATCACTGCCGTATTTCACATCCTGATCGTAATAATCAATCTTCCAGAAAACACGATTACCATTGTGTTCAAAGGAGCCGAAATCGTGTTCGCCGTGCGGGTCATTATCCTCGGTGAAATCGTTATAATCTCGCACCATAGCCGCAATGATGATTTGATCTTCGGGCGGTAAGCTGACGATCCCGCGTGTCATGAAAATCTGACACGGTACTTCGAGTTCTCCGAAAACAGGCACCATCACATATTGTCGGCATTTATCATTAAGGGCTGCGATTTTTATCGTTTCAGCAGAACGTTCAATTAAGTCAGTCATAATTATCTCCATAATTTGAAATTTCGTAAGGGCGTAAAAAAGCCCGCCTAAACGGTGGCGGGCATTTTCTCTTCTTTAGCGGTCTGGAAACCGCGATATCCGTATTTGCTGGCAAGCTCGTTCAGATTGCCTTTGCTTTGAAAGGTTCGTCTCCAATCTTTGGGCTTGTAGTACCAGCGCTTACGTTTGGAATTCCATTGCAGTCCCGCAGCTTTCAAAGCGTCTTTGTTTCGCTTCGTATCACCTGAAACCCAAATCCAATATCCGATAAGAGCGATATCAAGATCACGGAGTTTCAAAAGCTCAAGCAGCTTGTCCATGAGTTCCTGTTCGACATCGGGCTTGTATTTATATTCGCGATCATCGCTCTTTTGTCCGTCACAAGATTTCAAAGCGGCCTGATACTGCGCATTGATTTCTTTCATGGTATCGGGATCACCGCCTAAATCGGGATGATGGTCTTTCGCAAGATTGCGGTAATGCGCTTTGATCTCTTCGACCGTTTTTAAATGTTTAAAGTAAAAAATAGTGTTCATTGCCTATCTCCTTTTTGAGTTGATGGCAGGCGAACAGGCACGGATCGCATAAGGGAAAAAAGCAATAACCAACACGGTTACTTGGCGCGGGCAGCGTTATTGCTTTTTTACCGCGTCCGGCCAGCTTCCATCATAAATCTCAAATCGGACATAGCGCTTTTGAACCCGTCCGAATTTTTCAAACATCTTTGAAAACAGTTCTGAATAATCACATTGCCCAACCTTTCTTTGCGCATGCGCCCGGATCAAAGAGTCGGTCGTCCTATCATGAGCTTAAGAACGCACATGAAAGGAGACCGTCATGAACCAAATTGTGAAGACAAACACGCAAGAGATCGTCAACTCCATACCCGATATTAATGGAACTATAGGCGCGGCTCTTGCTCTTGAAGATCAAAGTCATTCCACCAAGCTCATCGAAGAGCAGGCAGGATTGGCCTTTGATATGATACGCGGTGAGGAAATCGCTTTTCTGGAAGCTGAGATCGACAATCAGGAAAGCTCAGTCAAACGCTCAAGGCAGGCCATAGACGAACAAGAAAAGGTTCTCTTCGCCACGAGCCCGACAATCAAAGCGGCGCATATCAGAAATGAAAGCACTCAGAGCAAGTCACTGTTTCAATTTTTGATCTGGTCAAAGGATTTCACAATCGGATTAAGCTGTCTGATCTGCGGCTTAATTGTCGTTTTGATGGGCTCGAGCAATGTCTATTCCATTATCATGGCATCGGGCACGCCTGTATTTCTGGATGATCCGCGCCTTGCCATGATGCTCTCAGGGTTACTTCCGATTGGGAGCATCGCATTGAAGTTTTTCAGTGCCACAATCCAAAGCGATAAATTCAAGAAACGTTACACTACGGCGCTCTATGGCGCTGCGGCTGTTTCGCTCATTGCATGGATTGTCCTGTTCGG
>CAZPMH010000046.1:2804-4157 GCA_964587815.1 uncultured Micavibrio sp.
TCGTTTTCAAAGCCTGCAAATAAAAACTATGCAAGCCCTAAGGCGCTGCTTCAATATAACCGACATGTCGCAGCGAATTTGAAATCCATGTACCGCGCGGATCATCCTGATCTTGCGAGCGGTATTAAGGCTTCCGTTAAAATCCCGCAATTCCTGACGTTCTTGGCTCAGAATTATGCGCCTTTAACGGATACGGATATCGTTATCTTAGGAAACCCGATATACATGGATTTGCAAACGCCATCATGGGACATGCGCGGCGGTAAATTTGCAGGCGACGGACATTTCAGTGCCCAAGCTGATAAAAGCGTATTCTCAACCGTTGGTAAAGAGACCTTTTTGCAAGGGGCGAGAATTCATATTCTCTACCCAAGCAAAGATTGGCAAATCAGCGATAGCTATCGTCACTACATCACAAGAATGTGGACGCTCTATATTGAGGCACAGGGCGGTACGCTTTCGAGTTTCACCGATGATGCGTCAACATTCTGGATGCGCGTTCGTAACAGTGCCGGAGCGTTACCACACACTTTCAAACGCGAATATACGGATAAGCTGGAGACATTTGAAATGGCTCCCGAGGAAAGAAAACGCACATCCATTCATGAACGTGAGCTGAGCACGACACCACCATCTAAAAGCGCGATGAATATCGCCGATGATGTCGAAATCGGGATTAGCTGGACATGTGACGTGTGCGATCTTGATATCTATGTTCGCCCGAACCATGTGGCCGATGTTTTGTATTTCGGCAACACCAAAACCGCCGAAGGCCTTTATCACAAAGACTTTGTGAATTCACCGCAAGCCGTAAAGGGGTATGAGACCGTTACTTTCAAACATGCCGTTGATCTGCGCGATACTTTCATCGCAATCAACTGGTATGGCGGTCATTCTCATAGCGGCGTAAGCGGTGAAATCCGTCTTGCGATTGGTGATGAGACCTATGGTATTCCGTTTCATATCAACGGCGAAAACGGAAATGCCGCGTCGGAACGCGAAAGCGTCTTGAACACTGGAAAAGCGGCCAATGATAATTGGGTTGTTATCCAACCGAAGAAAATTCTCGGCTTATAAATTCACTTCCTCCTCACCACTTAAGGCCTGCCGTAACAGGCAGGCCGTTTTTTTTAGAAAGGACAAACAGATGGCAAGACGCAGACAAGAACCTTCCATGATGCAGCAAATCTTCGTCATCATGATTTTCAGTATTGCTGCATCCTATATCGAGCCGACAAGCGAAGAGCTTTATTGGGTTGAGATGTTTTGTTATCTGGTTATCGCACTTGGCGCGTTCAGATTAGCCAATGAAGTTCTGAGCGTATCGCGTAATTTATTGCTGCGCTGGTATGC
>CAZPMH010000047.1:0-4071 GCA_964587815.1 uncultured Micavibrio sp.
TCTGCTTCAACCTTTTCTTTGCGAACAGATTTACGGAACTCTGTGCAATCCTTGTTGTAGCAATAGTAATACGGATATTTCTGATTACGGCCTTTTGACCAGCAGCCTGTCATCGGCTCACCACAGCAATTACACGTGATAAAGCCGCGCAAGGGGAAGTCATCACTTAAGTTAGCCTTTGCGGGGGCTTTGGCTTTACCGTGTAAGCGCTCTTGAATTTCCTGATAGGTTTCAAAGCTAATTAACGGCTCATGCTTGGCGGGGCGCAATTTGATGTCCCATTTCTCAATGGTCATATATCCAGCATAAAGCGGCTGACTGAGCATGTTATCAATGCGCTGAATATGAATTTCGCCGCTTTTGGGGATCGGGAAAATTGTATGATCCTGCAGATAGCGTTTAATCTCTGTGTGCGTTTCAAAGCGTCCTGCTGCATAGCTTTCAAGAGTTTCGGCAATGACAGAGGCTAACGGTTCATCACGGACGAGCACGCGGCCATTTTCGCCCTTAACACTGGCGTATTTGTATCCAGTCGGGGGATAGAACGGCCAATAACCATTCATCACACGGGCAAACATACGGTTCTTGGTTTGCTCGGCATTCTTTTGGCGCTGGTGCTGCGAGACGCTGGCTAAAAGGTTTTCAACGAGGATAGAGTCGGAATCTTCTCCAAACTCGATAGACGGGCTTTCCAGCTTTCCGCCTGCCTCGTTAATGGCTGTGCGCAAGTGAATATGTGCATCAAGGCTACGGGCTAGGCGGCTGATGTCGTCAATCAATACGATATGCGTTTGATGCCTTTTGTTGTCTTTCAGGAAGGACAGCATGTCCTGCATAGCGGGGCGGTCGATCATACTCCCGTACACACCTTCATCTTTAAACACGTCCACGACTTCATAGCCTTTTAGTTTGGCGAAGTCGCGGCAACGTGTTTCCTGTGAGCCGAGCCCATCGCCTTTTTGCACTTGTTTCTGGCTGGATACGCGGCAGTAAATTACGGCTTTCATGGCTCGGCTTTTGGTCATGGGCGAATATCTCCATCGGATGGTTGAGGGCTCGGGATTGAGTCTATGCATTTGTTGGAATCGTGTAAATCGCTAAATTCCTTTTTATCGCGACATTGTTGCAATGGGTGAACACCAAAGGCACGATCTACGAAATTTTGCATGATATGCCACAGATCGTGGATGAGTTCGATTTTCTGTTCGCGGGTTAAATCCATATCGTTTAACATGGGCAGGTATTTTTCGATGTCTGGTTTCATGGCAGCTTCTCCTTGTCTGTTGCGGTGACAAGTTAAATTTACCAGTTGGTGCGCCGCAGCATGGGCGACCTGTTCATTGGTAGGTTTTCGTTCAATGCTCTGTGATGGAGCCTTTAAGACTGAAATTTGCAATTTCTACTGAACGCAAGCTGTGTGTTGTACTACAACACGCTTGGAAAGGGAGACGCTGCGCTCTCCCGTTTCATCCCTCTCGCGGATGGTTTTGAGCATGGGAACACAATCCGTTCCAGCATGCAAAACCATCAAAACGTATCGCCGTTTTATCCCTCGCAGGACTTGGAGAATTGCCTCTCCACCCGCGCCGAACCATGCATGAACATATGGATGTTCAATCGCCATTCAGGGGAGCGTTCCTGCTACCCCTAAAAACCCCATGATGATTTCATCAAGACCAACCGTTCGCCGATTGGATACCGTAAGCGCTTTCCCGCTTAACCAGAACCAAGGGTACGACATATGCTAATGTCACAAAAGATTGAATGCATTTCATAATAGATAAGAGATAATATGCTTTTATCTTTATTAACATTGAGGTGAGTGTATAAGTAGCTATATTTAAATTTTTGGATTTGAGAGATGGCAGAAGATATTAAGAGCGCTGAAAAATCAATAAATGATGAAATTAAAATGTTTACCGATCACTTGGAGGCGTTGCATGAAACGCTTCCAATGACGATGTTTGTGTTGCAAGAAGTTGATAAATATGCCCATGAGAAATTGAAGGAATTTGAAGAAAAACACTGTGAATTTGATGAAAATGAGGAAGGAAAATTTATAAGAGTTCCTGCTGAGCATTACAAACAATGGAAAAAAAAGAGATCTCGGATGCGTAACATGGCCGCATCAAGGGTATTAATGCCGCGCAGTATTTTGGTTACTATGATTAGTCAATACGATGCGTTTCTTGGTAGATTATTGAGAGCTATTTTTACTTTAAAACCTGAAATTATTAATGATAGCCAACGCAGTTTTACTTTTCAGGAGATAAGCAAGTATCCTTCATTTGAAGAGTTTAAAAGCCATGTAATTGAGAAAGAGGTTGAAACTGTTCTAAGGAAAAGCCACGCGGAACAGATTAAATACATGGAAGATAAATTTGGACTGCACTTAACAAAGGGTTTAAAAATTTGGCCTACATTTATAGAAATAACAGAGAGACGGAATTTATTTGTTCACAATGACGGTGTTGTTTCTAAACAATATCTTAATATTTGTAATGAGCATAAATGCAAATTAGATTCTGAATGTATAGAAGGTACCAAGCTGCATGTGCCACAGAAATATTTCAAGGAATCTTACAATTGCCTTTATGAAATTGGATTTAAACTTGCACATGTTTTATGGAGAAAATTGTTTCCCAAAGAAATGAACGCAGCAGATAAATGCTTTAATAACTCCACTTTTGATTTAATTGAAAGAGGTGAGTATGAACTTGCATGCATATTAATGGACTTTGCGCGCAGTACTTTTAAGAGGCCTTCCAATGAATATAACCTATCAATTTTAACTGTAAATTGTGCTCAAGCTCACAAGTGGGCTGGAAGGGATGACAAATGTAAGGAAATTATGAGTGCTTGTGATTGGTCTGCAAAAGTTGATGAATTTAAAATGGCCAATGCTGTATTGTTGGATGATTGGAAAGAAAGTGTTGCCCTTATGAAAAAATTAGGTGCAAATCATGAGATGATTGACAAGCACGCATATAAGGATTGGCCACTATTTAAAGAATTTAGAAAGACTGAAGATTTTTTGAACGCTTATAAAGAAATATTTGAAGAAGATTTTGTTGTTAATGTTAAAAAGACTGAAGATATAGTAGATATTGAAAATGATGCTTCTAATGTAGATGATGACGATACTGATACCGTTCATTAGTAATGATATTTAATCTAATTACTTAAAAAAATATTTTGCGAACGTCAAAAGCTGAGTGCCCCTTGCTATCAAATCACCAATTTAAACTATGAATCAATCTCTATTAATGGCCTTTTTTGTGTCGTTAATTAATATTCCTCACTCCATCGCATACCCACCACGGCCTTGCTGCTGCGGTTTGAATTCAACGGGTTCGGGGCTGTTGCGCTCTTTCATCTCCATATACGTGCCGATGTCTTTACGCATTTGTAACATGGTTTCATTATGCTCCTTGCGAAGGTTTTGGACGTGATTTTGCAGGCGGCCGCGCTCCTGTAATTGTTTGGTGATGAGTTCCTGCTTTTCCTTTTGGTCACGCGCTTGGCATTTCAGCGCGTCTTGTCTGTTCTCTTCTTGAATTCGGCGATGCTTGCCGGTTATACGGGCAAGCACGCCTTTGAACCATCTGGGCATACGCTCTTGGCGTTGTGTTTCCTCGTGCTTCTGGCGGTCATTGTGTGCCTGTTCTAATGCTGAGCGCTCTGAACGGTGACGCTCCCGAAGATTTAAAATCGCGCTCTTAATAGGCTGGTACTTCTTACTGCGCTCCTGCCTTACATCATTGATATGTTTTTGAAGAACATCCGTCATGATCTCAGCGATCTTGGTTTTTGCCTGCTGCACGGATGGTAAATCTTCCTGTTTCAAGCGCGCATTCAATGCGCGGGTTTTTAAACCTGTCCAACGACTGAGAGAATATACCTCGCCCTTATAATCCACGGCGACAAATCCGCGCCGATCTCCTTTTGCGAGGGTGAAACCGTGATTTTGAAGGACGTGAGCGAATGATTTAGCATCATCGGAAGCGCCCCAAGCTTGCTTGAAGATGTGCTTAATCATGCGTGGATCATCATCTTGGCGATTGGCCTGTT
>CAZPMH010000048.1:0-3281 GCA_964587815.1 uncultured Micavibrio sp.
ATCTGAAAATACGGGTTCCATCCGTGAGAACAGACGATCAGACAGCATGGTGATAAAGTCACCCGCGTTCTTTGGCCCGTTGCCATTCTCTAGCCTTTCTCTTATGTCTTTTACAGCTTTTAAGCTTCGTCTTTGAAGCGTGATTATTCGTGCATCGTCGATCCAGAGGCGGATGGAAATCATATCTTCGGGATCGGCGTTTTCGTTCAAATTAACCCCGCGTAAAATCATGAGGGCGCCGTTTTCAAATTCCAGCATGCGCGGGCGTGTTTCATCTGCAAGAAGGGCGTCAGTAATTATGCTGTCCAGATAATTGACTTCTTTTTTAAGCCATAACTTTGTTTCCGCTAAGTTGGCGTCTAAATGTACCCAAGTCAAAGCGTCGCTTTTAATTTTTTCAGGCACCAATTCGTTGGGAACGTGAGCACCTGTTCCGTTACCGACAAGTTCGCAGGCGAAGAGTATAGGATTGTCATTTACTGTCATTTTTGAATAGTCCTTCTAAGCCGGGTGCGCTTCTGATGTGAAGGTCACGTTGTGGGAATGAGATTTCTATGTCTGCTTCTTTGCATGCGTCCCAGATGTCGAGGCGCATTTGAGTCGCAATTTTATACAGATCGCTGATGTTTCTGATGAAAAATCTTAGGTCAAATATGAGCGCGTTATCACCGAAGTCTTTAAAATGTACGCTTGGTTCAGGTGTGTTTAGTGCATGCGGGTTATCCATAGAGCATTTCAAAAGCATCTCTTTTACTTGGTGCGGATCGCTATCGTAGGACACGCCTACTGTTATTATGACGCGGCCTATTCTGTCTTTGTGTGTCCAGTTCTTGACCGAAGAGGATATTAGTTCTGCGTTAGGAACGATAATTGATGTTCTGTCGAATGTTTCAATTTCTGTCGAACGGACACTGATTTTCTTTACTATTCCTTCGCCTGAGGCAGTGATGATCCAGTCTCCGACCTTGATTGGGCGTTCAAATAATAAGATAAGACCTGACACAAAATTGCTAACAATACTTTGTAAACCAAAACCGATACCAACGGATAATGCACCAGCGATCAGGGCGAGGTTTGTCAGATCAAAGCCGACTGCGGATATACTGATCAGTAATGATATGATTAGGCCTATATACCCCAAAACCTGAACAATAGATTGCCTGATTGAAGGATCCATTTTTGTTTTGGGAAGTATTTTGGTTGATAAAACATTCTGTATGAAACGCGTTGCAAACAGTAAGGCCAGAAAAGCGGTTACGGCAATGGCGATGTTTGCAACTGATATTGTGACATTGCCGACTTTCATGCCAAAAAATGCATGAACCGCCCATTCCCTGATTTCAACCCAGTCTGAGCCAAAGATGGCGGCACATAAAGGTAGGGCAATAAAGAAGAGCAGTATATCCATGGAAAATGAAAGCCAGAAAAAGATATAGCTTTCTTGTGTGTCGTCTTTTTTAAAATATTTGTCGACTTTCACGAAGTAGGGGCGGATGGCGCCGCGTATTAAAAGTATGCCGATAAACAGTGAGAATAGAAGAATAATACGGCTAAATATATAGCGTCCTAATGCGGCGTAGCCGAACGTGTTGATCACCAAGATCAATGCAGCCAAAGCGCAGAGGAAGAAAAAGATTTGCTTTGGTATGATGTATTTTTTCTCGCCTTTGGGGCGCTTAAGTATTGTGAAGGAAAATATACCGAGAAGAATGGCAAAAGTTGACGTGACGATATAGCTTTGTGCCACTGTAAATTCTAAGGGAACGCTCATGGTTCCTGCAGTTTCCATTAAAATGACGTCGAGTGTGTAAATGGCGGATGTCGCGATGGCAAGCCAACAAATCATTCTACGAATTAAGCCTGCTTTATTCAGGCGGGTTGCTGTTAGTATTGCTGCAATCGCGAAGATAGAAACGGTCATTAATTGTTTAGCCAGAGGCCAGCTGTTTTCATTAATGATTTCTTGTGCGATGAAGGTTTGCAGCACAATCAGCATGCCCAACAAGATGGCGGCGTATGGCATTATCAGCGACCTTGATACCGCTGCGAGGCGGTCTGCGTTCTCAATTTGAAGTGCCTTCTTCAAGCTGCTTTTTGAGATGTATGTTGATACAAGGACAAATATGAGAAGCAGAGATATCGCGATTGTTACAGGCAGTTTATACGGCCATATATTGTTTTGGAAAACATTTGCGATGAGGCCGATTTGCGATGCATATACTTGCGCGGCTCCTTGCCAAAGCGTGATGTCAAAAGGGGAGGTTTGTGTTTCAAAAAGCCGATCGATGAACTGCCCTCTACGCATGAGCGCAACTTTTTCGAGTAATCTGGATGTTTTGGATGTCAGTACCTCTGCTTCTCTGATCAGACCGCTGAACATTAGGGATTTTTCCGTTAAGTCTTCCCGTTTCTCACGGATGTTATCAGGTTCCGGCTCAGGGTTTTCGCCCTCAGGTGCAGGTCCTATATCTGCGATGTCGGCCTGTACGCTTTCAAGTATAGGCTCAACTCTGTTTGATAGATTTTCGACGATTTCACGATTGGCTCTTAACGCTTTTCGGATTGTGAGGAAATCTTTTTGTTGGATGTCAGGTTCTTTAAGACGGCTTTCAAGTGCGTCTATTTCAATTTTTTGTTCCGCGAGAATTTTTTCGGTTTCTGCGCGATCGAATGTATCTTGTGCTTGAGCGGGAAGCGTAAAACAAAGCGCAAGTATAAGAATAATTTTTTTCATTACGGCTTTTTCTTTTGTCTTTTATGTATCGCATAAATATCAGCAAGCCATGGGTGAGTCAAAACGAAATGAAGATTGTCAGCTATTGTCTGATGCTTGAAAAAGTTCTTGTATTTTGTGGCTTTCTTATTTGTATAATTTGGAAAAAGTTGCGCTTGAACTTTTTAAAATGTAAGATATGTAAATATAAAAAGTCCAATGTTGAGGTGATGTTATGGGTGTTAGTGGCGGAATCAAGCCTAGTGATAATTCTTTCTTTTATTATCGAATATTAGATGTTGGGGGCGTTAATGATGATATCTCCGATGTTCAAAAGCATTTCTTTGATCCTACGAACCCGGAGCCGACACCAATTTCGATTGATATAGACGGTGATGGTGTTGAAGAAGAATTCAGAATTCCAAATCATGATATAGACCCCGGGTTTTATTTAGAACCACAGGATATTGGCGATGATGGTTTCAATGAACGGTTTCCGAACGGTATAGATCATGATCCGGGTTTTTACTTGGACCCCAATAAAGAGGCGCGTGAAGCGGCGCAGCTT
>CAZPMH010000049.1:0-2895 GCA_964587815.1 uncultured Micavibrio sp.
GCGATGCGAGTGTAGCTCAGGGGTAGAGCACAACCTTGCCAAGGTTGGGGCCGAGAGTTCGAATCTCTTCACTCGCTCCATTTTTTCAGTGACTTAGCTGAAAATTAGTTTGTTATCGGGGGTTCAATTGAACCCCGCCTAAAAAATTTCCAAAGATTCTGCTGCACTCCTAAGGTATTCAGGCGAATATCGGGCATAAACCTTTTCTGTTATTGCCGTATTTTTATGCCCCAAATATTGAGAAATTTCACTCATCGGAACTCTGTTTTCTGCCATCCAGACAGCCGCCGTGTGTCTTAAAACATGAGGCGTAACATCTTCCAATCCGGCTCGTTTAACAGCAGCTGTAAACCCTCTTTTCACATCCTTAATCGGCTTTGATCCGTATTCGATTACATACTCGCACGTTCTGGCTTCATAATATTCCTTTAAAGCCTTTCCCAATGTCGTGTTTATAGGAACTTGTGCTTTTCCTTTATATTTATTGGAATTTCCAAAATTGATAATGCCGCGTTTAAAGTCTACCTGCTCCCACTTTAATTGAAGAATGGCTGATTTTCTGGCCGCCGTGCAAAGCCCCATAATAATAAAAAGCTTAATATGGGGTTCAACTGAACCCGCCATAAGCTTCTTGAATTCCTGCTTTGTTAAGTACCGCTCTTTATACGCTGGTGCAGGAGGAATATAAAAACGCGCCGGCGTTTCCTTATCATGAAATCGCATTGCCGCTCTAAGTGCTCCGATTTCTCTTATGATTGTCCAATCGCCGACTCTGTCTTCCACACGCCTTTTCTGAACATATTGCTTGCACTTGTCACGCGTAATTTGCTCAGGCGTATAATCTTTAAAAAATTGCAGCGGTATCCATAGATACCCAAGCGATCCATGCTCATTTTCTTTTTCCGCGCGATAAACATTGAATATCTCTTCAACAGTATTGCTTGGTACGAGCTGCTGTTTCAGAAAATCCTCGAACCGTCTTTTCGCTACAGGTTCGTCGGAGGTACGTAAAGATCGCCTAACAGAGTCTCCGTCGACTTTGCTATAAGCGTAGTATTTTCCTCTATAGAGTTTAAGCTGCCACATGATTCAATCCTTTCTACTTCCCAAGCCGGTATCCTCACATGCCGACCGATTTTGAAACTGTTTTGAATGTCACCGCGTTGAATGAGGTTATGAATATGTTGCGGAGATACATCCCACCTTTCGGCTAATGTTGTGCATGAAAACGGTCTGTCCATTGTGCTCTCCTCTCGTCTCGTGTTGTGTCCCTTCACTATCAAAGTAACACTGCCACACGCTGTTCTTGGGTGGCCGTTCACAGCACTGAATTTCAATTGCTAAAGGCAAATGAAAACGGCCCCCAGAATTTAATCTGGAAGCCGGGGAGTTAGTAACCGTGTCACTAGGAACGGCACGACGTATTCACGCATGCGTTATTATATTTCGCCGTCTCCCCGACCATAAGATTGAGGAACGACATCCTTTAGTGCATTTTATATGAAATGCACCAATAACGGCTGATGCCAGCCGCTAGTGACAAGAGGTTACTACGCCCCACTGCACCTATCGATGCAGCATGTTTAAGATAAGGTATGAACTAAGAAATGACCAGCGGAAAATGAAGTCAGTGTTACAGCTCTAAAAGCCAATTTTGAACATCGTCACAAACGTCTTCTATCGGGCGTTTATTTTTACCACGTAAATCACATTCCCATACTGTCATATGCCTGACGCCTGATTGATCAAGAAGGGCTCGGACCCTTTTATCGCGCTCTTTATTTTTGTTCAGCTTTTCCTCCCAGAATTCTGAATTCGTTTCAGGGATATTGACGCGCGGACAGTCATGCATATGCCAAAAGCACCCATTGATGAATAAGGCCGCATTATATTTTCGAAAAAACAAATCAGGCTTACCGGGGAGCTTTTTATTGTGCAGAGAGTATCTGAAGCCTCGTTTATGCAATTCCTTTCGAATTTGCATTTCAGGCTTCGTATTCTTGTTTTTAACCGCCGCCATATTTTTACTTCTGGCCGCTTTAGTGTGTATATCTGCCATTTTTTCATCGCCCAGAGTAGAACCAATTCCTCATTTACCTTAATAATAGTGTACTTAGTAAAATTCAACGTTAGGGATTCACATGGCTGTGAAATTCATTGACCTCTTCGCAGGTATTGGAGGTTTTCACTTAGCTTTTCATGATTTAGGAGCAAAGTGCGTTTTTGCTTCTGAAATTGATCAGCATGCCAGGAAAACATACGAAACAAATCTGAAGAAAATTTCTCCTGAGCTTTTTGAAAGCGGCAACTTCAATGATGACATTTTGAAAATTATGGACCCGGAAAATCAGGTCCCCGATTTTGATGTGCTCTGCGCAGGTTTCCCATGCCAGCCATTTAGCCAAGCAGGACACAAAAGAGGCTTCTCTGAGAATTTAGATTCCAGAGGGAATATGTTCTTCAGAATTTGTGACATTATTAAAGCAAAAAGACCAAAAGCCTTCTTTTTGGAGAATGTCAGGCACCTTATTAAACATGATAATGAGCGTACATTCAAAACTATCAAAAAAATGTTAGAAGATGATCTTGGCTATACTTTTAAAGCCCAAGTTGTTAAGGCATCTGATCATGGCCTCCCCCAGCACAGACCTCGTGTTTTTATTGTTGGCTTCAACAGAGACTATGGCGATGATCTGCCGGAATTTATATTTCCTGAAGCAATTCCATTGAAAAAAACAATGTCTGATATCTGGGGCGGTGAGTGCAGCCGTGAAATTGGGTACACATTACGCGTAGGCGGCCGTGGCTCAGGACTTCATGACAGACGAAAATGGGAAGCCTATCTGGTCGACGGTAAAGAACGTCGCCTAACCACTAAAGAAGGTAAAGAAATGA
>CAZPMH010000050.1:0-2350 GCA_964587815.1 uncultured Micavibrio sp.
AATATGCTGATAATAAACACAACAAAAACAAAACATGCGCAATAACACTCGCCAAAATTGCCTGTTTTAAATGCCCATACTCGACCTTAGCACTTGCGCCCTGCATGCCAACCCAAGAAAATTTTTCGCTGCGTCCCTTTAATCTCGTCACCGGACCACCAAGAGCAACTTTAAGCGCGACAGCGTAAGCACTCAACACAAAACCACTCCGCCCATAAGGCGTGTTATTTCTTAAATTCCACCAACTCGCAACAACTTTCAGCATAGCCGCACCTTGTGAAAGTGTAAGAGAAAGTACCAGCAAAAGCCCTGCAAAAACAGAAGGCACAACCCCAAGCAATTTTTCTATCGATAGAATGAACCAACCAAAGCCGGAATGTGAATCATACCGCCATGCCAAAAAACCCAAAGCCGTTGCCATCAGCATCAAAGGCAAGCCGCCGATCAAATACCAAAAACACGGAAGCACAACGCCCTTATCAAAAGATGTTGCCAGAACGCCTATAGCCACACGACAAATGCCGTGCCGATCAACACTGTTCAAATCAACATCACTTGATCTGGCAAGAACAAGATGCGCCGCATCAACGTCCACATCTTTTGAAAGAGCAAAATAAACCTTCAAAACCACGTACCATGTCGCCCCAGAAGATAGACAACAGCACAAAAGGAATATCTCAAAATACGAATACACCCCAAACTGCGCAATCGAAAGCATCGCCAAGCCAAACGCAAGCACCAAAATAAAAACAGTAAACACAAAGCCGCGAAGAATAAGATCTGCTCGCGCCCTACCCTTTCGGTTTAAACGATCACCAAATCGACCAAACAAGGCATCAAGAACGATCCATAAGAAAGGATAAGCACGCCCCTGAAAAGGCCCTGTAATAACGCCCGCCACAGTACAAATTAAAAGCGCAACCACCAAATATGGTATACGTTCGACATCCATAATATGACTATGTAAGGAGCTGATAAATTCAATCACAAATAAGCCCTAAGCTAAAAAAGCATTTCAACACATAAAAACTATATCAGTGAAGCCTTGAGAAACAAGATGCAATCATGTAATCTTCATTTATTGTGCATCGCACACAAACAGAGTATCCTTAAAGAATAATCAGGCATATACAGAAAGAAGAATTTGCATGCTTTATCAGCTTTACGAACTTCAACACGCGCTTATGACACCTGTAAGAATACAGGCTCAGCTTATGCGCTCAGTTCTGCAAAGCCCCCTTAACCCTATATCTTACACGCAAGTTGGACGCACTATGGGCGCTAGCGCAGAGGTTCTGGAACGCATGACAAGACGTTTCGGCCGCCCTAATTTTTGTCTGCCTGAAACAAAAATCGACGGCAAAAAAGTGACCGTCAAAGAAGATGTTGTTCTGGAAAAACCATTCTGTTCGCTTTTGAACTTCAAACGAAACACAAAAAGAAACGACCCGAAAGTTTTGATTGTCGCCCCGATGTCAGGACATTACGCAACGCTCTTACGCGGCACGGTGCAAGCCCTGCTCCCGCACCACGATGTCTACATCACAGATTGGGAGGATGCGCGCCAAGTGCCGCTGTCAGAAGGGAAATTCGGCCTTGATGATTATATCACCTACCTGCGTGAATTTTTAACGCATCTTGGCCCCGAAACCCACGTCATCGCTGTATGCCAACCAGCCGTTCCTGTTTTGGCCGCCGTTTCGCTCATGGCGAGCGCAAACGATCCGAATCAACCTCTCACAATGACACTTATGGGCGGCCCGATTGATACACGCGTCTCAAAAACCGAAGTCACTCAGCTGGCGGAAACACGCCCTCTATCGTGGTTTGAAAACAATGTGTTATACAATGTGCCGTTTCATTATCCTGGCGCGCACAGACGAGTATACCCTGGATTCCTACAGCTTTCAGGATTTATGTCCATGAACTTAGACGCGCACGTCGGTTCACATCTTAAATTCTACCAACACCTGATTGTTGGTGATGGCGAGTCGAGCGAAAAACACCGCAAATTCTATAACGAATACTTGTCGGTTATGGATATCCCCGCAGAATTTTACCTACAAACCGTCAAGGAAGTCTTCCAACGCCACTCCCTTCCTAAAGGAAACATGAAGTGGAAAAACCCTGAAACTGATGAATTATTAGATGTCCGCCCGCAAGATATTGAGCATACGGCTTTGTTAACTGTTGAAGGAGAATTGGATGACATTTCTGCACGCGGCCAAACAACCGCTGCGCATGAGCTTTGTTATTCCCTTAAACAAGCAAAACAATATCACCACTTCCAATTAGAATGCGGTCATTACGGAATATTCAACGGCAGACGCTGGAGAGAAGAAATCATGCC
>CAZPMH010000051.1:0-1820 GCA_964587815.1 uncultured Micavibrio sp.
CATCGCTTAAGGCCTCGTTGGCGGCGAGGTTTTCGACTGTTTCGGGGTCATGGCTACCCGCGAGGAATTTCTGCGCGGCGCCGCTCATCAGGGAGGGGTTCGCGGCTAAGGCTCTGGTGACTTCAACGCTTTCATCTTTTGCGGCAACGGCCTGCATGACCAGATCAGAGAAATATTCATTGCTGACGACGTTTGTTCTTACCTGTTCATCGCCGTTCTCATAAAGGGTTTTCAGCGCTTTTGTATCGGAGAGGCTTTCGCTCTCAGACAAATGAAGATGCACATCTGGAAAGTCATGGTGCGCCAGAATGCGATGTTTGGTATCGCGGCGTGACAGGCGCTCTTCCTCGTGCGTGTGCATGGCATCAAGGCTGTCGATCATGGCGATGGCTTCCGCGCTGTTTAATGCGAGGATTTGCGCTTCTTGGTTAAATTCGTGGTCTTTTTGCGACAGCATGGCTGCGCTCCCGTCGTCGTTTATTTTTCTTTGTTTGTCATATGCCTTTTACCAATGCTTGTCAATTTTGCATGACTGACTTATGGTCGAGCGTTGTATTTAAGAATTTCTACAGGGACGGCGAGACGATGATTTTATATCCGGCGATTGATTTAAAGGGTGGGCAGTGTGTGCGCCTGTATAAGGGCGATATGAATAAGGACACGGTGTATAATGATGACCCGGGTGCGCAGGCGTTGGAATGGGCACGTGCGGGGTTTTCGTGGATTCATGTGGTGGATTTGGATGGTGCGGTCAATGGTGTGCCGACCAACCATAAGGCGGTGCGTAATATTATTAAGGCGGTGGATATCCCTGTGCAGCTTGGCGGCGGCATTCGTAACCTGTCACAGATTGAGGCGTGGCTGAATGAGGGGGTTTCACGGGTTATTCTGGGCACGGTGGCAGTGCGCGATCCTGATTTGGTGAAAACAGCCTGTTATGAATTTCCCGGGCAGATTGTTGTCGGCATTGATGCGCGCGGCGGGAAGGTCGCGGTTGAGGGCTGGGTCGAGGAGTCTGATTTGGAGGCCACGGCGCTGGCGCAGATTTTTGAAGATGTCGGGGTTTCGGCGATTATCTATACTGATATTGACCGTGACGGTACGGGTGAGGGCGTGAATGTTGTCTCGACCGTTGCGCTCGCGCAGAGCACGTCTATCCCCGTGATCGCCTCGGGCGGGGTTGGCAGTGTTGAGGATTTAAAACTGGTTAAAGACAGTGCGCAATATGGCGTGAGCGGCGTTGTGGTGGGTAAGGCTCTGTATGACGGGCGTGTGTCGCCAGCGGATGCGCTCAGCGTGATGGCGGGTGGTTAAACGCTCTTGGAGACTATCTCTTATGGAAAACTAATTTGATTGCTTAAGTGCTCTTTTTAATCTTCCAGATTATAGCCGCCCACTTTTTCGTTAAATATTTTGAGGGAGATCAGCCACAGAACGCATCCCGTCGCAAGAATTGCGGAGGCGGTGTATTTCATCGTCCACGGAGCGTAATATTCCCAACTGGCGGTGACGGTCGATATGATTGCTGACGATGCATGGGCGATGAACAGATGGGTTTGCCCGTCTATCAGGGCGATAGGGTGCGGGAATATCATTAACGTGACCAGAATAACGAAGAAGGCTTGTTTTCGGCTTTTTATCACGTCTCGATCGTCGATTTTTTTGTAGATGATGAAGGCCAAAATTCCCATCGGTGCGCTGGTCAACACATACATAAAAGTGAGGAATAAAACGGAAAGTATGGACATGACCTAGCCTGATTTGGGTTATATTCTTTGCAATACTATAGATCTTATCATTGCTGATGTATAAAATTTTGT